>JBCBEX010000101.1:0-14628 GCA_038528235.1 Bacteroidota bacterium
ACTCTTTGAACTCGGCGTAGAGCTGCGCTGCGAGCGTCTTGTTGTGCGAGAGCACCAGCGTCGGTTTGCCGATGTTCTTGACGACGTTGGCGATGGCAAACGTCTTGCCCGTACCCGTCGCCCCGAGCAGCGTCTGGTAGCGATCGCCGCGCAGCAAACCTTCGGTCAACTCTCCGATGGCGCGCGGTTGGTCGCCGGTTGGCTTGAAGGGAGCGTCGAGACGAAACGGCGTGTCGATGCGTGTGATGTTCGCCATCGTGGCAAGGAGGTTTGATGGGGCGGGCCGAAACGAAGGAAGCTAGCGGGGTCGGGTGTCAACGGTATGGCAGAGGGGCGGGTTCATGAGATAGGGATAAGTGCGGGGTAAAGAGTGCGAAGCGCGTCGAGCGGGTGGAGGCCAGGGTTTGCGACTCCGTCTGAACTACCGGGTGCAGCCGTCTTGCCCCTACGCAACGCGCAAGCGCGCCGCCCCAACCGAAGCTGAGGCGGCGCGCTTGCGCGATTCTCTTGTTCGAGCTACGGCGTCGGCGGTACGCCGAGCGTTTTGCCTTCCAGGAAGCGCTGGACGGCGCGCGTCAACGGAAGACCGTTCACGCTCGTCGTGTAGAACTGCTCGCCGAGGAGGAACGTGTGGGCCTCGCCCGGCACGTAGTACGTGCCGACGTTCTCGGGGAGGATCTCCCGGAGGTCGTAGAGCGCGTCGCGGAAGGTTTCGCCAGGGATCAGGCAGCCGAGCGGGTTCTCTGGCGTGCACGTTGGCAGGACCGAGCCGTTGAAGAAGCGGATCGTCGCGTCCTGCTCATAGGAGATCAGCCCGAAGTTGGCGTCGGGGTACGTGCGGGCATAGTAGGGTAGCACGTTCTCAATGCCATCGCCATTGAGTTGCGTGCACTCAGGACAGGCGTCTGGGATCGATGGGCCCAGGTTCCATAGGAAGCGCTGGAAGGACTGCAGCTCCGGCGAATATGCCGCGTCATCGCGGAGGAGCGGGCCGGAGTCGTCGAGCACGTCGACGGGTGTCGGCGCGAAGGCCTCGGCGAACAGGCCGTAAGTCCCGATGGTGCCGAAGCCTCCAGCGCTCACGCCCGAGAGGACGACGCGGTCAGCGCGGTCTAGACGATCGCCGAGGCGACCCAGGTAGGTCTGGAGGTTCTGGTAGCCCACAAAGCGCTGGACGCCTTCGACGCCCGGCACGAAGCCGTTCGAGTTGCTCCCGGAGTGCACGTCGCCGGTGCAGTAGGGGATGAAAACGATGTTCCAGTCGGCGAACGGGTTGTTGGCGCGGCTCTGGTCGAAGACCCCGGCGTTGCCGATGAAGGCAAATAGGTTGTTGAAGTCGGTCTCGTCGAACTTTGAGGGGTTGGTCTCGCACGAGCCTGGGTCGAGGCACGCGCCGCCGCCCTGCATCAGGAAGAGCAGCTTGGTGGAACCAGGCACCGCCCGGACGCCGACGCCTGAGGCCGATCCGTCGCGGCACATTGACTCAGGCGCGTCGAGCCACGTCCATTCGCTGCTGCGCGCATAGGCCATGGGGATGTACGGGGCGTCGTCGAAGACGCCAATGCTAGACGAGACCGTCTCGACGATCGGCGTATCAACAGACGTGTCGCATGCAGCGAGCACACACACGGCGAGCGCACAGACGCTCACCTGAAAGGCACGGAGGAGCATAGGGGGAGGGAGAAGGGAGCAAAGAAAAACCGCCCAACCTGGAGAGGTGGGCGGCCAGGAGCATCTCTAAGAAACGCGAGCGCTTGGAGTTACGCAAACCGTTTCGGAAGCCCTTCCACAGGTATGGGGCGGCGCGTGGTGCCTAGTCGGCTACGGCCAAGGGAACCGAGACCGCGGGGCGAGACGCGGGGAGGTCCGTCGGCGCCCCCGCCACAAACGACGTCGTCCAATCGGCAGCCGTGGTCCCGTTCACTCGGACCGAGTAGAACTCAGGGCTGAGGAGGAAGGTGTGCCCTTCACCCGTCGGGAAAAACGTCCCGCTGTTGGAAGGCGGTAATGAGGATCGGATATCGTAGAGGCCGTCTTCAAACGCAGTCGCGCCTGGGAACCCAAAGAAGGTTCGGATGATGAAGTCCCGGTTGTAGGACAGTAGGCCGAAGGAGCGGTCGGGGTTGTTCTCCGCGTAGAACGGCGTCACGTTTTCGAGTCCATCTCCGTTGGGCAGGGAGCAATCGTCACACCCAGGGGGCAGCGCCGCATCCAGATTCCAGAGGTCACGCCACTGAGACTGCAGACTGGGCGAAAGCACGTTGTCTAGCGACGGAACTGGCCCGGAGTCGTTTAGGAAGTCGACGGGCGCCGGTGACAGCTCATCGCCTACCAACCCATAGGTACCGACCACGCCGAACCCGCCGGCACTCGTGCCAGCAAGGACCACCTGGCGCGCACGCTTCGCCTGACCCTGGATGCGGCCGAGCATAGCTTCCATGTTGCCGTAGCCTACGAAGTCCTGACGGCCAAAGAGACCCGGCACGTCCGTATTGGGGCTGCTACCGCTGTGCACGTCGCCGGTGCAGTACGGAACGAAGACAACGTTCCAGCCCGCGAAAGGGTTGTCCTGGTTGTCGCTGTCGAAGACGCCCGTCTGTCCGAACTCCGCAATGAAGGCGTCGAAGTCGCCTTTGCTGAAGCGGGAGCGGTTGGTGAGGCACGAGAGAAAGTCGTAGCACGCACCGCCGCCCTGGAGCAGGATCAACAAGTTCGGCGAGCCGGACTCGCGGCGCAGCCCGAAGCCGGTGCGTGAGCCGTCGCGGCACTGCATGCCGTTGGGCTGGAGAAACTGCCAGTCCGACGCTTGCGCCGAAGCGAGCGTTGGGAGATACGGCGCGTCATCGAAGAGGCCAACAGGCTCGGCTTCGGGGGTGATCGGCGACGAGCAGGCTACGAGGGTCAGGCCTGCGAGGAGAACGAGAAGGCTACGCATCGGGGGCTAGAGTACGGGAAGAGGAGCGGAGGGACCCCACGATAACCCTGGCTTCCTAGAACCGCAAACACAAAGGGCTACCGGATGAGAGCGAGACGGTTGGTCGCCACACGGTCGCCCGCTGCCAGCCGCACGATGTAGGTCCCACTCGACAGCCCGCGTCCGTCCCAGACAACCTCATGCGAGCCCGCAGCCTGCTCCTCGTCCACCAGCACGGCGACACGCCGTCCTAGCAAGTCGTACAACTCCAACGCTACCAAGACAGAGCGATCAAGATCATACGCGATCCGTGTCGATCCCGCGGTAGGATTGGGTACGCAAGGAGCCAGGCTAAACGACAGCGGCACATCGGCTTCAACATCGACCACGCACGCCGGATTGTTGGTGACAGCCACCGGGTCGCAGCCGCCTCCATTACCGCGGATGTCGACCGTAGGCGCAGCGTCGTCGCCCACGAGCAAACCGTAGAGCACACAGCACTCGGTCAACGCCAGGTTGTCCGTCACCTTCAGCACTCCGGGTGAAGGCATGGTAGGTGGGAGACCATCGAGGGATTCCAGCGCCAGGTTGTGATGGATCGTCAAGTCGTCGGCGATGCGCAGCGCTGGGGGGAAGCCATCCAGGGTGGGCATCGCATGGTTGTTCGAGAGCTCGACGCGCTCTACGGTGCCCAACGTCGCAGGCAAGCCGTCGAGGGTGGCGAGCCTTGCGTTGTAGGTAATCCGCAGGGCACCTTCGATCTCGACCAGGTTGGGCGGTAGGCCTTCAAGGGATACGAGACGTTGGTTGTCGATGACCTCGACGGGTCCGTTGACCCGTTCGATTGCAGCAGGTAGCCCACGCAGCGACCTCAGCCGGTCATTCCCGAAGACGGTAAGCTGTTCGATATCGACCTGGGTCTGTGGAAGGCCTTCGAGAGAGCGCAGCGCGTCGTTGTTGTAGACGATGAGCGATCCAACGGATTCGAGGCTCGACGGGAGATCCGCTAGCGAAGTCAGTGCGTCGTTGTGATAGAGCCAGAGCTCGTCGAGCGCACGCACCGCATTGGGCAGGCCCTCCAGCGATACGAGAGCATCATTCCTGTAAAGCTTGAGGCTCAGCGATTCGGCAGCCGAGAGGCCGTCAAGGCTGATGAGTGCATCGTTGCCGTCCAGCCAGAGGGTTTCGATGGCAACGGTGGACGGAAGCCCGGCAAGTGAAGTGAGGTTGGCGTTGTTCTCGAGGGTGAGACGTGACAGGCCCGTAAGGCTGCCGGGTAGACCCGCCAACGAGCGCAGTCCCGGACTCTCACGCACGACCAACGACCCCAACGACGACAGCGACTCCGGTAGGCCTTCGAGCGTCAGTTCTTCGGCATTGTCGTCGAGCGCAAGGCTTCCAATAGAGGTCAACGTCGGCGGCAGCCCATCCAGCGAAGTCAGGCGGCGATTGCCGTGCACGTTGAGGTTGCGTCCGATCCGCTTAAAGCCATCGGGCAACCCTCGCAGTGACACGAGGGTGCCGTTGCCCCATATTTCGAGGTCTTCTTCAATCGACCTAAGCGAAGACGGCAGCCCCTCAAGCGAAGCGAGGCGTGCGTTCTCCCGAATGACGATAGAGCCCGACCAGTCCACTACGGACGCTGGTAGGCCGGAAAGCGACACGAGGGAAGGATTCCGCCCAACGTAGAGCCGAAACGCGGTCGTCCTGAGCGCGGGTGGAAAGCCTTCGAGCGACGTGAGCAACGCATTGCCCCATATCTCGAAGTCGGAACCGGAGGAGGCCTGGCCGACCAACTTGAGTTGTTCGAGCCCGGCAATCGTGGTGAGTGCCTCATTGTTTCTGATCTCCACGCTGCCGCCGATGGTCTGGATGCGCTCCAGTCCAGCCAGAGAGGTAAGTGCCTCGTTACCGTCGATGGAGACGCGCCCCCCAACGGTCTCCAAGCGGTCCAACCCTTCGAGCGAGACGAGACCGTCATTGCGCTCGATATCGAGTCGCCCTCCCACGGATTCCAGACTGCTGAGCCCGGCAAGTGAGACCAGTTCGTCAGAAAACTGGATTTCTAGGGTCACGCCGACCGATGTCAGGTGGCGAAGGCCGTGGAGATTCTGAAGGCTCCGAGATCGAAGCTCAAGGTTGCCACCAATGCGGGTGAGATCTTCCAATCCATCGAGCGACAGCAGGGATGAACTCGAAATGGTGAGCGACCCCGTGACTTCTCGAAGCCCCGACAAGGGCAGGAGCGACTCGATGTCTCTGGAGAGCCGCAGTCCGCCCACAACGACCTCGCAATCGAACGCGTCGACCTCGGCCTGACTGTCAAGCCTGAAGTTCTCGACACACGTTTGTGCGGTCGCCGAGGACGACGCAATGCAGGAGAGGCAGGCGAGGGTGAGCAGCGGAAGGCAGCGCATCAGAAGGTGAGGCAACGTTCAGGACGACGAGCGTCGGACAACGACCGTGCCAGTCTAACGATCAAACTATTGCCTATCAACCCACTGGAAGATGAATGCCCAACTGTGCCTAGAATCGCCGGGCTAGCACGGCAACGTCCTTGTAGGCTTCCGTAGAGCCGCCCTGCGCGTCGAGCGCTTCGATGAGGACGATGTAGATCCCGACGCGGAGTTGCCGCCCGGCGTCGTCACGTCCGTCCCAGTCGAGGAAGCCGGTGCGTCCAACAAGGTCGCCTGATTCGAGACTGCGGACTAGCCGTCCAGCGCCATCGAAGACGCGCACGCGCACCAGCGCGGCATCACTCTCCAACGTGAACGCGATTCGTGCCGATTGCCCTTCGTCGGGTGCAAACGGGGAGTCGATCGTCAGGCCGGCGTCGCCCGGGGGCGGGGCCTGCGGATCGACGAACACGCTGTTGACCAGTCCCGGCGTGCCGCCGCTCGCGGCGAGGCTGCTCGACCAGTTCGACGCTTCGCTCGACGGGCCGTCGCCTGCGATGCGTTCAAGGGCGATGCCGTCCGTCTCCCGCAGTTCCGCGCGGTGCCACTCATCGCTGTACGCCACCGAGTCGACAGTCACCGCTCGCCCATCGATGCGGGTCGAGAGCACCACGGCGTCTTCGGTGTTGTTGAGTCCGGGGAAGTCGTCGGCGCGAAAAAGGTTAGGCACATCGCCGAAGACGGCGCGGACGCTGTCGGGGGCCTCCGCGAGCACGAGGAGCCCACCGGGTGCCAGGAGGAGCGGCGTATCGCTGATCGGGGAGGCGTCGGGGTCGCCGTCGTCCGTGAGTCTGAACTGCTGGAGGTTGAATGTCTTGTCCGTCAGGTTGCGCAGTTCGACGTACTCGCCGTCCGCTCCGGCAAGCGGATCGAACATGATCTCGTTGACGACGATGTCGCCGGGGTTGGGCGTGTCTGTCTCGCCGAAGAACAGAAGCACAGACTGAGTGCCGCTTACGTTGCCGCTACGATCAGCGAGCCCAGACACGGTGAGCGTGTAAAGCGTCTGCTCGACGAGGGGCGTCTCGAACGTCAGCCGCACCGCCTCGCCGAGGAGCGCAGTGTCATACACGACGCTGCGGGGAGCGCCGATGCCTTGGTCCACCGCATAGCTGTCGGGCACCAGCGCTGTAGACGCGGGCACGACTTCGCTGAAGAGCACGGCGATGCTGGTCGGCGACAGCACGACGGCGCTCGTCACAGAAGGCGGCGTGACATCGGCGACGAACGGGATGAGCAGCGTAGCCCCGGTTGTCTCGTTGCCGAGCAGGTCGCGGATGCCGGTGACGGTCAGCGTGAGATCGCCACTGGTCAGGCGGCCATCGAGCGTGAGCTGCACCGCTGGTTCGGAGCCCGCAGCAATAGCGACTTCCGTGATCGCAGGCACGGCGATGCCATCCGCCGCGAGTGTGAACGCC
Source organism: Bacteroidota bacterium (assembly GCA_038528235.1). Lineage (GTDB taxonomy): Bacteria > Bacteroidota > Rhodothermia > Rhodothermales > Rubricoccaceae > JBCBEX01. The sequence continues at coordinate 6,789 of JBCBEX010000101.1, forward strand.
GCAGCATCTACGCTGGCACTGTCCAATGGCTCGTCGAAGAACACCACGAGGCTGCGCTCATCGGACGCGATCTCCGCTTCGATGGGGAGTGGCCCGAACGTGTCCGGCTCGAAGACACTGTTCAGCGCGCCCGGCGTCCCGCCCGCCGGGTCAACGGACGAAGCGAAGTTGGCGCGGCTCTGCGACGGGCCTGCGGGGTCCTTGCGCTCTAGCGCCACGCCGTCGCCGCCAAAGCTGGGCGTGTAGGCGACTGAGTCGAGCACCACTGGGGCCACGCCACCGAGAAAGCTCAGGACCACCGTGTCGCCGCTGTTGTTGAGTGAGCCCCAGCCGGCCTGCTCGACCTCGCCGCGCGCTCCGAATACAGCGCGGAATGCGTTAGCATCCTGCACGATGACGCCATAGCCGCCGGGCTCGACGAAGACCGGTTGGTCCGTCACTGGCGTAGGCACCACGCTGGCATCGTCGAGTGCGAACTGGCGTAGGTCGAAGACCTTGTCGGTCGTGGTGTTGAAGACTTCGACGTACTCGCCTGCACCGTTGGCGGGCGGGTCGTAGAGGATTTCGTTGACGACAAGATCGCCGGGGAGCGGCACATCGCCCTCGCCGAAGAAGAACCGCGTCGATGTCTCAGAAATCGCGTTGCCGCGCAGGTCAGCTACGCCACGTACGGTGAGGGTGTAGCTCTGCGGCCCGGACAGCGCAGTGCCCAGCGTAAGTAGCACGTCCGTCGGATCGCCCTCCGGCGCAAGCTGGGCGGCGCTAGGCTCGCCGATGCCGTCCGAAATGGTGTAGTTGGCCGGGTTCTCAGCGCCGTCTTGGGCGAGCGGCTCGTCGAAGCGGACGAGCAGGCGCGTCGCGTCGAGCGCTTCCGCTCCGACAAGCATCGGGGGCGTTTCGTCTAGTTCGAACACGCTGTTCTGGCGGCCGGGGGTGCCCCCTTCCGGATCTGTAGACGAGGCAAAGTTGCTGCGGCTCGACGACGCGCCTGCCGGGTCTCTGCGTTCCAGTGCAACGCCATCGCCGCCGAAGCTGGCGAGGTAGGCCACAGAGTCAATCACGACGGGAGCGTCGGCACCGAAGCTGAGCACGGCGGTGTCGCCGCTGTTGTTGAGCGTGCCCCAGCCACGTTGCTCGATGACGACCGCGCCCGTGGCGTCGAAGTTGGGAAAGGCCGCCCGAAACGCGTCGAGGTCCTGCGCTATAACCGCGTAGTCGCCTGGACCGACGAACGCCGCCGCCTCGGTGATGGCGGTGGGAACGATGGAGGCATCATCGAGCGTGAAGTCGCGGAGGTCGAAGACGCGGTCGGTGGTGCGGTTGAACACCTCGACGTACTCGCCGGAGCCCCCGCTGGGTGGGTCGTACATGATCTCGTTGATGACGAGGTCGTTCGGGTCCGGGGTGTCGCCCTCACCGAAAAAGAACGAGACGCGTCCTTCTGCGAGGACGTTGCCGCGTTGGTCGGCGATGTTGCGTGCGACCAACTCGAAGGACTGCGGACCCGTGAGCGGCGTACTCAGGGTTAACGCCACTTCGGCCGGGTCCCCCTCAGGCGCCACGGTGGCCGTACTAGGTGCCCCAATGCCGTCTGAGATGGTGAAGTTCGACGCAGCGCCTGCCGTGGCCGCGTCGACGGGTTCGTCGAAGCGCACGAGCAACTCAGTTGCAGAGATGGCTTCGATCTCGAGGAGTGAGGGCGGCGTGGTGTCGGGGGCGAAGACGCTGTTGGCTGCGCCTGGCGTACCACCGCTCGGATCGGTCGTGGTTGCGAAATTCGAGGCAGAGGCTGAGGATCCCTCGGGGTCGATCCGCTCCAGCGCAGCGTCGGTCCCGCCCCAACTCGGGAGGTAGGGCACCCGGTCGATCTCAACGGGCGCGTCGTCGTCGGTAGGCTGGAAAAGCAGCGTCACGTCATCGCCGCCGTTGTTGAGGGCTCGCCACGATGGCACTTCCACGAATGGGACGCCGGGAAAGGCCGTCGCGAAGGCGAGTGAGTCGCGCACGAGCACGGCGAAGCCGCCCGGTTGGATCACCGTCGGCGCGGTGGCAATACGGGACGCAGCAGTCGCGTCAGCCAATAAGAACTCGCTGAGGTCGAACGCCGACGTGGTCCGGTTGAAGACTTCCACATACTCGTCGGAGCCGCCAGTTGGCGGGTCGTACATGATCTCATTCACGATCAAGTCGCCGAGGGTCGGGACCGCCGGCGTTCCGAAGAAGAACGAGGCTGAGGTTTCGGGCTGCTCGTTCCCGAGCGCGTCGATGGCACCCCGCGCCGTGACGGTGTAGAGCGTTCCGTCAACGAGCGGTGATCCGAGCGTGAGTAGGTTGACGGCTACCGGCGGATTGAGGGGGATGCCCGCCTCGATGGGCGTACCGATTCCCGGCGTGATTTCGAAGAGGAGCCGGTCGAAGATGTTGTCTATGGGCTCGTTGAAGCGGACCTCGACCATGGTTTCTGAGAGCGGGATTGCCTCGACGAGCACGGGCGGGTCGCCCTCGATCTCGAAAGGGAGTACGGTTGGGACGAGCTGGTTGCCTGCGGCGTCGGCGAGGCCGCTGATCTCTAGCGTGTACGACCCCGGCGCGAATGCCTCACTGTAAAACAACCGGATGCCGTCGAAGTTGTCGCGCTCGGTCGCAAACGGAGAGCCTACGCCTGGCACCACGAAGTCATCGGGTTCGATGGTATCGCCGTCGATCGCTTCGGAAAATTGAACCGTCAGCAGTGTCCGCCCGGCGATCACCGACTCGGCGACAGGAGGCGTCATATCGCCGCTGCCTCCTGCGACCTCGAAGTCGTCCCAGAAGAACGCCTGACCTGCCGCCGCCGTGTGTTTGAGCCAGACGCCGACGTGGGTGCTGGCAGCGTAGGTGTCGTCCGAGGCGGTAAAGCTTGGTCCGCTCGCGTCTGGGTTGGCCGTGACGGCCCATAGTCCTGCGCCATCGCGTGTCACCTCCACGACCACGTCGCCCGACTCTCCAGTCACGAGATCCGCGAGTCCGTCGCCGAGTTCGATGCGGTCGTTTGGTGCACCGTCCTGCCGGTAGAGGCGGATTTCGTCGCTGTTGTTCGTGCCGATCTGGACATAGTAGCCGCGCACTTCGCCTTTGAGATCGTCCGTGTCTGCGAGTAGGTAGACGCGCGTGCCTTTGCCGGTCGTCAGGTTGTCCTCGAAGCGGTAGCGGAAGCGCCACGTTCCTGCCGTCGTTGCGCTCGACGTCGCCAGCGCGATGGTGTCGCTCTCGGCGAGGCCGTCCGAGCGGAGGGCAAAGTCGCTCTCGAAGGGGACGACCGAGAATCGGTCCGTGTCGCCCGTCCACGTCGGGTTCGCAGTGAAATCGCCGTCGGAGAAATCGTCCGAGAGTTGCGCGACAGCAACGAACGGGAGCAGGAGCAGCGAAAGAGCGAGCAGGCGACGCATGGGTAGTGGGGTGGGTGCGCGGCAAGATCGTCCGCACCGCTCAGACCCACAACCGGAGTTGCATAGCCCGTGTCGGCACGACCGATCACGCTCATCGACTTCGCGAACGATGCCAGGTTACGAGCGAGACGCGCCATCCCTCGCTAAGCCGGTGCAGGATCCAGAGATGGGTGCCTTGGCTGGCTGTGAGGCTCCCGTCAGGTGCGCGGTGCCGTGCTTCATAGCGGCACGACTTGTAGGCGACGCCTTCGGCGCCGTAGAGGTCCGTAATCTCCGTCTGTAGGTCTAGGAGGCGCAGGGGCGACGTGAAAAGCCGTCGTCCGGCGTCGTGGCCGATCTCGACCTCCTCGCCGTCATCAGTGATCCAGCAAACGTCGGACGTGCAGCAACCGAGGAGCGTCTCGACGTCGCCCGCGATCTCGGCCCGCACCCAGAGGTCATGCAGGGCGCGGATGGCGCGGGCATCGACGTCAGGGAGCGGGGGACCGGGCATCGGTCTGGCGCGGTCGAAACGAAAGGGGCTCAGTTGCCCGGCGTGTAGAAGGTCGGAGCCTCCGGGCCGACTGGCATACCGAGCACGAATACCCAGAGGTAGAAGAGAATGACCCACCCGATGAGGAAGAAGATCGAGTAGGGGAGCATCGTGGCGATGATGGTCCCGATCCCCATCTTGCGGTCGTACTTCGCAGCGAAGGCGAGGATGAGCCCAAAGTAGCTCATCATCGGCGTGATGATGTTCGTGGTCGAGTCGCCGATGCGGTAGGCGGCCTGGATGACCTCGGGGCTGTAGCCGATGAGCATGAGCATCGGCACGAAGATGGGCGCGGTGACGGCCCACTGGGCGCTCGCAGACCCAAGCATGAGGTTGACGAAGCAGCACATCAAGATGAACGGGATGAAGACGAGCGGGCCCGTCAGGTTCGCCTCGATGAGGAAGTTGGAGCCGGTCACGGCGAGGATCGCGCCGAGCTGCGTCTCGCGGAAGAAGGCCACGAATTGCGCCGCGAAGAACACGAGCACGATGTAGAGCCCGAGCGTGCTCATCGCGTTGGCCATGCCCTCGACCACGTCGCGGTCCGAACGCACGGTGCCCACGACCCAGCCGTAGACCGCACCTGGGATTAGGAACGCGACGAAGATGAACGCGACGATCCCACGCAAGAACGGCGAGTTGAGTACGGCACCCGTCTCCGGGTTGCGCAGCACGCCGCTCTCAGGAACGACGAGCAAGGCCAGGATGCCGAAGACGACCAGCGAAGCGACGCCCGCCCAGCGGAGGCCGCTGACCTCCTTCGCGCTGAGCGGCTCCATCGCGTTCTCGTCGTGGATGCTGGGGTCGGCGTTCGAGTCGTCATAGGACCCCAGCCGCGGCTCCACGATCTTCGCCGTCACGTAGGTCCCTACACCGGTGATCAGGAAGGTGCTGATCATCATGAAGTACCAGTTCACCGCCGCATGGACCTCATACTCCGGGTCGATGAGCTGGGCGGCTTCCTGCGTGATGCCTGCCAGGAGCGGGTCTACGGTGCCGATGAGGAGGTTCGCCGAGTAGCCGCCCGAGACGCCTGCGAAAGCCGCGGCCATCCCCGCCAACGGGTGCCTCCCAAGGGCCAGGAAGATCACGCCCGCGAGCGGAACGAGGACGACGTAGCCCATCTCGCTCGCCGTGTTGGAGAGCACGCCCGAGAACACGATCGCCATCGTCACGAGGCCCTTGGGCGCCTTGAGCACGATGCCGCGAATGAGCGCCGAGAGCATGCCCGAATACTCCGCCACGCCCACGCCCAGCAGCGCCACGAGCACCGTTCCGAGCGGCACGAACCCCGTGAAGTTGGTCACGAGCGTGGTGACAATGAAGCGCAGCCCCTCGCCCGTCATAAGCGACACGGCGCGGATCATGCCGTCGTCGGCGCGGCCGCGTGCACCGTCAGGGCGCGGATCCTCGACGGCCAACTCCAACCAGCCCGCGATCCCGCTGATGAGTATCACACCGAACGCGAAGAGCGCAAACAGCGTCACCGGGTGTGGAAGCAGGTTGCCCAACCACTCGACGAAGGCGAGGAACTTCGCAAAGAACCCGCTGGGCTCCTCGGACGCAGCACCTTTCCCGTTGGACGACGGGCTACCGTTCGTGGAGATGGGGCTGTCGTCGGGGGCAGAGGGAAACTCCTCGGGCGAGGAAGTCAAGCGCTCCTCAGGATCGCGGGCGTCGTCGGACATCGGTAGGACGAGTAGGTAGGAAAGCCCGAAGATAGGGCGGTCCGAAACATGGAGCCGACCAAACGGCTTGCCCCTATCCAAATTGCCCAGGTCGCTCTTCAGCGATGCGTCACGACATCAGCAGCTCCGTCGCTCCGTTTTCACTCGACGGCCCCGTGAAACCGACATCGGCCCCGTTGAACTGCATCGCTGCGAGACGAGCGTACAGGCCGTCTAGCGCGACGAGTTCGTCGTGCGTGCCCGTCTCAACGATGCGGCCGTGGTCCAGCACCAAGATCCGGTCGGCGTCGCGAACGGTAGCGAGACGATGAGCAATGACGAAGGTCGTGCGGCCGTCCATCAACCGAGCGAGCGCCTCTTGCACGAGCGCCTCACTCTCCGCATCGAGTGCGGACGTGGCTTCGTCCAAAAGCAGCACGGCCGGGTCGCGGAGCAGCGCGCGGGCGATGGCAAGGCGCTGCCGCTGGCCCCCGGACAGCTTGACGCCATCCTCGCCGATCTCGGCATCATAGCCCCCTGGAAGTGCGGTGATAAAGTCGTGCGCGTTGGCCGCCTGAGCTGCGACCTCCACGTCGGCATCCGAGGCGTCGAGGCGGCCATAGCGGATGTTCTCACGCACGGAGCGCCCAAAGAGCTGCACGTCCTGCGCCACGATCGAGATGTGGTTGCGCAACGAGGCGATCTGGAGTTCGCGTAGGTCGCGCCCGTCGAACGTGACGCGGCCCGCAACGGGGTCGTAGAAGCGAGGAATCAGGTTGAGGAGCGTCGTTTTCCCCGCGCCACTGGGTCCAACGAGCGCAACCGTCGTTCCGGGCTCCACCGCAAATGACACATCCGTGAGCACGTGATGGCCCTCGTCGTAGGCAAACGACACGGCTTCGAAAGCCACGGCACCGCTTGGACGCGCGAGTGGTTGGGCCTTCGGAGCTTCAGGGATTTCCGGGACAGTATCGAGCAGGTCGAACAACCGCTCCGACGCACCGGCGGCGCTGCTGTAGGTCGTGTAGAGTCGGGACAGCGAGCCGACAGCTCTCGAAATCGTGAGCGCGTAGAAAATGAACGCGACGAGGTCGCCCGCTGTGAGCCGCCCCGCGAGCACTTCGCGCCCCCCAAACCAGAAAATGCCAACGATCACCATCATGAAGATCATCCCCACGCTGGACCAGAAGGCCGACGAGAAAAGGATCTTGCGACGCGATGATTCGAAGAGCGCCTCGACGCCCTCGCTGTAGCGCGCCACCTCGTAGGGTTCTCGTGCAAAGGCCTTCACAACACGAATGCCCTGGATGGCTTCCTCGGCGATGGCCGTCGTGTCGGCGAGTTGATCCTGGATCGACCGCGCGAGTTGCCGGAGCTTCACGCCCGCCCAGCGAGTGAGGAACGAGACAGCCGGGACCGTGGCGAAGATGACGAGCGACAGCCGCCAGTTGAGGAACAGCATCAGCCCTACGGCACCGATGAAGGAGATCGTTTCGGTGAGCAGGCTGGAAAGCGAGCTCGTTGCCGCGCTTTGAATCTTTGAGACGTCGTTGGTGAGCCGCGACGTGATCTCGCCCGTGCGGCTCTCAGCGTAGAAGCGAAGCCCCAGCCGATGCAGGTGCGCATAGAGACGCTGCCGCAAGTCCGAGACAACACGCTCGCCGGTCCAGCCGAGGAGGTACTCACCGGCGAGACTCAACAGGGCTCGGGCCACAAACAGGCCGAGCAGGAGCACGGTGAGCGTGTCGAGAAGCCCGCTGTTTCCCGCCTCGAAGACGGCGTCGAGCAACTCACGCAGCCCGAGCGGCACGATCAGGGAGACAACTGTAGCGCCCACCGTCAGAATCAGCGCGATGGCCAGGCGGCCGGCGTAGGGCCGAGCGAGCGCCAGAATTCGACCCAACGCAGGAAGGAGCGGAACTTTCGAAGCGTCGGGGGCGGCCTCGTCCGGCTTGGAGTCCAACGGCGGCGCTTTCGAAGGCGTACGACGCGAAGGCCTAGAGGGATGGGTACTCATGCTATAGAAACGCAGGGCCCGCCAGCCGGTTCGGTCATCAATTCGGGTAGGGGAGATGTTGCCGGGTTCGACTGCGTCCCAGAGCGTCGCGTAGTTTTTCGATAGCCGTTTATCCTTGACATTCACCGTAGACCCTATGCGCTATTGGCTGAGGGCCGCGCAGCCTGCGCACTTCGCAACGTTTGCCCAGACCGGC
>JBCBEX010000102.1:0-14600 GCA_038528235.1 Bacteroidota bacterium
GCCCAACTCGACACGAACAGGCTGGCCTCGGGCATCTACGTGGCCGTGCTCGCGACCGAAGCGGGCCAGCAGACGCGTCGCTTCACGGTGCTGCGCTGACCGTGCTCCGCTGACCACGCCGGGAAGGTTGACCTCAGCCGCGGAGCGTGCTCGCGTGCTTGGTGAGCTTGGCCACGAAGAACGCCTCCATCGTCGCGCCTGGAAGCACACGGACGGCCGCGCTGACCTCGTCGGGGAAGGCGCGGCCGTTCCACTCCGAGAGCGTCGGCTGCGTGTTTGGCAGCGCAAGCGCCTCGCCGTCGAGCGTGACGGGCAGCAGTTCGATGGCATCGCCGAAGGTACGGAGGGCCTTGGCGAGCACGGCCTCGTTCTCCTCCGGCGCAAACGTGCACGTTGAGTAGACGAGCATGCCGCCGGTCCGCAACGCCTGGATGCCGGAGAAGAGCAGCTTCTGCTGCTTGCTGCGCATCTCCTTGATCTTGCGGCGCGACCAGTAGCGCGTCGTCTCGGGCGTGTCCGTGCGAAAGCGGCCTTCCGTCGAGCACGGCGCGTCGAGGAGGACGCGGTCGAACGCCTCGGGCGAGCGGTGCCAGAAGCCCGCCCCGTTGGCGCACACCGGCTCGGCGAGGGTGCTGCCCTGCTGCGCGAGGTTGTCGCGGAGCTTGTAGTAGCGCTTGCGCACGACTTCGACGGCCACGATGCGCCCCTCGTCCTGCATCAGCGTGGCGAGTTGGCGCGTCTTGCTCCCCGGTGCCGCACACAGGTCGAGGATCGTCTCGCCGGGCTGTGGGTCGAGGACGAGCGGCGGCAGCTGGCTTGCGAGGTTCTGGACGTAGACGTGGCCCGCCGCGTAGGGTGCGCTTGCGAGCAGGGCGGCCCGCTCGTCGGCCTCGACCCAGAAGCCGCCCGGGATGCCGTCGGCGGCGTGCGGGCGCAGTCCTTCCGCACGCAAGGCGTCGAGCACCGTCGCCTCGTCGGCGCGGAGCGTGTTGACGCGGAAGCCGGTTGCCTGCGGCGCAGCGAAGCTCGCCGCCACGGCGTCGTAGTGCTCGGACGGCACGATAGTGCGCAGGCGGTCGAGGAAGGCGTCGGGAAGCACGGAGGTTCGAGAGACGATGTTTGATTTTTGATTCGCCGTTGTTTGCAGCGCCCACATCGAAAATCGCCAATCCCACGTCGGAAATCGCGCCTTCGCCGAGTCCGTATACTTGTTTCGTTCCACCGCCTCCCCTCTGCCCCATGAATCCCGTCGGCGACGAGATCATCCGCTGTTCCTTCTGCGGGCGCGCCGCGCACGAGGTCGCCTCGATGGTGGCGGGGCCGGACGTCTACATCTGCGACCGCTGCATCGAGGACGCGCAGCGGATCGTGCAGGGCGAACTGCTACCCTACACGGCACCCCCACCGCGCCGCCCGAACCGTAACCGCCGTCTCACGCCGCGCGAGATCAAGACGGCGCTCGACGAGCACGTCGTCGGGCAGGAGCGGGCCAAGCGGGCGCTCTCCGTCGCGGTCTACAACCACTACAAGCGGCTCGAAGCACACGACTACCTCCTCGACTTCGAAGACGTCGAACTGGAGAAGTCGAACATTCTGCTCCTCGGGCCGACCGGCACGGGCAAGACGCTGCTGGCGCGCACGCTCGCGCGTATCCTCGACGTGCCGCTCGCCGTCACCGACGCCACCGCACTCACCGAAGCGGGCTACGTCGGCGAGGACGTCGAGTCGATCCTGAGCCACCTCCTGCAAGCCGCCGACTTCAACATCGAGCGGGCCGAGCGCGGCATCATCTACCTCGACGAGATCGACAAGATCACGCGCAAGGGCGACAACGCCTCGATCACGCGCGACGTCTCGGGCGAGGGCGTCCAGCAGGCGCTGCTCAAGATGCTCGAAGGCACCATCGCCGGCGTCCCGCCGAAGGGCGGGCGCAAGCACCCCGAGCAGAACCTCGTCTCGTTCGACACCACAAACGTGCTCTTCGTCTGCGGCGGCGCGTTCGAGGGCCTCGGCGAGATCGTCCTGCGACGGCTCGCGAAAGCGCCGATCGGCTTCTACGTCGAGCCCGGCACGAACGGCGTGCAACCCGGCGCGCTCGACAAGAACGACCCCGCGCTGCTGAGCTACGTCGAGCCCGACGACCTCGTCCACTACGGCCTCATCCCCGAACTCGTCGGGCGGATGCCGGTGATGACCGCGCTCGACCAACTGACGCCCACTGAACTGCGGCGCATCCTGACCGAGCCGAAAAGCGCGCTCGTGAAGCAGTACCGCAAGCTCTTCGCGATGGACGGCGTGGACCTCTTCTTCGACGACGAGGCGCTCGACGCCGTCGTGACGCGGGCACTCGACCGGGGCACCGGCGCCCGCGGCCTCCGCGCCGTGCTCGAAGACACGCTCCTCGACGTGATGTTCGACGCGCCCGGCATGCACGGCGTGGCGTCGTGCCGCATCACCCGCCGGGTGGTCACCGGCGACGCCACGCCGGTCTACGAAGAGCGCAAGGCCAGCGCGTAGGGAGGCCCTACCTCTCTTTCCGGAGGACGACCTGCTCGGTACCGGCCCGCTCCACCGCCGCGAAGAACGCCCGCACGTCGTCGTAGGCTGACGCGGGTAGCTCGCGCGCGCTAATCTCCAGGGTCCGCCTGAAGCGCAGCGCGCCATCGTCGCTCAGGTCCGCGCGCGTCTCGAAGCGCCCGAACTCTGTGTCGAGCACGACCGGCTCGGGAAGCACCTCGATCCCGTAGCCCTCGGGAAGCTGAAGTGTGACCTCGTCCGTGTCGAGGTAGGGGTGGGCGAAGCGGATAGGATGCAGGCGCTGCTCTGTCTCCGACGGGACGCTTGGCGTGTGGAGCAGGCGGCTGGGCTGGACGAAGAGGCGGCTGCCCATGCTGGACGCAAAGCGCGCCACGTCGAGGCTGGCCGTGAGCTGCAAGGTGTCGGAGCGCGTGTCGACGCGACTGAAGTCGGGCGCCGAGAGGTCGCCGCCCTGAGCCGCCCGTTCGTAGAGCCAGTCGAGGCGGTCTTGCGGCGAGGCCTGCCAGAGCGCGCCGCGCACACGGTCGACCTGCGCGCCGGTGTAGGTGTAGCGCAGCGTGCCCGAGACGCGCCCGCTGGGATCGAGCGTGAGGGCGAGGTGGCGGTCTTCTCGGTTCTCAGCGGCTGTGCTCGCGGGCGTCCGCACGAGCCTGCCCCCTGACGGCGTCACCACGAGCGCGTGCCGGTCCTCGTTGCTCGCGCCGATGTGGCCGAAGGCCATCCGCGTGCTGGTCGCTTCGAGCCAGAGCGGCGGCTCGGCCCCCGACAGCGGCTCGGCCCCCGGCAGCGGCTCCTCGCCGGACGCCGCAGCGTCGTCCATGGGGATGTAGAGGACGACGTGGTTGAATTCGTTGTAGGGAAAGTCGGGGTCGAGATCTTCGGCGCGGGAGCCGTTGAGGATGAGCGCAGGATACGCTTCGATGCCGGCGGCGCCGAGCATCGCCATGAGGTAGTTCGAGAGCGCCTTGCAGTCGCCGTAGCGCCGCTCGTAGACGTAGGCCGCGTCGAAGGGCTGCCAGCCGCCGAGGCCAAGCTGCACGGAGACGTAGCGCATCGAGGTCTGGAGGTGCTCGTAGAGAAGGCGCACCTTTTCCCGCTTCGTCGTGCCCTGCGCGGCGATGGCGAGCACCTCCGCGCGCGCGGCCTCGGGCAGCTCCGCGCGTCCCTCGCTGAGCCGGCCGTACCACGCTCCAAATGCTTGCCACGAGTCGAGCCGCCCGCGCTCCCCGCCGATCTCGAAGGCATCGAGCGTGACCTCGACGTGCGGCACCTGGTCGGCAAACCGAGGGCCCAGGGCCTCGCGGTCGCGGCACGGCAGCATCCCTAGCATCCAGGTGTAGACGGTGCTCCCGCCCTGCTGCGTCACCGTCGGCGCTGCATCATCGCCGAGGTGGTGCGCGCGATGCCGAAGCGGGAGGCTGCCGCTGACCGCCACGGTCAGCCGCGCCTGCTCCACCGGGTTGCCCGACGGCTGCGGTCGCCAAGCGGGCGGGCCGCCGAGGAGCCCGTCGTGCTCCACCTCCGTCTCGAAAACGACGGTATACGGATAGACATCATGGACAAACTCGGCCACGCGGACGCGGTTGTCGTCGTAGAGCGAGTAGCTGCTCGTGGCCGGGTAGTCGGCGAAGTCGCGGCGACCGAGGCACCGGATCTCCTCGCCCTCGGCGTCGAGGAGGCACGCGCGGAAGCGCTTGAGCTTGCGGAAGCTGTCGTGGAAGACCACGTGCGTGCCATAGTCGCGCCCGCGCGCGTCGAAGATGGTCACGGCGCGGCGGTCGGTCTGGACTGCGCGGCCCGGGCCCCGGATCTCGACGCGGGTGTCGTGCCGCCGGACCACAGCGCCGTGGTCGTACAGTTCGTAGAGCAACTGCGCTGCCGCGTTGACGGCGAGGCTCGGGTCGTCGTCGGGCGGGAGCGCATGCGGTGGCGTGGCGTGAGCGAGCAGCGGTGCCGCCAGCAGTGCCAGGAGGGCGAGTACTCGGGCCATGGGTCAGTCCTCGTCGCCGCTGCCTTCATTACCGCTGCCCTCGTCGCTAGCGGCACCAGATGAGTCTGACTCGGCCGGTGCCTCGGCGGCGGGCGCGCCGCGCTTGAGCACCACCATCTGGTCATCGGCGCTGACCATGCGGTCGTAGTAGGCGCGCAGCTCAGGGTACACCCGCGGCTCCACGCTGACGGCGCGCAGGTTCACTGACCGACGCACCACGAGTTGCCCCGCCTGCTCGCCGAGTTGGCACTGGTAGGTCCCCGCGTCGCGGGCGAAGGTGAGGCGCACCGGATCGGGCATCTCGTCCACTACGAAGCCCTCCGGCAGCCGCACGATGCCCGTCAGGCGATGCGTGCGCGGGTAGTTGAAGTCCACGGGGAAGAGCCGCTCGGGCGAGGTGAAGGGGTTTTCGAGGTAGCGGTCGAGCGGGACTGGGTTGAAGAAGTAGAGGTCGCCGGCCGTCTGCGCGTAGTCGGGTACGTGGACGTAGGCGTAGAGGTCGAGCGGGGTGCCGAGGTCGGTGAGGCTCTCTACGCGGGCGCTGTCCAGGACGACGCCCGGCATGTCGCTGAGGTAGTCCCGCATGAACGCCTCTGGGGACGCCTCGTCGACGCGGCGCCGCATCCAGATGGCGTCGTAGCCTTCGGCGCGAAGCCGGATGGCAGCGGTGAGCGTGCCGTCCTCGCCGAGGTCTCCCTCGAAGCTGATCGCGCGCTTGCCGGGGCCCAGCACGTCGATGGGGATCCACATCGGGGCGTCCTTGTCGGGCACCCAGCCCTTCCCGGCGAGCGCCTCGGCGGGCAGGAGGCCCATCGGCCGCATCGGGTCGGTCGCGTCGAGCCAGTAGGAGGCGTTGCCCACGCTGGCGAGCACGGCGACGTAGTTGAACTGGGTGATGAGCGGATAGGCCACCTGCACGAGGCCGTGGTCGCGCGTCGAGAGGAGGACCGGCACCGCACCGATGTCGGCCTCGCGCAGCATCTGAAGCAGCAGCAGGTTGAGGTCGGCGGCGCTGCCAGAGCGCTCCTCTAGCGTCTCTTTGAGGCTGGCGCTGGTGAGGTAGCCGCGGCGTCCGTCGTGGCGGATCGACGTGCGGACGTAGTCGTAGAGCGCGGCCATCTTCTCGGCAGGGTCGCTGAGACCCGCGGTTACCTCTTCCACCTGGCTGCGCAGCGCACGCGACGAGCGGAGCGCCCCGCCGAAGCTGGGCAGGCCGTCCAGGTCGTCGGCTAGCGTCTCCCACGTGTCGAGCACCTTCTCGACGCCGTAGCCTGGCACGCTGTATTCGGCCAGTTGGAATTCGATCTTGTGGATGTAGTCTTCCAGCGTGGTCACGAACGGCTCCTCGCGGAGGGCAGGCACGTCCGTGCGCACCCAGCGATATTTGATGGCATCGATGCCAAACCGATTGACCCGCTCGTCTGTCTGCACGTCGAAGGGGAGCGTGCCCTGGCTGGCGCGGACATAATTGAAAGACCGAGGGATGACCGCCTCGAACTCGCTGTGGAGGACCGGCACGTCGTCCTGGAAGTACCACGTGGGGAAGAGGAGCAAGCTCTCCGTGTTGATGCGGTAGCGGTACTCGAAGATGGCGCCCGGGGCGAGGGCGGGGAGCGTGAAGGTGATGCGCTCGCGGCTGTCGCCAACGCGCTCGCGGAAGACGGCGTCCCGGTCCATCTTGACGCGCCGGTAGCCGCCTTCCCCGTCGGGCACGAACGTCTGCCCGCGCACGCCGCTGACGTCCTCAGAGTCGCGGAACGTGACGATGGAGATGGTCGCCTGGTCGTAGCCCGCCTCGGTGAAGAGCTTGACGCGGCGGTGTCGCTCCAGCTCGACGTCGAACCGATCGGTGATGCGCGCCTCGCCCACGTCGAAGAGCACCACGGCGGCGGCGCTGCTGTCCTCGGCGTAGACCTCGAGCGCGGTGTGTGCGTCTTCGAGGTCACCCCAGCGGGCCGGCTGGGCGATCGCGGGAGCGAGGGTGGAGGAAAGAGCGAGGACGGCCGCTAGCAGGAGCGGCGCAGCGAAGCAGCGCATGGGAGCGGGGGTGATGAAGGGGAAACCCTGATGCCTCGCACCGAAAAGGCGCGTTAGGGGCCGCGAAGCTACATCCCTGTCTGCGGAAATTCAACCTCGTTCGGGATCGCCGCTAGCCACCGTCTGGGGTGCGACGCAGCACGACCATACCCTCCTCGGCGGCGGCGACCCGGTCGTAGAATGCGCGCAGGTCGGGGTAGGCGTCGGTCTCGATGCGCGTCACCTCACGCGTGGCCTTGCGGCGCACAAGCAGCCGCCCGTCGCCCGCGGTGAGGCGGCAGGTGTAGTGCAGCCCCCCGCCAGGCATGCGGAAGGCGGTCGCCTCGGGCATCTCGTCGACGACGTAGCCCTCCGGCAGGTGGACCTGCACCGTGAGCCGCTTCTCGGTCGTGTCGCCGAAATCGACAGGGTAGGTCCGCTCAGGCGAGCGGAAGGGCGATGCTCCTTGCCGTTGAAGCACAACGGGGTTGAAGAAGAGCAGGTCATCCGCCGTCTGCGCGTAGCCCTCGGCACGAACCGTCGCGTAGATCTCCAACGGCTGCTCGGGTTCGTCGAGGTGGACAACGCGGCTGCTGTCAATGGTGGCACCGGGGAGCCCCTGCGCGAGCGCTTCTACGAACGAGCGAAGACCTCCTTCGCGGATCGCCGTGCGGGCATCCAGGGCTTCGTAGCCCTCAGCGCGGAAACGGAGGTGGCTGGTGAGCGCACCTGTCCCGCTGAGGTGGGCATCGACCGTGAGCGCCTCTGTAGCCCGCATGGGTACGGTGACAGGCACCCACTCGGGACGATCCTCGTCCACCACCCAGGCCTTACCGCGCCGAGCCTGCCGAGGCAACATCCCAAAGGGAAGCAACGGATCGGTAGCATCGAGCCACAGGGTCGTGTCAGGCAGGGTCAGCCGCGTGACGACGTAGTTGAACTGGCTCAGCGTCGCGATGTAGGGACGCATCCGCCCGAAGCCACGCGTCGCAACGAGAGCCGGATATGCCTCCAGGTCGGCCTCGCGGAGGAGCTGCGTGAGGAGCAGGTTGATGGAAGCCACGCCTCCGCGACGCGTCTCCAGTAGTTCGCCGGCACGTCTGCTGGTCCAGATGCCGCGCCAGCCGTTGTGCTCGTAGGTACGGCGGACATAGTCGTGGATCGCCCGGGCGCGCGCCAACGGCTCTGTGTGTCCTTGCGTTGCTTCGTCCACCAGCTCCCGCACCTGGCGTGTCGACCGCAGTTCTCCTCCGAAGCGATCGCGTTCGTGGAGGTATTCAGCCAGCGCGCGCCACCGCTCGGCCCCCCCGTCGCCCATGAGGAACTCTAGCTTGTAGATGTAGTCCTGCCGCGCTGCCATGAAGGGCTCCTCGCGAAATGCTGGGACGTCAGTGCGGACCCATCGATTGTAGCCCTGCCTACCGTCATACGAGCGCCGCGTCCCCGACTCTTCGACATCGTACGGCGCAGCGCCCTGGGTCTGGGCGGCGTAGGACCGTCGCGTCATCGAGCGGACCTCGATCTCGCTATGGATGGTGGGGATGTCGTCCTGGAAGCGCCACGTTGGCAGCAGGTTGATCGCCTCGGAATCAGTGCGGTAGCGATACTCGAAGATGGCTCCCGGCTCCAACGCAGGCAGCGTGAAGGTGACCCGCTGGTAGGTGTCTCCGACGCGTTCCTGAAACACGGTATCGTCGTCCATCTCGACGTGGCGATACCCGCCCATCCCGTCAGGCACGAAGGTTTGCGCCGCGATATCCTCTGCGTACTGCACCCGATCGCGGGCGTAGACGAAGAAGCTCACCGTCGCGTGCTCGTAGCCCGCTTCCGAGAAGAGCTTGACGCGGCGGTGACGTTCGAACTCGACGCCGCGGTCTAGTGTCATCATGCCGACATCGAAGAGAACGACCGCGGACGCGGACGAATCGGCGGCGTAGACGGTGAGATCGGCGTGCGTGTCGGGGATCTCGCCCCAGTCGGCGGGCTGCGCCTGGACGGCGGGGGCAGCAAGGGCGACAACGAAAGCAAGCGCAACGAGGACGCGCACGAGGGAGGGCATGCGGGCAGGTACGGTGGGGCGTAGCAGGTTAGGACGCCGAAGCTACACGCCGCGTGCCGCGTCCACAAACGAACGAGGCGGCTCGCGCTGTGCGAACCGCCCCGCTGGACGTGGGATGGACGACCGATCTAGGCGACGGCTGCCGCCTCGTACATCGAGTCGATCTCCGCCTCGTAGGCCTTGTGGACCTTGCCGCGCTTGACCTTCATGGTCGGCGTGAGGAGCTCGTTCTCGACAGTCATCGTGCCGGGGATGAGCTTGAAGCGCTTGACCTGGCTCCACTTCTCCGGCACCTCGCGGTTGGCCTCGGCGACCAACTCCTCGAACTTGGCCAGCACCTTCGGGTGCTCCACGAGCTCGGCCATCGACTTGCCGCCGAGGCCGTTGCGCTCGGCCCAGCCGGGGAGCGCCTCGGCGCCGGGGAAGATGAGCGCCGTGCAGTACTTGTAGCCCGAGCCGAGCACCACGGCCTGCTCGATGAGCGGGTCCTTGAGCAGCTTCGACTCGATGGGCGTCGGCATGACGTACTTGCCCGTCGAGAGCTTGAAGAGCGACTTCTTGCGGTCGGTGATGCGGAGGTAGCCCTCGGGCGAGAACTCGCCGATGTCGCCGGTGTGGAACCAGCCGTCGTCGTCGATGACCTCGGCGGTCTTGTCCGGAGCCTTGTAGTAGCCCTGCATCACGTGCGGCCCGCGCGTGAGAATCTCGCCGTCCTCGGCGATGGCGACCTCGATGCCCACGATAGGCGGCCCGACGGTACCGGCTTTGGCGCTACCCGGCACCTCGGTTGCGATCACGGGGCTCGTCTCAGTGAGGCCGTAGCCCTGGTAGGTCGGCACGCCGAAGGCCGCGAAGGCGTTGGCGAGGTCCTTCCGGAGCGCCGCGCCGCCGACCGAAACGACCTTCGTGCGCGTGAGGCCGAGCTTCTCGCGCAGCTTCGAGTAGACGAGCTTGTCGGCGATGCCGTGCGTGAAGCCGGGCTGGCTGCCCGCCTCGAAGTTCTTGGCGAGCTCCATCGCCCACGAGCCGATCTTGTGCTTCAGGCCCGTGCTCGACTCGACGCCCACGAGCACCTTGTCGTAGACCTTCTCCAGCACGCGCGGAACCGTGGCGAACATCGTTGGGCGCACCTCCGGCAGGTGACCGATGAGCAGGTCCGGGTTTGAGTAGTAGATCGACTGGCCCCAGGCGACGCAGGCGAACGAGAGCATCCGCGCGTAGATGTGCGTCATCGGGAGGAACGTGAGCGCGTTCTCCTCCTGGTGCTGCAGCGTGTAGAAGCCGTTGAACGCGGCGTAGACGTTCGACGAGATGTTCTCGTGCGAGAGCATGACGCCCTTGGGCGTGCCGGTCGTGCCCGAGGTATAGATGATCGTCGCGAGGCTCTTCGGGTCGATGGCGTCGCGGAGGCGCTGCGGGGCCTCGGCGTCGGCTGCGAGCAAGGCCTCGCCCTTCGCCATCAGATCGTCCTGCATGAGGAACGTCACGCCGCTTGGCAGGTCGCTCGCGCTGGCGCCGGTGCCCTCGGCGAGGATGACATACTTGATTGCGGGCGTGTCCTTGAGGACGGGCGCGAGGCGCTCCAGCAGCTCGTCGTTGGAGACGTAGATCGCCTTCGACTCGGAGTGGTTGATGACGTAGGCGGTCGTCTCGGCCGGGTTCGTCAGGTAGATCGGCACGTTGACGATGCTCGCGACGGTGCAGGCGAAGTCCGCGCGGGCGAAATGGAGATCGCTCTCCATGTAGTAGGCCACCTTGTCGCCCGAGTCGATCCCGTCGAGGCCGAGCAGCGCGAGCGCGAGCACGTTGACCTGGTCGCGGAACTGGGCGTTGGAGAGCGTCGTCCAGCCAGAGCCAGCTGGCTGGTTGAAGCCCTTCGGGTTGGGGTACTTCGCCACCGCGTCGTCGAGGAGCGACGGCAGGCTGCGGCCCAGGATGACCTTGCCGCGGCTGTTCGGGGGGGCGGTGTGGATCTGAAGTGCCATAGGTGGGGAAATGTCTTAGGTGAGCAATGGTGGGCGCCGGACCCTGACAACGGCCCTAGCGCAGTCGTTTAAGATACGATGAACCACCCTATCGAAAGCGCTTACGGCGTAGCAGTTTCAGGGGGACTCAGCCTGACCCCTTAACAGCGTTCACGCTCAAAGAGTCACGGCCCCTGCCCGGCGACGACGGCCGCGCGCCGGAAGGCGTGCACGGCCCGCTGCACCGTCTCTTCCACATAGGCCTCCAGGGGGATCTTGACATCGAGCCGGTGCGCCATCGCGAGGGAGACGGCCCCGTGGAGCGTCGCCCAGAGCACGGACGAGGCCACCTCGGGCCGCTCGACATCGAGCAGCCGAGCGGCGGCCCCGGCTTCGAGCGCCTCGGCGAAGAGGCCGAGGTTGCGCCGCGCGCGGCGGTAGTTCTCCGCCGGGTAGCGCGCCATCTGGTCAGGGCGCAGCAGGAACATCACCTCGTAGTACTCCGGGTTGCTGAGCCCGAAGTCCACGTAGGCCCGCGCCATGGCGAGGAGCCGGTCGACGGGGTCGGCGTGCGCCCGCTCGGCCTGTTCCAGCTCCGCGTGCAGCCTCGTCATGCCCTCGTCGATGAGCGTGTGGACGAGGGCGTCCTTGCTGTCGAAGTGGAGGTAGATGCTCGTGGCGCTGCACCCGACGGCGAGCGCGATCTTGCGCATCGAGAGGGTCGCGTAGCCGTCGGCGAGGAGCAGGCGGCGGGCCTCGTCGAGGATCGCGCGGCGGAGCGCCGCCCCGGACGGGCGGTCGGCGGAATCGGGGCGGGAGGTGGTCACAGAGCTAGGAGAGCGGAGCCGGTGGGGATGGGCCAGGACAGCCCGACGCGCGTGCGACGGGAATATATCCTCCTCGGCCGTTTGGCGCGCCTCAAATCGGACGCAGTCGAACCCAAAGCGAGGGCCGGGGGACTATTCGAGCAGCGGCGCGTTCACCTTATGCACCTCTCTTTGCCTCTCTGCTACTCGCCTCTTCGATGCGCACCTCTTCGACGGACGACGTCCTGCCCCACGTCCCGCCTGTGCCCGTGCCCGACGACCTGCCCCCCGTGGCGGCTCGCTTCTGGCGCTACGTGCAGGTGCACACCACCTCTGACCCCGATAGCAGCGCCACGCCGTCGACCCTCTGCCAGAAGGACCTCGCACGGATCCTGGCCGCGGAGCTGCGCCTGCTTGGCCTCGACGACATCGAGATGGACGACCACGGCTACGTCTACGCCACGCTGCCCGGCATCCAGGCCGAGGGGCTGCCCACGCTCGGGCTCATCGCCCACGTGGACACCTCGCCCGACGCGCCCGGCGACGGCGTCCACCCGGTGCTCCACCGCAACTACCAGGGCGGCGTCCTGCCGCTCCCCGGCGACGCCTCGGTCACGCTCGACCCGGCACGACAGCCTGCCCTCCGTGCCCACCTCGGGCACGACCTTCTCACCAGCGACGGCACGACGCTCCTCGGGTCGGACGACAAGGCGGGCGTGGCGGTCATCATGCAGGTCGTCGCCGACTTCCTAAACGGGCATGGAGGCGAGGGGCCGCGCCCACCCGTGCGCGTCCTCTTCACCGTAGACGAGGAGGTCGGCCGCGGCGTCGAGCAGCTCGAACTGGACCGCTTCGGCGCCGACGTGGCCTACACCGTAGACGGCGGGGCGGTCGGCGGGATCTATGCCGAGACGTTCAACGCCGCCGAGGCCGTGGTCCGCATCGAGGGCGTGACGGTGCACCCCGGCTATGCAAAGGACGTGATGATCAACGCGGTCGAGATCCTGAGCGAGCTCATCGCGGCCCTGCCGAGCGACGAGACGCCCGCGACCACGCACGGGCGCGAGGGCTACTTCTACGCGCACCGCCTCGCAGAGTCCTCAACCGCCGAAGCCGAGGCCCGGCTGATGCTGCGCGACTTCGACGACGACGGCATGGCGCGCCGCAAGCGGCTCCTGCGCGAGCAGGCCGACCGCCTCCGCGTGCGCTACCCCGGCTCGCGCATCACCGTCACGATCCAAGACCAGTACCGCAACATGCGGTCGTACATCGAGGAGACCGACCCGCGCACCATCGCCTTCGCGCTCGACGCCGCGCGCACGGTCGGCATCGAGCCCGAGTTGAAGCTCATCCGGGGCGGCACCGACGGCGCACGCCTCTCCGAGCAGGGCATCCCCACGCCGAACCTGTTCACGGGCGGGCACGACTTCCACAGCGTGTTCGAGTGGAACACGGTCCAGAACCTCGAACAGACGCTCACCTACGTGAAGGCGCTCGTCCGCTACTGGGGCATCCATGGGGCCTCCTAGCGAGTCTCCAGGCGAGGTAGGCTGCCCCATCGCCTGCGAGGTAGCCGCCGCCGATCGTCACTTAGCGGAGGGTCTGCGAATCCGCTGGGCGAGGGCGAACGCGTTGCCCAAGTGCTCGTTTACGCCCCGCCATTCTCATTAGCCTGTGCAGACGATGCCGCTCAACCGCAAGCAGAACCGCCTGTTCGTCCTCGCCTTCCTCGTGCTCGCCTTCGCCATGGCGCTCTTCGCCACGGTGTCGATCTACCAGGGCTGGAACGATGAGGAATTCCAGCGCCACGTCCAGGAGGCCGAGAAGACCAACGAGCCGCCGAAGATGTTTTAGGTGGGCCGACGGTGTTCGGCTTTCGGCCAGCGACGTGCACTTTCGATACAGAAGCGCCCGGCCTCCACGTTGGAAGCCGGGCGCTGTGCTTATCTGCAATGCCGAAAGCCGACGGCTGTAGGCCTCTCGTTCTACCGCGCCATCAGCCGCTCGATGCGGTCCTGCGTGGGCGGGTGCGTGGCGAAGAGGTTGCGGAAGCCGCCCATGCGCCCTGCGAGCGGGTTGACGATGAACATGTGCGCTGTGCTCGGATTGGCGTCCGCCGGAACCGCCGCAGCCCCACGCTCTAGCTTGGCGAGGGCCCCCGCGAGGCCGTGCGGCGTGCCCGCGATGTCGGCACCGGTGGCGTCGGCGGCGAACTCACGAGCGCGCGAGATCGCCATCTGGATCAGCATCGCCGCGATGGGCGCGAGGATGAGCATCAGCAGCGCTTGGAGCCCGCCGCCGTTGTTGTCGCGGCCCACCGGGATGAAGATGGCAAAGCGCGCCAGCAGCGTGATCGCCGAGGCGACCGTCGCCGCGATGGTGGACGTGAGGATGTCGCGGTTCTTGATGTGCGCGAGTTCGTGCGCGATCACGCCTTCGAGTTCCTCCTTGGTGAGCATCCGCACGATGCCGTTCGTTACGGCGACGGCGGCGTTGGACGGGTTGCGGCCCGTGGCGAAGGCGTTGGGCTGGTCGCTGGGCGTGATGTAGACCTTCGGCATGGGGAGGTCGGCGCGCTGCCGCAGCCGGTCTACCATGTCGTAGAGCTCCGGGGCCTCGTCGCGCGTGACCTCGCGACCCTTGTACATCTTCAGCACGATCTTGTCCGAGAACCAGTAGCTGAAGAAGTTCATCCCGACGGCGAAGACGAACGCGATGATGAGGCCCTGGCTGCCGCCGAGCGCCTGCCCGATGAGGGCAAAGAGGGTGATGAGCGCCGCCATCAGCGCCGCCGTGCGAAAAGCGTTGGTGGTCATGGCCGAACTGCCGTTCTGGCAGCGGTTGGTGGGAATGACTTGACGAGCCGGTATACGCCAAACCCTGTGCCCGGGTGCATCCGTGGCAGGACCATCCCTCCGGCTTCACGCGGCCTGCACAAAGCCTACTCCCATCACACGAAGGCAACCTGTACATGAGGCCGGGCCTGAAGCCGAAGCGACAACTCTGCCTTGACATGCTTCAGTTCATCCTCATCAAGGGGATTCGGTCCCGTAAGGAGCACTACCCTCTCGAATAGGAGACAACTTTCCGATTTGTGCTGGACCTGCCGGATTCGGTCCAACACGTAGAACCAGAACGTAACGATGACTTGCTCTACCCCTTCTCGGTAAATCGACAGAGCTACGAGGCTCTCGTGAGGCCACACGTCGAGCCTGAGGCGGACCCCA
>JBCBEX010000103.1:0-13948 GCA_038528235.1 Bacteroidota bacterium
GCGAGCGAAGGACCGTGTTGATGGCCAGCGGACGCTACTTACACGGCGAGGCCGACGTGCTCGATGTCGTCTGGCAGGCACCGGCTCCGTGAGAAAAGCACAGCCGAGTTGCGGCGCACTTCGTATACTTGTTGAGAGGTTTTTCCCCAGCACCCCGCGACCGCCACCGATGCTGCTCCGCTACCACGCGCACGATGTGGGCATCGTCGCAGAGCTGATGCGGGTGCAGCGGATCGCAGGATTTGAGGTGGCACCCGACGCCCCGCAGACGCTCGTCGACCTCTTCCTCGACACGGAGTCCTTTCGCCTCGTGGAACACGGGTTCGCGCTGCGACTCCGTCAACATGATGGGGCCTTCTTCGGGCGGCTCCGTCCTCTCGGTGCCCCCCTTGGACAGCGCGGAGCATCCCACCGGCAGAGTCTTCCGGGTGCGCTCCCGCTCCCGCTGGCGCTCCACGACCTGGCTGCCGGCGCGCTGAGGTCGGCGCTGGGAGCCCTCGTCGGGGACGCCCCCCTCGACTTGCATGCGCGGGCGTGCATCGACCGCACGCCGCGCGGGCTCACACTGGAGGGAAGGCCTGTTGCGACGATCGTGCTGGATGAGGTGCGCTACGAGTGGGCGCGTGATTTCGACATCGCCCGCGAGGTGAAAGTGCACGTCGGTGGTGCGCTCGCGGATGTGTCGCGGACGGCGGGAGCACTAGACGCCATGCTGCAGGCCTACGGGCTCGTACCAATCGACCCCGATCGGTTCTCGTCGGTGGTCGAACGCCTCAGTCAAGCACAGACGGCTCCGCTCCTCTTTACGCCTCGCGAGCGTCGTGCGCTGCAGGCGATTGCGGATGGCTCGTCTCCGGTGGCATCGCGAAGGGCGAGAGCGCTGATGGCCTTCGCGTCTCGTCGCTCCGCGTCGGCGGTTGCCCGCGAGGTGGGCATGGAAAGCGAGCGGGTACGCCATTGGGTCGAGCGCTTCCGCAGAAACCGGATGGGCCTCTTCGAAGAAGGCCATGCCTCTCCAACGGATCTAAGGCCCTATACGCAGGCAGAGATCATCCTGGATGACGCCGCTCGTCCCGCTGGTTCGTTGCCTGCCACGCCACCTAGCGAAGAAGCAGAGGAGCGTGGAGGCGGAGCAGCGACGAAGGATCGAGAAGGAGTTGCGCCCGCTAGAGAGCACCGCGTCGTCGCTAACGCATATCCAGCTGGGTTGCTGGGGCCGCAGGCACCCGTCGGTACCGAAACGGAGGGTCGCATGGTCGAAGGAGGGAGCGAAGTGCGCGGCGGGCGGGGGGGTGTGCTCCGCCGCGTTGCACGTGTCGTGACACGACGACGAGCCCGGAGTACGGCCCAGGTTGCCTCTGCTCAACCCACGAGAACGGGTGCCCGCTCCGAGTACGGCGCCGACGAGGTGCTCCAAGCTGCACGCACACCAGACGCTGACATCGCTAAAGGGCGCAACGGTGTGAGAGAAGCGGGCGAGCCGACGGGAGCGGCACCGTCTTTTGAGCGGCTCGCGGACTGCATCGCCTTCGACTTTCAAGACGCGCACCAAGCCTGGCGCGAAGCACACGATCGGTGGGGCACCTCCCAAGACGATGCGAGCCTGACGGCAGAGCTCCTCGGCATACTAGACCGGATCGGGGGGCTGGTTTCGTGCTACGCGCCCTACTTGAATCAAGCGCAAACAGCGTTGTCTGAAGCTGTCGCGGCGAAGCGCATGAGGTACCTCCGCATGCGGTCGTACGATGTGATGCTGCTCCTCTTGCCAGAATTCGTGCCAGAGCATGACGACGACGACGTACATGTGCTGGGTGGAACGCGAGCGCTCATAGAGATGAGAAAGGCTGCGGTCAAAGCAGCGCTCCGACCCCTTTCGCCCCCTGCGTACGAACACGACCGAAAGGAAACGGTGCCCCTCGATGAACTCCTCGAAGCTGTCGCTGAACCCGACGGGTCGGCCTCCCATTCGAATGAAACGCACCTACGTCACGTGCTCGCCTCTATGGTGTGGCGTCAGTACGAACGGGTGGTCGTGTCGAGCGAAGTGGAAGAACGGCGAGCAATAAGTGCGCGCAGGCATGCACTCCAGGGTGTCGTCACAGCGTTGCAGCACACGTTCCGCGCGCACGACTTGCCGGAGAGCCCCGAGACCCGACTGCTCTTCCAAGCATGCACGCGTTTGGATACCCTCGAAGCCGTAGAGGCGGCGCTCGCGGAACTGGACGCGTGGGAGGAAGAGCGGGGCGAGCCAATTGGGCCTGGAGCGGTGCGACAGCGTCTCGAAATCGCCCGGGAGGAGGAGAGGCGCGCATCGGAGCACGCGCTTGCTCTTGTGCTTGCCCGTCCGTTCAGAACCTACCTCGGAGTCATCGTAGCGGCATCCTAACGACAACCCTCCGGCATCGTACGGCGCTGGACATGCTCTTCCAGTATCCTTCATGGATGATTTAAATCTCCAGGTACAGCTTCTCGTACCTATTCTCCTTTACGCTGACCTCAATACCTTGTAGATGACGCTGCACGCCGTCGGGCTTAATCACGACCAGGCAACCACCGAAGTCCGCGAAGCCTTCGCCCTCGACGGGGACGCCATCGAGGACCTCTATGGGAGCTTAGCGCTCTCCTCTGGCGCGGAAGTCGTGCTCCTGTCCACGTGCAATCGAACAGAAGCGATCATCCATGGGCAGGACGGAGACAAGGCAGCCGTACTGGCGGCACTGGAAGCCAAGAGCGGTCAGCCGTGGCCGGAGCGCCACGCGTTCAGCTACGAGGACGAGGCAGCCATTCGGCACGTGTTCGGCGTTACGTCCGGGCTGCGTTCGCTGGTGATCGGCGACGCTCAGATCCTGCATCAGTCCAAAGAAGCCTATCGCCACGCCGTTGGGGCTGAGACTGTAGGTCCCGTGCTGCATCGGCTGATGCACGAGGCGTTTCACGTCGCTAAGCGAGTGCGCACTGAGACGGGGCTGGCACAGGGCGCGGCGTCCGTGTCGAGCCTGGCCGTCGCCGTCGCGCGTGCTCGAGTGCCGGGAGGAAGTCTGGACGGCCATCGCGTGCTCCTGCTCGGTGCCGGACAGATGGGCAGGGCCGCGCTGAGTGCCTTGTCGACCTTCGAGCTGGGCCACCTGGCAATCTCCAACCGATCAGCAGCCCGTGCTCGGATCGCAGCTGAGCATCACGGCGGCGCGGTCGTCGAATGGAACGAGCGCCACAGAGCCATCGGTGCGTCCGATATCGTGCTGGTTGCATCCGGAGCAAGCACTCCCGTCGTTCATGCCGAGAAGCTTCCCGAGCGTGCTGCGGACGACCCCGCGCTCGTGATCGACATCGCTGTACCTCGCAACGTGGATCGGTTGGTGGACGAGCTGCCGGGCTACACAGTGCTCGACCTCGACACGCTGAACCGCGAGGTCGAAGCCACCGCGGCCGCACGGCGCAGCGCGATCCCAGAGGCTGAAGCCATCGTCGAGCAGAGCCTCGCCGAGTATGTGACCTGGTTCTTCCATCAGCAAGCCCTGCAGCCCACGATCCAGGCGATCCGGTCCACCTTCGACGCGATCCGGAAGCAAGAAATCGAACGCCACGCCCATCGCATTCCCAAGGTGGCCCGCGCCGATGTCGAGCGGCTCACCAAATCGATCATGCAAAAGCTGCTCGCGGTCCCAGTCGTCCGGCTCAAGGCAACGGATCCCGAGTCCCTCGACTTTGTGCGCGGGGTGAAGGCCCTCGCGACTATTTTCTCCCAGCCGGGCTATCCTCTGGAACCGGACATCAGTGCGATGCCGCTGAATGGTCCTGGACTCAAGGAAGAAGGGGCCGACCCCTCCGCGGGAGTCGCTGTGCCACCTGGAAGCGGCCCTGAAGCTCCCGCGCGGTGTCCCTTCGGGCACGACCTTCCCCACTCTGTCTCCTCAGACCCTCTCCCCGTCGATGCGCATCGGAACGCGCGGCAGTAAGCTAGCCCGTTGGCAGGCCGACCATGTGGCGGCGCGGCTCCGCGCCGCAGGTCGTGAGGTCGAGATCGTGGTGATCCGCACCCAGGGCGACCGGGTGCTAGACGTGCCGCTCTCGGCGATTGGTGACCCCGGGCTCTTCACGAAGGAACTGGATGAGGCCCTGCTCGACGGCAGGATCGATGTGGCGGTGCATTCATTGAAGGACCTCCCGACGGTGCTGCCCGAGGGGCTGCGCATCGCGGCGGTGTCCGCCCGGGCCGAGCCCTGGGATGCGTTCGTTGCTCACCCCGCCTACGACGGGACGCTCGCAGATCTACCTGCTGGAGCCATCATCGCGACGTCTTCGCTGCGGCGGCAAGCTCAGCTTCTCGCGTGGCGCCCGGATCTACGCACGGTGTCGGTGCGGGGCAACGTCCCGACCCGTCTCGCGGCGCTGGCGGACAGTGGCGTACCCGGTGATGGGGGATGGCACGGAGTGATCCTGGCAGCGGCTGGCCTGCAGCGCCTCGGCTTCGACGATCAGATTCGAGAGCGGATTGCGCCTCAGATCATGGTCCCCGCCGTAGGGCAGGGTGCGCTGGGAGTCGTCTGCACAGAGGAAAACGCTAACGCGGCGGCCCTACTCAGTCGGCTTCTCGACGATGACGCTACCCGCACCGTTGCGCTTGCCGAGCGGGCATTCATGCGTCGACTCGAAGGCGGGTGTCAAGTCCCCATCGGCGGATATGCACGCCTCGAGACAGGGAGCACGTTCACCATCGAAGGCGTCGTCGCCAGCATCGATGGTCGGCAGGTCTTTCGTGGCGAGCAGACCGGGACGCCTTCTCAAGCCGTGACCCTGGCGCAGGCCCTCGCCGACGAACTCCTCGCAAGAGGTGCCCGGGAGGTGCTCAGCGCCATTCGCGCTGATGTCGCGTGAGCGCCGAGTCCCGCCCCCACGTCCTCCTGCTTCGATCGCGCGACGAGCACCCACCGGACCGCTACGAAGCGGCGCTCAATGCCATCGGGCTGGTGGCGACTACACGCCCTCTCTTGCGTTTTCACTTCGTCAACCAGAACCTTATTGATGCTGCAATGCAAGAGCGCGGCAAGGCAGCCTGGGTATTCACCAGTCCGCGCGCGGTGAAGGCGTACGCCTTGGTCTCGGAGCGCAACGGTTGCCGCGCTGATCCCGAGACCAAGGCGTACGCCGTAGGCGACACGACCCGCATGGCTGCTGCAGGCTTAGGCTTCCGCGTCGTCGGTGCCGAGTCGGGCAATGCGGCAGCGCTGGCCGACTTGATTGTTCAGCATTCCGCTGGGCAGCGTGAGCCCCCTCTCGTTTTCCTGTGCGGCGATCGGCGCCGGGAAGTGCTGCCAAAGCGGCTCAGCGCTGCTGGACTGGCCTTGCATGAGATCACGGCCTATCGAACCGAGGCACGCCCGCCCGACATCGCCCCGGGCGACTTCAACGTAGCAGCTTGGTTTAGCCCATCGGGCGTAACGGCGGTGTTCGCGGAAGCCTCCCCAGCCGAACTCGCACGCTGGAACAGCCTCAAGCACGCCGCAATTGGACCCACCACGGCCGCCGCGCTTGCCGCAGTCGGTGTGCCGCCGCATGTCACAGCCGCGGCCCCCACGCCCGCGGCACTCGCGGCCGCAATGGCCTCGCTCTTCCCCTCGACCCGACTCCATGTCTGACGCATCCGCCACCGTCGCCACGTTTGCTGCACACGACTTCCCGCCGCTGCGCAACGACCGCTTGCTTAGGGCCGCGCGCCAGGAGCCGGTCGACCACGTCCCGGTGTGGCTGATGCGGCAAGCGGGCCGGTACCTCCCGGAATTCCGCGCGGTGCGCGCCAAGCACGACTTTTTCACGGTCTGCCGGACTCCAGAGCTGGCCTGCGAAGTCACGCTCCAGCCATTGCGCCGCTTCCACGCCGCCGACGCCCCGCTTGACGCCTCGATCATCTTCTCGGACATCCTTGTCGTGCCGCAAGCCCTTGGCATGGAGGTGCAGATGGTGAAAGGCAAGGGGCCGCACTTCCCGGCCCCGCTTGATCAGCCAGCCGACCTCGACCAGCTACGAAGGCCTGACGTACGGGACGCGCTCGGCTACGTCTTTGACGCGCTCACGCTCACCCGTCGCGAGATTGGCGGAGCCGTCCCACTCTTCGGCTTTACCGGGGCACCGTGGACGCTCATGGCCTACATGATCGAAGGGGGCGGGTCGAAGAACTACGCCAAGGCGAAGGCATGGCTCTACGCCGACCCAGACGCAAGCCATAGGCTGCTGCATTTACTCACCGACGTGATCGTGGACTACCTAGTG
Organism: Bacteroidota bacterium; assembly: GCA_038528235.1. Taxonomy (GTDB): domain Bacteria; phylum Bacteroidota; class Rhodothermia; order Rhodothermales; family Rubricoccaceae; genus JBCBEX01. Next base: position 6,268 of record JBCBEX010000103.1, read on the forward strand.
GCCCAGGTTGGCGCGGGCGCGCAGGCGCTCCAGGTGTTCGACTCGCACGCCGGAGCGCTTACTCCGTCGGCCTTCGCGAGCTTCGGCTATCCGTACCTCGCCCAGATCGCTGAGCGCCTCAAAGCCCGCGTGCCCTCCGTGCCGCTGGTGGTGTTCGCACGAGGCGCGCATTACGCGCTCGATGCCCTCGCGGCCACGGACTACGACGTCGTCGGCCTCGACGAGACGGTGATGCCCGCTGCTGCGCGGGCCATCGTTGCGAAGCGCGCGGCTGTGCAGGGCAACCTCGATAATGCCGCCCTGTACGCGTCGCCCGACACGATCCGGGCGCTGACTGGCACCATGCTCGATGGATTCCGTGACGCTGAGGGCCAGCTCACGGGCCTGATCGGCAACCTGGGGCACGGCATGCTGCCAAACCACAATCCGGACCACGCCATCGCCTACGTCCGAGCTATCCACGAACTCTCGCGATCGACCACTGGCTAAGCGTCATGCTGACCCTTCCGTCACATACCCCTCCGGATTCCTTCGCGGCACGTATGCTCGCGCTGTGCCAGCAGTTGCAGACGACCATCTGCGCAGGCCTTGAACAGCTCGATGGCACTGCAACGTTTGGCCGCGATGCGTGGGAGCGACCCGGTGGCGGAGGGGGAGAGGCCCGCGTCATCGAAGGCGGCCCCGTGTTCGAGAAGGGCGGCGTCAACGTGTCGGCGGTGCATGGCACCTTGCCCGAACGCATGGCTCGTGCCTTCGGCGTGGAGACGAAGCCGTTCTTCGCTACTGGCATCTCGTCGGTAATGCACCCTCGCAACCCCCATGTCCCGACGGTGCACTTCAACTTCCGCTACTTCGCCCTGGGCGACGACCTGGCCAATCCCGATGACGAATGGTTCGGCGGGGGCGCTGACCTTACGTCGTACTTCCCAGTGCTGGACGACGTGGTGCACTTCCACACGGTCTGGAGGGACGTGTGCGACCGGCACCCTGGCGTGGCCGACTACGCAGGGTTCAAAGCGAAGTGTGACGACTACTTCCACCTGCCACACCGCAACGAGGCGCGAGGCGTCGGCGGCATCTTCTTCGACTACCTGCGCGACGATTCAACGGCGGCCTTCGCGTTCGTTGACGACGCCGGTCACGTGGTGCTCGACGCTTACGCACCCATCGTGGAGCGGCGCAAAGACCAGCCCTTCACAGAGCGTGAGCAGACCTTCCAGGAGATTCGTCGCGGGCGCTATGCTGAGTTCAACCTCGCCTACGACAGGGGAACGCGCTTTGGTTTGGAGACGAATGGCCGGACGGAAAGCATCCTGATGAGCCTGCCTCCGCGTGCGCAGTGGCACTATGCGTGGGCACCCGAGCCAGGTTCTCCCGAAGCAGAAGCGTCCGCGTTTTTCCAGCCCCACGATTGGCTTGGCGGCGACGAGCCCTCGGCTGCGTAACGGAGGCGTTTGAGTCGGGGCGGGGCGCCCTGGGAGGTATCCCCCGAACCTTAACGGACCTGAGGAAACGGTCGGCGGAGATTGGTGCTTCAAGCTGCCCGCTCGACCAAGCACATCCGCACGCCATGACGCCCCGCGCCTTCAACAAGGTCTACCGCTACGATAAGCGACTCGTCACGGGGGGGTACTATCCGCAGGAGCCCGTCGCCATCGAGGACGGCGACGTGGTCGGTGTGGTCCTGATGAACCTCGGGGGACCGATGAAGCTCGACGACGTCGAGCCGTTCCTCTACAACCTGTTCATGGACCCCGCCATCATCGACATCCCGCTCAAGGGGGCTGCGCGGCACTGGCTGAGCAAGTTCATCGCCTCGAAGCGGAGCAAGATCGTCGGGGAAGACTACGAATCCATCGGCGGGTCGTCGCCGATCAACAGGCTCACCGAGGAGCAGCGAATCGCGCTAGAGAAGCGCCTCAACGACCGTTTTGGCGATGCTACCGGCGCTACGTTCCGGTGCTACACGGCCATGCGCTACTGGAAGCCGACCTCCGAGGAAGCAGGTGCGCAGATGGTGCGCGACGGCGTCACGAAGGTGGTGTTGCTACCGCTTTATCCGCAGTACTCGAAGACGACCACAGGCTCCTCGCTCATCTTCTGGAAGGCCCTCGAAGACGCCGGTGAGATTCCCGCCTGGCCGACCTCGCTCGTCTTCGAGTACGCCGCCCACCCGAAGTACGTTCAGGCGCTGAGCGAACGCATCGACGAAGGGCTGCAACGCTTCCCACGCGCCATCCGTGACCAGGTGCACCTCGTCTTCTCGGCGCACGGCACGCCCGTCAAGGAGATGAAGCAGCGCCGGGACCCGTACTGCTGCCTCGTCCACTCGACGGTGCAGCAGGTGATGAACTACCGCGAGGCTGAGCGCGAGCAAGGCCGCTCCTTCCACGTCGCCTTCCAGAGCAAGGTCGGTCCTGCCGAATGGCTCACGCCCAGCACGCCGGACCAACTCGAAGAGCTGGCCGAGCAAGGTCACACAGCCGTTCTCGTGGTCCCAGTTGCCTTTGTGACAGACCACATCGAGACGGCGTTCGAGCTAGACATCGAGGTGCGCGAGGAGGCGGAGGAGTTCGGCATCGAGCACTATGAGGTGACGCGCGGCCTGAACGCCCACCCGCTCTTCATCGAAGCGCTCACCGAATCCGTGGCTGCGCAGGTTACGGCCCCGAACCCCTCTGGCGACGGCGCACCTGTGGCACTGCCGAGGCCGATCCCGCAACTGCCGCGCTTCAAGCAGGCGTGCAGAACCGTTCGGTGCCACCAGTGCCGCTGTATCACCGAAGCACACGACTGGTCGGCGCAGGCGGATAAGGACGAGGTGACGGTGCGCAGCACCGAGAACGCGTAGGACGGTCCATGTCTGGCCTGACCGACCACCTGCTTCGGACGCTCGCTGCGGTACCACCAGGAAGCCGCATCCTCGACCTGGAATGTGGGGACGGCGCCGTATCGCAGGCACTCGCCGCGCTCGGATTCGACGTACACGCCACGATGAGCGATACGGAAACGGCCGTGCGAGCTCAGCAAGCCGTCGCGAGAACCTACCCAGCGCTCGGCGACCGTGTAATCACGGCTAGCCCCCGCGCCCTTGGCTACCCCGACAGCTTCTTCGACTGGGTGGTTGCGCTCGGCAGTTACGATGCCATCGAAGCGAATCGGCTGAGCGATGCGCTTGCTGAGACGCGGCGCGTGCTCAAGCCAGGAGGCTGGGTCATCATCGCCGTGCGCGACGGCGCGGACATATCGCCAGCGTGGCTCTCCTATCGCATGCAGGACGCAGACTTCGCAGTCGCTGAGCCGCCGAAGCGGGACCTGGACGACGAAGGACCTGTCGTCCGAGGCATCTTCCGCAAAGTCGAGCGCGACGTGATCGGCTGACCCGGGACTGGCAGACGAAGAATTGAGAAGGCGAGGGCGGAGGGCCGTATTGCCGAAACGCCGTCCGGGTTCGTGCGTGAGCCAGGGGCTTCATTCACTTCAGCAGGACCACCACGCCCTTTGACCGTGATCACCACCCAAGGCCCTACGAACTCGGTTGTTCGCCCGCTCCCCGCTAGCGCCCAGCACTACGCCCAGGCACAGACGGTCATCCCTGGCGGTGTGAACTCGCCCGTGCGCGCGTTCAAGAGCGTCGGCGGTACGCCGGTGTTCTTCGAGCGTGCCAGCGGTGCCACGATCTGGGACGCTGACGGCAACACCTACGTCGACTATGTCGGCTCATGGGGACCGATGCTCTACGGACACGCCTTTCCGCCGGTGATTCGCGCCGTGCAGGATGCAGCGACGCGTTCGACCAGCTTCGGCGCGCCGACGGCCATCGAGGTGCGGCTTGCCGAACTCGTCGTGGAACTCGTCCCCAGCATTGAGAAGGTGCGCTTCGTCAACTCTGGGACGGAGGCAACGATGAGCGCTGTACGTCTGGCCCGCGGCTTCACCGAGCGGCCGAAGTTTATCAAGTTCGCAGGCCACTACCACGGCCACGGCGACTTCTTCCTCATCGAAGCCGGGTCCGGCGCGATGACCTTTGGGCAACCCAACTCGCCCGGTGTGACACCCGGCAATGCCCAAGACACGCTGCTTGCCCGGTACAACGACCTAGGCTCCGTCCAGGCGCTCATCGACGCCAACCCAGGCGAAATCGCTGCGATCATCGTAGAGCCCATCTCCGGAAATATGGGGTGCGTGCCGCCCGAGCCCGGCTTCCTGCAGGGGCTCCGAGCGCTCTGCGACCGGCACGATATCGTCCTGATCTTTGACGAGGTCATGACCGGCTTCCGCGTCGCCCCTGGCGGCGCGCAGTGGCTATACGACGTACGGCCCGACCTCACAACGCTTGGCAAAATCATCGGCGGCGGCCTGCCGGTGGGCGCCTATGGCGGTCGAAAGGACCTGATGGACTATGTCTCGCCAGCCGGCCCTGTCTACCAAGCGGGGACGCTGTCGGGCAACCCACTGGCCATGCATGCCGGCTACGCGATGCTACGCCAGATCCTCGACGACCTCGACGTCTATCACCGGATCGCGCAGACCAGTGCGGCCATCCACGATGGACTCACAAACATTTTGCGCGAGCTCGGACGCAATCTCTACATGACACGCATCGGCTCGATGAACGGCCTCTTCTTTACGGACGAGAAGGTCATCGACTACGACGGCGCGAAGCGCTGCGACACGGCTGCGTTTGCCCGCTACTTCCATGCGATGCTCGCGCAGGGCATCTATCTCGCCCCAAGCCAGTTTGAGGCGTACTTCGTCTCGGACGCGCACACCGAAGCGGATGTCGACGCCACGATCCAGGCGATGCGCCGTGCCCTACCGGTCGCGTTTGACGAGTCGATCGCGGTGCCTACGTCCGTTGAGCATGCCCCGGTGGACGCGCAGGACGCTCCCAACCTCAGCGACTGACGGCGCATGCTGATCGACACCCACGTCCACCTCTACCATCGGAAGTACGAAAGCGATCGGGTCGCCGTCGTCGAGCGTGCCGCCGAGGCGGGCGTAGCGCGGCTGCTCCTGCCCGCCATCGACGTGCCTTCGATTCACGACGCGCTCGCGCTCTGTGACGCGTACCCAGGTGCCGTCTTCGCGATGACGGGAATCCACCCGAGCGAGGTCAAGGAGGCTGCGGACGAGGACTTTGAGGCGGCGGCTGCGCTTGCAGACGACCCGCGCGTTGTCGCGATTGGAGAGAGCGGCCTCGATTACTACTGGGACCGCTCGTTCAACGACAAGCAGCACGATTACCTGCGCCGTCACGCACGTCTCGCCATCGAAGCTGACTTGCCGCTGGTGCTCCACAACCGCGACCAACGGGGGAGCGATGCGTGCTCCCGCGATCTCGTTGAGATCCTTCGCGACGTACGGCGGAGCCACCCCGAGGGCGAACGGCTACGTGGCGTCTTCCACTGCTTCGGCGGTCCGCTGTGGTTGACCCAGGCCGTGCTCGACCTTGGCTTTCACATGGGCATCGGGGGCACGCTCACCTTCAAGAACGGTGGCGTGGCCGAGATCATTGCGGACGTGCCACTGGACCGAATCGTGCTAGAGACGGACGGGCCATACCTCGCGCCGACGCCGCATCGGGGAACGCGCAACGAGCCAGCGTACGTCCGTCTTGTCGCCGAGCATCTTGCGAACGCACGTAGCCTCACGATGGAGGACATAGCGCGGCAGACGACGCACAACGCCGAGCAGTTATTTGGCTTACCTGCAACATCCTAAAGCAACGACCTAAAACTCGTAGCGCGCGCCATCGACGCCAAGTTCGAGGTCGGGAACGAGCGCCCGGCTGGCCTCTAGTGTCGCCTCCTCGACCTGGGGCGGCAGATGAACGAGGACGAGGCGTTCGGCGTCCGCCTTCTTCGCGCAAGCAGCCGCTTCCTCCGCGGATGAATGGACCCCGGGGACGGTGCCGTTAGCCTCGTGGACGAGGAGGCTGGTACCTGCAGCGAGGTCGCAGATGTGGTCTGACGGTGCGGAATCGCACGAGTAGGTCATAGAGGTGCCTGTCCGGCGTGCCTCGAAGCGAAGGGCGGTGGTCGGAAGGGGGTGCACCGTTGGCGTTGCTGTGACTTGGAAGCGGCCCGTAGTCAGCACTGGAGTGTGGGGCTCCATCACGATCGGATACCAGACACATTCCGGTAGCCCGTCCCAGCTTGCCGTATCAAACACCGAAAAGAGGCGCCGCGCTGCATCGAGGGCGTCGGCCGGTCCGTAGATCGGAATGGGAGCACGTCGACCCATGAGCCAGACTTTCTCCAGGAAGAGCGGAAAGCCGGCGATGTGATCCGGGTGGGCGTGCGTGAGATAGAGCGCGCGAAGGTCGTCGGCGAAGAGTCCAGCCTGGAGCATCCGCTGGACGACATCGCCGCCACAGTCGATGACGTGCACCTCTGGCCCGTCCTCTACGGCTAGCATGGTGACCGTGCGATCCGGCGACGAGACCGCTGCGCCGGTGCCGAGGAGGTGCAACGTGGGCATGGAATGGAAAAGCAAAGGGGGGAGAACGCGGGCCGAGAAGATAGCAGGGCGCAGGCTCTCAGTCGCAGGTGCGGGCACCCAACGTACACGAAGATGCATGCGGCTTCGTTTTTTCTTCGCGAGACGAGCAACTTCAGCTCGGACGCCGTGTCTCCCCGTCGCGCCTTGTATGGCACCCATGCGCCTCGTCACCTGCCCCTGCCGCCGTGTCAGCTTCCTCGGATCCCCCCGAACACACCGCCCACTCTGGTCACCGCGCCACCGCCGTCATCGACGATCGCGCGCTCATCGAGGCCTTCCAGAAGGGCGATGAGTTCGCCTTTGTGAGCCTGTACAACCGCTACAAGGCTCCCGTCTACGGCTTCTGCGCCAAACTGCTCCTCGACCGAGAGGCCGCCGAGGACGTGATGCAGGAGACGTTTCTGCGGGTCTACGAAAACCGCGATCGCCTCCTCAACGCTGGAGCGTTCCGGTCCTGGCTCTTCACGATCGCGCGCAACCAATGCCTCAACCATTTACGTACGCGCGGCCGGACTCGGCCTTTCCCCGAGCATGCGCCTGAGCCTCCAGCGCCCAGCCGTGAGACGCCGTTCCGCCACCTACTCAAGGCCGAACAGGTCGACCTCGTGAACCGCTTCCTGGGCGAACTCTCGCCGGAGTACCGCGAGGTGATCGTGCTGCGCGAGTACCAAAATCTGTCGTACGACGAGATCGCAGCCGTGACGCGCAACACGGTGTCGTCGGTCAAGAGCCGCCTCTTCAAGGCCCGCCGCAAGCTCGGGCAATTTCTCCAGCCGTGGATCGAGCCCGCCCCCGCGCCGGTGCCCTCCACGTCGACCCCTTCTTCCTGAACGCCGCCTCCGCATGACGACCCCGCACTTGCCTGCTGGCCGAGACCATCAGAGCCACGCCCAGTACGAGGTGCTCCTCGACCTCTACGTGGACGGTGAACTTTCCTTCGCTGACCAGCCAGCGCTTTTCGCGCATCTCGCCGACTGTACGGCATGCCGAGCTCAGTTCAATGCCCTGATGGCGTTTCGGGTCGCCGCACGCCAGGAACACCTGCCGGTGACGCCGGCCATGGACGCTGCGTTCTTCGCGCGCCTCGACCAGGCGAAGCGGACGCGGCCGCACCCTGCCGCTACCCGGGCGGAGGACCGCCAGCCCTTTCGGGGCCTGAAGCGCCGCGTCTCAATCC
>JBCBEX010000104.1:0-13706 GCA_038528235.1 Bacteroidota bacterium
CATCCTCACGATGCGCGGGATCGAGTTCTTCGACGAGGTCGACAGCGCCGTCATTCGCGGTGGAGACGTGCCGGTCAACCCGGAGCCGCCCTTCAACTACCGCCTCGCGCACTCGGCCGACAAGCTCCTCAGCGACTACACGCACCCCGCGACGATCATCCGCGACGGCCACCTCACGCACGTCGAGCCACTCTCTGACATCGAGCGCGTGGAGTTCCCTGAGCCGTTCGGCGAACTGGAGGCGTTCTACACGTCGGGCATGCTCTCGACGCTCCCGCAGGACCTCCAGGGCCGCGTGCGTACCCTCGATGCGAAGCTCCTGCGCTATCCCGGCCACGCCGACGCGATGCGCGTGCTCGTGGGGCTGGGCTTCGCCGAGGACCGCTCCATCGACGTGCGGACGCACCTCACCTACCGCGACGTGCTTACCCGGCAGATCCGCAAGCGCCTCGGCGGCACCTACGAGGACGCCGTCCTGCTGCGCATCAAGATCACGGGCCGCCAGGGCGATGCGTGGAAGCGCCTCACCTACGAGATGGTCGCGCGCTACGACGAGCACACGGACCTCTCGGCGATGCGCCGCTGCACGGCCTTTGCCACGGCCACCATCGCCACGCTGATCGCGCAGGGCGCGGTGCCGAAGGAGGGCGGGGCCGCCCCGCCGGAACGCCTCATCCCCAAGGACCGCTTCTTCGAGGACCTGGAGCGCCGCGGCCTCCACGTCGAGACGCACTGGGAAGACATCGCGCCGCCGCGCTAGCGACTCACGGTGCCTCCAGCCGCTGCAGCATCGCCGCGGCGATGGCACGCGTACCGATGACGATGGCCGCGTCGTCCGCGATGTAGTCGGGGCTGTGCGGCATGCCGACCGTGCCCGTCTCGGGGTTGCTCACGCCGAGGAAGTACATCACGCCGGGCGCCACCGTCTGGAACGAGCCGAAATCCTCGCTGAAGGCGGGCACCGCTCCCGTCACCGTGCGGATCGTGACCTCGGGCGCATACGCGTTGATCCCGGCGTTGCTGAGGGCTACGAGCGCGCTATCGTTGTTGACACCCTCCATGAAGCCCTCGTCGTAGTTCGTATGGAGCGCGAAGCCGGGCAGGTCGAGGTCGGCGAGGGCTGCAAGCATATCCGTCTTAGCGCGAGCGCGGTCGTCGTAGCCTGCCGTCATGACCTGAGCGCGGACCGTCGCGGCGCGCCCGTCCTCCGTGAGGTCGGTGCGGCCGAAGAACTGCACGAGGACGAACCCCGGGGGCGCGGTTTGAAAGGCTTGCTCTGGAGTGAGCGTACCCACACGGCTGAGCGCCTCCCGCACGGCGTGGACGGCAGCGTCAAGACCCGCAGCGTCAAGACCCGCAGCTTCGAGGCCATCGTCGCCTCGGATCGTCACCTCGACGAAAGCGCGCCCGGCCATCATGCCGCCCTCGGCCGTCGCCACGTCGCCCACGTTGTAGGGCGTGGTGTGCACCGCGAAGATGGCGTCTGGGGTAAGGTCCGCGAAGACGCCGTCGCGCAGCATCGCCTTCGCACCGGTTCCCGTTTCCTCTTCGGGCTGGAAGACGAGCATCACCGTACCCGCGAGGTCATCCCGGACCGCAGCGAAGCCCTCAGCGAGTGCGACGCCGATGGTCGTGTGTACGTCATGCCCGCAGATATGCCGGACGCCCGGCACGACGGAGCGATAGTCGACCGGGTCGTCGGCCGTCGAGCGCACCGCGTCCATGTCGGCGCGGAAGGCAACCGTGGGTCCAGACCGCGCACCCGCTAGCACGCCGACCACACCGTGCCCTCCCACGCTGGTCCGCACCTCAAAGCCGAGCGCGGTCAGCCGCTCCGCCACGCGCCGCGCAGTGCGGACCTCCTCGCCGGAGAGCTCCGGGTGCCGGTGCAAGTCGTGCCGGAACGCCACGAGGTCCTCCTCCTCCGCCTCGACATGCTCGACGAGCCGATCATAGAGCGCGACGGGGGCCGCGTGCTGTGCGACAGCCGCCGGGATCAGCGTCAGCAGAGCGAGACAGAGGCTCAGAAATCGAATCACGCGCATCGACATAGCCAGAAGGGCATGGCTGGAAAAGCTCGGTGGACGAGGGCAACGCTGTCCGGTTGCCCTCGCAGGGCGTAGTCCCCCGATTTGTGCACGCCGCTCTGACATGGCAAGGGCGCTCCCCGCCACAGCCGGAAGCGCCCCGTGTATGTTCGCGACGTCGCGCCTACGGCGTGGCCGGGAACGTGTACGACGCTTGCAGGCCGAGTGGAATACCGATCATCCAGTACGCGAGCAGGAACAGCGACCACGCGACGAGGAAGACCGCGCTGTAGGGCAGCATGATCGACGTCAGCGTGCCGATGCCGGTCGACTTCACGTAGCGCTGGCAGTAGACCACCACGAGCGGGAAGTAGGGCATCAGCGGCGTGATGATGTTCGACGACGAGTCACCGACACGGTAGGCGGCCTGCGTGAGGTCCGGCGAGATGCCGACCTCCATCAGGATCGGGACGAAGATCGGCGCGAGGAGCGCCCACTTCGCGCTCGCCGAGCCGACGAACAGGTTCACGAACGCCGTCAGGAAGACGATGCCGAAGATGGTCAACCCGCCTGGCAGCGAGAGCGCCTTAAGCACGCCCGCGCCCTTCACCGCGAGCAGCGCACCGATGTTGGACACGTTGAACGCGTGCACGAACAGCGCGCAGAAGAACGCCATCACGACGTAGTAGGCCATGCCCTCCATCGCCTTCGTCATCGCGTCCACGACATCCTTCGACGTTTTAAAGACGCCCGCCACGATGCCATAGACCACGCCCGGGATCAGGAACAGCAGGAAGATCAGCGGCACGATCGACTGCATGATCGGCGCCTGGAACGAGTTCAGCGAGCCGTTGGCGTCGCGGAAGGCTGAGTTCTCGGGCAGCAGCGAGAGGACGAGCAGTCCCATCCCGATCACGAGCGCCGCCGTCGAGGCCCAGAAGGCGCGCTTCTCGGTCGGGCTGATGGTGCTCATGTCGGGCGCCTCCTCCGCGTCATCGTCCACGGGCGCGGTCGCGTTCAGGCGCGGCTCGACGATCTTGTCCGTGATGGCCCACCCGAGCGCGATGATGAGGATGCTCGAGGTCGCCGTGAAGAAGTAGTTGTTGAGCGGGTTGACGAGGATGTCCGCGTCGATGATCTGCGCGGCGGGCTGCGTAAAGCCCTGCAGGAGCGGGTCGAGGGCCGACGGCACCGGGTTCGCGCTGAAACCGCCGGAGACGCCTGCGAAGGCCGCTGCGATACCCGCGAGCGGGTGCCGGCCGACCGCGTAGAAGATGATGCCGCCGAGCGGGATCACGAGCACGTAGCCCGCGTCGATGGCGCTGTGGCTGATGAGGCCCACGAAGATCACCATCGGGGTGAGCAGGCTCTTCGCGGTCCGCCCGAGCAGCAGCTTGATGCTCGTGTTGAAGTAGCCTGCCTCGTCGGCGACGCCCACACCGAGCATCGCCACGAGGACGACGCCGAGCGGCGCGAAGCTCGTGAAGATGGTCACCATCTGCGAGAGGAACGTCGTCAGCGCGGTGCCGGTGAGCAGGTTGTCTACGCGGAGCGGCTCGCCCGTGCGCGGGTTGATGTCCGCGAACTCGACGGGCGAGAGCAGGGCCGATAGGATCCAGACGATGATCAGCGACGCGAGGAAAAGCATCGCTGGGTCGGGCAGCTTGTTGCCGACCGTCTCGATGCCACCGAGCAGGCGGTTGATGAGGCCTGCCTGCTTTTCAGGAGGCTGCGGCGAGGGCGCGTCTTGCGGCGAGGAAGCCATAGGGAATGACAGGGTTGTGGGTGGGTAGACCGCAGAAAGTACGGGCTGGGCCATCGACTATCAGCGGTCTGCTCCTGCCAGTCCCGCGCGACGCACATTCACGCGCTTAAGCTGTCAGCCACGGGGCAGCCTAGAGCACCAGCGTGTGCAACGCCTCGCCGCGGGTGGCGGCGTACCGCTCAGCGAGCATGTCGAGGAACGCTGGCAGCAGGTAGGGCCGTCCAACGACGAGCACGCAGCCGCCCGTCCCCGTCTGCCGCATGCCGTAGATGCCCTCGAAGCCCAATCCTTGCTCTAGCAGAAACGCAACGGCTTCCGCCGTACGCCCCCAAGTGTCCAAGCCCCAGTCTTCACGTAGGGAGGCGTGGGAGACGAGCAGTGTGGCACCCAGGACCTGGCCATCGCGGCGGCGCAGCGCCATCAGGAGCCGCGCGATGCGCTTCCCCTCGCCCACGAGGTGGCGCACGACGGGTTGCTGATCATCGGGGAGCAACCCGAGCACATCGCCGAGGTGCCGGTGCTCGATGTCGCGCAGGGTGACCGGACGGGGCAGCCCGATGCGGGGCGCGTTCGTCTGGAGCAGCAGCGTGGCGGCCTGCACCTGGGCGGTGCGCAGCTTGAAGAAGTCGCGCGGGGCATCGGACGCCGGTGCCTGGGGCACGTGGACGAGTCCCCACACCAACTCGTCGCGCGGGGGCGGGTCGAGCAACTCGCTGGTGAGCGCCGCGCCGTCAACGAGCAGCAGGCGTGGCGGCGCCCCGTCGAGGGCTGCCACGCATGAGGCCACGCCAAACACGCGCTTGACGTGGTGCTCGGCCACCTGCTGCGCACGGGCAAGCCGTGCCGCGCGCCCGAGCGGCGCGCCCAACGCGGACGCGATCGCCTGCACGGCAGCCACCGCGACCGCGGCCACGAGGCTCTCCCCGCATGCGGGCGCCGACATCTCCACCCTGGCCTCGACAGGCTGCCCGGCAATCTCAGCGGCGAGGCGCACCACGGCCGCCGCCACAGCCTCCCTGGCGCCCGTGTCGACGGCTTCTTGGGCACTGGAGGCCACACCCGTATAGCCATACACACGCGGCACTTCGACCGTGACTGATGTCTCCGACGCAGGGCGCGCAGCCACGGCGACCCCACCCGGCAACGGGAGGTACAGCCCAATGCCGGGGAAGAAGTCCGTGTGCTCTGCACTGAGGGCGAGCATCAGCGCGGCGCGCTCGACCGAGGCGTCAGGGCCTAGCCTTGCCTCAGCACGCGCCGCGAGCTCCTGGAGGTGGACAGGCGCATGCGTCTCCATGCGCGCTCGCGCCCGCTGCAAGCGCTCAGGATCGGACACCGACGGGGCGTACGTCCTTGGCTGCGCGCCAGGCGAAGTCAAATCGTCGGAGTGGGGCACGTCGGGCATCGGGCAATCGCCGCTGGGTGACCTGGCGCGCGACCGCCGTCGCACGCTACCTCGAAGAACGGGTCCAAACTACCAGTCCGCTTCGGACGTTGTGCAAGCTGCGCCCTTCGCTTTGTTGTGAAGAACGATCCCGCGACGCCCAGCGCCCCCGGCGGTTAGCCTCCGAGACAAACGCCTGGCTGGAGCTCGATGCCGTTGAGGAAGGCACTCGTCGCCATGCGACGCTTGCCCTGACGCTGAACTTCCAGCACTTCCACGGCGCCGGCCCCGCAGGCGATCAGCAGACGGCCGTCCACATCGAGCACTTCGCCAGGCTGACCGCTGAGTTCGCCCTCGGCGACGCGCGAGCGGTAGAGCTTCCAGGTCTCGCCCGCGAAGGTCGTCCACGCGGCGGGATAGGGCGCGAGGCCCCGGATGTGGTTGTGAACCGTCTCCGCGGGCCGCGTCCAGTCGATCTTGGCGTCGTCCTTGAACAGCTTCGGGGCCGGGCTCGCGAGCGTGTCGTCCTGCGGCTGCCCGACGGCTTCGCCCGCCTCGATGCGCTGGACCGTGTCTACGACCACTTCCGCCCCGACCTCAGCGAGCATGTCGTGCAACTCGCCCGCCGTCGTGTCCGGCCCCACCGGCACGGCGCGCTGGAGGAGGACCGCCCCAGTGTCCACACGGCGCTGGAGGAAGAACGTAGTCACGCCGGTCTGCGTCACGCCATCCATGAGCGCGCGGTTGATGGGGGCCGCGCCCCGGTAGGCTGGGAGCAGCGACGCGTGGAGGTTGAACGCCCCGAGGCGGGCCGCCTCGTAGACGGCGGGCGGCAGGATGCGAAACGCCACCACCACGATGAGGTCCGGCGCGAGCGCCTGCACCTGCTCCGCAAAGGCGGGGTCCTTCACCGAGGCGGGCTGCCACACGTCGAGGCCGTGGCGCTCGGCAGCACGCTTCACCGCGGTCGGCGAGCGCTTCTGCCCGCGTCCGCGCGGCTTGTCCGGGCCCGTGACCACGGTCGGCCGATAGCCCGCCTCCACGAGCGCGTCGAGCGACGGCACGGCGAAATCGGGCGTGCCCATGAAGAGCAGTGAAGCGGTAGGCGGTAGGCGGTCGGCCATCGGCAGGAAGAGAGAGCACAGAAAAAACCCCCGCGCGTCAACTGAGCGCAGGGGCCTGCAAGGTAAAGAAGCGGACCGCCGATGGCGTTGGCAGCCGACTGCTGGCCGCTCCTACATCCGCGTGCGGTCGTCGTGGATCGGGTAGAGGAGCTGGTAGTTACCGAAGCCCTTCTCGTCGACGAAGATGAAGCGGCGGCCGAGGCGGTTGTAGTACCAGATCTCGTAGGGCTCGACGCTGTAGTTGAAGCGGTGCTCCTCGACAAAGTCGGGCTCGCCGAAGCGGACGAAGACCTCGCCGCGGTCGGTGTTCCAGCCGTTCTCGCGGAAGCGCCCGTAGTTCTCGTTGGCGAAGTGGACGCGGTAGTAGTACTCCTCCATGCGCTCGTTGCGGCGGGTCCCGGGCGTCGGATCGCGGCGCTCCCAGAAGGAGATGAAGCGCGCAAGGCGTTCGTCCTGCGTCTCAGCGTCCAGAATGGCGCGCACGTCGCGGTCCTTGGCGATATAGCGGAGCTGCGAGATAGCAGCGTCGAGGTCGCGGATCTGGGCATCGAGGCCGGTCCAGCGCACGTCGAACGCCTTGTCGGCGCTGGCCTGGACGGTGCCCTCGGCATCGACGAGCGCGAGTTGTAGGCGGTAGGTGCCGGCCTTGATCTCGTCCATCGGCAGGTCGAGGGTGGCGGGCGAGGCACCTGCCTGCACGTCCACGTGGGTCGTCCCGTCGAGCACGATGCCCTCGTCGGCCCGGTCTTCCTCGGAGGTGTCCATGCCAAGCAGCCCCCGTGCGAAGGTGCGCGCCGACGGAAGCTCACGGGCCCGCGCCTCCGAGATCACCTCGTAGGCGACGGTGAGTGGTTGCGCGCGGTCGCTGACGATCTCGTAGAAGACGGTGAGCGTCTCGCGCTCGGACTCGACGACGTTGGAGACGTTCGGCTCCAACGTCTGCGTGGCCGCGTCGTACGCATTGAGGAGGATCGGCCCGGCGAGCGCCACGCCCACCGTGAAGTCGGGCACCGTCACCGGGATTTCGCGGACGAACGCGCGGCGGCTGGCCCCGTCTTCGAGTTGGATCTCGAGGAGGTAGCGCCCGGCGTCCAACGCGAGCGTCTGCGTAGTGGCGTCGAGCAGCGAGTCGGCCTGGGTGGCGTCGTAGTCGGGGACGGTGACGCGGCGCTCCCACTGGCGGCTCTCGACGAGCGTCTGCGCGTTGCCGTCGGCGTCCGCGCGGTAGAGGTCTGCGGTGATCGTGTAGGTCGCCTCGAAGCCCTCGTCGCGGCTGAGGAAGCGGAGGTTTTTGTACGGAGCCGAGGCGTAGACATCGAGACGGGCTTGGTCGCCCTCCGCGGGCCCCACCATCGTCTCGGCGAAGAACTCAGGCTCGTAGGCAGCGCGCTGGGCAGAGAGCGGAGCCGCCGCCAGCACTAAGGCGACGATCAGCAGCGCGCGACAGGCAAGCAGGCGACAGGAAGCCATAGCGAATGGAGAGGCGGAGTCGTGGCAGGGAGGATGAGCGCCCAGAGCTGGAATTGAGAGCGGCGCGGGGCGCAGCACGAGGCGTGGGGGAGCAAGCACTCGCATGCGGCGAGCAACGTAAACATCCGATGCGGATGCAGGCAACGCACCCCGGGAGCAAGCGAGCCGCCGCCATGCGCGCCGAATGGGCTCGACGCTAGGCCGAACGGCAGCGTGCCGGGGGGCGCGCGTACCCGGCGAAAGCGCTACCGGGGCCGATTTGTGCCCTCTAAACGCCCTGGGCATCGTCCCGCAACCACGAACGCTATCCATGACGGGACCGTGCTTTCTGTTGGCAGCGTGCTCTGTGACTGAAGCCTGCGTTCTCCCAGGAGCGGGGTCTACTGGAAGAGCGCCTGCACGAACGCGGCGCGGTCGAACACCTGGAGGTCGTCGATGCCCTCGCCCACGCCGATATACTTTACGGGGATCTGGAACTCGTTCGAAATGCCAATCACGATCCCTCCCTTGGCAGTGCCGTCGAGCTTGGTGAGGACGAGGCCGGTCACGTCGACGGCCTGCGTGAAGGCTTCGGCCTGCCGGATTGCGTTCTGCCCGGTCGAGGCGTCGAGCACGAGCAACACTTCGTGCGGCGCGCCGGGCACCTGGCGGTCCATGACGCGCTTCACCTTGGTGAGCTCGTCCATGAGCCCGAGCTTGGTGTGCAGGCGGCCCGCCGTGTCCACGAGCACGACATCGGAGCCGCGCGCGTTGGCCGCCGCGAGCGTGTCGAAGGCGACCGCGGCGGGATCGGCGCCGTGGTACTGCTTGATGATCTCGACCTCGGAGCGCTGCGCCCAGATGTCGAGCTGCTCGATGGCGGCGGCGCGGAACGTGTCGGCCGCGCCGAGGAGCACCGAGCGACCCGCCTGCTTATAGCGGTGTGCGATCTTGCCAATCGAGGTCGTCTTGCCGACGCCGTTGACGCCGACCACCATCACCACGTGCGGGTGGTTGGGCAGCGGCGCGTCGAAGTCCGCCGGGCGGTCGGGCGCGCTGGAGAGCATCAGGTCCGCGATCTCCTCGCGCACGATGCCGTCGAGCTCGGACGTGGAGACGTACTTGTCGCGCGCCACCCGCGCCTCGATGCGGCGGATGATATCGACGGTTGTCTTGACGCCAACATCGCTGGTAACGAGCACCTCTTCGAGGTCGTCGAGGACCTCGTCGTCCACGGAGTCCTTGCCCGCCACGGCGCGCGTGAGCTTACCGAAGAAGCTGGTGCGGGTCTTCTCCAGCCCGGCTTCGAGCTTTTCCTGCTCTTTCTCCTTCTTGCCGAATCCAAACAGGGCCATCGCTAGGGGTGTGAGAGTGTGGGTTTCGCAGGAACTGTGAGGAGTCAATCGCCTTGTCGTGTTGAACTCAACTCAGCATCTCATCGGACCAGTGGAGATCCTGAATCAAGTTCAGGATGACAAGGACGAGAACAAGGCGTCATCCCAACCCCGCGCGGCGGCGGGCCTCGGGCAGTTGGCTGCGGACAATATTGCCGTTTTTATCGAGCGGGGCGTACGGCCCGAGGCGCATGATGGTTCGGAAGCGCAACGTGTAGCGGATGATGGAGACCGCCATCACGGCGGCCGTGCCGTAGACGAGCGCGTCCATCACCTCGGGGTCGGCCTTGAGGAGCGCGGCGAGGACCGTCAGCGCGAGAAGCGTCACGGCCAGCTTGCCCGTCCAGAGGCTCGTCGTGAAGCGGCCGAGGCGGCGCGTCTGCAAGAGCCCGCCGATGGCGAGGATGCTGTCGCGCACGACCACGAGCAGCACGAACCACAGCGGCAGGCTCGGCCCCGCGCTCTCCGGGCGCGTCAGCAGCGCGACCGTCACGAACGCCGCCGCAAGCTTGTCGGCAGTGGCGTCGAGCACCTTGCCCCACTCGGTCACGGTGCCTGTCAGCCGCGCCACCATGCCGTCGAAGAAGTCCGTCGCGATCGCGGTGAGGATCAGCCCGAACATCCACCCGAGCGGGCCGCCCTGGTAGACGAGCATCGTGATCGGCACGATGAGGACGAGCCGGCTGAGCGTGAGCAGGTTGCCCGGCGTCCAAAAGCGCCCGAGATCTGGAAAGCCCGGATGCGACGGCGGCGGGATTCGTGGCGGTGACGCTCCGGCCTGCACAGGCGCGTGCTCCCCAGCGGCATCGCTGCCAGAGGCGTCAGGCGCGTTGGACATCGGAGCAGTGGACATCGATCAGGCGTGGCGGGACAAGCCGAACAAGGTAGGGGTGTTTTTGCGAAGGGCCTGGGGAGGCGGGGTAAATTCGGCGCTCGGTGTTTGGTCCGCTGTCTCTCGTTCGTAGCCGCCCGTCTGTTGTCGCTCGTCACCCTATTCGGCAGCGTGTTTGCCATCCAGGTGGTCGCCTGGATCGCGCTCGCTGTGGGGTTCACTCGAAGCCAACGGCGCGACGGGCCTGTAGGTGCCGCCGCGGAGCAGCTCGACCCTCCCATCACGGTCGATTTTCCGATCACCGTGGTCGTGGCGGCGCGCAACGAGGCCGAGCGCCTGCCCGCGCTCCTCGATGCGCTCCTCGGGCAGACCTATGCTCCCGGCGAGGTGCTCATCGCCGATGACGGCTCGACGGACGCCACGGCGGCCATCGCTGCAGGCTATGCGGACCGGTTGCCTGTGCGTGTCGTCCGTATCGCCGACGGGGACGCTGAAGCCGCGGGACTGCCCCGCAAGAAGCATGCGCTCAGCCGCGCCATCGCCGCTGCGCGCTACGACCGGCTCGCGTTCACCGACGCCGACTGCGTACCCGTTCCTGGCTGGCTCGCGGCCTTCGCCCGAGCCGCCGCGGCCGAGCCCGACGCGGTCCTCGTGGGCACCTCGCCGACCCGACCCGCCCGCGCCGTGCCCGACACCCCGGCGTGGCTCGCCTCGCTCGTCCGCTTCGAGACGACGGTGACCGCCTTCCTCACAGCGGCGGCGATCGGGCTCAGGCGTCCCTACATGGCCGTCGGGCGCTCGATCTCCTACCCGAAGTCGCTCTTCGAGCGCCTCGGCGGCTTCGCGCACCAGGCCGCCTCGCTCTCCGGCGACGACGACCTGCTCGTTCAGGAGGTCCACCGCCAGCGCGCCGCGCCGATTCGCTTCATCGTCGCAGCCACCGCGCCTACCGATCCGCCCGCAACGCTCGGCGCGTGGCTCCGCCAGAAGCAACGGCACACGTCCGCCGGGCGCTTCTACGACCGTGCGGCGCTGGCGCTACTCACCGGCTTCCACCTGACGCACGGGCTCGTGTGGCTCGGTGCGCCGGTCTTCTGGGCGCTCGGCAGTTGGACCGGCGCCGGGCTGCTCGCGGCGCTCCTCCTGATCCAGCGCGGCGTGCTGCGCGAACCGGCGGAGACGCTCGGCACGGCCGACGTAATGCCCGCGTGGCCGCTCTGGATGTGGGGCTATGCGCTCTACAACAGCTTTGCCGCCCCGCTCGGTGGCCTCGGAGCGCGCCGCTGGTGAGGCCATCGCTCCTTCCGAGCGGTTCGTTTTCCCCCGGTCTTTTCTCCCTCTCCGGACGCGAAGCCGCCCGTCACCAATCCTACACGACGACCCTATCGGGGAGGCCTCTCACTTTTTTCGGCCCGTCCGATTTTTTTAAGCGGGCGCCGGGGCTGTGTTGGCGATGCGTTCAGCCGGACCGTCGGTGAACCCGCCGCGACACCATCCTTCCGTGAAGAAAACCCAACACACGCTGGCATACCACGGGGGCATCAGGCGCACTCGGCGGGCATGACGAGGTCACGTCTCTCGCTCCAAAGTGGGAACACGCTTTGACCAGCAGGGGGCCACTGACCGCACCCGATCACCCCCTACCTCCTTCCGATGTCACCCCTCCGCTTCCCTCTCCGGACCACGTTTGCGTGCGCCCTGGCGCTACTCCTGGCCGCCTGCGACTTCGCGGGCATCCAGAGCGATCTCGAAGACGCGACCACCGTACGCCTGACCGTGCCTGCTCCCCCGGCCGAGTTCGCCGTCACCGTGATCGACGCGACCACGCAGCGCCCCATCGACGGCGAAGTGCGCCTCACCATCGCGGGCGACGATGCGGCGCTGGTCGTCGACCCGCTCTTCTTTGATCCCATCGACGAGGTCACGACGGAGAGCGGCACGGTCGCGCTCGCCCTGCCTGACGGCACCGAGGTCTCCGCCGACGCCCCTGTCCGCTTCGAGGTGATTGCGCGGGCCGACGGCTATGTCACGACCGGCCGCTCCATCGCCGTACGCTCCACGGGGGCCGATGTCTTCGAGGTGCGCATGCTGCCGCTTTCCGGCCAGGCGCCCGAGGGCGTGACCGTGACCGCCAACACGGGCGCGGGCGCGGCCAACAACCAGGGCCAGCTCCGTGAGACGATCACCATCACCACGCCAGCAGACCCCCAGACCCGGGCCCGCGCCACCGTGACCATCCCTGCGAGCGTCGTCATCGAGGATGCGCGCGGCCGTGCCCTGCGCGGCGACCTCGACGTGACGGTGGCCTACTACAGCCCGCAGAGCTCCGAGGCCATGGCCCTCTTCCCGGGCGGCTTCGACGACCTCCCGGTGACGCGCGCCGACGGCAGCACCGCCCGCGGCGGCACGATGCAGACCGTCGGCTTCGTCTCCATCGACATCTTCGACGAGGCGGGCCGCCGCGCCGAGCAGTTCAGCGCCCCCCTCGACGTGACGATGGACGTGCCCGCCGACATGATCAACCCGAATACCGGCGCCCCGGTCGCCCCCGGCGATGTGATTCCGGTGTGGACCTACGACGAGATCACGGGCCGCTGGGCTGAGGAGAGCAGCTTTGTCGCGACCGAGGGCGGCTTCCTGGTTGGCGCACCGAGCGAGGCCGGCCTCGTCCCGCTCAACTTTGCGGTGGACCACCTCTCGAACAAAGCGGGCGCCTGGTACAACAGCGCCGCGGCCTGCACGGACGGCGCGGAGCTCGTCCTCACCAACCGCAACCACCTGCCCGTACGCGCCGTGATCACGGTCCCCGGCTACGGCTACGCCAACACGATCCACATGCTCAGCGACACGCTCCGCCTCGATGGCTTCCCGTCGAACATCCCGTCGGCGAACGTGGCCTTCTACTTCGAGGACAGCAGCGTCGGCAGCGTCACCGTCGACAACCCGTGTGGCGCCCGCGTGGAGGCCGAGCTGAGCAACGTGCCGTCCGATCGCGTGACGGCAGAGTTCCTCTCCAACGTGGTCTGCTCCAGCGAGAACGTGACCACGCTCCCGTCGCTCCTGATCCAGGCCAAGCGGGTCGGCGTGACGCAGCCGTCCTACCTCCGCGTCGAGAACGGCGAGTTGACGGTTTCTGGCGTCCTCATGGGTGCCGAGTACGAGGTAGCCGTGGACTACAAGACGCAGAACGACACCTACGAGCGCTACGAGCACCGCTTCGTGGCTGAGGGTGAGCTCAACGCCGAAGGGCGGGTTCGCATCGTCCAGGACTTCATCGACATCGAGCAGATCTGCGAGCGCCTCTAGCGCACCGAGGCCCGGGCGGTCCGCACCGCCGCCTGGGCCGCCCTCGCCCCATCACCCTACCCGACCGATCCCATGACTCGTTTCCTACTCCTGCTCGTCCTGCTGGCCCTGCCGGGCGTGGCCCTTGCGCAGACCGGCGGCCTCGCCCTGCGCGTCGGTACCACCGGCATCGGCGGCGACGCCATGTTCGGCGTGAACGACTACCTCCAGGTCCGCGCCTCAGGCACCTTCCTGCCCTACTCTACCACCTTCCTCCAGGAGGACGAGCGCATCGACGTCTCCTACGAGGCCGATGCCCAGCTCTTCAGCGTCGCTGGCCTGATCGACTACTATCCCTTCAAGAACGTCGTGCGCCTTAGCACGGGCCTCGTCTACAACGCCTCGTCGGTGTCGGCCCTCGGCACTCCGGCGGAACTCCGCCGGAG
>JBCBEX010000105.1:0-13552 GCA_038528235.1 Bacteroidota bacterium
GGCGCGGCGCACCGTCGAGGTATCGGTTCATGCCGAGCCCGCGCCATGTCGATGCTGACGAATCACCGAGTGCAAGCGCCGTCTCGTACGCGTCAATTGCACCGTCGTGTACTTCGAGTTGGTGCCGAACCGCGCCCAGCCGTGCCCACAGCCTTGGATCCTCGTCTACGACATCAAGGCCACGTTCCAGCACGCGTGCCGCACTCGTGGGCAATTCAGCTGTGAGGTAGACCTGGCTGAGCAGCAACGGGATAGTCGCGCTCGCCGGGGCCTGCCGATGTGCGAGTTCAAGCTGCACGATGGCCCCGTCTAGCGAGTCGAGCGCCACGAGCGTTTTTGCGTACTCAACACGGATGGAGGGCGTCTCGGGCTTCGCTGCGGACGCCGCTGCGAGCAGCTGGCGGGCCGTTTCGAATTCACGTACCACATTGAGGAGGCGAGCGAGCGCCATCGTCAACCCGATGCTTCCGGGTTGCACGTCGAGTGCGCGGCGATACGTAGCGATGGCTTCGCGGTGGCGACCGAGGCGCTCCTGACTGACAGCTCTTGCTCGGAGCACTCGAACCGACATGGTGTCTGCCTCAGCGAACGCCTCAAGGGCACGCTGGTGCTGGAATTCATCCTGATAGGCACGGCCCAATACATAGGACTCTGCCTCCGAACGCATCGCCTTAGCCTCGAGTTGAACGATTACGTCCTCATAGTCTTGCGCTGAGAACTGCTCTTGTACACTCAACGCTCCAGGGTCGACAACCTGTGCCTGAACTGGCAGCGAGAGCATGACGACGAGGAGAAGCGGGACACGCATTGGTCGAGCGGAGGACAACTGTGAGGAAGAGACACATCTGGACACAGAAAGAACTGTAAGGTTGCCTAGACCTCACGTGTGCAGCACAAAAAACGGCGGCCCCCAATGAGGGAGCCGCCGATTATGAGTCAGGCTGAGCCTGGCAGATGATTACATATCGTCATCGAAGTCTTCCATGGCCTCCTCTTCCTCCGCCGCGAGTTGGTCGCGGAGGGCAGCAAGACCCGAGAGTTCTCCCAGCGTGGCAGGACCGCTCGACGACTTCTGGTAGTCGCGGACGGCGCGCTGCTCATCCTGGTAAGCCTTCGACTTCTCGGCACGCTCCGCGTTGCGCTCGGCGCGCTGGGCAGCCATGCGCTTGGCCGTCTCCGAAAGGATGATCTGACGATCATTCCGGTCGAGGCGGATCACGCGGAGGTCCAACTCGTCGCCGATGGCGTACGTCTGCGTCGGGTCGCCCTGGCGTTCCAGGTGGCTCGCGGGCACGAAGCCCTCAGCCTCCAACGGAAGCTCCACGACGACGCCCGAGCCGTTCACGTCCGTCACCTTCGCAGGCGTGTCCGTGTCCACGGCGTAGGCCGTCGCGTACTGCTGCCACGGGTCGGTCTGCACCTGCTTGTGGCCCAGCGAAATACGGCGCTTGGCGACGTCGATGTCGAGGATCTGGACCTCGATCTGGTCGCCCTTCGTGACGACTTCCGACGGGTGCTTGACCCGCTTCGTCCACGAGAGGTCCGAGACGTGTACCAGGCCGTCGATGCCCGGCTCGATTTCGACGAAGGCCCCGAAGTTGGTGAGGTTGCGCACCTCGCCGCGGGTGACCGAGCCGACCGGCATGCGGTCGAGGATGCCCTCCCACGGATCGGGCTCGAGCTGCTTCATGCCCAGCGAGATCTTCTTGTCCTCGGTGTCGATCCGGAGAATCTTGACCGGAACGATCTGGCCGAGCTGCACCTTCTGGGTGGGGTGCTTGATGTGCTCCGTCCAGGACATCTCGGAGATGTGGACGAGGCCCTCGATCCCCTTCTCGAGCTCGACGAAGGCGCCGTAGTCGGTAATCGAGACCACGCGGCCCTCGACCTCTTGGCCCTCGGCGAACTTCTCTTCGATGTTCTCCCAGGGGTGCGGCAGGAGCTGCTTATAGCCCAGCGAGATGCGCTGGCGCTCCTTGTCGTAGTCGAGGACGACCACGTTCATCTTCGTGTCGAGCTCCACGACCTCGCTCGGGTGGCCGACGCGGCCCCACGAGAGGTCGGTGATGTGGAGCAGGCCGTCCACACCGCCGAGGTCGATGAAGACGCCGAAGTTCGTGATGTTCTTGACGATGCCTTCGAGCACCTGGCCCGGCTCCATCGTGTCGAGGATCTGCTTGCGTTGTTCGAGCAGGTCCTTCTCGATGAGCGCCTTGTGGCTCACGACGACGTTGCCGTTGGCGGGGTTGGTCTTGACGACCTTGAACTCCATCGTCTTGCCGAGATAGACGTCGAAGTCGCGCACGGGGCGGACGTCGATCTGGCTGCCTGGGAGGAAGGCCTCCGCGCCGAGGAGGTTCACGATCATACCGCCCTTGATGCGGCGGATGATGGTGCCTTCGAGGACACCCCCGTTCTCGAACGCCTCGTCGATCGTCTGCCAGCGACGGAGGTCGTCGGCTTTGGTCTTCGAGAGGATGAGCTGACCGCGGCGGTCTTCGAGGCGGTCCACGTAGACGTCGACCTCGGTACCGATCTCCAGCTCTTCGTCGAACTCGTTCTTGCCGATGACGCCGTCCGACTTAAAGCCGATGTCGACGACGTACTCCTTGTCGCTCATCGCGACGATGCGACCCGTGACGATCTCGTTCTCGCTCACGGACGAGAGCGAGGACTCGTAGAGCGCGAGCAGTTGCGCGTCCTTGTCCTCGGCGTCGTCGGGCGTGCGCTGGTTCTCCAGCGCTTCGAGTTCGGCGAGGGTGATCGAGCGGCCCTGGATCTCGCCCGTGTAGCCGAGGAGGCCACCGGTGTGCACGAGCGCCTCGGCGTCGTCCACGGCGGTCAGCGAGGCGGTCTCGACGGCAGGCGCGACGTCCTCGCGTTCCGTGTTGATCTCGCCAAACTCTTCTTTGACGGCCTCGATGGCATCGTCCACCTTATCGTCCAGAAGGCGGGTGTCGTCACCGGGTTCCTCCGGGGGGACGACGGCAGCCACAGCCTCGGAGATCGCCTCGGGGGCGTCTTCGCCTTTGGCTTCGAGGGCGGCTTCCACTTCCGTCTTCGCTGCGTCGTCGCTAGTCACGGCGTCGGCTACGGTATCGACGGCAGCCGCGGCGGCCTCCCCGACGGCCTCAGCCGCGGTGCTCGCTGCGTCGGCGACGGTCTCGGCGGCGGAAGACACGGCCTCCTGAGCTTGTTCGACGAGGCTACCGTCTCCACCTGCGTTGGCGGCGTCGGTTCCCTCGGGGTTGGGGGTATTGGTCTCGTTGGACATTAGCATGTTCCTAGCACGAGTCGGTCCCCGAAATGCGGGGCGAGAGGAGCCGACCGGCCTGTATGGGTCTAGGTTCAGATGCGCGTAGCTATCCCTCCTCTCTTTCGGGGCGGCCACGAATGAGTCCCCAGATGCGTACGCGGCCCGCAGGGGCGTCACGAAAGGGGGAAACAGCTAAATGACCGAGGGCCCGCCACGTTCCGCAATCAAGTGAAGAACGTGTTCGACTTGCTCCTCGATGGAGTGTGTCGTGGTGTCCAGCGCAACGGCGTCATCCGCTTGGCGGAGCGGCGCATGGGCGCGCTGTGTGTCCCTGCGGTCCCGTTCCGCTATCTCGGCGCGGACGGCCTCCAAATCGGGAGGCGGTGTGCCTTTGGCCTCGCACTTCCGAACCAGTTCCGCATGCCGACGCTCAGCCCGCTCGTCCAGATCCGCCTTCATAAACACCTTGAGGTCCGCGTCCGGGAAAACGACGGTGCCGATATCTCGCCCGTCGAGCACCACCCCGCCTCCTTCACTCACAAGTCGGCGCGCCGTCTGCCGCTGCACGTCGAGGAGGGCAGCGCGCACGGCTGGCAGCGACGACACACGGCTCGCCGCCTCACCTACCTCAGGCGTCCGGATCTGCCCGGTTACATCTTCCCCGTCCAGTATCACCCGCATCCCATCCGACTGCGGCTCCACACGGAGCGCTAGGCTCGCTGCAACGGACTCTGCGGCTTCATTCGTAAACGCAGCACCGGCTCGTAGGAACGCCAATGCCACGGTCCGATACATCGCCCCGGTGTCGAGGTAGAGCCAGCCCAAACGCTTGGCGACGAGACGTGCCGTGGTACTCTTTCCAGACCCCGCGGGGCCGTCGATGGCTACGATCATCCTCCGACGTCGGCATTGAGGACGGTGATGGCTCCTGGGTAGCGGATAGGCCCTAGCGCCGTGTTGATGCTCGGCGTTGCCTGCAAGCGCACCTCCTTGCTACTGCCGCCAAGATCTGCCACGGCGAGCGCGACCTCAACGAGATCAGGCAGGTTGTTTCCGAAGAACTGCACGAGGTCGAGGCGGATGTCGAGCGGGATGCCTACGGTCTGACCGACGGGAAGGAGCGTTTCGTTGTTGTAAGACCCGCTCACGGTCTCCGCATCATCCAAAAACAGCGTCCAGTCGAAGTTGACTAGGCGCGCGGACGTCGCGTTGCCATCTGGGTTGGTCGCATCGACCATCAGGGTAAACTCGAGCGGCAACTCGCCTCGGGTGATCGCTGAGCCCAGTTGGAGGAGCTGGACCGCGTTCAGGTCGCTGTAGTTCTGCAGGCTCGACAGCGGGACTCCGCCTATTTCGGTGCCCGTCGTGCTGTTGAGCGCAAAGTCAACGCGCTGGAGTGCCGTCAGCTGTTCAAGGGCCGTACAACTGCTGACGGTTACGAGGAGAGCTAGCAAGAACGGGAGACGTATACAGGCAGACCGAAGAGTCATGGGACGACGCATTTGTGAAGGTGCCACGGGGCGGTAGTGAACCTGGTGCGGTGGAACGTGGAAACGAACACGAAGAAGGTACGCTGGGCACGCAAGCGGGCAGAAACTTGGAACGATCCCACCGGGCGACGAATTTGGGGACGCTCTGCCAACCTACTGTCCTCACTTTGCTTGCGAATCAGAGGGACACTAGGCTGGGTCCTGCCGATGCACCCAAAGACGGATGCTTACCTCGTCGCTCTATCGCCGTTTTCGGACGGCCTGCGCACTCCTCACGCTGTTCAGCGTGGCCCTGCTTGCGCTGCTTTTCGGCAAGCCTGCTATGGTGGTTACGAACGATGAGGCTCTCCCAAGCGTCCCGTCCCGCATGGTGACATCGCCGCTGCTTCAGGCACCTACCCCGTCATCGCAGCCAGCTATCCGGCTTCTCGGCGAGGGTCGGGCGAGTTTCTACGGGCCCGGTCTGGAAGGCAACCGCACGGCGAACGGGGAAATCTTTCGCATGAAGCGGCTCACCGCAGCACACCGCACGCTCCCTTTCGGCTCGCGGGTGCGCGTGACCAACCTGCGCAACGGTGCGTCGGTCGTCGTCCGTATCAACGACCGCGGGCCCTTCGTGGGCAACCGTGTGATTGACCTCTCCCGTGGCGCGGCTGAGGAAATCGGCATGATCCGTAGCGGCACGGCGCCGGTCCGTCTCGAGCTCGTAATCGATGAGAGCGAGGCGTGAGCGCACCAGGCGAATCACCAAGGTTGCGCAAGCTGCGTCTCGACGAGATCGAGCGGCCATCGCTGAAGGAGCTCGAATCGTTGCCGCGGCACCCGATCGCCGTTGTCCTCGACAACATTCGATCGGCACACAACGTCGGCTCGATCCTGCGCACCTCGGACGCGGCGCGCGTGCAGCACGTTTATCTGACGGGGATCACGCCCAGTCCAGCGCATCGTGCCGTGACAAAAGCGAGCCTCGGCGCGGAAGACAGTGTTCCGTGGAGCAGCCATCCAGCGCCCCTGCCCCTTTTGACGCGGCTACGCTCCAAGGGCATCCTGCTTCTGGCTCTGGAGCAAACAACCACGCCGACCACGCTGGATGAGATCGTCCCCGGGGACGCTCCGGTCGCCTTGATCGTCGGCAACGAGGTGGAGGGCGTGCAGCAGACCGTCTTGGATGCCTGCGACGCCGCGCTGGAATTGCCACAGTTTGGGGCCAAGCATTCGCTCAACGTGAGTGTGGCGTTCGGCATAGCGGCTTACGGCCTCCTGGAACGACTGGGCCTCACCGTCTGAACTCGTAGGCAGCACCCCTACGGAGCTGCCCGGGAAAAACTGCCGTCTATCCCGGCGAGGTGCTGTCATGGTCGCCTAGCGTCGGCCCCGAGGTTGCCAGGGTACCAACCAACGCCTCTTGTTTAGCAGCCGGTAGTCCCCATGCAAGCGCCGATTTCGACGACGCCGCTCGTCGCCCGCTCCTACATGACCCGTGAGGTCCACACCGTCCCGCTCGATTTGCCCATCGACGCCCTGGCTGAGTTTTTCGTCGAGCACCAGATTTCCGGGGCCCCGGTGGTCGCAGACGACGACACGCTCGTTGGGGTCGTCACGCTTCGCGATGTGGTGCGCACGCTCCGCTATCCAGACCGCGAGCCCCACCGACATACTGCCAACGATTACTACCTGCGCCCTCTCGACGGTGCCTATGCTCAAGAAGAACTCGATGGCTTTCGCGTGGGCGGCGGCTATCAGCACACCGTGCGCGACATCATGACGCCCGCTGCCTACAGCGTTGACGAAGGGCTACCGGTTCAAGACGTTGCCGATGTGATGATCCGCGCCCGCCTTCACAGGCTGCTTGTCACAAAGGAAGGCAAGCTCTCCGGGATCCTGTCTGCGCTCGACCTTCTGCGCCTCGTCCGTTCGCTCTGATCAGTCCGACGAACACGGGCAGCGACACATCCTCTACTCGCCACGGAGCACCAGATCGCCATAGTAGGCGGTCACCGACTCGCCCGTGTTGTCGGCGTCCGTCATGAGTGCGATCCCAGTGATGGCCGGCGGGTCCTCTCCAAACGCGCGGCGGTAGTCTTCGACGATGTTTCGGCGCTCGCTAACCCACGTACCAAGGTTGAGCGTGCCGCCTTCCACAGGCACCATCATCACCCAGTCGGTGTATGGATTAGGCACTGGTGCATCGGCGAGTACCTCGTTGGACCAGATGTAACTCAGCGCTCGCAGCGGAATATCCTGCGAGGTGAGCGCCTGCGCAGCCCGGTATTTGACGCGCTCAGAAAAGGACAAGTTGGTCTCGTCGTAGTCGAACGTGATATAGATCCGGGCTGCGTAATCGTCTCCGCTCTTTCGGGTGACGTTGCCGCCGCGGAGGAGGCTTTCCGCCTTCCACTGCCATTCGAGCACGGGGAAGTCGCGGGGGTTGATGGTGATCTCGCGGATGAGGCCCGAAGCGGAGTCATCGGCGTGGGCACGTACGACCGTTCGGCCATCAACCTCGACTGTCTCGTAGGTGCTGTGACGCAGGTCGCCGAGCGGCATTGCTGACCAGTTTGACGGGAGTTGCCCGGGTGCGACCTGTGAAAATGCGCCCACCGTGAACGCACGGGGCGGGTCGCCGAACGCGCTCACGAGCAACGCGAGCACTACGACGCAGGCGAGCGCACTGTGCTGGAGAACACGAGAATGACTGTGGGTTGGGCGGGACATAACCGGGCAACGAGCTGGCGGAAACGGTGTACCCTCAAGCTGCCACGCATACCCGGTGCACAGCGTACGTCGTCAAAGCGCCGATACGTAGTCCTTACCGAGTTGTCCTGTAGTCAGTGGGCCGCGGCACTGTCCGTGCCCCTCTGACACGCTAGACAAAGGACGAGGTATCGAACGAGACGTTTTCTGCACGGTATCAATGGTCCGTTTCGTCCTCCGTGCCGCCGAATGCAGTCGTTCCAAAGTCGCCACCATCCGGATACGTCGCCGTTGCCTCTCGTTTATGCTCAGACCCTAGCTCATGGGTTCGGCGCGATGATGGTCGCCGTGATGGTTGTGACGGTAGCCGCGATGCTCCAACAGCAGCCCGTTGGCACCACGCTCGCCTGGGCCGTTCCCGCTGTGTGGCTGGTCGCTACGGGTTGGACGGTCTATGATCTTCGCCGAACCCCCGCTGAAGTACAACTTGAAGGCGCCTTCGGGCAAGTCTTGAGCGTGTGGGATGTCGCGGTAGGCTGGCATCACCCGCCGCTTCAGGCCGTTCACACGCCGCGACGCATCGACGGTGTCCTGCACGTAGGCGTTGGTCACACCGTGCACCGTTTCGAGAAAGCTGACTGGCCGCAGTTCCGTGAGTTGGCCGCGGCCTTGACGCGGGCATCGAAGTCCGCCGAAGAGGCGCGCTACCACCACGCGACCGTCGGCCGATAATCATCGCTGTGCACTGTCGCGTACGACCCATGACGACCGCGTGACCACAAACTGGCGCGCACACCTTTGCCGACGGATTGCTGACCACTACTCCGACGGTTGCACGCGAATGGCGCAGGAGAGGTGCATACCGTGATAGAAGCGTACGTCTGATGCGCCCGACGACCTGTCATCCAGACGCCAGGTGAGTGACGCGGACTCACTCGTGCGCTTGCAGAGCGCGATCTACGAGCACGCTCCCATCGAACGACCCGACCGTGTCGAGTCTGACGCGCGCTTAGCTGGAGCGGACCAGCTCGCATGATAGGTATGCTTCCGTGGAAGCAGGTCGCGTTCCTGAAACGACCGCGCATGGTTTCGCGCAAGGCCACCTTGCACCCGAATACAATTCGCTGTGTTTATCCGGGACAGGCTTTGCCACCCCGAACGCGCGAAATCGGGACAATCGATGCGTGCCAAACTTGACATATGGGGCGTTCCCTGATCACATTATGGGGCAAGCTCTGATCATCACGTACGTGATACGCTGTGCTACCTCTAGCAAAGGTGTCCTCCGTTCTCCCGTGAGGCATCGCTGCTCTCAACGTAAAGGCGCATCGTAGTAGTGGGCACTCTCAATCATTGAGGCCTTACACGCAGCGACCGTCGTGGTCCCGCCTCAGAAAACACAGCAGGCTCCATACGATGACTGATGACACCGCACGCACGATCGCGCACGCTGTCGCGAAGGTCAGCGAAGGCATGTACTCGGCTTCCGCCCCTTCCCCTGCCACGATGACCCGAGAGCAGGTTCGCGCCGCTGCGAAGGCCTGCGACGTGCGAGCACTCCTCGACTTGTGGAGCGTACTCGCACCGGAGGAGTGCGTCAACTGCGACCCTGACGAAAGCTACCCGCCGTTCAGACTACTGTCTGGTCGGGTTGTGTGTCCTCATCCGTGGGTGGGCAAGCTGGTTGAAAAGAGCTTGGCCAGCATATCGGATGCGGTCTTTGGTGCTGTCATAGACGGTTGCCAGCGCCGAGGATGGGAGTGGCGAGCTAGCACGCACCTTTCAACGATGAGGCCGAGCGCATCCGGCACCGTCTGCGTTGCAGGTGTGACGAAGGAGATAATGCTGCCCTACGTCGATGACGTCCCCGCCAGAACCACCCCTGCTGTCGCCCTCGTGGGGGCGTATTTGCTTGGGCTCCTAGCCATTCGTGGTACGGACCACGGGACGCTGTAGCCGAACAGGCGAGGCGTGAGATTCACGACGCTAAGGATGGAGCGACGCGGGGTTTGCCAAAGGAGACGCGAGCTTCACCCAGTGCCCCGCGTTTTTCCCCTGGCGCGCTGACACCCAAGCCTAGGCCGCGGCGGCATCCTGCTGCGGGAGAAGCTGCTTGCGGAGTGAGGCGCCCGTCAGGCCGCCAAGCGTGCCTAGGACTAAGGCGGTGACCAGCGTGAGCAGCGGCACGACAAAGCTAGGCAGCCCTCCAAGCAAGCTCCCGACAGCCTCAGTCATGCGCGCCATCTCAGGTCCGTAGACCGCGAGGTTCCATAGCACCAGGGCGGCCCAGGGCAAGACAAGCCCCAGCGCCCCCACCACGCTACCGCCCCGTCCCATAACGAAGCCGCCCAAGACGGCCGCAAGCACGGACCAGGTCCAGCCGAGGATGACGTGCAGCGTCAGGGCTACCGTAGCCGTAACGAAGACAAGGATCGTTCTGCGGGCGCCTGGCGACATAAGGAGTGCGGTCTAGGTGAAAACGTAGAGGCAAGCTACGCGCGAGGCTCGTCAGACACCACAGGATGTCAGATACCACAGGATGTGGCCCGCGGGATCAGTTGAACGTGATGTGGGGGGGCAAACGCTCGTCTACAGGCTCGATGTCTTGCTCAGCAAACCATCCTTCCTCAACAGGCTCCGTCGTGTCCGGCAGGTCCTCATGTGGGCGCTCGTAGCCCTCAATGTCCTTCACCCAATAGAGGGTCTTGAACTGCGGCGGGCCTTCTGGGTCACGGGCCACGTTGACCTTAGGCTCGCGGGCGGCGAGGGTGCCCAGGATCGTGCCGAGGAGAAACCCCTCGCGTGAGTAGAGGTGGATGCGGACGCGCTGCCCGTAGTCGAACGGACTGCCATCGAAGTCGGCGGGACTGTAGGTGGCCATGGGTAAAGTCGAAGGTTGCTGAAAGGTGGGCTACGGCCGCAGCGCCGTCAATCGAAAGACTACCATAGCACGGCGATCACTCGTCGATGCGCTCAATCCGGATGCTCGTGCCCTCACGGCGCGGGTCCACGCCGGGATGAAGCGTGGCAGTCCCGTCAGGAGCGTAGCGCACCTCGATGGCATGGACGGCTGTGTAGCTCCCAAACTCGCGAACCTGCCATCCCCTTGCCTCCAACGCAGCCACCGTTGCGGCCGGCGTCCGATCAAGTTCGAGGAGCAGACGGTCGTTTGGCTTCCACTGGTGATGGAAGCGCGGCGCGGCGACTACGTCTTGCACGTCCATCTTAAAATCGATCACTCCGAGGGCCGTCTCGAACACGGCCGTGATGATGCGCGAGCCGCCCGGCGAACCGAGCACGAGCCTGAGCCGTCCCTCCTCGTCTTCGATAATTGTCGGCGTCATCGAGGAGAGCATCCGTTTGCCTGGCTCGATCTTGTTCGCCTCGGCACCGACGAGACCATATCGGTTTGGCGAGCCCGGCTTGGCAGCGAAATCGTCCATCTCATCGTTGAGCAAAAACCCCGCACCGGCGACGGCCACCTTCGCGCCGAAACTGTCGTTCACGGTGGTCGTGAGGCTGATGGCAAAACCGTCCGCATCAACGACGGAGTAATGGGTCGTCTCGGGGGATTCGTCGACTGGCAGGCGTGGCCGTACCGAATCCACGCCTGCAGGGGTGCCGTGCGAGACCGTTGCACTTGGCGTGATACGGTTCGGGTCGAAGCCAGCCATGCGTCCTAGGATGTAGCGTCGTCGCATAAGCGCATTCGTCGGCACGTCGGTGAACGCTGGGTCGCCGAGCCAGGTCGCCCGATCGGCGTAAGCGCGACGCATAGCTTCCGCGCAGAGATGGATCATCGCAGGCGAGAGCCAGCCCATCGCTCGAAGATTATAGGGCTCAATGCTGCCGAAGAGTTGTGCGAGCGCCACGCCGCCCGACGAGGGCGGTGCCATGGAGATGATGCGGTGCCTGCGGTAGGTGAACGAGACCGGCTCACGCCACACAGGCTCGTACGCCGCGAGGTCTTCGTGTGCGATGAGGCCTCCGTTCGCCACCATCGATGCAACGATGAGGTCGGCGGTCCGCCCCTCGTAAAAACCACCACGTCCGTGGTCGCGGATGCGTTCGAGCGTTGCTGCAAGGTCGGGCTGCACGAAGCGGTCGCCCTCCGACCACAGCGTCCCGTCTGCCTTCGTGAAGTAGGCAGTGGCGGCCGCGTCCGGCGCGAAGTCGTCGCGGAAGAGATTGAACCGCCGCGCTTGCCGACGGCCCAGGCTGAAGCCGTCTGTGGCCAGACTGATAGCAGGCTGCAACAGTTTGGAAAGGGATAGGCGACCGTGCCTCTGGTGCAGTTCGAGTAGGCCTGCCACGCTACCAGGCACGCCCACAGCAAGATGTCCCACCTTGCTACGTTCGGAGAGGTAGACCCCTGCCCCGTCGAGGTAGAGGTCCTCCGTCGCCGCGAGCGGGGCGACCTCCCGGAAATCGAGCGAGGACACGGCGCCATCTGGTGTCCGTAGTACGGCAAAGCCTCCGCCTCCCACATTGCCAGCGCGTGGCAGCACGACCACCAGTGCAAACCCTGTTGCCACGGCAGCATCGACGGCGTTTCCCCCCTCCCGCAGCATCATGGCTCCAGCCTCGGTCGCAAGCGGGTGTCCGCTCACAACCATGCCCGCCGGGTGCGTCGTTTCGCCCCGCGGTGGCTCGGTGGTCTGTGCCCAACACGCCAAGCCACTGGGCGCAGCGGCGGCAATCACGAGCACAGTCATCAGCGTGAAGACCCGTTCCAAACGCCTCGAACGCACGCGAACACGGGCGAGAGTTGTAGACAAGCTCAAAGGTGACGGCACTTGAAGGGGCTGCTCGTGGGACTTGCTGATGCAAAAGCTACCATTCTCACTGAAATCGGCGTTTTTCGGGGGCTACAGCCCTGAGTCCTCTAGCGTTGCAAACGTTTATCAACTACTTTATCCACACCACCCTGACCGAGACCATCGGCTCTCAACCCCACCAACCCCACTCGTCATGAACAACCTCGACCGCATGGTGCGCGCCATGCTGATCGGTGCCGGTGTGCTGGGTGTCGGCGTCTTCCTGCTCTTCCAGTTTTAGGCGTCGCCACGACCTGGCGCATCCCTCTCGATTTCGACTGCACTTCGCCCCTCGGGTTTCGACTCGGGGGGCGTCGCTTTTGTGCGCGGGACGATGAAATCACGTGAGGATGAGGGTCGCATCGCCGTAGCTGTAGAAGCGATAACCCGCCTCGATCGCGTGCTGGTAGGCGTCAAGGACGCGCGTTCGCCCTGCGAGCGTACTCACGAGCACGAGCAGCGAGGACCGAGGCAGGTGGAAGTTGGTCACGAGCCCGTCGATGGCTCGAAAGCGATAGCCTGGTGTGATAGTCAGGCTTGTCTCTCGCGTCCCTGGAACGAGCTTGCCCGCCCCATCGACCGCCGATTCGAGCGCACGGGTAGTCGTCGTACCCACCGCAATAACGCGCCCGCCGTTGGCGCGAGCCCGCTCGATGCGTGCGGCATCGGCATCCGCGAGTGTGTAGCGCTCGGCAGCGACGCGATGCTCGCGCAAGTCCTCGACACGGACCGGCTCGAACGTACCGTAACCCACATGATGCGTCACGCGGGCAAGTTCGACGCCTCTGGCCTTGCAGGCGTCCAGCAACGCGGGCGTGAAGTGCAGGCCCGCCGTCGGAGCCGCCACCGAACCGCGATGCTGTGCGTAGACCGTTTGATAGCGCTCCCGGTCGGCCGAGCGCGGTTCGGGACGGCGGATGTAGGGCGGCAACGGCATCCGCCCCACCGCATCAATCGCTGCGTCGAGCGTCTCAAAGTCGTGGGTGAACGCCACGCGGCGACGGCCCTCGGGGCGTACCTCGACAACCGTTGCGGTGAGCAACGGCGCCGCCTCCGGCCCAAAGGCGATCGTGGCCCCGACATCGAGCTTCTTGGCTGGCCGCGCGAGTGCGGTCCAGGACCCATCGACCTGGGCCTCGATCAGAAGCAGCTCCCCGCGCCCGCCTGTGGCCCTACGCCCCACAAGCCGGGCTGGAAACACGCGGGTATCGTTGAGCACCAGCACGTCGCCTTCGCGCAGGTAAGTCGGGAGTGCAGAAAAGACGGTATCAGAGAGCGCGTCGGGGGCTCCGCTG
>JBCBEX010000106.1:0-12973 GCA_038528235.1 Bacteroidota bacterium
CCCACCCGATGTCGAGCATCGTCCCGAGCGACAGGACGGTGGAGAAGCCGACGTTTTCCCGGCGGCTCCAGTCGAGGACGGCTGTGAGGAGCGCGCCGCTCTGGCTCACGAAGCCGACGCTGCCGTCTGGCGGGAGGTGCCGCGCGAAGGTGGCGTTGAGTTGGGTCCGCGGTCGGATGAGGCCGAGCCCGTTCGGGCCGAGGAGGCGGGTCTGGCTGTCGCCGAGCGCGGCCCGTAGTTGCTGCTCCAGCCGGGCACCTTCCGCTCCGGCTTCGCTGAAGCCTGCCGCGAACACGACCACGCCCGTGACGCCGGCCTCCACGCACTGCCGCACCAACTCCGGCGTCGACGCGGCGGGCGTGCAGATAAGCGCGACGTCAACCTGCGCGGGCACGTCGGCGACGGTCGGGTAGGCCTTTACGCCGAGCACGCTTGCTCGGTTGGGATTGACGGGGTAGACCGTCCCGCCGAACGGATGCGTGAGCAGATTCCAGAGCGCCTGGCGGCCGACGCTCTGTGGCGCATCGGTCGCGCCGATCACGGCGATGTGGCGGGGCGAGAGAAAGGCGTCGAGACCGGGACGGCGTGCGCGCAGGGCAGCACGCGGCAGCATGGGAGTGTCAGGCATGAGCACGGCAGAGAGAGTGGGCTCGCTGTACGTCTGACGGGAGTGTCCGTGCCTCGAAAACAGAGCGGACGGACCAAAAAAAGTCCCGCAACGCCGGAGCGTTGCGGGACTGAGGTGCCCAGGACTGGAGTCGAACCAGCACGCCTTTGCAGGCACTGCCCCCTCAAGACAGCGTGTCTACCAATTCCACCACCTGGGCAGGGGGGCGGCGCGCAAGAGCGTGCGCGCCGACATAAAGAACAGTGACCCCGGTAGGGCTCGAACCTACGACCCGCTGGTTAAAAGCCAGCTGCTCTGCCAACTGAGCTACGGAGTCAGGTGCGAATGCACGCCACGTATCGGACGGGCAAGGCTTCATAACATAGGGCGATTTCGTCGGGGGCGCAACGGAGCCGTGTCAAGCGTCGGCGAAGAGCAGGGCGGTGTGGAAAAATGGCTCACCAAACAAACGTAACAGCTAAGTAATACGGGATCTGGTTGCATTTTCAGAAAAGCTGAACGATCTTTTGCCAGGTAGCAGAAGAGTACAGCGCTTCGCCGCACGGCAGAGGCGTACCTCTCCTGCTTTCCCGGTGGACGCGCACCGCGCTAGGGGATACACGCACGGTCTGCGCGACGCGCTCAGGAGCACCAGCGTCGCGCTCGCCACCGAGCGGTCTACGTTTCGACGTTCCGCGTCTAGACGAGGTCGCGAAGACATGGTCGGGGGCTGGGCTGCTTGTGGTGGGGCAGCCCAGTCCCCGCATGTCATCCTGCCGTCCGTTGAGGCGGACTGCCATTGAGCGGACCACCCGTGTCGCGCTCGCATTACCGAGTGAGCCTCTGACACCTGTTTCGAAGATTTGAGCAGGTTGCTTGACGCTAGGACGATGTAAGCGCTTTCTTTAGCGCTCTTGTTGCTCTCGCTGTCTAGCATTCCCTCCAATGCGTCTGCTCTTTGTTTTGCTTCTGGGTCTCGGCCTGACCCTCCCCGCTGCAGCGCAGCAGCCCACCCCCGCCGACCCGGACGTGCTCCTCCAGGGCTTCTACTGGAACGTCCACCCCGGCGACGCCGCCCAGAACAACGACGGCATTTGGTGGGACTCGCTCCGCACCCAGGCCCAATCCTTCGTCGACGCAGGCGTGCAGACGATCTGGCTCCCGTCGCCCTTCAAGGGCCTCGCCGGGCGCTGGAGCATGGGCTACGATATCTACGACTACTACGACCTCGGCGCCTTCGAGAACAAGTTCACGCGCCGGACGCGCTTCGGCACCGTCGAGGAGTTCCAGGCCATGATGGACGAGTTCGACCGCGTCGGCCTGCGGAAGATGGTCGACGCCGTCCTCAACCACCGCGATGGCGGCGACGCCCAGAGCCGCGTCGACTGCTGGTATGGGGCTGGCCAGGGGCCCCTGCGCTTCAACGTGTTCAACCCGAACAGCGGGCGTTTTCCCGCCACGGCGCGCAACTTCCACCCCAACGGCGACGAGTGCAATGAGGACGCGCCCTACAACGACCCCGTCTTCGCCCAGGACCAGGCCTACTTCACCGACCTCAACACGACGCTCGACCCCGGCGCGCCGAACGGCGGCTGGTTCTACGGCCCGCACCGTCTCGGCTTCAACGCCGACTCGCTCGTGGCTTGGGGCCGCTACCTCTTCGAAGACCTCGAGTTTGACGAGGTGCGTGTGGACGCGATCAAGCACATCGACCCGGCCTTCCTCGCGCCGTGGCTCGTCGAGGTGCGCAACGGGAGCCAGCCCTACGCCGTCGGCGAATTCTTCGGGTCGAACCCCGAGATCCAGAACTACATCGGGCAGGTCAACCGCTTCAACTCGTCGTTCCCCGAGCCGGGCGCGCCGGGCCGCGACGCCAACCTCGCCGGCTTCGACTTCGGTCTCCGGTTCGCGCTCAAGGACATGGCCAACAGTGGCGGCTTCTACGACATGCGCAACCTGAACTCGGTCGGGCTGCACTTCAACGGGGTCGATCCCTTCCGCGTTGCCACGTTTGTGGACAACCACGACTTCGACCGCATCGGCTACGTCGGCGCCGACTGCAACGACCCCGACGCGATTCGCTTCGGGCTCACCTGCCTCAAGTTCAGCATCGACAGCGGCCACGACCCCGTCATCAGCCGCAAGAATCTCGGCTACGCCTACATCATGGCCGCCGAAGGCCGCCCCACGGTCTTCTACAAGGACTTTGTCTGGTTCGGTCTGGAGAAAGAACTCACCTGGCTGATGGCCATGCGTCGCACCTTCGCCCAGGGCGAGTCGACGCCGCTCGGGAGCCTGAATCCGAACCCCGAACTGCCGCAGGCCGACGTGTTCGTGCTGCGCCGCGAGGGCTTCGGCACGCCGCGCTACGGTAGCCTGATGGTCATCAACGACAACGGCAACGCCAAACTCGGTGGCTTCGTGGATAGTCCGCACGTCAACTTCGAGTTCAAAGACTACACCGACTCGTTCCTCTTCACGACTACGCAGGTCTTCGCCGACAGCCGCGTGCGCGTGGAGGCCGAGCCGAGCAACTACGCCTGGTACGCCCCGACGGGCCTCTACCCGCGGGCGCCCGGCATGGCCGTCCCGTCGTTCGAGGTCGAGTCGGCACCGGGCGGTAAGCTGCACTTCGTCGTGCTGCGCGCTGAGGACGCGGCCAGCCTCCAAGTCAACGGCGCACCGATCCAGCCGGGTGACGAGGTTGCCGTGATGGGACCGTCGGCCGATCCGACGAAGGCCGCCGGACTCGGGCGTGTCGGCCTGACGACGCAGTGGGACGGCGTACACGACATGGTGATCGAGGTGCTCGGGGAAGACGTCTCCAGCCGCCTCGCCTCGGGTGCGCCGTTGCGCCTCGTCGCCTACGACGCGAGCGCAGGCACCTACGTGGAGGCCGGCGAGGTCACGTGGGCACCCGTAGGCACCGGATTCACTTTCAACCCCGACCGGCCCGCGTCGCGCGGGGGTGCGTTCCCGCTCACGGCCAACGCCGACGCGGGCACCTACGCCGCGGGCGCGATCTCGTACGTGACGGCGTTCTCCGCAGGGGAGGGCGGCGGGGGTGTCCAGGGTCCCGACCTGGGCGTGACGGCGTCCTTCAACTTTAACGGAACCGACAGCGGCACGATCACCGCCATCGTGACCAACCTTGGTACCGTGCCCTTCGAGCGCGTCCGGGTGCGTCTGAATCCGATCACCGACGTCGAGACGGACGACGACCGCACGCTCGTGGGCGCGCTGGCGCCTGGCGAGTCCAAGAGCGCTGTCTTTGCCTTCACGAACGCGGGTCCGGAGGCCTTCACAATCGTCCGAGCTAAAGACCTCGACACACGTCTGCGCGACGAGGTGAACGACGACAACAACAACGTTTCGCTCGCGCTCGAACCGAACAGCGGAACGGACAACACCCCGCCGCGCATCACGGGCTCCATCAAGAAGAACAAGTACGAGGGCACAGCCTCGGACGGCGGCTCAGGCGTCGCCTCGATCACGCTCGGTGGCGACGCAACCAACATCGAACTCGTCGTTGAGTCGTTCTCGCCGGGTGCGCCCTCCGTCAGGTTCGATGTGAAGCTGATCAACCGCCGCGAGCGCGGGTTCGGGACGATCCAGGTCACCGATGTGGCGGGCAACGCCGAGACGCTCTTCGTGGACAGCGGCGAGCGCTTCGGCCCGGGCTCGCTCGCGGCGTTGCAGATCCTAGAGCCGGAGATTGAGACGGCGTTGCTGGGCAACCATCCCAACCCCTTCAACCCGGCTACGCTGCTCCGCTTCACCCTCGCTGAAGCGATGCCTGTCACGTTAGTAGTGTACGACGTGCTCGGCCGCGAGGTCGCGGTGCTGGCCGACGGTGAGCACCAACCAGGGCTCCACGAGGTGTCGTTCGATGCGACCGCGCTGCCGAGTGGTGTGTATTTCTACCGCCTCGATACGCCCGAGATGACCGACTCCAAACGCATGTTGTTGCTGAAGTAGGGTCCTGCAAAGGCCGCTGTATAAAAATAGTCACGTTTTTGTGTAACGAAGCCTTTACGTTTCGGCCTTCAATCTTTACTTTAACCCTATCTCGGTCGCCCACCGTGATGTTGCGCTTCTGGAGGGGAAGCTCAGCGTCGCAGGGCGACCGATTTTTTTGCCCCTGTGAGAAGGAGCGCTGTGCTCGAACGAACGATCCAGGTCATCGGGCTCCTAGGTCTGCTGCTAAGCGTCGGGTGCCAGTCGACGCACTCGTCAGCGGGCCCGACCGCTCACCTCGACCAGTTGGCTACTCAGCTGACGGGTAGCTTCAGTAGCGCTGCCCAGGCGGAGGCCGATTCGACCTATTTCGACATCCGGTTGCAGGTCGCGCCTATCTGGACGGAGCGCTCGGACGGGCCGTGGCTCTACGTCGAGCAGGCCGCCGCATCGGCGCTGAATCGTCCTTACCGGCAGCGGGTCTACCACCTGTCGGCACGCGCCGACGGTACGCTCGTGAGCGCGGTATACGAACTCCCCGGGCAGGCACTCGCCTACGCGGGAGCCTGGCAAACCCCCACACAGTTCAACACGCTTGAGCCAAGCCAACTGGTCGAGCGAACCGGATGTGCGGTGCTTTTGCGCCCTCATCAACAAGACCACTTCGCAGGCGCAACGCACGAAGACGACTGCCAGAGTTCGCTGCGCGGGGCGACCTACGCCACCAGCGAGGTCGAGATCGGCCCAGAAGGCATGACGAGTTGGGACCGAGGGTATGCCGCTAATGGTACCCAGGTCTGGGGTGCTGTGACGGGGCCGTATCGGTTCGATCGCGTCGACGGGTAGCTTCTTGTCGCGCCATGGACGCCCGCAAGGTCTGCGCGAAGAGCGCAGGCGGACGGGATCCAACGCCCCGAGCCACGCTTACGGGCACCCGTATACCCAGCCAACAATCCTTGCCGACCATGCTCACCCGGATCTCAGCAGCCCTGCTTCTCCTCGTGCTCGTGGCCCCTGCCTCGGCCGCGCAGGACGCGCTCGCGTTCAACGCGACGACGCACGACTTCGGCGAGATCATGGAGGGTGACGTGGCGACGACCACCTTCACCTTCACCAACGAGAGCACGGCGCCCGTTCGGCTCCTGGAGGTCCGCCCGTCGTGCGGCTGTACAGCGCCGGACTGGTCGCGCGAGCCCGTAGCCCCGGGCGAAGCGGGAAGCGTCACCGTGGCCTACGACTCAAGTGGTCGCCCGGGCGTCTTCTCGCGGGACGTGACCGTACGTGCCGAGACCGTCGGCGAGGACGGAAGCACGGCACTCGACCCGGTCTCGCTCACCGTCACGGGCACCGTCGCCGTGACCACGCTCGCGGGCGGGCCCCAGCAGGGTAGCCTGATGTTCAGCGCCGATGCGCATGACTTCGGCACTGTCTCGCCGGGGCGCGTGGTGCACACCTTCCTGGTCCAGAACAAGGGCGACCGCCCCGTGCGTCTCCAGGGCGCGGCCGTGTACGGAGGCGAGGTCGAGGTGGTGCTCCCCAACGCGCCGCTCTTCGTCGGCGACCTCGCCGAGATCTTCGTGGCGGTGAACACCGATGCCGTCGCGGGCGAGGCGTTCGACATTGCCGTGGTGCTTGACACGACGGACGAGACGCAGCCGAAGAAGTCGCTGCGGCTCACCGGACGGATGGCATCGGGCGAGTAGACGGTGTCTCGGCGACGAATCGAGTGCGGCTGTGAGCCGGGTGTCTCACGCTGTGATGCCTCACGCCACAGTAAGCGCTTGGTCGAGGTCGGCGAGGAGGTCGGCCTCGTCCTCCACGCCAACGGACAGGCGGATCAGCGAGTCGGGGAGGCCCGCCGCGCGACGCACCTCGGCGGGGATCGAGCCATGCGTCATGGAGGCCGGGTGCGAGATGAGGCTCTCGACACCGCCTAGGCTCTCCGCCAGGCTGAAGACGCGCGTGGCCGCCATCACGTCCATCGCCACGTCCAGCGCGTCGTTGACCAACTCGAACGACACCATCCCGCCAAACGCAGGCGTCCCTGCCGGGGTTTGCATCTGCCGAGCGGCAATGGCATGACCGGGGTGGTCGTCGAAGCCGGGAAAGCGCACGCGGGCGACCTTCGGGTGGTCGCGCAGGAAACGGGCCACGGCGTCCGCATTGGCGCAGTGGCGCTCCATGCGCAGGTGGAGCGTCTTCGTCGCGCGGAGGACCAGGAAGCAGTCCATCGGGCCGGGCGCCGCGCCAGTCGCCTTGATCTGAAACCGCAGCTTCTCGGCCCACGCCTCGTTGCTCGTGAGCACGGCCCCGCCGACCACGTCGGAGTGCCCGCCGAGGTACTTCGTCGTCGAGTGGAGCACGAGGTCGGCGCCGTGTTCGAGGGGGCGCTGGAGGTAGGGCGACGAGAAGGTGTTGTCCACGACTACGATGGCGTCGGGGCTGACCGCCTTGGTCCGCTCGGCGAGGGCGGCGATGTCGTAGACCCGCAGCAGCGGGTTCGTTGGCGTCTCGATCCAGACGAGCTTGGTCGACGGCTCCAGCATCGCCTCGAAGGCGTCGAGGTCGGTGAGGTCGCCGAAGGAAAAGCGGAGGCCGAACGGCTCGTAGACCTGGCGGAAGAGGCGGTAGGTGCCGCCATAGAGGTCGTTCGTCGAGACGATGTGGTCGCCGGGGCGGAGGCTCTTGCACAGCGCGTCGATGGCGGCGACGCCCGAGGCGAACGCGATGCCGTGCGCGGCTCCTTCGAGCGCGGCGAGGTTGCCTTCAAGCGCCGTCCGCGTCGGGTTGGTGACGCGCGCATACTCGTGTCCCTGGTGCTCGCCAGGCCGCGCCTGTACATAGGTCGAGGTCTGGAAGATCGGCGTCATGATCGCGCCGGTCGCGGGATCCGGGGCCTGTCCGGCATGCACGGCGCGGGTGCCAAAACCGAGGGGGGCAGAGCCGAGGGCATCGGGGGAAGCAGCCATCGAAGCAGAAAGAAGCAGGTAAAGAGAAGGGGCGTGGCTTGAGCAGCCACGCCCCAACGAACAGACAGAAACGCGCGGGTGATCCGGCGCGAGACCAGAACGGCTAGTTCAGGTCGATCCCGGCGCACTCGGCGGCGTCGCGCGCCTGCTCGTCCATGCGGAGCTGCGCGTAGACCTGGAAGAGCGCGTTGCAGACCTGCGAGGCGTCGTCGCCGTTGGCTTCGTTGAGCTCGCGGGCGGCCTCATAGTGCGGGAGCGCCGTCTCGAATAGCTCGGTGCGCTGGGCCTCGAGTTGCTCGATCTCGGCGGCGTCCGCATTGGCGTCCATCTCCTCGATCTGGTCGTAGAGATCGACCGCCTCGTTCTGGAAGGAGGCCCCGAGGTTGAAGAGCGCACGAGCACTTGGTTCGCCCTGCGCTTCATATAGCTCGACGGCCTTCATGAGCTGCATCTGGGCCTCCTCGTAGCGGTTGGCCTGGAGAAGCAGCGAGCCGTAGTTGTAGACATACTGCGCGTTGTCCGGGTTCGACGCGATGATGTCCTCGTAGGTGGCCATGGCGCGGTCCATCTCGCCGGCACGCTGGAGGGCATTGAGCAGCTCGATCTGGAGGCCTTCGTCGCCAGGGTAGGCGGCGACGCCTGCTTCGAGCGTGGCCGAGGCCTTGCTGTTCATCTCGGTGGCCTTCTCCGTCATCTCGGCGGCCTCGGCGTTGGCAGCCTGCTCGACGTAGACGCGGGCGAGGTAGGTGTAGGCGTCGGCGTCGGCGTCGCCATTGGCGATGGCCATCTCGAGCGGCTCGATGGCGCTCTCGGAGCTTCCAGCCGCGATGTAGGCGAGCCCGGCGTTGAAGTGCCCGTCGGTCGAGTCCGGCAAGACCATCCCGGCGTTTTTGAACGACTCAGCGGCGGCCATGTAGGCAGACTGGTCTTCGGCGCCGCGCTGGAAGGAGCGCGAGCCAGCCTGCATCTCGTTGATCCAGAGCGTGGTGACGGCGTTCTGGACATCGGCGTCTGGCTCAGGCGTCAGCTCCTGCGCGCGGTTGAGGGCCA
The DNA here is from genome assembly GCA_038528235.1 of Bacteroidota bacterium. Taxonomy (GTDB): domain Bacteria; phylum Bacteroidota; class Rhodothermia; order Rhodothermales; family Rubricoccaceae; genus JBCBEX01. The sequence continues at coordinate 8,584 of JBCBEX010000106.1, forward strand.
TCAGCGCCTCCTCGACGAGCGGGCGACGGGCGACGGGATCGCGCTCGTCGTTGGCGATCTGCGTGAGGGCCTGGCCCTTGATGGTGAGCGCCTGGACGTTGTCCGGGTTGGTTTCGAGGGCGAGGTTGACGAGCTCAAGCGCGCGGGCGTGGTCGTTGTTGCGCATCTCGAGCTTGGCGCCCTCGACGTTGGGGTCGCTGGCGCAACCATCGGCCCCGACGAGCAAGAGCGTAGCCAGCGCGAGCGCGGGCACGAGAAGAAGGCGGGGGAACGTACGGGTCATGATCTGGCGGGCTGTGTGGTACGAGTGACGAGGCCGCTGCGGTGGGCGACATGCGCTGCGACACTGCCGGGCGGCGCTGGAGACCAGGGCAGTTGGCTCGGGTCGACAGCGCACGGAATAGGGTAGCTGGATTGCGCCTCAAGGACGTTGAGACACAACCTGCAAAAGCTACGCTGTGCCTCGCTGATCAACAATGCAGCGCACCGACCAACGCCTCAGCCTATGCACGACTTGCCAGCTTTTTCGTGCGAAGCGCGTGGGTGCACACGGTCAGGGGGCCTCGTGCGGCCGCTTTAAGGCCATGTAGGGCGAGTAGGAGAGCTGAAGTCCCGAGTGCTGGATAGACTCGTGATCTGCGCGCATCTGCAGGAGTTTGTGCAGCGACTAGCTGTCACAAAGCGAAGGACTTGGGAGGAGAGGCAGATCGTTTTCCACAGCCGGATGTGGGAATGTGCAAAACCTTTTGGTACCCCTCCAAAACGCGGTTATATTCGCCCCCGGTCGCATGCGGATACGACGAACGTGGACCGTCAACGACGGTCGCCCCGAACCCAGACGGACGCAGCCCCGTGCCTCGCCCTCATGAGGCGGCGCCGTGCTCCACCCGTCGAGCCGCGAAGCAGGCCCTCACCCCACCGTCCCCCTGCTCGATCCTCTATGCGCCTGGATACCGCCCCCGCCGCGTTCCGGCACACTATCGCCCCGATGAAGCTGACGGATTTCGTCTACGACTATCCGAAGGCCGCCATCGCGAAGTATCCAGCCGAGCCGCGCCAGACGGCCCGCCTGATGGTGATCGACCGTCAGAGCCGGACCGTGGAGCACCGAACCGTCGCCGACCTGCCCGACTACTTTGGGCCAGGCGATGTCATCGTGGGCAACGACACCGCCGTGTTTCCGGCGCGTCTCTACGGGCGCAAGGAGAAGACCGGTGCGAAGATCGAGGTCTTCCTGCTGCGCGAACTCAACCCGGAGACGCGGCTCTGGGACGTGATCGTCGACCCCGCGCGCAAGATCCGCGTGGGCAACAAGCTGTACTTCGACGGCGACCTCGTCGCCGAGGTGATCGACAACACGACAAGCCGCGGGCGAACGATCCGCTTTTGCTTCGAGGGGTCGCCGCAGGACCTCTACGACCTCATCGACCGCCACGGCACCACGCCGATCCCGCACTACTGTCGCCGGCCTGCCGAGCCGGAAGACCGCGAACGCTACCAGTCGCCCTTCGCCCGGCACCGCGGCGCGGTCGCAGCGCCAGCCGCGTGCCTCCATTTCGAGGACGCGCTGCTGCGTCGACTTGACGAGAAAGGCGTGGAGGTCCACTGCGTGACGCTGCACACGGGACTGGGCACGTTCCGCCCCGTGGAGGTTGAGGACCTCTCAAAGCACCGTATGGACGTGGAGTACTTCCGCGTGCCCCACGAGACAGCCGAGGCGGTCAACCGCGCGCTCTCGTCGCCGGCGAACACGGTCACGCTGGCCAGCACGACGTCCGTGCGTGCGGTCGAGTCGAGCCTCTCGGCGCGGCGCCAACTCAAAGGAGGACAGGGCTGGACGGACAAGTTCATCTATCCGCCCTACGACTTCCTCATCACCGAGCGGCTGCTGACCAACTTCCACATGCCGCGCTCGACGCTGCTTATGCTCACGGCCGCCTTCTGCGGGCACGACCTGCTCATGCAGGCCTACAACGAGGCCAAGAAGGAGCAGTATCGCCTCTTCGCGTTCGGCGACGCGATGCTGATTTTGTAGAGCAAGCGCCTCCAACTGGATCGCGCTCGGCATCTGCACACCCTTCGGCCCGGCACGTACCACCAGCAAGGAGCACTACTGGAAGAGAAGTCAACCGTGCGCAGTCGTGTCTCCGTGATCGTCCCAGCTGCGGGTGCTGGGCTCCGCATGGGCGGCGGTACCCGCAAGCAGTTTCGCGTGCTCGGCGACGCGCCGGTGCTCGTGCAGACGCTCCGCGCCTTCGAGGCCCACGACAACGTGGATGCTCTCGCAGTCGTCGTGCCTCCAGAGGAAGTCGGTCCGGTGTCGGCACTGCTCGACGTGCACGCCCTCACGAAGCTCGCTGCCGTCGTGGCAGGCGGGACGACGCGGCAGGCCTCGGTCGGACAGGGCCTTGATGCGGTGGTGGCACACGGAGCTGAAGAGAGTAGCCTCGTGCTCGTCCACGACGGCGTCCGCCCGTTCATCGATGCAGACGCGATCGCGCGGGTGATCGCAGCGGCGCAGTCGCAGGGGGCGGCAGCCTTGGCCCTGGCCGTTGCCGATACGCTGCGGCGCGGCGACGGCAACACGTTTGGCGATACCGTCCCGCGCGACGGACTCTGGCGGATGCAGACCCCCCAAGCGTTCCGGATGTCCCTCCTCGTTGAGGCGCATGCGGCCGCGCGCCGCGACGCCTTCGCTGGCACTGACGAGGTTGCGCTCGTGCAGCGGATCGGTCATGCCGTCCAGATCGTGCCGGGCAGTGCGTTCAACGTCAAGCTGACCCGGCCGAGCGACTGGGCGTTCGCCGAGGCGGTGTGGCCGGTGTGGCTAAAGCAGCAGGGTCGCAACGGAACAGCCGTATCGCGCGTCTGATCTTCTCGCCTCGGTGCTGCGTTCCGTACCGACGCTTTCCTCTCTCCCAGTCTCCTCTATGATTCGCATCGGCCTCGGCTACGACGTGCACCGGCTCGTGGAAGACCGCGCGCTCATCCTCGGCGGCGTGACGATCCCGCACACGCACGGGCTGCTCGGCCACTCCGACGCCGACGTGCTCGCCCACGCCATCACCGACGCGCTGCTCGGTGCGGCCTCGCTCGGCGACATCGGCGCGCACTTCCCCGACACCGATCCGCAGTGGAAGGGCGCGGACAGCCTCAAGCTGCTCGCCGCCTCCGTCGCGCTCGTCGCGGAGGCAGGCTTTGCGGTCGGCAACGTGGACGCGACCGTCGTGATGCAGCGTCCGAAGCTGCGTCCACACATCGACGCGATGCGGGTCAACCTGGCGCGAGTGCTCAGCGTCGACATGGCGCAGGTGTCGGTCAAGGCAACGACCAACGAGACGATGGGCTTCGTCGGCCGCGAGGAGGGCGTCGCCGTGCACGCCGTTGCGCTGTTGGTGGGACGAGACGACTAGGCCGTGCTCGAACTGCTCAACGAGGTCGTCGAATGGATGCGAGCGTTGCCGCCAGTAGGCGTGTATGCCGTCGTCTTCGTCGTGGCCTACCTCGAAAACCTCGTCCCGCCGATCTGGGGCGACTCGGTGGTGGTGTTCGGCGGCTACCTTGTCGGCCTCGGCAGCGTGGGCTTCGTACCGACGGTCGTGGTGTCAACCCTCGGTGGGGCGCTCGGGTTTATGACGATGTATGGCCTTGGCTGGCGCTTCGACGAGCGGGTGTGGGAGGAGGGGCGCCTCGCCTGGATCCCGCGCGGTCCGGTCGAGCGGGTGCAGAAGTGGATGCGGCGATGGGGCTATGGGCTGGTGCTGGCAAACCGCTTCGTGAGCGGAGCGCGGAGCGTGGTGCCGCTCGTCGTTGGCAGCGCCCGGATGCCCGTTGGCCCGACGGCGGCGTGCGCCACGGTGAGCGCCTTCGTCTGGTGTCTGTTGCTTGTGTGGGGTGGCTACGTCCTCGGCGACCAGTGGGAGCGGGTCGGCGATTACCTCCAGGCGTACGGCCAGGTCATATCCGGCCTCGTCGTCGCGCTTGGGGTGGGGTGGGGTGTGCGCTGGCTCTGGCGTCGGCGCGAGGGGCGTCGGCGCAGGAGAAGACCAGAGCGGGGTCAAGAATCGGCAAAGGACCAGCCCTAGCGGCCGGCGTCGTTGACAGTGCTGCCACAGCGCCGTACTTTAATCATCCTTGTGCAACGTCAGAAGCCTGCCCCTGAGGTAGGCTCTCTTGTTTGCAGGCGTTCTGCTGGCGTAGCTCAGTTGGTAGAGCAGCTGATTTGTAATCAGCAGGTCGGGGGTTCGAGTCCCTCCGCCAGCTCTGCCCTACGTCAGCGCTGCCCGCTTCATGCTGGCGCGCCGCTGTTCTTTTTGCGATTGCACACCCGGGCAGGTGGCCGAGTGGTTAAAGGCGACAGACTGTAAATCTGTTCTCGTAAGAGTACGGA
>JBCBEX010000107.1:0-12876 GCA_038528235.1 Bacteroidota bacterium
CGAAGGCAAGGTAGGCGCCCAGGAAGCTCAGCGGTAACGCCTGCGTGAGGCGCATGTGGTAGAGGCCGAAAACAACGGGCTGGCTGTGCTGCTGATGGACTATGCCAAGCGCAATCCTGACTCGCAGGTCGCGGCCCTCGAAGACGCCACGATGCCGTGGTACGGTGCGCTCGTGAGCTTCGGTCTCTTCGTGGCCGTCGTGGTGGCGATGCAGCGGCGTCGGCGAGCGCTCGTTGGCGACGCGGGCATCGTCGAAGAGCCCGAGATGGACGTCGACGCGGACCTCGCGCGCCTCGAAGCGCCATCGGGCGCAGCGTAGGCGAAGCAGAGGCGGGGCACGTAGCTTAGGGTATGCATCTCCTTCGCACGTCACTCCCCCGACCGATGCCCGACCTCAACCCGAACATCGAAGGCTGGACCGTCGCCTACCGCTCGTCCACCGACTACGAGGCCGACCTCGTCCGCGACCGGCTCGACGACGCGGGCGTCCCGGCTGTCGTGCTCACGAAGCGCGACCACGCCTTCAACCTCAACGTGGGCGACATGGCGCACGTCTTCGTGATGGTGCCCCCGTCCCGCCTCGACGAAGCCCGCGAGGTGCTGAACGCCGTGCAGTTCACCGACGCCGAGTTGGAGGAGGCCGCGCTGGCCGCCGACCCCAACGCGCCTCCCGCCCACGACGACATCGAGGAGTCGGCCCTCGACTCTGGCCTCGACCGGCTCGACTTCCCCGGCGACGCGAAGGAGTGAGGCCGTGCGGCTGTGAAGCGGTGTGGCCGTGTCACGCACACGCCTGTTCGTAGCGCCCACAGCCTCACCGCACCACGGCAACACTGCTGCACGTTCCCATGTCCAACCTCACCCTTCGTGTCCTGACGGCGCTGGTCGCCGCGCCGCTGGTGCTGGGTGCGGTGTGGCTGGGCGGCTGGGTCTTCGGCGCGGTCACCGTCGTTGCGGCCGTGTTGGCGCAGCTCGAAGTGATGCAGATGGCCGAGGCCCGCGGCGAGGTGCAGCCCAACCGCTGGCTCGGCGGCGCGCTCGGGGCGCTGGCCGCGGCGTGGCCCCTCGTGCCCTACGCGACGGACGTGCTCGTCGTGGGCCTGCTGGTGCTGCTCGTGGCCGAGCTCAAGCGGCGCACGGTGCGCCCGCTCGAAAACGTGGCCGTGACGTCGTTCTCGGTCTTCTATCCGGCCGGCCTCTTCGGCTTCCTGGTCGCGCTGCGCGAGGGGCCCGACGACCCCGTGCTCGGCTTCTGGCTCGCCGCGAGCGTCTTCCTCATGGTGTGGGCCGCCGACTCGCTCGCCTACTTCACCGGCAAGACGTGGTCGAGCTTCGCCAAGACGCACCCGCTCTTCCCGCGCGTGTCGCCGAAGAAGACGTGGGAGGGCTCGCTCGGCGGCTTCCTCGGGGCCGTGGCAGCCATCGCGATCCTCAAGACGTGGGCAGTCCCCGTGCTGTCGTGGCTCGACGTGGCGGTGCTCGGCTTCATCGCGGGCGCGCTGAGCCAACTCGGCGACCTCGCGGAGAGCCTCTTCAAGCGGGCCGCCGGCGTGAAGGACTCCGCGGGCTACCTCCCCGGCCACGGCGGCCTGATGGACCGCTTCGACGCGCTCCTCGTCGCTGCGCCTCTGATCTACCTCTACCTCGATCACGTCGCGCAGGTGTTCTGAGTCGAAGGTCGAAAAGGTGGAAGGGGTGACGGCGGCGGACAGGGCGCATCGCCATGCGCGGTTTGTTGCTCGCCCTTCAGGGGGCGTCCGTCGCGCTGACGGAACGGTGGCACGGGGGCGGTGTTATCCTGCTCCAGACCCACCAAACCCACTCTAGCCATGGGCAACCTCCTGGGCGGTCTTGGACGGCGGCGCTCGAAGCCGCGCCAGTTCAACTACCAGCCGCGCTTCCACAATCCCGAGAAAGAGGCGCGCGAGGAGCGCCTCCGCCGCCGCGTCAAGATGGAGAGCAACGTCCGGCGCGGCCAGCAGCCGAAATTCATCGCCGTGGCCGTGCTGCTGCTGCTGGCGCTGTTCATCTACATGCAACTCGGGTAGGCGAAAGCCCTGCGGCTTTCGGTAGGAACGTGTGCGGGGGTGAACGTATGGACGTTCAGCCGGCGCACGTTCACACATTCATACGTCCACACCTTCACACCTCCAGCGCGTGTCGCAATTCGATCCCCGCGACGACTTTGATCCGACTCCGCACGAAGCCGCGGCTGACGAGTCCGCCGAGGCGGCCGGTGCGGACAGCACCTACGTGGACGACGATGGCGTGATTGCGGGCGACCAGGAAGGCGACGGGCTGGTGCGCACACTGCCGGACACGCTCGCCAACAAGATTGCGGCGGGCGAGGTGGTGCAGCGGCCCGCAAGCGCCGCTAAGGAACTCGTCGAGAACGCCCTCGATGCTGGGGCGGCAGCAGTCGAACTGCACATCGGGCGGGCGGGGAGCGACCTCATCCAGGTCGTGGACGACGGCTGCGGCATGGGACCGCGCGACGCGCTGGGCTGCTTCGGGCGCCACGCGACCAGCAAGCTACGCTCGATCGACGACCTCGAACGCCTTCACACGCTCGGCTTTCGTGGCGAGGCGCTCGCGTCCATCGGTGCCGTCGCGCAGGTCGAACTGAAGACGAAGCGGCGCCAGGACGCGGCCGGTACGCTCGTGCGCGTCCACGGCGGCACCGTCGAGGAGAACCGCCCGTGCGCAGCCCCCGACGGGACGAGCATCGCCGTGCGGCACCTCTTCTATAATGTCCCAGCCCGCCGCAACTTCCTCAAGAGCGCTGCCACCGAGTTCAAGCACCTCGTCGAGACGTTCCAGTTTCTCGCGCTCTCGCATCCGCGCGTAGGCTTCCTCCTCACGCACGACGGGGCTGAGGTCTACCGCACGCCGGTGCCGTCCGACCTCGACTTCGACGACGCCCTGCAGCGACGCGTGGTGCAGCTCTTCGGCGAGAAGTACGAGGGCTACCTCACGCCGGTCGAGGAGACGACGAGCTACCTCTCGATGCGCGGCCTCGTTGGCCCGCCGCACCTCGCGCGGCGCACCCACGGCGAGCAGTTTTTCTTCGTCAACGGGCGCTACGTGAAGTCGCGCAGCCTCAGCCACGCTGTCGCGGCAGCCTACGGCGAGGCGCTCGCGAGCGGCACCTTCCCGTTCTTCGCACTCTTCCTCGACGTCGATCCACGCCACCTCGACGTGAACGTGCATCCGACCAAGACTGAGGTGAAGTTCGACGACGAGCGCGGCGTCTACAGCTTCGTCCGCGCTGTCACGCAGAAAGCCCTCGGGGCGGCCCTGCTCAGCCCGCAACTCGACGACACCACCGCGCGCACTGTTTCGGTAGCGCGCACCGTGTCGGTAGAGCCCACCCAGCCAGAGCGCGGGGGCGATGGCGAACCGAAATCCGACGAGGCTTCGACCGGGCCGACATTCACGGGCGCGCGCCTTCCTGCATCGCCGATGCGCTTGCGCGGCGTCGAGTCGGGGAGCGGCGAACTGCCGCCGCCGTCCCGTTCGAGCGGGGGCGCATCGTTCTCAACGCCGCACTCGGCCCGGATGGGAGGGCGTCCGCGCCTGGACGGCCAAGAGCAGGCCGCCCGGCTCTATGGCGGCGCGGTGCCCGAGGGCCTCGACCCGGACTTCGAGCTATCGGCGCCCGAGCCGATCCCCTCGAAGGCGCGGCCCGACCAACTCGACCTCATCACCGACGCGGCCCTCAACGCGGACGCGCCGACCGGGACCCCGCCCGTCTGGCAGCTCCACGGGCGTTTTCTCCTGACGCCGATCCACACCGGCCTCCTCGTCGTGGACCAGCACGCGGCGCACCAGCGCGTCCTCTACGAGCAGACGCTCGCCACGCTCGACGGCGGCATGGCCGTCTCGCAGCAACTCCTCTTCCCGCAGACGCTCGACATCGCCGCGGCCGACTTCCCGCTCTTTGAGGAACTGCTCCCCGACCTCCGGCGCCTCGGCTTCGAAATCACGCTCGCGGCGGGCCAGACGGCGCTCCTGCGCGGCGTCCCTGGCGGCATCAGCGAGACGGCCGTGCGCTCGCTCCTCGAAGACGTGCTGGAGCAGTTCAAGAACCTCACCGACACGCTGCGCCTCGCCCCGCAAGACGCGCTCGCGAAGTCGATCGCCCGCCGCAGCGCCATCCCGTCCGGCATGCGCCTCGACGAGAAGGCCGCCCGCGCGCTCATCGACCAACTCTTCGCCTGCCAGCAGCCCTACGCCGACCCGGCGGGCCGCCCAACGATGACGAAGATGACGCTGGACGACCTCGCCGCCCGCTTCGGATGAGCGCCGCGACGCCGAGTGTGGAGCGTCAGGTGGCGGCTTTCATCGAGGCGCACGGGCTGCTCGTGCCAGGGCAGCCCGTGGTGGTTGGCCTCAGCGGCGGCGTCGACTCGGTGGTGCTCACGCGGGCGCTCGTGGCGCTGCGCTACGAGGTTATCGCCGTGCACGTGCATCACGGGCAGCGCGCGCAGTCGGCAATGGACGACGTGCTCTTTGCCGAGGCGCTGGCCAATGAACTGGGTCTTGCGTTCAGCACCACCCGGCTCAACCTGGGCCCCTCGGCGGCCAACCTGGAAGCACAGATGCGCGCGGCACGCTACCAAGACCTGCACGCGGAGGCCAGGCGACGTGGTGCCGATGCCGTCGCTGTGGGGCATCACCGCGACGACCAGTTGGAGACGGTGCTGCTCAACCTGTTTCGTGGGAGCGGGCTGCGCGGCCTCGCCGGGATGCGACCCAGCCGTACGATGCAGCCCGGCTCCGACATCCGGCTTGTCCGCCCGCTGCTCGGTATCCCGCGCGCCGACCTCGTCGCCCACGCACGCATGCAGGGGTGGATGTGGCGCGAGGACCCGACCAACGCCGACACGGCATTCCGCCGCAACGCGCTTCGGCACCGCGTCGTGCCGGTGCTGCGCGAGGCGTTTGGGGAGCGCGTGGACGCCACTGTCGCCCGCGCCGCTGATCTCGTAGCAGCCTACCTCAACGCGGCTCCGCAGCCTGATCTCAGCGCGTTCGACGCCGCGCGTGCGCTTCCCCTTGGTCTGCTCCGCGAACTGCCGACCATCTGGCGCGGCGACCTCATCGGCCAGGCGCTCGCTCGCTGGCTTCCCGACGCTCCGCGCTCCCAGGCTACCATCGAGGCGGTTGCCGCGCTCACGGACGCGCAGGTGGGGCAGTTCGTGCCGCTCGGTGGGGCCGCCGTCTGGCGCGAGCGTGCGGCCTTGCGCTTCTTCGAGCACGATCCGCGTGGCACCTGGGTACCCGTGGAGCTTGCATACCCTGGCGCGTGTGTCGAGACGGTTGAGCCCGTACGCGGAACGTTCAGCGCGACGCTGCTCGATGCGGCTCCCGCTGCCGAGACCCTGCGTGACGAAGCGCCGTGGACGGTCACGCTCGACGCGGACGCGGTGCCGTTTCCCCTGACGGTGCGCCCGTGGCAGCCGGGCGACCGGATGCAGCCGCTCGGGATGAACGGGCACCAAGCGGTGAGCGACCTCCTCACCAACGCCAAGGTGTCGAGTGCCCTTCGGGCGGGCTGGCCCGTGGTCGAGAGCGGCGGGCGGATCGTGTGGGTCGCCGGGCTTCGCATCGCTGACCACGCGCGCGTGACGCCGCAGACGACGCGCACGGTCCAGTTACGTTGGGCGAACCAGTCCGCGTAAGAAAGTCCGATTCTGCCTCGAACTTCATGACCGAGGCATAGGGGCTGCCTCGTACTTTCTGGTTTCGGACCACCGACTGCCCCTGGATCACCGACGGACCTAGTCATGCAGCCTGCCACCACCGCCCCGCCCGACACCGTCGTCTGTCAGGGCGAGCCGTTCCGCCTCTACATCTCCGAGCAGCAACTCCGCGAACGCCTCGCTGAGTTGGGCCGTCAGATCGACATCGACTACGCCGACGCGGATTCGCCGCCGATCATGGTGGGGCTGCTCAACGGCGCGTTCATCTTCATGGCCGATCTCATGCGGGCCGTCACGGTGCCGTGCGAAATGGACTTCTTCAAGCTGTCGTCCTACGGCGAGAGCAAGGTGTCGTCCGGCCAGGTGCGCGAGCTCAAAGGCGTCGACGCCGACCTCAAAGGGCGGCATGTCATCGTCGTGGACGACATCGTGGACACGGGCCTCTCGATGCGCTACATCCTCGACCGAATCGGCACGATGCAGCCCGCCTCGGTGCGCGTGGCAACGCTCCTCCACAAGAAGGCGGCCACCAAGGTGCCTGTGCGCCTCGACTACGTCGGGTTCGAGATCGACAACCTGTTCGTGATCGGCTACGGCCTTGACTACGGCCAACTCGCCCGCAACCTCCGTGCGATATATATCCTGGATAAGTGAAGCTGTGCGGCGGTATGGCCGTGCCGTCATATCTCTTTCCAGAGGCCCAACTTCGCCCATGCTTCAGCCTCTCGATGCTGCGGACTACCCCGCGCTGCTCACGCAGGAAGGGCCGCTCGTGCTCTACAAGCATAGCCACCGATGCCCAATCAGCGGGGGCGCACAACGCCGCCTCCGCACGTTTGCGCTGGAGCACCCGGAGGTGCCCGTCTTCGAGGTCAACGTGATCGACCAGCGCGAACTCTCGCAGCAGATCGCGGCTGACCTGGGCATCCAGCACCAATCGCCGCAGGCCTTCCTCCTTCAGCGCGGGCGCGTCGTCTGGCATGACTCGCACGGGGCCATCACCGGAGGGGCCGTGGAAGAGGCGCTCGCCGACCTTGACGGGGCAGATCGCGTCAGAGCTTAGAGCGCCATGGTGCCCCCGCGCGTGTTGCTCTTCGACGTCAACGAGACGCTGCTCGACCTTGCAGCCCTTCGCCCGCACTTCGAGCGGGTCTTTGGAGCCAACGCAACGGGAGGCATGCTGCCCGTGTGGTTCGCCCGCCTGCTCCACGCCTCGACGGTGTGCACGCTCACAAAGGCCTATATCGACTTTGGCACCTTAGCCGGGGAGACGCTGCAGGTGATGGCAGACGACCTTGGCGTCTCGCTTAGCCCGGTCGACCGTGAGGCCGTGCTCACCCAGATGCAGCACCTCGGTCCGCATCCCGACGTGGTGCCTGCGCTGGAGCGGCTGAAGGCAGCTGGGTACCGGCTCGCGGCGCTCACCAACTCGGCGCAGGCCGTGGCCGACGCGCAGCTTCACCACGCGGGCCTGCACGCCTACTTCGAGGCGGTCTTCTCCGTCGAGTCTGTGGAGCGGTTCAAACCAGCCGCCGAGCCCTATCGGTGGGCCGCGGCTGAACTCGGCGGTGTACCAGCTGATCTCCGCATGGTTGCTGCGCACGACTGGGACATCCACGGGGCGCTGCGGGCTGGTCTCCATGGCGCCTACGTGGCCCGCCAGGGCAAGGCCTACCGCCTGCATTACGACGCACCCGATGTCGTAGGTCGCGACCTAGCAGCAGTGGCCAACCTGCTCCTTGAAGGATGAGGCCTCTCGATTACTCGGTCACCGAGGGTAGGGCCAAGTGCGGGGGAGTCTATGCCGCCTTCGGCCTGCCAATGCGGCTCTCGGTGCCTGCAAGAAGCCGTTGAATATTGGCGCGGTGCGTGAACGCGATGAAGAACGGCACGAGCGCGCAGAAGACGAAGATCGGCAGGGCCACGAGGTCGCCCACGATGAAGTGCTGCACGACCAGCACCACCGGGATCGAGGCGGTAGCGAGGATCGAGCCGAGCGAGACGTAGCGCGTGGCGTAGACGATGATGCTGAAGAGCACGAGCGCGATCAGCACCGCCGTCGGGACGAGGCCGAGTAGCATGCCGCCGCCCGTGGCGACGCCCTTGCCACCCTTAAAGCCAGCGAACACGGTCCAGATGTGGCCAAACATCGCCATGAGGCCGCAGAGCACCATCAGGAACGGAGCGCTCATGGTGGCGTCGCCCACGACCAGCATCCCGTCGATGCGGATCTGCGAGATGAAGCGCGTTGCCGCAAACCCCTTGAACATGTCGAAGAGCATCACCGCCGCGCCGACCTTCGAGCCGAGGACCCGGAAGGTGTTCGTCGCCCCCGCGTTGCCGCTGCCGTGTTGCCGGATGTCGATCCCGTGCAGCTTGCCCGCGATGATACTCGACGGGATCGAGCCCAGAAGGTAGCTGAGAAGAAGCGTCGTCAGAAGCGTCAGCATGGGTCAGGAGCAGCCGGAGGGGTTTAGGGGAAAGCATTAATGGTACGAACACGTCCCCTACACAAAAGGTGCCGGATCAATTTCGGAAGCGCTTTTCCAAAGGATTCACTATGGGTTGATGCCGAGCGGCAGCGAACCAGTCGTTGCGATATGCCCATGATGACGTTAGGGGCACCCTGCTATGGCAACGAACGTAACGAGAGCATGAAGTTGGTGAGGGGCGAGCCGGCGGCGGTGGATACGTACTCAGGGTGGCTGTGCTCCGGGCTAGTCGTCATGCGGGTCGCCGTCATGCGGGCCACGGCCGCGTGGGTCACGGTCACGTGGATGGAGCAGTTGAAACGGGCGCGGGTGGGGCTCGACGGTGCTGTCGGTATGCGTCCAGAAGCGCTGTCCGGCCGGAGTGGCTATGAACCGCTGTTGCCGTGTCGCTCGGCGATGACTCGCGGGGTCTTTGTAGATCACGTACCGCACCGCGCCGTGTTGGCTGAGCAGCAGCGTCGCGCCGCCCTCGTACGTGCACTGGCGGCTGGCCTCGTCCTGCGTGCACCAGCGCTGCGTGATCTCCGCCACGAGGTCAACGACGACCTGCCGGTCCGGTCCCACGCGCCGGGACGCCCGCACCGACTCGATGCACGCGGGCTCGACGTGCCCACCGCGCGGGTCGGGCTCCCCGTCCTCGTTGGTGAGGGGGCCGGGCGGGCGGAGGCCGAGGTCGAGGAGGTGCTCAGGCGTATTGAGGTAGGCACGAAGCGCCTCGGCCTGCCGAAGCCGCGTCGCCACGTCGTGGCGCATGGGGTCGTGGTCTGCGTCCAGTCTGGGGACGACCCGCAGCGCGCCCGAAGGCGGACGCCATAGCAGGGCATCGGTGGCGAGGCTTGCAACGTGGCTCGGGTAGATGCCGCGGCGGCGGAAGGCGTCCACCCACGCTTCGCGGTAGCCCCAGGGGTCGCTCGGAACCAGGTCATAGTCCGCCGTGAGCGCGGCACGGAGGAACTCGCCAAACTCCAGGTCGACGGGCGGGCAGTAGTCTACAGCGCGCACGCACATCGTGAGAAACTGCTCGGCGAGGCTGCTCGCCTTGTCAGCGAGGGCGTCGAGCAGAGGGGCGGGGAGGTGGCCGGGCGCGAGCACGCCGCTGCCACCTGTGGCGAGCCGGATGACGGCCCGCGCTTTGCGCTGGAAGACCGTCAGGAAGGCCTCGAACACAGCGCCTGTCAAGACCGTGCTGCGGGCGTGCGGGGCGTACGACGCATCGACGTAGGCGCGCGGGGACGGTTTGTCCAGGGCGGAGCGCAGCGCGCCCTCGTGGCCTGTTGTCTCGGCGATCTGACGCGCGAGGCCCGTCAGCACATCCGCCTCGGTCAGCCGGCCCCGCGTGTCCGCGAGCGCTCGTCGGACCACCTCGGGGTAGCTGAACCGCTGGAAGAGCGCCACCAGGTCGGCGAGTGATTCGTGGAATGCCAACACGTCCGGGTTGGACGGCACCATGAAGCGGGCGCGGAGTCCGTCGAGCAGCGCGTGCGTGGCCTCGTGCGTGACGACGTCGTGGGAGAGCGCCGTGAAGACGAAGCCGCCCGGGAGGTTGCGGCCAGCCACGGTAGCCCCCGCCCGGTAATAGCCGAAAGAGAGGGCCGTGGCGGCCTGGTCGTAGTAGGCATTCTGGAAGTGTCCGGCATAGGGCTGCAAGCGGAGCCGCGTGCGTTCATCCTCGCCGAAGGCCCTGCCAGAGTCCCCGTTGGGATTGGGAAAGCCCCAGGTGAGATCCCGCCCCAGCGCGCTCCGAAAGGCGGCGTAGGTGAGCATGCAGACGGCATAGACCATCTGCTGTCCGAAGGCAGGATCGGTGATGGAGGGCGTGACGCCCGCTTCCAGCAGTGCCCGGGTGTCGTCGAGCGGGGCCGTCCGATAGCGCAGCCCTGCAGTATCGTCCCGGGTGTCGATGCGGAAGAGCGCGCCCTGCCAGCCGTCGGGGGTCGGGTGGAGCGGCTCGTAGGGCACGTCGACGGTCGCCACGCCGCCCTCGCGAGGCGAGGTGGTGGGATCGAGCGCGTAGATGCGGAGGGGGCGGAAGACCGGGTCGTCGCGGCGACGCTCGTAGGGACGCGCGATGCCGGCCTGCGTCACGGTGTCGCTTATGCACACCAGGTCGGCCTCGACCTCGGAGGAGCCTGTTGCCGCGGCGGTGTCTGTCGCTTCAGGAGCAACGCCGTCCGGAGGGGCGTCCAGCCGGTCGCGGCCTCGGCTCTGCGCCATCGCCGCGCTCGCCTTCGGCGTCGAGGTAGTTCGGTGCGGAGCACGCATGGCTAGAGGCGGCTCAGGAGTTGGTCCAGCTTGCGGTTCATGGCCAGCACACTCTCGACGAGCGCGGGGTCCGAGAACGGAAGCGGGTCGAGGTTGGCGGGGTTCTCGTCGTCGGAGTCAATGGGGTAGGGGGCGAGCAGGGGCTGGTCGTGTGCCCAGTCCGGCGCGTCGAAGAAGGGCGTTTGTCGGCGACTCGGGCCGAACGCAGCGACGACGGCGTCGTGGAACGCGCGATTCGTGGCCGCCCCGCCCCGCGCCAGCACCTGAAGCGCCCGACGGGTGAAGTCGCCTTGGCCGCCCGTCTCGAACGCCAACTCGTCCGGCTGGGCGGCGGAGAAGGCCACGTCGCGCATCGCCGCGCGGCTCCCGACGGCGCGGCTGCCTGCGAGCGCCCGACGCCGCTCTGCGCGGAAGTTCCACATGGCGGTATTCGGCGAGACGGAGCGGACGCGCCGGTCGCCCGACAGCGCCAGCCGCGTGATCGAGCCCGAGTGGCAGCAGTCGATGAAGCTGGTCAGGTTGACGCCGGGGGCGAGCTGCGCATACAACTCCCGCACCTCGTCGTCGAGCAGGGTGGCGCCGCGCCGGAAGTCGACGGGGCAGAACGCCTGGTCTTCGCCTGTGGCCTCGTCGCCGCTGGTGTCGAGGAAGAAGGTGCCGTGGCCCGCGAACTGGAACACGAGCACGTCACCGGGCTCGCCTGCGGCCACGAGGCGCTGGAGGGCACCGACGAGTCCGTCGTAGGTCGCCTGACCGTCGGTCATCAGCGTCGTGTCGAAGCCGCGCGCGCGGAGGGCCTGCGCCCACGCCCGCGCGTCGTTCACGCACCCGCCGAGGGAGTCCTGCGGATACGCATCGATGCCCACGCACAGGGCGATCCGGCGGCCTTGGACTCGGTGCACGAGGGGCGGCGCCTGCCCGCCCCCAGAGGTCGGCGGTAATGAGATCGGCGGGGAAGGGAGCGGCGTGACTGGCAGGTCCGGGCGCGACGGTCCAGGTGGCGGGGGAGGGGACGGCAGCGGAGACACCGGGGTTGGGTGCGTCGGAACGATCGACGAGGCGGTCATCTCGCTGACCACGCCCAGCCCGTCCAACAGCATGACCTCGAAGGCGGCTGCGTCGAACGTCTCGGCTGAGCGGTCCTGCGACTCCGCCTGGAACTCGTGCTCGGGAGCGCGCCCGACGATGCGACGGAAGAGGCTGTGCAGCGTCCAAGGATCGGTATCGAAGGCGCCGTGCGAGAGCGCCCGGCTCGAACTCGGCCCGTATGGGGCGTGCTTGTTCGAGAAGACGACTTCACCTACGTCCGACTGCCGCCCGTTGAGCCCGAAGAGCGTCTTCAGCGCGTCGTCGCTGCGGAGCGACACGTCAAGGCCGAGGATGGGCGTCTTGCGGCGGTTTTCGAGGGCGTAGTAGATCAGGTAGAGCAGCGACTTGCGGTAGAGCGTGATGCAGTCGTCGTCCAACTCCTGGTGCTTCGTCATCGTGTAGATCGTGCAGTGATCCACGGTCTTGCCGATGAGTGCGCCCACATAGTCTTGGAAGCGGTCGACGCGGACTGCTGGCGCCATGTAGTGCAGGCTCTTGAAGCGTTTGGCGCCTTTCGCCAGAGCGACCGGGACGAAGTAGTTGTGGAACACGGCGCCCGCGCTGTGGCCGACGGCGTGGAGTTGGATCTCGCCGTCGTTGAAGGCCTTGCTGAAGCGGCGCACGAAGCCGCCTAGCGCCTCGGCGACCACGGCCGCATCCCCGCCGGGAGCGCCCGGCTGCGACGGCGTCGAGGCGAACCGCGCGTTGTCCTTCATCTGCCGCCAAACGCGCTCGCCCGGCTTGTCGAGCAGGCGCTCGATGAGCCAGTCGGTGCCATCCGTTATACCGCGGGTGCCCGCCATGACCACGCGTCGCCCGACCCAGCCGCTCACGATCTCCCACAGAATGCGCGGGAGCCCCGTCTCCCAAACAAAGTGGATGGGGTAGACATTGGGGGCCTGCCGCCACCACATCAGGTGGCGGTGGGCCGTCCGCAGGGCCGCGTCCTCCTTGACGAGGCCGCCGTGGGCGTAGAAGACGAGATGGAGCGGCTCGCCGAGCTCGCGGGCCGTTTGCAGCGCCTTCGGCAGCATCTCCTCGAAGATGCGTTCCACGTCATCCTCGGTGGTCTGGAAGGTGCCTGTTGAGGAAAAGCGGCCCTGCGTGAGGTTGATCACGTGCGGCTGGAGTTCGTCGAGCATGTCCGCCGTCAGGTCGCCGCCGGAGCCGCCGCCCCGCGCGTCTGTGCTCAGGTCGGCCATCACATCCATCGTGTCCGTATCCGCCATGGGCGCGCCGCCGGTGAGCATGATGATCTCGTCGGTGGTGTACTGGTCCGGCAGTTCGGCATCGGCGGGGTCGGGACCCTGCAGCCCACTCCGTCCGCG
>JBCBEX010000108.1:0-12870 GCA_038528235.1 Bacteroidota bacterium
TGTACCATGGAGGGATGATAAACTTTTACGACTACCGCGTTCACCCCTTGAACATAGCGGTGTCCCTCTCCTCGCACTTCTGGACCTCCTCATGTGCCGTTTAGCCATCGTTTGCGCTCTCTCGACACTCTTCTGGGCGCCTGCTGCTGAGGCACAAGAGGCTAGCGCGTGCGAGTCGGGCACGGCCCAAGCCACACTCGACGTCGCCGGTGCCCGCGCTGTGCTCACCAACCGCGGCCCGCAGTTCCACCCGCCCCCTGGAAGCAACGTCGGGATCCCGTACTTCTACGAAGTGCCCAAAGGCAGCGGCATCCAGAGCCTGTGGACCTACAGCTTGCTCCTCGCCGGGCTGGTGAACAACGAGCCGCGCTCCGCCGGCCGCTCCTATCGCTCCGCTTTCTGGCCGGGCCCTTACCCCACCGCCAACGCGACTGCTGACGACTGTAGCTCCTACAACCGCATCTGGTCCGTCCGCCGCTCCGACCTCACCCGTTACCTACAGACCGGCGACGCCACGACCGACCTCCTGGAGTGGCCGTTTCACCTCGGCGCCCCCGTGATCGACGGCGACGGCGACCCCGACAACTACGACCTCGAGGCCGGCGACCAACCGGCGCTTCGCGGCGACCAGACGCTGTGGTGGCTCGTCAACGACGCGAACCCGGACGCGCCCGACGACGCGCTGGGCGTGGAGGTGCGCGTCGAAGCATTCGCCAAGGCCAGCAGCGACGCGGCCATCAACGAGGCCACCTTCTACCGATACACGCTGACCAACACCACGGACGCGCCCATCGACAGCCTCCACGCGGGCTTCTTCCTAGACTCCGACTTAGGGGCGGCCTACGACGACGATTACTTCGGGACGGACACGACGCTCAGCCTCTGGTATGCCTACAAGGGCATCGACGAGGACCGCGGCGGCTTCGGCGCGGCCCCACCTGCCCTCGGGCTCACGTTCGTCGAAACCCCCGTAGCTCTTCCCGACGGGCGCGACAACGACGGCGACGGCGCGGTCGACGAGCCCGGCGAACGAGGCAACCTGCTCGCCAGCTTCCAGCACGCTGACGATGGACCGACGACCCCGCTCGGCACCTACAATGCTCTCCGGGGGCGCCAGGACAGCGGAGCCCCCTTCCGCGAAGGATTCCAGCCGGATGGCGAAGCAACCACGGTCATGTTTCCAGCCGAGCCGGGCGACTTCTGGAGCGGGCCGTGTGCCTACCCTAATTGCAATCCTTCGCTCAGGACCGATAGCCAGCAGTGCGTCGTTTCCGGCAGTCCGTTCGAACTAGCACCCGGCGAGAGCAAGACGGTCACGGTCGCCCTCGTTTACGCGCGCGGCACGGACCATCTTGACTCGGTGCGCGCCCTGCGAGACGCCACGCGCGAGGTTCGGACGGCCTACGATCTCGGCCTTTTTGAACCGAAGGCCGTCGCAGATTCCCAGCCGCCTCCCATTGCTGGCACCTACGTTCTGGGAGCGCCCTTCCCCAACCCTGCGACCCGCACCGTTACCGTGCCCTATCGCGTTCCGGCTGCGCAGGGCGGCTCCATCCGCATCACGGTGTCGGACGTGCTCGGCCGCGAGGTTGCCGTGGTCGTCGAGGGTCTGAAGCCTCCCGGCGCGTACGAGGCCGTGCTCAACACGAGCGCGTTCGCACCCGGCGTCTACATCGTGCGGATGGAACACGCCCGAGCCTCTGTAGAGGTGCAGCGCTTCACGGTCGTCCGGTAGCGCGTCTAGCTACGAGATCGTCCAGGTCTCGGCGTCGTGGAGAAGCATGCGCAGGTCGCCCGCGCTTTTTTTCTTCCTGACGGCCGCGGCATCTCGGCATCCCAGAAGAGTTGCGTGATGACGGCGTGGGGCATCGTCTTATCGGTCTCGTCGTAGACCAGGCAGTCGTCGGCGCACCGAGCGAGCCCAGAGCCACGCGCACGGTGTCACACAGTCCCCGTGCGACCCGCGACGGCTGCTGCGCCAGCGCCTACTGTGCGCAGCCGAGCAACAAGACGAAACTGACGAGGAGAAGCGGGCGAGCTATAGCGACTTGTTGGTAACGCGGCATGCCGTATGGGCGGCGAGACTTGGAGGCGACGCCGAACTACCTTTCGGCACCAGACCGTGCGCCTTGTACCTTGACCTGACCCTTCTTGTCTACACGTCTTCTATGCTACGTCTCGCTACGGCCTGCATTCTTGTCCTGCTCCTGTCTCTGCCCACACAAGCCCAGGAGGTAGGCACCTGTGAGCCGGGCCTCGCTGAGCGCGTGCTCGATGCAGCTGGCGCGCGTGCCCGTATCCACAACACCGGCAATCTATTCTCGAATGCCAACCTCGGGTGGCGCGGCTACACCTATGCCGTTCCGAAGGAGTCTACGAACGATGCAAATGTCGCCGCACACGCCCTTTGGGTAGCAGGCCTTGTTGATGGTGACACACTCGGTGCAGGGTCTCCTTGGAGTCCCTATGAGTTCTGGCCTGGCCCAATCCCTGAGTCTGGTGTTCCAACTGATTGCTCCGAGTTTGACAAGCTTTGGTCCGTACGCCGCGGCGACCTCATCCGCTATTACGAGTCGGGCGAGATCACCGAAAACTTGGGTTCCTGGCCGGTGCACCTCGGTGCCCCCGTCATCGATGGGGATGGGATTCCTGACAATTACGACCTTGGAGCAGGAGACCAACCCGCCCTGCGCGGTGACCAGACTGTGTGGTGGCTCATGAACGACGTGGGGAATGTCCACCAGGTCACCCGGTCTGCCCCCCTCGGCATTGAAGTGCGTGCCGAGGCCTCTGCTAAAGCTTCCACCGTCCAAGACATTCACGAGGCGACGTTCTACCGCTACACGCTCACGAACCGCTCTACGAGTACGATTGACCGTGCGTTTGTCGGCTTCTTCTCCGAGATGACAGGAGGGTATGAATACCAAAACGACTTTGTGGGCACTGACACAACCTTGAGCCTGTGGTACACCTACGACTTCAGGCCTGATATCTACGTCGGAGGATCTTGGGCCATCGGGGCGACTGTGCTTGAGGGGCCCATCATTCTTCCCGACGGGCGAGACAATGACCGAGACGGAGCGATAGACGAGCTTGGCGAGCGCGGCGACTTGCACGCCACACTACTGTTGTACGGAGGCGGAGGAGATCCCACGCACGATGAAATCAGTTCGGCTCAGGATATCTACCACTACCTCTCGGGAAGCTGGAGAGACGGAGTTCCGCTCACGGTGGGTGGATATGGTTACAACGGCCCCGACGGTGGGCTTGGCCAGTCGAGCGAAGGCTCTCTCACGCGCTACATCTTTTCAGGCGAGCCTGGCGTCTTCTGGAGCGAGCCGTGTTTCCAGCCTGGTTGTGAAGAGCCCAGCAACGATGGGCGGCGACACGGCGTCTATTCAACGGGTCCGTTCCGCCTAGAGCCTGGCGGGAGCCAGACGGTTTCGATCGCTATCGTCCATGCAAAGGGCGACGACTATCTCGACGCCGTGCGTGCCCTCAAGGACGTTACGCGCTACGTCCGCACCGCCTTCGACCTCGGCCTGCTCGACCCCGAACCTGTCCCGCTTCCTGCCGACTTCCTCGCCAAGGACCTTCCCGACGCCCTCGGCCTTGGCACGCCCTTCCCCAATCCCACTGCCACCTCGGTCACGCTGCCTTACCGCGTCCCAGCCACGCTCGGGGGACCGATCCGTATCGCTGTGACGGACGTGCTCGGACGCGAGGTTGCCGTCGTAGTGGACGGCACGCCTGCACCGGGTGAATACGATGCCGTGCTAGACACGAGCGTGCTCGCGCCAGGCGTCTACGTGGTACGGATGCAGCGGGCATTCGCTCTCTCAGGGGTGCAGCGCTTCACGGTCGCCCGGTAGCGCGTCTGGCTATGAGATCTGGCTATGAGATCGTCCAGGTCTCGGCGTCGTGCAGGAGCGTGCGCAGGTCGCCCGCGCCCTTTTTCTTCGTGACGGCCTCGACCTGCCGTTGCAACTCGGTGTCATACGTCGGGCGGTCCTCGCTGTAGAACACGCCGAATGGCCGCGGCATCTCGGCGTCCCAGAAGAGTTGGGTGATGACGGCGTGGGCCATCGTCTTGTCCGTCTCGTCGTAGACCAGGCAGTCGTCGGCGCTCAAGTCGCCCGTGAGGTCGATGGCGTCGAGGCGCAGGCCGTCCAGACGCAGGCCGCGCTGGCCCTTGTCGAAGGTGAGCGGCTGACCGTGCTTCACGAAGACCGTCCGGCGCGGCTTCGACTGGCGCTCGGTGAAGTCGAAGAAGGCCCCGTCGTTGAAGATGTTGCAGTTCTGGTAGACCTCCACGAAGCCCGTTCCGGTGTGGCGGTGGGCGCGGCGGAGCATCGCCGTCATGTGCTTCGCGTCGCGGTCGAGCGTGCGCGCGACGAACGTGGCATCGGCCCCGAGCGCGAACGCCGCCGGGTTGAACGGGTGGTCGAGCGAGCCGTAGGGCGTCGACTTGGTGACCTTGCCGACCTCACTCGTGGGGCTGTACTGCCCCTTCGTGAGGCCGTAGATCTGGTTGTTGAACAGGATGATCTGGCATTCCAGGTTGCGCCGCATGAGGTGCGCAAAGTGGTTGCCGCCGATCGAGAGCGCGTCGCCGTCGCCGGTGATGAGCCACACGTCGAGGTCGGGCCGCGCCGCCTTGAGGCCGGTCGCGACGGTCGGTGCGCGGCCGTGGATCGAGTGCATCCCATAGGTGTCCATGTAGTACGGGAAGCGCGACGAGCAGCCGATGCCGGAGATGAAGACGACATCCTCCTTGCGCTCGGTGAGTTCGGGCAGGACGCGCTGCACGGCAGCCAGCACGGCGTAGTCGCCGCAGCCAGGGCACCAGCGCACGTCGGCGTCGGAGGCGAAGTCCTTGCGCGTGAGCACGGGCAGCGCAGTCACGTCGCCATCGCCTCCCGGTGGCGTGACCGTACGCAGCGCTGGCGGCTTTGCGGGGCGCGCCCCAGGCGGCTTGCCAGGGGGCTTCACGCCAGGACGCCCAGGCTTCGCGCCTGGCGGCCGCGTCGGCTTCTTGCCGCCAGCCTTGGGCGGCCCAGGAGGCTTCTTCCCCGCGATCGACGGCGGGAGTGCAGGCTTCGTGGTTGGCGGGCGCTTGCCAGCGGGCTGGGTCGGCCGCGCGGGCTTTGCACCCCCAGGCATCGGCGGGCGCTTGCCTTCGTTCTGCGGCGTGTTCTCTTCGCTCATGGCAGGAGTCTTTGCTGTGCAACGGCTGTGCGTTGCTCGGCTCCCCCCGTTCTCGCTTCGCTCGAACTGTCCCCCTCACGGGTGAGGGGGACAGCTTGACCACCGTTCAGGTGCGTCAGGCGGGGGGAGCCGACAGGGCTTGATGAAAGGATGACACGCGATATGACTAGGGACGGTCAACAATCGCGTCTTCGATCTCGCTCGCCTTGAAGGGCAGGCCTTGCACCTTCGTGACGGGCTGCGCATCGACGAGGTATTGCTCGCGGAGGAGGCGGACTAGTTGGCCGTTGTTGAGTTCAGGGACGAGGATGCGGTCGTAGCGGGCGAGCACATCGCCGAGGTCGTCGGGGAGCGGCCAGACCCAGCGCAGGTGGAGGTGCCCGACGCGCTGCCCGGCGGCGCGGGCGCGCTCGACGCCCACCTCGATGGCCCCGCGCGTGGAGCCCCAACCGATGACGAGCGTCCCGTCCTCATCGCCGTCGATGACGCATGGCGGGATCTCGGCACGGACGCGCTGCACCTTCTCGGCGCGCGTCTTCGTCATGTGCTGGTGGTTGGCGGGGTCGTACGACACGCCGCCCGTACGGCTGTCCTTTTCGAGCCCGCCGAGGCGATGCTCCAGACCGGGCGTGCCGGGGCGCACCCACGGACGGGCGAGCGTCGCTGCGTCGCGGACGTAGGGCAGGAAGTCGCCGTCGGGGTTGTTCGTCTCCGTCGTGAAGGCGACCTCGAACGGCGTGAGGCTGTCCGGGTCGGGGATGCGCCAGGGCTCGGAGCCATTGCCGAGGTAGCCGTCCGAGAGGACGATCACCGGCGTCATGTACTTCACCGCGATGCGGCACGCCTCGTAGGCCACCTCGTAGCAGTCGCCTGGCGAGCTCGCGGCGATGACCGGGAGCGGACCGTCGCCGTTGCGGCCGTAGACGGCCATCAGGAGGTCGGACTGCTCGGTCTTCGTCGGCATGCCCGTGGACGGCCCAGCGCGCTGCACGTCGATGAGCACGAGCGGCAACTCGGTCATGAGCGCGAGGCCCAGAAACTCTGTCTTGAGCGCCAGGCCCGGCCCGGAAGTACCCGTCACGCCGAGATGCCCGCCGAACGCTGTCCCGAGCGCCACGCCAATGGCGGCGATCTCGTCCTCGGCCTGGACCGTGCGGATGCCGAAGTCCTTGTACTTGCTCAGCGCGTGGAGCAGGTCCGAGGCGGGCGTGATCGGGTAGGTGCCATAGACGAGGTCGAGGCCGCTCTTGACCTTCGCCGCGACGAGGCCGAGCGCGAGGGCGTCGTTGCCCTTGATGGCGCGGTAGGTGCCCGGCGCGAGCGTGGCGGGCGCCACCTCATAGCGCGCCGCGAACACCTCGGTCGTCTCGCCGAAGAAGTAGCCCGCCTTGAGCGCCTTCAGGTTCGCGTCGCGGATCGCGGGCTTGCGGGCGAACTTCTCGGTCAGCCAGTCCTGCGCGGGTTCGAGCGGCCGCGTGTAGAGCCACAGCGCCAGCCCGAGGGCGAACATGTTCTTGCAGCGGTCGACGTCCTGCGTGCCGAGCCCGTGTTCCTCAGCGTGCTCGGCGAGCGTCTCGCGGGTGAGCCGGTTGAGCTCGATCTTGAAGACCTCGTAGCCGTCGAGCGTGCCGTCTTCGAGCGGGTTGGCGTCGATGTGCGCCAGTTCGAAGTTGCGCTTCTCGAAGGCG
This sequence comes from Bacteroidota bacterium, assembly GCA_038528235.1. GTDB lineage: Bacteria > Bacteroidota > Rhodothermia > Rhodothermales > Rubricoccaceae > JBCBEX01. Next base: position 6,897 of record JBCBEX010000108.1, read on the forward strand.
TCGGTGTTGACGAGCACAGCCCCGGCAGACCGCCCCGGTGCCGCCTTGCGAACACGGTGGAGGTTGACGGCCAGCGCCGCCGGGTTCATCGCCACGAGGAGGTCGACCTCGTCGCCCGGCGTGTGGATCTCGCCGGAGCCGAAGTGGAGTTGGAAGCCCGAGACGCCGTAGGTCGTGCCCGCGGGCGCGCGGATCTCGGCGGGGAAGTCGGGCAGCGTCGCGAGGTCGTTGCGCGCGAGCGCCGTCGCCAGCGTGAACTGGCTGCCCGTGAGCTGCATCCCGTCGCCGGAGTCGCCCGCGAATAGGATCGTGACTTCGGAGAGCGATCGGACCGGCTTAGAACTGGAAGCGGCAGCGCCAGCGGGAGCCGCAGGGGCGTCGGACATCGGACCGTGGGAGAGCGGCAGGGGAGCGTAGATCAAGGTAGGGCGCACGGTACGCCGCCCCAAGCCGCATGATTCCACCGAAACCGCCGTGTCGGGTGCGGGGCGACGCCCTACACGACGACTTCACGGAGTTGACTCGACTGACCCCTGCCGCTGCCCGGCTGCGCGTTCGGAACTACAGGCGACTCCGCTTCTCCCACCAACCCACCAACTCTGATGAACCGCGCCCCCTCCGCCCTTTTGCTCGTCGCAGCGCTGCTGTGGCTGGCCCCTACCTCGACCGCCCAGGTCGACTGGTACCAGGAGTTCCTCAACAGCTCGATCCAGTCTGGACAAGAGACGTGGATCGCCTACGCCAACGGCTCCTTCTACGTGGGCGTCACGGGCGACACCGACTCCGGCGTCATCAGCACCGGACGTGGCAGCTACGAGCTTGGCAACGGCAGCTACGTGATCACGCCCGACGGGACGCCGATCGACTGCGACCAAAACGTAGCCGAGTGCCGCGAACAGCTCGAAGAGGCGGCCAACACGCCGGACCCGCCCAATCCGCCTGCGGTCGAAGAGCCGCCCGCTGAGACGCCTCCGTCCAACGAGAAGCCGAAAGAAACCCAAGGCGCGGAGATCGTCTACTTCCTCCAGTTTGAAGTCCAGCGCGATGGCTCGGTCCGGTATGACCACTCGACCCGGAGCACCGGCGGCGCCTGGGGCTCTCTGATGGCGCACCCGTGGGACTTCCACAAACGGGGTCGCTAGCGCCGCGTCACGCAGGCTCGACCGTGCGCAGGCGTTCCAGCACGTGCGCCATGTCGTCCGGGAGCGGCGCCTCGAAGTCCATCGGCTCCTCGTTGACAGGGTGCGCGAAGCCCAGCGTGTGGGCGTGGAGCGCCTGACGCGGCAGCGCGGCGAACAGGTTGGCCATGAACTTCGCGCGGCTGCCCACGGCGGTGCCATAGACGATGCGGTCGCCGTCGTACGTCCGGTCACCGAAGAGCGGGTGGCCGAGGTGGCGCGCGTGGACGCGAATCTGGTGCGTGCGGCCTGTCTCCAGCCGAAAGCGGCAGAGCGCGGTGTGCGCGTGCGCCTCCAACGTTTCGAGGTGCGTAATCGCGTGCTTGCCGCGTCCCGGCTTGACAACGGTCATGCGCTTGCGGTCGCGCGGACTGCGGCCCAGCTCCGTCTCCACGCGCTGCACGGGCGGGTTGGGGACGCCCCACACGAGCGCGAGGTACTGCCGCCGCGTCGTGCGCGCGGCGAACTGCTTAGCGAGGTGGCTCAGCGCCGCGTCGGTCTTGGCGACCACCATCAGGCCCGTCGTGTCTTTGTCGAGGCGGTGCACGAGGCCCGGCCGCGCGACCGGGTCGCCCTCGAAGCGCGGCCCGGCGTCCTGCGTGGCGAGGCCCACGTCTTCGTCGTCCTCGTCCTCGATGTCGTCGTAGGCGAGCGGCCCCGCCCCGACGTGGTGCAGGAGCGCGTTGACGAGCGTGCCCGAGCGGTGCCCGTAAGCCGGATGCACCACCATCCCGGCGGGCTTGTTGACCACGAGCAGCACCTCGTCCTCATAGACGATGTCGAGCGGGATTGCCTCCGGCGTGAGTTCGATGGGCGGCGGGCGGAGCACCTTCGCCACGAGCCGGTCGCCCGCCTGCACGACGGTCGAAGGCTTCTTGACGACGACCCCGTTGACCGACACGCGTCCGTCTTTGATGCCGCGCTGCACCTTCGAGCGCGTGACGTTCGGGAGGAACCGCGTGATGTAGACATCGAGCCGGGTGTCTGCAACCTGCCCGCTAGGCACGTCGAGGACGACCTCTTGCTCGATCCGCTCCTCGGCGGGTTGCTCCTCCGCAGCCTGTTGGTTTGCGCTCATCGGGCCACCATGGTTGACGTGCCAACCGTCACGCCGAGCACGTCCAGGGCGCGCTCGACCTCACCCATCGTGTTCGTGTAGGACGGGGCGAAGCGCAGCTTGCGGTCGCGCACGGCGGTCATGATGCCCTCGGCGGCGAGCGCTTCGTAAAGTGCCTCGGCGTGTTGCCCCACCTCGTCGGGCGCGACGGTGACGATGCCAGCGCGCTGCTCGGGATCCCGGGAGCCGTAGCGCGGCAGGCCGAGCGCGTCGAGGCCATCGGCGAGGCGGGCGGTGAGCGTCTGGATGTGCTGCCACGCTGGCTCCGGCCCCACATCGAGATAGACGCCGAGCGTCGCGTCGAGGGCGACGATCCCCGCGGTGTTGAGCGTCCCGAGGCGGAAGCGCGTCGCGTCGTCGTGGAGCGTGGTGTCGTAGGCCGTGAGGTGTTCCCAGTCGACGGGCCCGTTGAGCCAGCCGAGTTGCGGCCGGAGGCGGGCCTGCAGCGCCTCCGTGACGTAGAAGAAACCAACGCCCTGCATGCCCATGAGCCACTTGTGACACCCGCATGCGAGGAAGTCGAGGCCGAGCATTTCGACGTCGATGGGCACCGCGCCCACGCCCTGGATCGCATCGACGGAGAGCAGCGCGCCGTGGTCGTGTGCGAGGTCGGCGAGCGCAGCGAGGTTGGCGCGGAAGCCGGAGAGAAACTGCACCCAACTCACGGCCACGAGGCGCGTCTCGGGCCGCAGCGTCTTGGCCACGGCGTCGAGCGTGAACGTGCCGCGCTCGGTCGGGATGTAGTCGATCACCACGCCGCGCGCTTCGAGGGAGCGCCAGGGGAACACGTTGGCTGGAAACTCGCACCCCGGCACGGCGATGCGGTCGCCCGGCTGCCAGTCGAGGCCGTGGGCGAGCACGTTGAGCGCGTACGACGTGTTGGGTGCATACTCGACGCGCTCGACCTGCGTGCCGAGCACCTGCGCGATGCGCGCGCGGCCCCGGTCGAGCGTCGGCGCGATGTCGAAGTAGTTGTTCGGCTGCGTCGCGTGGCGCTGCTGGAGGTAGGCCGCCACCGCGTCCATCACAGGTCGGCTGAGCGGGCCCGTCGAGGCGTGGTCGAGGTAGGCCATCTGCTCCGTGTGCGGAAAGAGAGCGCGGAGGTGGTCAGTCACGGGTCGAGGGTCGGATGTCGCAGGTCGGATGTCGCAGGTCGAGCAACGTTTACAAAGGCGTCGTGTCTGTGGGGCAAGGATAGCACGCGGTGCCCGATGTGTTTCGCCCTCGGCGTTTCCGCTACCGCCTTTCATCGCCGTCGTCGTTCATCCACGAGCCCCCGACTGTCATGTCCGTTCAGAAGACCCCGCGCGCCGACCTGAAGCGGCAATATCCCGTTGTCTTGCAAGTCGGCGCGTTGCTCGCGCTCGGCATCGTGCTCGTCGCCTTTACCACGCCCTACCGCGCCGCGAACAGCTTCGAGGTGATCGAAAGCCCCATCGAGCGCGTTGCCCTCGAAGACATCGAGATCACCCGGCACGAGCCGCCGAAGCCGCCCCCGCCGAAGCCGCCGGCTCCCATCGAGGTGCCCGATTCTGACATCGAAGACCCGGTCATCGACATCGACATGACCATCGACCCCTTCGAGACGCCGCCGCTGCCCGATGGACCGCTGCCGGTCGCCGACTCCGATCCTGAGCCAGAAGAGCCAAGCTTCTTCATCATTGTGGAGGACCAACCCAAGCTCTTGCCCAGCGAGGCAGAGGCGATGGCGGCCTTGCAGTCCTGCATCCGCTATCCCGAGATGGCCAAGCTCACCGGCATCCAGGGCCGCGTCTTTGTGCAGTTCGTCGTGGATGAGCGCGGGAACGTCACCGATCCTCAGGTCGCGCGCGGCATCGGCGGCGGGGCCGACGAGGAAGCGGTGCGCTGCGTCCAGACGCTGCAGTTCCGCCCCGGCATGCAACGCGGTCGCCCGGTGAAGGTGCAGTTCTCGCTCCCGGTCACCTTCCGCCTGCGCTGAGTGCCTCACGCAAAAACGATCGTCTTGTTTTCGTAGATCAGCACGCGGCTTTCGAGGTGCCACCGGACGGCCCGCGCGAGGACCTCGCGTTCAAGCGTGCGGCCGAGGTCCTTCAGGTCGCGGACGGTGTGGCGGTGCGACACCCGCGCGACGCCCTGGTCGATGATCGGCCCGGCGTCGAGTTCCTCGGTGACGTAGTGCGCCGTCGCGCCGATCACCTTCACGCCGCGCTCGAACGCCTGCCGGTACGGGTCCGCTCCGACGAACGCGGGCAGGAACGAGTGATGGATGTTGATGATGCGGTTCGGGAAGCGCGCCACGTAGTCGCCGGAGAGGATCTGCATGTAGCGCGCGAGCACGACCACCTCGACGCCTTCCCTTTCAAAGAGCGCCAGCGTCTCGGCTTCGGCCTCCGCCTTCGTCTCGCGGGTGACCGGGATGTGGTGGAACGGCACGCCGAAGCGCTCGACCTCGCCGCGCAGGGCATCGTGGTTGCTCACCACGCAGGCGATGCGGCCGGGAAACTCGCCCCGGCTCCAGCGCCAGAGCAGTTCGAGGAGCGCGTGGTCGTAGCGCGACACCATCACCGCTACGGGCGCGGGCTGCGCGGCATAGTCGAGGCTCCAGGTCATGGCGAACGGCTCGGCCACGACGCGCGCGAACGCCGCTTCGAGCGCGGGCCGCGACAGGTCGAGGTGCGGCGTGGTGAACTCGGCGCGCATGAAAAAGACGCCCGCCTCGGGATCGGTCGAGTGCTGATCGAGCGCGGTGATGTTGGCGCCGTGCGCGCGGAGGAAGGTGCTCACGGCGGCGACGATGCCGGGGCGGTCCGGGCACGTGATGCGGAGCCGGGCGAGGTCGGCGTGCGCGGGGTTGGGCATGACGACAGGGTACGGTCAAGGCTTAGCGGCGGTAGAACTGCCGGCCAGCGAGTTGCCCGATGTGACCGTTTAGTTCGAGGCTCAGAAGGTAGACTAGGGCGTTCGACACGTCCACCCCCGCGCGTTCGCAGAGCGTGTCGAGGTGCATCGGCTCGGGCGTCAACGCGTCGTAGAGTTGCTGCTCGACCCGGTTGAGGCCCTCCGGCGGCGGTGTCGGCTTCGCTTCGCTGGCTGGTGCCTGGCCGCTTCCTCTGGGCCGCGCGCCGAAGAGGTCTTGCTGCCCTTCGATCTCGGCGAGGAGGTCGCCGACGGTCGTGACGAGCTTCGCGTGGCCGAGTTGGATGAGCGAGTTGCCGCCGTCGCCGTTGCCCGAGAACAGCGGCGCGGGGGCGGCGAAGACCTCGCGGTTCTGCTCCAGCGCGGCGTAGGCCGTCAGCAGCGCCCCGCCCTTCGAACGCGCCTCAGCGACGAGCACCCCCAGCGACAGCCCGGCGATGATGCGGTTGCGGCGCGGGAAGTTGGGCGCGTCGGGCTTGGTGCCCAGCGGGAACTCGGAGACGACGGCCCCCTGCCCGCTCTCGATGATCCGGCGGACGGTGGCCGTGTGACGCTGCGGGTAGATGCGGTCCACGCCTGAGCCGAGGATGGCCAGCGTCCGTCCGCCCGCGTCGAGCGCGGCCCGGTGCGCCGCGATGTCGATGCCGTAGGCGAGGCCGCTCACGATGGTGTAGCCGCGCTCCGCGAGGCCCGCCGCGAAGTGCTCGGCCACGCGGAGGCCGTAGGCGCTCGCCTTGCGCGTCCCCACGATGGCGACCGCGCGCCTGTCGGCCTCGGTGAG
>JBCBEX010000109.1:0-12326 GCA_038528235.1 Bacteroidota bacterium
TACCGCCCTGCACCTTCTCGACCCTCGACCCTCGACCCTCGACCCTCGACCCTCGACCCTCGACCCTCGACCCGAACCCACCCCGTGCGTCGCTACGACTACCTGATCGTCGGAGCCGGGCTGACCGGCAGCGTGCTCGCCGAGCGGCTGGCCTCGCAGCTCGGCAAGCGCGTGCTCGTCATCGATCGGCGCGCGCACCCCGGAGGCAACGTCTACGACGAGGACGACGAGCACGGCGTGCGCGTCCACCGCTACGGCCCGCACCTCTTCCACACCAACAGCGAGACCGTCGTCCGCTACCTCTCGCAGTTCACCGAGTGGCACCCCTACGAGCACCGTGTCCTCGGACGCATCGCCGACCACGACGGTGTCGAGCGGCTCGTACCGGTGCCATTCAACTTGGCCTCGCTGCACGCGCTCTATCCGAAGGACCAGGCAGATCGCCTCGAAGCGCGTCTCCTGGCGACGTATGGCGAGGGCGCAAACGTGCCGATCCTGAAGCTGCGCGAGACGGCCGACCCCGACCTGCACGCGCTCGCTGAGTTCGTCTATGAGCGCGTGTTCTACGGCTACACGCTCAAGCACTGGGGCTGCCCGCCCGACGCGCTCGGCCCGCACGTGACAGCCCGCGTCCCCGTCCGCGTCAGTCGCGACGACCGCTACTTCCAAGACGACTTCCAAGCACTCCCGCGCGACGGATATACCGCGATGGTCGAACGCATCCTCGACCACCCCGGCATCGACTTGGAAACGGGCGTTGCCTTCGAGGACGCCCGCGACACGGTGCGCTTCAACCGCCTGATCTACACCGGCCCTATCGACGCCTTCTTCGACGAGGCGTATGGGGCGCTACCGTACCGCAGCCTCCGCTTCCATTTTGAGCACACGGCGGCCGTTGATCTCGACGGGGAGCTCGGGGCACGCGGATTTGCCCAGCCTGTGGCCCAGGTCAACCACCCAGCGCTCGACGTGCCGTTCACGCGTGTGACCGAGTTCAAGCACGCCACAGGCCAGCGCATCGCGGGGACGACCGTGGCTCGTGAGTTTCCCGAAGCCTACACGCCAGGCACGAACGAGCCCTACTACCCCGTTCCCGCCGCGGCCAACCGTGCGCAGTACGCGCGCTACGCCGCCGAGGCCGCCGGCCTCGAATCCGTCACCTTCGCGGGCCGCCTGGCCGACTACAAGTACTACAACATGGACCAAGCCGTCGCGCGAGCCCTGTCGGTCTTCGAGCGCGAACTCGCCCCGTCCCACAGGGCGCAGCGGCTCTGAGGTCTGTGGGTTTTCTGCACACGGTTTGCGCCTCACAGGGGCTGACGGTAGCTTCACCGCCCTGTTCTATGCCCCACCTATCGCGACGCATTCGCCACGTATGGACGTTCTTGATCAGCCCAGTTGGGCACGACGGCTCGGCGCACTCATCGCCTTGCTGTGCGTGGTAGCCGGGCCTACCGCGGCAGCCCAGGGGCTCGACTCCAGCTTGCGTGACCAGCTAGCACAGCAGGTGGCAGCGCGCGCCGGGGGGGCGACTGCCCCCGTCGCCCTCGAAGGGGCCGTGGACCCCGACGCGTATATCGTGGGGCCCGGTGATGTCTTTACGGTGACCGCGGGCGGTGGCATCCCGATTGTCCAGAGCGCGACCGTATCAGCCGATGGGCTGCTCGTGTTTCCAGACCTAGGCGCCTTCGAGGTGGAGGGGGCTACGCTGGCGAGCGTGCAGGACGATGTGCAGGTGGTGCTTCGGCGAGCCTACCGGAACGTGCCGACCAATGTGACGCTAAGCACCCCCCGCCAGTTTTTTGTCCATGTTTCCGGCGCGGTGCCTGAGCCAGGCCGCTGGCTCGTCGGGCCCATCGCTCGCGTCGAGGATGCCCTCAAGGCAGCGCTGGACGATCTGTCGCCCCTCGCCCTGCGTAACCAGGGGGGGCTACGAGAAGGGTCAACGTTCATACAGGTACCGGCCAACATGACGGCGGAGATCGAGACGGCCCCCATCGAAGACGAGCGGCGAGGAAGCTCGCTGCTGGAGGCACCTGAGGAGTCGCTGCCGGCCCTGCGGAACGTGCTGGTGGTGCACAAGGATGGCACCCGCAGCCGCGTTGACCTGATGCGCTACTACGCGACCGGCGACACGCGCCACAACCCCTACCTCCGCGACGGCGATGCTGTCCATCTCCCGCTGTTCGCCCCCGACGTGACGGGTGTGCATGTCGATGGCGACCTCATCGAGAGCCAAGTTCACGACTACCGAACCGGCGACACCGTGCGTGACCTCGCGGAGGTAGCGCTCGGCCCCGGCGCGCTCGATCAGGTGCAGGCCATCCGTCTCACGCAACTCGACAGCCAGGGCCGCCCCGAGACGATCACCCTCGACGCGACCGCACTCCAGACCGATGGATTCAGCCCCGAAGTGCAGCCGCGTGCCCAAGTCTACTTCGTGTCCCAGGATGTAACCGCAGGCACAGCTGACGCCGTGGGAGCCCTCTTGTATCCAGGCACCTACCCGATCCGAGTCGGACAGACCAGCGTTCAGGATTTGCTCGCGATGGCAGGGGGGCTACATCCTGAGGCCATGCCTCGCCTTGCCGTCCTGGAGCGTCGTCAGGAGACCGACCCAGCGATGTTCTACACCATCAACGAGACGGCTCGGCTAGGCACGCTAGACTTCTTCAGCCTCGAGTTCCTCGTGAGTGGGCTCTACGAGTTCCAGCGCGTTCCGCTGAGTGCCGAGGTACTCGCTGAAGGCGCGCCGCCTCTCGTCCTCCGCGATGGGGACCGGCTCCTCGTCCCAACTGGCAACGAGGCTATTCAGGTGCTGGGCGCCGTGCGTCGTCCAGGGTACGTCCCGTTCGTAGCCGGGGCTGACGTCTCGCACTACGTCGAGAACGCGGGCGGCGCGGGCGAGGAAGCCCGCGAGGTCTACGTGATTAATGGCGCGTCTGGCGAGGTGATGGACGCGCGGAACGCCACGATCGCGCCCGGCGATCGCGTATTCGTGGACCGCGAAGTGCGGCCCGAGACCGAGGCCCAGCAGCAGCTTGCCATCCAACTGGAACAGTTAGGTCGCCAGGAGGCGCGCGACCGTCGCAGCTTCGCTCTGCAGGTCGTTCAGACCACGCTTGCCGCTGTGTCCACAGTCGCGACGATTCTGCTCGTCATCAACAACACCAGCAACTGACACCATGGAGTCACGTACGGTAGAACCGCCGGCTAAAAGTATGGACAGAGATCTGTTGCTGACTGATCGACGGGACGAGGCGGAAGTAGCGGAGCGTGCGTGGGATTTGCTTGGTACACTTTACAGCCGACGTCGGTTTATCCTCGGTGTGTGCGTACTCGTCGGGGTCGCAGCGGTAGTAATCACGTTGTTGATGCCGAACCAATATCGAGCTGAGACGCGAGTACTCCAGCCTGAAGGAGGAAGCCTCGGTCTCGGAGGTTTACTCCAATCGGTTGCACCTGGTGCCGCCTCATTGCTTGGAGGTGAGGCGGGCGGTTTTACCCGCTACCTCGCGATTCTTGACGCTCGGACGATGATGGATACAATCGTAGAAGAGTATGATCTCATCTCTGTCTACGATCTGGACCTTGACGATCCAGAAACCCCAACCAGAGCTCGAGCCGAGCTGCGCGATCGTGCGACATTCGAAGTGAGTCTAGACTACGACTACTTAGCAGTTCAAGTACTAGACATTAGTCCGGATCGGGCTGCCTCAATAGCGAATTTTTTCGTCAATGAACTTAACCGGCGGCATGTCGAGCTCACATCTGCAAGCGCTCGTCAGAATAGAGAGTTCGTCGAGGCACGTTTGAGAATAGCTGAGGGTGAAATGGACTCTACGCTGAGGGCACTCCAAGCTTTCCAGGAAGAGAACGGGGTGCTTGAATTGGAGACTCAGGTAGAAGCGTTCCTTGGGTCTGTGGCAGTGGTCCAAGCTCGTGTTGCAGAAGCAGAGATTCAGTACCGTGCGCTAGCACGCCAGCTTGGTGAGTCCAACCCACAAGTGGAGACTGCCCGAAGCGTGCGCAATGCCGCTCGGGCAGAGGTTGATCGACTTCTAGGAGGAGGAGAGTCGGTCATGCCCGTGGCTTTGGCTGATATGCCAGCACTGAGCCGGACCTACGCCCTCTTGCGCCAAGAACTACTGATCCAGTCTGAGATCCTCACTGTCATCCGGCCGCTCTTTGAACAAGCTCAACTCGAGGAACAGCGCGCTATGGACGCCGTGCAGGTGCTCGACCCTGCTGTCGCTCCTGTTAAGAAGGCGGCGCCGCGTCGGTCGTTGCTGTGCATACTCGCGGTGACTTCGGCGTTCCTGTTAGCCTGCGCCTACGTGCTCGGGAGTCACTGGCTCCGCCGCAACGGTCCAGAGGTGCGCCGTAGGTTACAAGAGGCCGGTACCTCTCCGTGACGAAAGTCTTTGTGTTATTGACAAAGGCGCAATGGGTCGGGTGAACGCGATCTCACAGTCCAATACATGGGGGCAACGTCCTCTTGCGGCGTTGTTTGCCGTTCTGCTCATCGGTAGCCTGCTATCGATGTACGTGGCCCCTGCCCTTGTGCTTGCGCCAGCATTAGTTGTTTGGGCGCTGGTCGGAGGGGTAATTCTCTTCAGCTACCCCTATGTGAACCTGCTGGTTCTTCTGGGAGCCTGCGCGTTGCTTCTAGAATCCAGGCCTGGGATACAGATTTCAGAGGCTGTTGTTGGCCCCTATCTACTCCTCTACCTTGCGCATTGGTACGCACGACAGGCCATTCTTGGTAGAGCTCTGGTCTCGAGCTGGGTAGACGTAGCCATGCTGCTGTTTGTGCTTGGTGGCTTCGTGTGGGGCATCGGGATGGGTGTCGTACACAGAGCTGAGGTCGGCGATATGCAAGGCGACGTACTCAGCTTCCTCTTCTTCGGCCTGTATTTTCCCGTTCGAGATGCTTGTGCAAGTGTGCCACGCGCGCCCTGGGCCATCGGGGCAATACTACTGTGGTATGCCAGCTATGCCGTCCTCTACAACGTGTATTGGCTGTGGTACACGGTCACGTCAGCCACTGCGCTGTGGCAGATTGTGGATGTGCGGACCAATTTGGGAGAGCTACCCATCATGACGGCGGCCCTCATCCTGCTTGCCATGGTCGGACTGAATCAGTCATGGAGACGGCGGCTCTTGGTCGTGCTTGCCTTCGGCGTCATATTCGGAGGACTGATCCTGACCAAGTCACGTGGGTACTGGGTTGCCTTCTTCCTGGGGGCACTCATCGTTGGCGTGTTGCTTAGCCGGCGAGAATTGCTCCGGCTGACAACGATCTCTCTGCTCAGCGTGGCGGGGCTGACCTTTGCGATGCTGACGGTCTTCAAGACCTATGCGACGCTGATCATCGCGGGTACGTTCACGCGCTTCGAAACGCTCCAGACGGCCGCCACACAGGATATCTCGCTGCTCAATCGCTTTGTAGAGTCTGGGGCTGTTTGGGAACGGATCATGGTGAATCCAATTGCGGGATCTGGATTCGGAACAACCTACCGATTTTTCGACATCATCGCCTACTTCACCAAGGACACCGCCTTCATCCACAACGGCTACCTCGCGATTTGGTACAAGCTTGGCGTCCTTGGCCTGTTGCTGGCGGTGGCTGTGTGGCTCGGTACGATTTCACGAGGGGCTGCGGCCATACGGCGGGACTCATTGCCACGTACCGTGACGGCCCTCTGTGTGGGAGCTGTGGCGTCTCTGGTAGCGGGCTTGCTTGTAGCAATCACGTCGAACCCATTTGCGGAGATTGATACCGTGCTCACGATGACACTCACGCTAGCGTTGGTGAATGGAGTCGCAGATCGGTCTCGCACGCGATGAGTCTAGGGCACCAGATCGCGCGCAATGCTGGGGCTATGGCCTTGGCCCAGGTGGTGACGCTTGTCAGTGGGTTGGCAACGACCGCCTATCTCGCTCGAACCCTAGGCCCATCCGAATATGGTGTGCTCCGCTTTGGCCTGGCTATGCTCGTGTACGCGACAGTATTGGTTAGGCTGGGCTTTCAGACGCTGGGTACTCGAGAGCTAGCACGCGATTCGTCTCGGCGGGCTGCCCTCGTCTCCCACATTCTGTCGATTCGCCTGGTTCTCTTTGTAGTTGCGCTAAGTGTGTACCTCGGATGCGTCGCTCTCTTACCAAAGCCGATTGAGTTCAAGATGGCGGTCGGTGTTCTGGGGGGCGCATTGCTTGGGCATGCGCTCAGTCTAGACTGGGTGTACCAAGGCTTACAGCGAATGGGCTATGTCGTGCTCCAGCAGGTAGCGGGAGCGATTGTGGTGCTGTTGGGCGTAATCCTTCTAGTTGGTGGTCCCGAAGATCTGGTGGTGGCTGCTTGGGTGACTGCCATGGGGCTGCTAGCTGGCCCTGTAGCCCTCGTTGTTGTGTACTGGCGCCAATTTGGACCGGTCAACCTTGCCTTTGATCGTGCGGCTTGGATAGCCCTGCTGAGGCCTGCATTGCCCCTGGCGGCCTCCGCATTCATGATCGCGCTGTACTACAACATGGACCAGATCATGCTTGGTCTGCTCCGAACGGACGCCGAGGTTGGCTTGTACGCGGCGGGGTATCGGCTCGTTACAGCGGCACTTGCGCCTGCAATGGTTGTCTATACGGCCTTTTTGCCTACGTTGTCGAGTGCAGTCGGAGACCGAGGTCTCATGCGCGCTCGCGCTCGCCTGCACGGACGAGTACAGCTAGCAATGGGGTTACCAATCTGTGTGGGTGGGACCATGCTAGCCGGTCCTCTCATCGTACTTATCGGAGGCCCAGAATATGTGGCTGGGACTGTAGCCCTCCGCATCCTCATGGTAAATATGGGGGTCGTGTACCTAAACATGATGTTCGGGCAGCCCCTGCCTGCGTGGGACTTACAGAAGCGTCATATGTACGCAATCTCCGTAGGAGCAGTAGCAAATATTATCCTGAATCTCGTGCTGATCCCTCGCTTCGGTATCGTCGGTGCGGCTGTAGCCACGTTGGCCAGTGAGGTCGCGGTACTGATAGGGCTTGCCACACTGCACTACCGGGCTGTGAGCACCCTCCATGTCGACCTGCTCCTTCGGCCTCTACTAGCCACAACTCTCGGCGTTGCGCTTCCGTGTTACTTAGGACTGGTAGCGGATTTCCCGCTTCTCCTCACCTTCGCGCTCGTCTTCGTAGCCTATGCTCTCACAGTCTGGGTCACGCGGACTGTGACTCTCAAGGACTTGCAAGCGATACGACGCAAGCCTGCTGAGGTCGCTACCGACACCGCTGAGTAACCCACATTAGTCCCTCATGGATTGCTCAACCATCATCGTCTCGTACAACACCTTCGAGCTAACGGAGGAGGCTGTGCGGAGCGCGCTGGATGGTGCTAAAGGCCTCCAGCATGAGGTCATTGTCGTCGACAACAACTCCCCGGACCAAAGTGCCGAGCGGCTCCAAGAAGCCTTCCCGGAGGCAGAGTTCCCGCATGTGATCGTTGTGGCCAACACCCATAACCCGGGGTTCGCTGCGGCGAACAATCAAGGAGCGGCGCTAGCGACAGGTCGGATTCTCTTCTTCCTGAACCCCGACACAATCGTGCTCGACGACGCGGTTGCACGGCTAGTCGAGTACATTGATGCGCACCCTAAAGCGGGGGCTGTCGGTCCTTATGTGCTCAACACAGACCAGACAGACCAGCCTAGTCTGCAACGCTTTCCAACATTTGGGTACCTGCTCGATTTCTACCTGCCGGTAGGTAGCCTGTTTTCGGGGGCGTCTCGACGCCTTGACTACGTTCCTCCTCAGTCAGAACCTGCAGAAATCATCAAGGGCTGCGCGTTGGCTGTGAAAGCCACGACCTTTCAAGAGGTGAAGGGCTGGGACGAGTCGTACTTCATGTATTCCGAGGAGAGCGAACTCTGCTGGGCACTTCACATAGCCGGGTATACGAACTACTTCTTGCGCGAAGCGCGCATTGTCCACCATGGGGGGAAGAGCACAGAAGCCATGCACGTAGACTTTCAGGTCATGGTATACCAAAGTCGTCTGCAGTTTATTCGACGCCGAAAAGGCAGGTTCATGGTGGCCGCTAACCGGCTTCTTGGAGCAACCGGCTTCTTGGGACGCGCTGGACTTTTCCGTCTCATGGCTCAGGTGCGACCCGAAAGGGCGGAGGAGCTGAAGAAGCGGAGGCAGGCCGCTTCCGCCATCTGGAGATGGTTTGTCTTTGACTATTCCTAAACGAAGCCTCCCCTGTATAAGTGATGCGTTTGTGCGTACAGTGGCCGCGTTTCGGCCCTCTCCATCTTGCCCGCCTGCGTGCCACACACGAGCGGGCCAAAGAATACGGCGGGGAACTGGTCGGGCTGGAAACGGCAAGCGACGATGCGATCTACGAATGGCGCGTCGAGGACGCCACGGAGCCCTTCGAGCGTGTTCAGGCATTTCCGTCTCGCGTGTTCAATGACATTCGTCCTGCGGACATGCACACGCGCACGCTGGCCGTGCTCGACGAAATTAGCCCCCATGCTGTCGCCATCATGAGCTATGGCTACCCTGATGCGCGTGCGGCGCTCGCATGGTGTCGTCGTCGTCGTCGTGTTGCCATCCTCATGATGGCGACCAAAGAGGACGACGCTGAGCGCGTGGCTTGGCGAGAGCAGATCAAGCGCCAGATCGTCCAGGAGTACGATAGTGCCATCGTTGGGGGCACGCCCCAGCGCGACTACGTGGTGAAGCTAGGTATCCCTGATGCCTACGTGTTCACGAAATATAACGCGGTCGACAATGCCTTCTTCGAGAAGGGTGCCGAAGCGGCTAAGGCAGATCCCAAGAAGTTCTCGCATTTACCTGGCCTGGCAAGTGCTAGCCCCTTCTTCGTTGCGTCGAATCGTTTCATCGCGCGCAAAAATCTGGATCGGCTACTGTTGGCTTACCATCGATACCGCCAACTTTCAGACCGGCAAGGGCATGCACCGTGGCGCCTGCTCATGCTGGGCGATGGCTACCTCCGGAGCGAGCTCGAAGCGCTCGTCGCTGAGCATGCCATTGCGGGGGTCGAGTTCTGCGGCTTCCGCCAGATTGAAGAACTGCCTGCCTATTATGGGCTGGCCAGCGCTTTCGTTCATCCCTCGCTCGTCGACCAGTGGGCGCTCGCGGTCAATGAAGCGATGGCTGCCGGACTCCCTGTGATCGTTTCGACGGGAGCAGGTTGTGCACGGGACTTGGTTGATGAGGGGAATAATGGATTTAGCTTCGATCCGAACGACACGGAAGGTCTATCGCACTATCTACTCACGATGGCCCATCGCTCCACAGATCGGCTCGCTATGGGACGCCGATCTCGAGAGATCGTGGCAGGGTGGGCGCCAGAGAAGTTTGCCGAATCCATATGGCAGGCTGCAATGGCTGGGCGTGAGCGAGCGAATCGGCGGCCAAATTTCGCGGTCCAAGCTGCACTCGTGGCACTAAATCGAATCCCGCGACACATTCAGGCCTTTCACACCGTGGAAGCGTAACCGGATCTGCAAGTCTTTTGAGTATCTCTCGTAAGGCGCGCTTGCAACGACTAGAGACCGAGTCTTGGTCTACATCTTCTGTTTTCAACGTGGTAGCGCTACCTGTAAGGTCCGGAAATTGGCTGTCGAGCAAGCAGTGCACGACGTTCCGTTTTATGTAGTCAGTCCTCGCCCTCCCCGGCCGCATACCCGCATCCGCTCTATCCCACCGGCATTTTCAGGGGGAGGCGCACTTGCGTGCGCTGTTCGAGCAGGACGGGTTTGAAGTCGTGTAGGTGCTTCGGGCGCCCTACTTCTTCCAAGATCCGCTCCTGGTCAAAAAACGTGGTGAAGAAGGTTCTGAGGCGTCCTGCGGAGACGCTGCGAACACGGGGTGCTTCCGCTCACTGTTCGTTCGCGCTCGTCTGGTGTAGCTAGGACGTGCCCGTGTGTCCAAAGCCGCCCCCGCCGCGCTCGGTGGCAGTGAGGTCATCGGTCGGCGCGAAAGAAACCTGCTCGTAGCGCGCTACCACCAATTGCGCGATGCGTTCGCCGCGGTGGATGACGAACGGCTCCGGGCCGTGGTTGATGAGGAGCACTTTCACCTCTCCTCGGTAGTCGGCGTCGATGGTGCCGGGGCTGTTGAGCACCGTCACGCCGTGCTTGAACGCCAGGCCTGAGCGCGGGCGCACCTGTCCCTCCGTGCCGTGCGGCAGGGCGATCTGCAAGCCCGTCGGTACGAGTGTGAAGGCACCGGATGCGAGCGTCATCGGGGCGTCCTCCGGGACGGCGGCGCGTAGGTCGAGTCCGGCGCTGTCGGGCGTCGCGTGCGCGGGCAAGGCTAGGCCTTTGCCGTGTTGGAGAACGTGAACGGGGACCGGCGTGGGCGCAGACATCGAGGGTGGGGAAACAGAGCGGGGCGGTGAAGGTCGAACCTCGCACCGCCCCGGGAAAGCGTCAAGCGAACAGCGCGTCAAGCGCTACTCGATATCGCCCATGAGGCGTTTCACGAAGGGGCTGAGAAGCAGCGCGATCACGCCGCCCCCGCCGACGAACATCGCCACGGAGCCGAAGAGTTCGCTTGCAGGCAAATTTTCGAGCTGGCCGGCGACCAACCCTGCGATCAGGTTGCCAAGTGCCGCCGCCACGAACCAGATGCCCATCATCTGACCAACGCGGTTCTTCGGTGCGAGCTTCGTCATCGACGAGAGACCGACGGGGCTGAGGCAGAGTTCGCCGCATGTGTGGAAGAAGTAGGTCACTATCAACCACGACGGCGACACCGGCGCCTCAGGCGTGGCGTTGGCCGAGCCCCATGCGAGCACGAAGAAGCCGACCGACAGACCGAGGAGGCCCATCCCAAACTTGACGGGAATGCTCGGGTTGGCGTTGCGCTTGGAGAGCCACACCCAAAGGCTCCCGAAGATCGGCGCGAAGATGACGATGAACAGTGGGTTGATAAGCTGGAGCGTGCTCGCGGGGATCACCGTGCCAAGGATGTTGCGGTCGGTGAGGTCGCGCGCGAACAGGTTGAGCGAGGTGCTCGCCTGCTCGAAGCCGCTCCAGAAGAGCGCCGCCAGCACGAAGAGCCACGCGATTACGCCGAGTCGCTTCTTTTCTTCCGTTGAGTGCCCGCCCATGAAGACGATGTAGGCGAAGAACACTGCTACGAGTGCCACTACAACGCCGCCGAGGCCGCCCGCGATCTGCTCCAGCGAGAGCCCAACGACGCCCGAGGCCATCAGCGCACCGAAGAGGCCCAGCACGATCACTGCCGCGGCTGAGGCCAAGTAGAACGAGCGCTCCCGCTGGGAGAGCGTGTTGGGCGGCGTGCCCGTCGGGCCGTCGCCCACGCCGTCGAGGTACTTGGCGCCAAGACGGTACTGGATTAGACCGAGCAGCATCCCGAAGCCTGCGAGCGAGAAGCCCAGGTGCCAGTTGCCCGCGTACGTGAAGTCGCCAATGCTAAAGCCTTCACCGATGACCCCGCAGAGCAACGGACCTGCCATCGCGCCGATGTTGATGCCCATATAGAAGATCGAGAAGCCCGCATCGCGCCGGGCCCCGCCTTCAGGGTAGAGGTCGCCGACGATAGTGGAGACGTTGGGCTTGAGAAACCCGGTCCCGATGGCCACGAGCGCAAGCCCCAGGAAGAACGTGGATTGCTCCGGCAGCCCGATCATCGGCCCCGCCATCGTGAAGTGGCCGAGTGCGATGATGATCCCACCCCGAAAAATCGCCTTCTTCTGCCCCCAGACGTTGTCGGCTACCCAGCCGCCAGGCAAGGAGAGCACGTACACGAAGAAGAGGTAGAGGCCAACAATCGCGTTCGCCTGGCCTTCGCCGAACCCGAAGCCAGGGTTCTCCAAGGTCATCGCGGCCGTCATGAAGAGCACCAGGATGGCGCGGAGGCCGTAGTAGGAGAACCGCTCCCACATCTCGGTAAAAAAGAGCGTCGAGAGGCCGCGCGGGTGGCCAAACCACGTGTGGCCAGCGCCGATGGAGTCAGAAGCCATGGAGAGACAGGGCGAATGCGAAGGGAAGAGGCGGGTGAGCACCCCTCGTGAACAGCGGGCGAAGATACGATCCAGGAACATTTCCCCCGGTCCGATTCGCGCCCAGGGCGAGGGGATGTACCCCAGGATAGAAGCCGTGGGTGAGATGAGAAGGAGGGCCTCAGACGCACCGGAGGGGCAGCGTGACCACGCAGCGAGACGGAGAATCCGGTAGGAATGCACCGACGGGTTGACGCCTTCTCCAAATCCAAGCACCTTTCCCGATCTCCCGATCTCCCGATCTCCCGATCTCCCGATCTCCCGATCTCCCGATCTC
>JBCBEX010000110.1:0-12257 GCA_038528235.1 Bacteroidota bacterium
CTCGTAAGTCAACGGCCGGTTGTCGAGCGCGGACGGCGTGATCGTGGAGCAAATCATCCGACCAACGGGCATCCTAGACCCGCAAGTAGACGTGCGCCCCGTCGACGGCCAGATCGACGACCTCCTCGAAGAGATCCGCCAGCGCGTACGTCGGCAGGAGCGCGTACTTGTGACGACGCTCACGAAGCGGATGAGCGAGGACCTCACCGAATACCTCGACGCGTTCGGCATCCGCGTGCGGTGGCTCCACTCCGAGATCGACGCCCTCCAGCGCGTAGACATTCTTCGTGACCTGCGCCTGGGCGAATTCGACGTGCTCGTGGGCGTGAATCTCCTTCGCGAAGGGCTCGACCTGCCTGAAGTCTCCCTCGTTGCCATCCTCGACGCCGACAAGGAGGGCTTTCTGCGCTCTGAGCGGTCGCTCATCCAGACGGCAGGTCGCGCGGCACGCAACGCAGGCGGCAAGGTCATCATGTACGCCAACCGCGTCACCGACTCCATGCGGCGCATGATGGACGAGACGGAGCGCCGCCGCGAGTTGCAGGAAGCCTATAACGAGGAACACGGCATCACACCGATGACCGTCACAAAATCCGCCGACCAGATCAAGCGCGGCACTGCCATCGCCGACCACAAGACCGAGGACGAGGACGGACCGCGTAGCTTCTACAGCGGACCGGAGCAACTTCCAAAGGTGGCCGATCCGGTGATGCAGTACCTCACCGACGACCAGAAGCGCGACCTCATGGCGCAGCTTGGCCGCGAGATGGAGGAAGCCTCCGAGCGCCTGGAGTTCGAGCGCGCCGCCGAGCTCCGCGACGAGATCGCAGCGCTGGAGAAGTCGCTCAAAGGAGCCGCTTAGCGGACCACCACGAAGCGCGTGGTCACCACCTCGTTGCCTACGACCCCGCGCGCGACATAGGCACCTGCTGCCAGCGACGTGTTGAGCCGCAGCGTATGCGTGCCTGCCGCGAGCGGCCCGGCGTGCAGCTTCGCCACGACGCGTCCGAGTAGGTCAACGACCTCGACGCGCGTGTAGGCTGTCTCTAGGAGGGCCAGCGTGACCATGCTACTAGCGCGTGCCGGGTTAGGAGCCACGTACAGATCAAGACGGGAGGCGGGAGGTCCTCCCTCTGTGGCAACCGCGACCGGCTGAGTTGAGCGAACCACCCCGCCTTCTAGCGGAGCGAGGTAGACGAAGCCTTCGGCGTCCACGGTCAGCGCAAAGGCGCTGAAGGACGGCCCGATGGTCGTCCAGGTGGCCCCGCCGTCGCGCGACTGCAGCAGATCGTCGCTGTCTATGGCGTAGAGCGCCCCGTCCGGACCACGCGTGATGTCGTTGGCAGCAATCTCCTCGCGGCGCGTCCAGGAGATGCCGTCTGTCGTCTCCCAAAGCTCGGCGTATGGCTGGTAGAAGGTGCCACTCGCCACAAGCGTGCGCGGACCGGCCAACACTGCACTGCGGAACCCGTCTGGGTATTCCCAGGGGCGCTCGAACGCGAGCCAGGTAGCACCTCCATCGTCGGAATAGCCCACGTCGTTGCCGCCGAAGGTCCCGCCCAGGCTTCCGATTAGCCTGCCTGATGGGAGTTGCCTGATCGACGATACGGATTGCAAAAGCCTCCCTTCGAACTGACCCGAGTACCCCTCGCTCAGTAGCGACCACGACTTACCACCGTCGGTGGACTGGAAGATTCGTCCTATGCGCTCGTCGAATTTGGTCGTGTATTCGGTGCTCAGATACACCACGCCGTCGATCTCAGCAACGTCGAGCACGAACTCGGAGCTATAGCCCGGAGGGTCCTCCAGATCAGGCAGCGCTATTTCCATCCATGTCCGACCATCGTCCGAAGAAATCCAGACTCCATACGGCTCCCAAGCCCAAACTCGGCTTCCTACAGTACATCCCGTGAAATAGCTCTCGGAAAAGGGCGCGATCTCCCAGGCCCCCTTCGCTGTATAGAAGCGGTAGATCCCGAAGGGGCGACAGCTCAGCAGCCCCCCTTCCATGGCGTGAAGATCGTAGCGCAGAGGAGGCGTATCGAAGAAGCCACTGTCAGGGCGCGGCCAGGGATTAGTCGAGAGCGGCTCGAACTCAATAGGCTGAGCAAATACTGCCGGGACGCCCAGGGCGATCGTGACCAAGGCTATTGAGAGCCGTAGCAGATGGAACATGGCAGGAGCAACGTGCGGACGGTCAGCGAACGCCTACAGTCTAACCGTCTGGTGGCTCCGTTCCAAGCTGCTTCGCACTACCCTCAATCAGATGGCGCGGTAGCGAGCGGTTTGCGCGTAGGGGTTGTTCAATACGCCCCACCGTCGTCGTAGAGTTCGTCGATGCGGGCGTCGAGGTCGTCGGCCCCCTTCGGGTCGGGGCCGTACGCATTCGGGCCGTAGTCGCCCTCGACCACGAAGAAGTAGAGCAGCACGAGCGAGCCGAAGGGCACGAACGTGATGAGGTACCACCAGCCGGTACGCCCGGTGTCATGGAGGCGCCGCACCGACACGGCGAGTGATGGGATGAACATAGCCAAAGAGTAGAGGATCACGAACCCGTAGATCGCCCAGAAGATGGGCATCCCGATGCCGTCGCCGTAGAATCCCACCACCCCCCCACCGATGGCAATGGCAGCGATGATCACTAGCAGGTTGAAGAGGGTGAAGTACCAGTACTCGCTGCGGCGTGCGCGCCCTGTGAAGTCGGCATACTTCGAGAGTACCTCGCGGTACCAGAACGTCATTTCAGACATGGTTGAGGGTGTTGGCGATGGAAATCAGCAAGCACACAACGATACGACGATCGCGGCTATTCAGCTAGATCGCTCTTGACCGGGCGCTTTGCGCGTAGATGTTCTCCGAGTAGAACGAATCCCGGGCCAGATCATCTACACGCGCACTCAGATCGGCGAAGCCCTTCGGGTCAGCGCCGTATGCATTGTCCCTGTCATCGCCCTCTTGCACGAAAAAGAACAGCAGCACCCAGGATCCCAACGGGACCATCGCGAGGAGCATCCACCAGCCGCTCTTACCAGTGTCATGGAGCCTGCGCACCGACACGGCGAGTTGAGGAACCACCGTAGCGAGGATGTACAACCCGTAAAAGGCGTACATCCCCGAAAACACAAAGGCTGCGTGAGCCTCTGTGAGCAGGGACGACAGGATCACCCCGACAACGAGCAGCGCCAGCACGATGGCCACGTTTGCTAGCGTAAACATCCAGTACTCTCGGCGACGCGCTCGTCCCGAGAAATCAGCGTACTTGTAGAGGACTTCGCGATACCAGAAGAACATCGGCGGGGGGTGCTTTTGTGAACCGGGGTTGTGACTAGGGAATCCCGTTTGCTCCATTTCGTAGCGGTGCCGCCACTGGTGAACACCGAAAATGGAGAGCCGCCGGACGGTCAAAGACTAGACCAAAGCACGTGGTCGGTCGCTCCTTTCCACGCGCGACGGGCCCGCAGCATCGTTGCCGCGAGCCCGTCGGGGTGATTGCTTGGCGAACAGCTAGGCTATCTCGTGCACGACAGGTGCAGCGCGAAGAATGGCCTCACTGGATCCGTCTCGGAACTGCTCGAAGTTGTCGATGAAAAGCTGCGCGAGCTTCGCAGCCTGGTGATCGTAGGCGTCTTTGTCGGCCCAGGTGTTGCGCGGCACGAGGATATCGTCGGGCACACCGGCGCAGACGGTCGGGACCGCCACGCCGAAGATCGGGTCGGTTACCGTTGGGGCTGCTGCCAGCGAACCGTCGTGTATGGCGTCGATGATGGCCCGAGTGTGGGCCAACTTCATGCGGTGCCCAGTCCCATAGGCGCCGCCCGTCCATCCTGTATTGACGAGCCATACGTCTGAGCCGTGGCGCTCGATCTTGTCAGCGAGCAGCTCGGCATATTTCGACGGATGCCAGACCATGAAGGGTGCGCCGAAGCACGCCGAAAACGTAGCCTGCGGCTCCGTGACGCCCATCTCTGTGCCTGCGACCTTGGCCGTGTAGCCACTGATGAAGTGATACATCGCCTGCGCAGGTGTGAGCTTGGCGACAGGTGGCAGTACGCCGAAGGCATCGGCCGTGAGGAAGATCACGTTCGAGGGATGCGACGCCACGCACGGGATCTTGGCGTTATCGATGTACTCGATGGGGTAGGACGCACGCGTGTTCTGAGTGATTGACACGTCCGAGTAGTCGACTTCACGGGTTTCTGGGTCGTAGACAACGTTCTCTAGAACGGTCCCGTACTGGATCGCCCGGTAGATCTCCGGCTCGGATTCCTCCGAGAGGTCGATGGCCTTGGCATAGCAGCCCCCTTCGATGTTGAACACGCCGTCGTCGTCCCAGCAATGCTCGTCGTCGCCAATCAGGGCGCGGTTGGGATCCGCAGACAGCGTTGTTTTCCCGGTACCGGAGAGCCCGAAGAACAGCGACACGTCGCCCGTCGCCTCGTCAGCTTCGTACCCCTGGTTGCAGGAGCAGTGCATGGACAAGACGCCTTTCTTGGGCATGAGGTAGTTCATGACCGTGAATACGCCCTTCTTCATCTCGCCGGCGTACATCGTGCCGAGGATGACCATCTGGTTCCGCTCGAAGCACACGTCCACACTCGTCGTGGAGGTCATTCCTGAGGTATAGCGGTTCGCAGGGAACGCGCCGGCGTTGAAGACCACGAAGTCTGGGTCGCCGAACGTCTCGAGCTCAGCCTGCGAGGGGCGGATGAGCATGTTGTGCATGAAGAGCGCGTGGTACGGCCGAGAGCAGACGATGCGAACTTTGAGCCGATGATCGGGGTCCCACCCAGCGAACCCGTCGACCACGTAGAGCCGGTCCTGAGTGTTGAGGTAGTCGATCGCACGCTCGTGGTTGATCAGGAAGACCCGCTCGTCGAGCTTGATATTGACGTCGCCCCACCAGACGTCGGCTTCGCTTTTGGGGTGCGCTACGACGCGCTTGTCGGACGGGCTCCGGCCAGTCTTCTTTCCGGACCGCAGCGCCAAAGCCCCCGTCGACATGATGGCGGCGCCTTCGTCGAAGCGGAGGGCTTCCTCATAGAGCCGCGCCGGGGCCGCGTTGCGGACGATCTGCTGTACGTCGATGCCGTAAACACTTAGGGAGATTGGGGTTGCCATGGGTCGGCGTTGGTCGGTGAACGAGACGATGTCGGTGCTGTCACCAAGGTAGGGTGACCGATGACGAGTCACGGTCCTGCCTCGTCGGGTCTGACAAGCCTATGGGCGTAAGGAGAACCCTGATACGCGTGCCATGCCTTCACCCTCGGCCTGGGCCCGACCCGTCTTCCTAAGCCCCTTGTGCTGTGCTAGAGGGCACCCTGACGGCTAGGAACCGCCCCCTTTTGCCCTCGGTACATCGGCTTCGTTTGTTCTACTCCCCTGCCTCTCCATGCCCACCTACGAGTACCGCCGCGAAGACGGCTCCACGTTTGAAGTGTTTCAGCGGATGTCGGACGATCCGCTCACGGTCGATCCTGAGACGGGGCAGAAGGTGACGCGCGTGATCGGCGGCGGTGCTGGCCTCATTTTCAAGGGCGACGGATTCTACCTGACAGACTATGCCCGCAAAGGCGATGGGTCCAAGGCGAAGTCGGCTGCTGCAAAGACCGACGCTGCCACCGAGACTAAGAGCGTCTCCGACACCTCGTCTTCCGATACGAGCACTTCGACCAGTTCGACTACGGAAAGCAAGTCGGACTGAGCACACCACGCGGCACCCCCAAAAAGATCGGGGCTCCTCGCTTGCATGAGGAGCCCCGATCTACGTTTGAAACACGCGCCGGTCAGCCTTGCGCGAAGCTGCTCGCGGCTGCCTCGACCGACTCGTAGTCTTTGAACACGGGACCGAGCAAACGCGTCATCACGAAGAGGTTCTTGACACGCTCCTCGAGGTTCGCGAGCACAATGTCTCCGCCCGCGTCGCGGATGTCAGCTGCACTCTTAATCAGCACGCCGATACCGGACGAGTCCATCAGGTCGGTCTTGGCAAAATCAATGACGATGTTCGTCTTGCCCTGACTCTTGAAGTCGTTGATCGTCTGTTTGTACTCGTCACCGTCGCGGCTGCCGAAGAACTTGCCCTTGATGGCAATGACGGCGGCGTGATACTGTTCGCTTACGCTGAGAGGCATGGTCGTACTGGCTGTGTCGTGCGGAGGTGAGCGCCGCGAAGGCGGAGATAGAAAGGTACGGAGAAGGAGCGCGGGGTGCCGTCCTGGCATTCACTATACGACCCGCCGTCGATTTCGCCAAGTGAGCGGCACTTGCCCAGCATGGCGTCGTATTCTGGATTTCAATGTGAGCCGTTCCGCCCAATTGCATCGCTTCTGATGGACTTCTTCTTTGACAACCTTGGGGTCCTATTCTTTCTCTTCTTTCTGTTTCTTCAGTTCATTGGTTCACTCATCGGCCAGCGGACGAGAGGCAAGCGCGCACCCAATCCAGTAGAGGCAGACGAAGCGCCTGCGTCCAGCAGTGGCCCATCTGCGTTCGAGGAAGCCCTTCGTCAGATCCAAGAGGCGCTTCAGGAAGCAAGCCAGCCGGCCTCGTCGCGCAGCGGAGCCAATGAGCCGCGACCGTCGTCGGAAGAGGACGAGGCATTTCCGACGGTCGCAGACGATGAATATGCCCCCGCCTTCGAGCACTTCGACGATTTCGAGCAGCACGGCGATGCACACTTTTCCTCGGGAGCCCACGAACAGTACGAAGCGGCTGAGGCCCGACGGGAAGCCCTATTCGATCGTCCGCTGAAAACGGACCGCCCCACCTTGATGGAGCGCGTGTTACCCGACGCAGACCTACGAGGGAATCTGTCGGTGTCGCGTGTGGACGCGCCGGTCACTCCAACAGTACGATCCGCTGGCACTGCGAGTGAAGCTGCATCGGTTGCTCGACTCCGCTCGAAGCTGCGCTCACCGGAAGACGTACAGGATGCGTATCGACTGCACGTCATTCTCTCCAGGCCGCGCTCCATGTCGCGGCGCTGAGTGTCTGGACTAGGTCAGACTGGGTCAAACGCGATCTGGCTCACCTTTCTTGAAGATGGCTGCCCCGATGGCGCCGCCTGCTGCGCCCAGCACCATGCCTACGGCAGCACCGATCACGATCCCGACAGGGCCACTGGCTGCTTCCGCCCAGCCCCCCATCTGTTCGATCTGCTCTTCGGACAGCCCTTGCGTGCGCCACTGCTCTCGGGCGATATCCATTGGATCTGGCAAGACGCCGAGCTGAATCAGCAGCAGCGAGAGCGACCCTGCGATCACAGCGCCGACAAGCCCGACGACTACACCCATACCGGCTCCCTGTCCACCTGAAATCGTCAGCGAGTTCGTGCTCGTGTAGTGCCAGACTGCTGTGGCAGCCGCGATCAGGACCGTCACACAGCTGAGTATCCCGGCAAGCATGCCCAGCGCGGACCCCATGGAACTGAGAACGCTAGCCAGAAGGCCGAGCACCACATAGACCGCAGCGCCGATCAGGATGGAAGGAAGTTTACTACTCATGGATCTGCAAGGCGGGTGACGAGGCTGGCGTACCTGAGCAACCTACGGCAAGCTTCTTGATTTGTGTCGGATCGCTGGTTGAAGGGAGACTCGAAGACCCACGATCGGCTCGAGCAGCCGAAGAGATACCCAGTCCGACCGGCCTAACCTGCGCCACTGTGTGTTACAACGAGTGCCCGCTTCATCTTACTCCATACACTCTACACACATTGAATAGATCTACTTCCAGCGTTTCAGAAAACGGACATGGAATAGCACGTGCGCAGCGTCCACGACACACTCTGCGCTAAGGTGGATGAGAAAAGGGTGATGAAGTATATTTCCCTACCCTACCACGGTTTGTTCGCAATCCTCTCACCAGTCAGACCCCCACCATGCCCAGAGCCAAAGGCGTCATCAGGATCGACTCCGATTCAACCCACGGATGGCAAGTGCGCGTATATCGCCACGGCAAGACCTACTCCAAACTGTTCAGCGACCGCAAATGCGGAGGCCGCGAGGAAGCATTCGAGGAAGCGGTCGAGTTCCGCAAGGAACTTGAAGCGGAGGTCGCAGCCATGCCTGAAGCTGAACCTCGCCGTCGCCTCATCACGCGTAACAAGAACAACTCGACCGGCGTCGTAGGCATCTCGCGTACCTACAAGAAAGACCGTCGCGGCGTCAAGCACGAGGTCTACGCCGTCTCCTGGAATCCAGAGCCCGGCACCGCACGTGGCACATCGTTCTCCATCAAGAAGTATGGGGAGGATACCGCGTTCAAGATGGCCTGCCGGCTCCGCTTCCAGAAGATGAAGGAGATCTACGGGGACCGCTACCCTGTGTCTTCCTACATGGAGCTCTACCGGCAAAAAGCCGATGTAGACGCGAAAGCCCAGGAGCGCGCCGCGAAGAAGAAAGCACGCGCCTAGGCCTAGCCTCGCTCCCCCCGCCCTACTCTGTTGCGGCAGGCTCGATCAGAGCTTGCCGCTTTTTTGTGCGCGTACTTTCCGTGCCCGGCTCATCCCCTTACTACTATGCCACCCGACACCACCGCGGTCTCCGTACGCCCTGTCGATAGCGCCAGCGATGCCCGCCGCTTTCTTGATTTCGCGTACGAGGTTCCCTACTATCAGGACAATCACAACTGGGTGCCGCCGCTCCGCCTCGACCAGCGTACCATCCAGAACCCGAAGAAGAACGCGTTCTTCGAGCATGGACGGTGGCAGCGGTTTCTCGCGGAGGATGGCGCAGGGAATGTCCTCGGCCGCATCGCGGGCATTGTCAACGGGATGCACCTAGAGACGTACGACGACCACGTTGGCTTCTTTGGTTTTTTCGAGTGCATCGACCGCTACGACGTGGCGGAGGCGCTCCTCGACGCGGCAGCGGACTGGCTGCGCGAACAGGGCCTCCAGGCGATGCGGGGACCCGCGAATCCGTCTCTCAACGATGTGGCGGGGCTGCTGATGGATGGGTTTAATAAGGAGCCCATGCTTCTCATGCCCTACAATCCGCCCTACTACGCAGACTTCCTGCATCTCTACGGGTTCGAGCGATCCATGACGATGTGGGCGTACTACGTCCACCGGCACTACCTCGATCTCGACCGTATGAAACGAGGCGCGGCCCTTGTCCAGCGCCGCTATCCCGATGTGACCGTCCGTGCGCTCGACATGAACCGCTACGACGACGACGTGGCGCACGTGCTCCGGATCTACAATGATGCCTGGGTGGGCAACTGGGGCTTCGTCCCAATCACGCCCTCGGAGCTGAAGCAGCTTGAGAAAGAGCTCAAGCCCGTCATCGTCCCTGACCTTGTCTACTTCATCGAGGTGGGCGGCGAACCGGTAGCGTTCTCGGTCACCCTTCCGAACTTGAACCAGGTGCTGAAGAAGCTCCCCGACGGTAAGTTGCTCTCAACAGGGCTACCCAAGATGCTACTCGCAATGAAGCTCGGCGCCGTCCAGGAAGTACGCATGCCCCTGATGGGTGTGCTGCCCGCCTACCAAGGTAGAGGGCTCGACGTACTTCTGGTGATGGCCACGATTGAGGCGGGTATTCCCCTTGGCTACCGCGCCTGCGAGATGAGTTGGGTCCTCGATACGAACAAGAAGCTGACCAACCTGCTGGACTCGTTTGGGTCGATCCGGGACAAAGAGTATGCGCTGTTCGAGAAGCCACTTTAGCCCTTCGTTTTACCTGTGCCTCCTACGTTATGCGCCTAGCTCTCCTGTTCTGCCTCCTCCTGCCCGCCTCGCTGATGGCCCAGCCCAACACGCCCGACACACTTCCAGCATCGGTCGAACCTCGCGCTGTGCTCGTCATCCATGGTGGCGCTGGCACCATCCGTCGAGACCTGCTCGATGAGGCGAGCGAGGCGTCCATCCGAGCGGCACTTACTGCAGCCCTCGAAGCAGGCTATGCCGAGATCCAGGGTGGCGCGTCTGCCATGGACGCGGTCACGGTTGCGATCACAGTGCTTGAAGACAGCCCGCGCTTCAATGCAGGCCGAGGAGCAGTCTTCACCGCCGACGGCTACGCTGAGCTCGACGCCTCGATCATGGACGGGGCGACGGGCGAAGCTGGAGCTATCTCTGGCGTGCGGCACGTCAAGAACCCGATCCTGCTCGCCAGGGAGGTGATGACCAACTCGCCCCACGTGCTTCTCTCGGGAGACGGCGCGGAAGAGTTTGCGCTCTTGCGTGGGCTCGACCTCGTGCCCAACCAGCACTTTCATACCGACGCCCGCCGCGAGGCTCTACGGCGGGTGCTCGATCGACAGCGCGTGCAGCAGCAGTCGGAGAGCGGCACTGCCAATGACGAGGCGATCCCTGAACGAGCGGTACCCGAGTGGCAACTCGAACATCCGGCTCCCTGGCAGATGACGGGAACCGTAGGCGCCGTCGCGCTCGACAACGACGGCCACTTGGCCGCAGGAACCTCAACGGGCGGCATGACGGCCAAGCGCTACGGCCGCATTGGCGACTCGCCGATCATTGGGGCTGGCACGTTCGCCAACGAGGCCGTCGGCGTCTCCTCGACAGGCCACGGCGAGTACTTCATCCGCAACGTCACTGCCTACGACATCGCTGCGCGTATGCGCTACCTCGACGAATCGCTCACCCAGGCCGCCGAGGCCGTCATACACGAAACCCTGACTGAGTCCGGGGGCACAGGAGGCGTGATCGCCCTCGGTGCAGACGGCACGGTGACGATGCCGTTCAACACGCCCGGCATGTATCGTGGCTATATCGATGAGGACGGCACGGTGACCGTGTTGCTCTACCGCGACGAGTAAGCCGTCGTGACCGTTCGTCACGCGCTCCGTTCGGGAACTACGATGTGATTATCACCTATCTGCGAGCCCGCACTATCCGACTATCCTATGCGTATTGCACTACCTCTTATCGCCGCGGTCGTCCTGGCTGGCTGCGCCGCTACCGAGTCGCTTACTCCTGCGCTGGAAGCCTCGTCGAACAACCTCCAGGAACAGCTAGCAGAGCCAAGCCGCTTGATGGCCGCTGCTGCCCTGCTTCACGCTGACACGGGAGTCTTTCCCACCTCCGCATTTGAGTTGCTCGGCTCGATGCCGGGCGCGGAAACCGGGTCGCGCGAGGTGCGCCTGAGCACGCTTGGCGTATCCGCTAGCGGCGAAACGTTGCAGGTCGTGTACGTCCTCGCGCCATCGCAAGTGGATCCGACAGAGCGAGTCGGCGGGTTCTCTTTGACCGAAACCGAACCGAGCCGCTATGCCGCGCAGTTCCGACTGGATCGGCGCGAGGACCAGACCGAGGAGCCACTGCCGGTGGCCGTGAGTGGATCGGTCGAAGTCCGGCAAGCTCGCGGCACGCTGCGGCTGGACACGACGCAACTCCGGCAAGCTATCACGGACAACGTGCGCGTGGAGGCCCCCTACGTTCCGGGCGCTGGGATCACGTACACCTTTACTAAGGCTGCCACCGATCTCGAGGTCGGCGTGGTCACCCTCGAACCGATTCCGTCGGAATGAGCGCTCTGTCTGACGTCATCATCGTTGGGGGCGGGCTAGCCGGGCTGACCGCAGCGCGGACGCTCGCCGCGCATGGCATTGCCTTCACCTTGCTCGAGGCGTCGGACGGACTTGGCGGTCGCGTTCGGACCGACGAGTTTGACGAGTACCTCCTGGATCGGGGCTTTCAAGTGCTGCTGACGGCTTACCCTGAGGCACAACGCTGGCTTGACTACGATGCGCTCGACCTTCAACTGTTCGACAACGGTGCGCTCGTCTATTTCAGTGGCATGCTCCATCGGCTTGCCGATCCAACCCGAGACTTCTTCGGCGCGCTGCCGTCGGTATTCTCTCCCATCGGCTCGCTCGCGGACAAGGTGAAGGTACTCGGCCTCCGCCAAAACGTCCGCTCACCATCGCTGGATGAGCTTTGGGCACGCGACGAAGTCACGACACGCGAGGCGCTGACGAAGCGCTACGGTTTCTCGGCGTCGATGATGACACGGTTCTTCGAGCCGTTCCTTGGGGGCATCCTCCTCGACAAAGACTTGAAGGCATCGAGCCGCGCGTTCGAGTTCTACTTCCGGATGTTTTCGGAAGGCATGACCGCCGTACCTGCGATGGGTATGGGCGCGATCCCAGAGCAACTCGCTGCGCCGCTGCCTGCTGACGCGGTGCGGCTGAATACGCCCGTCGAGTCGGTTTCGGCTGGTACCGTGAGCTTGAAACACGAGGAATCGGTTCTTGCAAAAACGGTTATTATCGCGACCGACGGCCCGACTGCTGCG
>JBCBEX010000111.1:0-11451 GCA_038528235.1 Bacteroidota bacterium
CAAGCTGATGGCGCCCTCGGCCTGATGGCGATCTACGCCGACGATCCTGCCACACGCGAGGACGAAGGAGCCCAGCCTGGCGACGCGATCACGCTCCGCACGGCCACTGGCATCCTCGCCGACGCGCTCGTGTGGACCGAAGCCGGTGCCGTGATCGAGGTCCAGAGCACCGCCGTGTCGAACGAGGGCGAGGGCAGCCGCCCCACAGCGTTTGCCCTACGTGGGGCCTACCCGAACCCCTTCACGTCGTCGACCACTATTGCCTTCGACTTGCCGGCGGCCTCTGATGTGACGCTGGAGGTCTACGACGCCACGGGCCGCCGCGTGGCGACCCTCACGGATACGTCGCTCCCGGCAGGCACACACTCGATGCGCTGGGACGCGGCATCTGCGGCAAGCGGGGTCTACTTCGTAGCCCTCCGCACCGACGACGCACGGGCAACGCGCACCGTCGTGCTGGCCCGCTGAGTCCGCTCAGCCATGCTGCATGCGCACGGCTCCGGTTGGTGATTCCTGCCGAAGTCTACGACCGAGACCGGGGAATGACGAGCTTGCGATAGCTTACCGTCGTTCCCCGGTCTTCATTTTACCTTGTGCCCATGTTGCGTGCGCTGCTGATCGCCCTCTCCCTCGTCGTTGCCCCCGCCGCCTCAGCCTTCAGCGAAGCCACGCCGCCTGACTCGCTGGCGCACGCTGCCGACACGGCGTCCCTGGACTCCATCATCGCGGCGCTGTACGACGTCATCTCTGGACCGGCCGGTGAAGAGCGCGACTGGGACCGGATGCGTGCCCTCTTCCTTCCCGAAGCCCAACTCATTCCCACAGCCCACCGGCCCGACGGCTCCTACGTCCACCGTGTCATGAGCGTCGATGGCTATATCGAGACCTCCGGTCCTTGGATGCTAGAGAACGGCTTCTTCGAGGTAGAGGTCGCACGGCAGACCGAGCAGTTCGGCGCAACGACCCACGTGTGGAGCACCTATGAGGGACGAATGACGCCGGAGGGCGAGGTTGTCCTGCGCGGCGTCAACTCGATCCAGGCGCTCTGGGACGGCACGCGCTGGTGGATCGTGAACGTGTTCTGGTCGCCCGAGCACCCCGGCAACGAGTTGCCCGCCGCGTACCTGCCCAGCGACGGGTAGTGTCAGTCGCTGATCTCCGCGAATAGGTCCCTGAAGGCCAGCGTCAGCTTGTGGCGCGGCGCGAAGTGAACAAGCGGGGTTGCCGCCTCGTGGCTCTCGCGCATCTTGACCGAGGCGGGCAGCAGCGTGTCGAGGAGCGGCAGGTTCTCGTCGCGGAGTTCGCCCACCACGCGCTGAGGTAGGTTAGCATTCGACTGGTATTGGTTGACCACGATGCCTTCCACTTGCAGCGCTTCGTTGTGGTCGGCGCGCACCTCGGCGACGCGGTCGAGCAGTTGGTAGAGCGCCTGCCGCGAGAAGTCGTCGCAGTCGAACGGGATCAGGACGGCGTCGGCAGCGATGAGCGCGGAGAGCGAGTAGAAGTTGAACGCGGGCGCCGTGTCGATGAAGACCTCGTCGAACTCGTCGGCGACAGCATCGAGGGCGTCGCGCAGCTTGAAGATCTTGTAGCGCTGCTCCAGCTTGCCTTGAATCTCACCCAGGGCTGGCGACGATGGGAGCACGCGCAAGTAGGCGAACGGCGTCGCGCTGGCAAACGCGTCGAGGCCCTCGTTCTGGAGTCGGAACGCAAGGAACTGCTCGAAGAAGTCGGCAGCGTTGTGGGGCGGCTGGGCCCCTGCGCCGAGGAGATACTGGCTTGCGTTGCCCTGCGGGTCGAGATCGATCACGAGGGTGCGGCGACCAGACGAGGCGGCCAGGGCCGCGAGGTTCACGGCGATGCTGGATTTCCCAACCCCGCCCTTCTGGTTGAAGACGACGCGACGCATACCCTGTTTGACTGATTGTTGTGACAAAGAAAGTTTACACGAGTGTCTCCCAATAGGGACGACGCTCAAGCTGAGACACGGCTGCAGACGGATGACGACGTGCAGAGACCTCAAATATCGCTGACATACCGCGCGGAAGATCCGGCATCCAGAGGGTATAAGCCCGGTGGGCCACCGATCCAGTCATTATTTCCAGTTTGGGGGTAGCACGCTTTGTCCTTTGGCGCGGTCTTCTCTATTCTCCCCATGCTTGCTGACCCTACCACCGGGCTTGCTCACCCGCCCCTCTCGTGTGTCCCTCTCTGTTCTATGCGCGTTGCCGTGCTCGTGCTGAGCGCGCTCTTTCTGAGCGCGTGCGGCTATGCTGACCCCTCCTCCACGTCCGTTACCATCGCGGCGGTCACCGTCGAGACGATCCCCGAAGCTCGTGCCAACGGCACGCCGTGGGATCCGAGCAGCGCGCCGGATCTCTACATCGAGATGCAAGATGCGCTCGGTCAGGTATACCTGAGTACGTCCATTGCTGACGCGGCAAGCTTCCCGCTAGCTGCGTCTAGCCCTCCCATCGAGGTCTCGAATATTGAGCGGGACTACTTCTTCTTTGCCGTCGAGCAAGACGACGACCGGCCGGCGCGCGAGTGGGACTGGATCGGAGCAACGGGCTCGTTCTCCTTCGCCGACCTCGCCGAGGAGCGCCCCACTACGCTCCGCCTCACCAACGAGGACGAGGCGTTCTGCCTGGAACTCGCCCTGGAGTGGGAATAGCGCCTCCGAGATTGCAGGGGGTCCTCGCACCTCGTCGTTCCTTGTTGAGACGACGTCTGTGGTCTTCGGTGTAACACGTCGGCATGCGCCGATTACATTTCCGCTGGCTAACTTAGAAAGCTATCCATTCTGCTGGGCTAAAGAAGGGGGCACATTAACTGCCTAGGTGGCGCGCTGATACCTGTTGCAGCACCAAACCCTGCAACTTTTGCCCACAGGCCCATGCGTCCCCTCGCCACCCTTTTCCTATTCGCAAGCATAGCCTTGTCCGGCTGTGACTTCGTCTCATCCGGCTCCGACAACGACGGCGTCACCGTCACCGGCATCACCTTCGACCAACTCCCCCTTGCTCGGGGCAACGGCAACACCTGGGACGAGGACAGTGCCCCCGACGTCTACCTGGAAATCCAAGACGCACTCGGGCGGGTGTACGTGGACAGCACCGAGCCCGTCGAGATCGACCAACTCGGTATCCGTGTTCCGGTACAAGGCGACATCAGCAACTTAGACCGGGAGTACTTCATCTTCGTGGTGGATCAGGACGACGATGGGCGCGACGAGAACATGGGCAAGATCGCCCGCATCTCCTTCGCCGACGCCGTGAGCTCCCGGGCCTCGCAGGTCACCTTCGAGAACGAGACCGCTACGCTCAAGCTCACCCTCGACCTGCAATACGACGACGCTCAGGACGCCGACTAGTCCCCCACACACATCGCAGCGGGGCCGCCCTCTTCAGAGAGGGTGGCCCCGTTGTCTTTGGTCGAGGCGACGGTCGGCTCCCGCACACGCCTCCGAGTCTCACTGCGACTGTGCGGCGTTGTCCTGGCCCGTCTGTGCCTCGTCCACGAGCGTGCCGAGCAGGCCGGGCCACGAGGTGAATTCCGTCTGGTAGCTCAAGCCTGCCCCGTAGGCCCCGTAGGTAGTCCCGCCGATGCTCTCGCCCACGAGCAGTTCGTTCTCCCGGCGGTAGAACACCTCCAGCGACACGTCTGGGGTCAACCTGACCTCCACGGCCACCTCGCCCTGGAAGTCTTCGTTTTGGAGCGCCTCGGAGTTGTCGCGCTGGTACACCCCCTCGCCGCGAATGATGAGCCGCTCGTCGAGGAAACGAAGCGCGACGCCGTAGGTCACGTCGAGCGCCTCGAAGTCGTTGCCCTGCTGGACGCCGAGCAGCACCTCCACGTTGTCGGAGGCGAGGGCCTCGTTGAGGAACTGGTTGAGGCGCGTCGAGACGAGCTGCGAGAGCGACGTGTAGATCAACTCGTCGGCGGTGTCGCCCACCGTGCTGATGTTGTCGGAAGGGGCGAGCAGAAACGAGTTGGTGAGCAGCACGCTGGTGGCATACTCCGCCTGCCGGTCGCCGCGGTTGAGTTCGGTGCGCAGCGCCTCGATCACGCCCGAGTCGAGCCGCTCGCCCGTGTCGAGGTCGAGGCGGAGGTCGACGAGCGGCGTGGTGACCGAACCCGAAAGGTCCATCTCAACGAGCAGGGGTACGCGCTGGCGGGCCGGGTCCTCCACGCCGGGGAGCCGCAGACCCGCAAGAGACGCCCGCGTCTCGTAGGCGGCCGCGAGGTCGAGCCGGGCATCGACGGGGTCGCCGGTCCAGCGGAGTGTGCCGCCGGGCTGCAGCACGAACCCTCGCGTGAAGACGTCACCGGCGGTGAATAGGTAGTCGCCGCCCTCCACGTTGAACGTGCCGAAGGTGAGGAAGCGGCCCTCGTCGATCGTGAGTTCCATACGCCCTCGCCCCACCGCGTCGATCACGTCGCCCGTGGCCGGATCGAGGACGAGGTGGACCGTCGACCCCGACGGGGCCTCGACGTTGAGCTGCATCTCCAGGCCGTCGAGGAAGGCGCGCTCGGTGGAGGGCCGGCGGCTGACCAGATTGCGGCGGGTCTCCGTCTCCGGGATCGCCCCCGTCGAGTCGGCGAAGACGAGGAAGCCTGTCTCTTGGGCCGGTCCGCTCGCCACGATCGGGATGAAGAGCTCGCTGTTGGGCGTCGTGCGCGCGTTGGCGCTGCGCAGGAAAACGTTGTTGACCGGCCCAGTGAACGTGAGGGCCCCGCTAGCGCGGATATCGCCGTAGAACGGCAGGGCGTCGGACTCGGCGACGTTGATGATCTGCATCTCGCGCAGTGCCCCTTCAAGGTCGAAGCTCCAGAAGCGGTAGTCGTTGAACAGGATGCTGCCCTGGGCACGGCCGGAGCCGCCAGTCTGGTCGGTGAGCCGCACCTCGCGCAGGTGAATGCCCTCCTCGTCCACGTCTACTTCTCCGTCCAAGCCGATGGCGAGGTTGAAACCGGGCACCCGGAAGCTGGCGTCACGCACGTCGAGGTCGGCCTCGAACAGCGGTCGCGTGAGCGCCCCGGTGATGCGGCCCGTGCCCGTACCCACGCCCGCAGCGCGGTCGAGGATGCGTGGGAAGAGCCAGTCGAAGAAGAAGAGGTCGAGCTTCCGAAAGGCGACGTCGAGGTCGTAGGCTCCGCGGGTGCGCGTGCCGTCGTCGGCGCGGCCGGGCAGCCGGAGTGTCCCCGTGATGTCGAAGTCGTTGGTCGGGACCCGCCGCGCGTCGGTCGTGCCGTCTGGATTCGGCGCAAGCGTCAGGTCCACGGCCAGGTCGGTGGTTCCTGGGCGGAAGCGGCTACGGAGGTCAATTTCGCCAGCCGGGCGGCCGTCGAACAAGAACGGCGCAATGCGGAGGTCCCCCGCGAGTTCGGGCTGGCCGAGCGCAGACGGGATGGCCACGTCGCCATCGACGCGCCCGCCGAACGGCCGCGAGAGCCCCACGAAGCGCAGCACCTCGGCCAGGTCGAGGCCGCTGGCCGTCACGTAGGCCGTGTCGGTGCGCGCCGGGGAGAAGGCCCCCGTGAGCGTAAGCCGCTGCGGCGTGTCGCGCAAGGCTTCGGGGTTCACGCGTGTGAGCGTGAGCCCCTCGGTCACGATGGCGTCCGTGTATAGATCGACTGTGGGCATGCCCACCCCGATGGACGGCGCAAGCCGCCAGTGCAACAGTCCCGCGCGGAGGAAGGCCTCGTCGAACGTGACCCGGGTGGCCTCGGGCAGAACGTCGAACTCGAACGCCAGGGACGCCTCCCCCAGTGCAAGCGAGTCGGGCTGCCTACGGGCGGCCGCGTTGTAAAGCGGCCGGGCGTCGATGCGGAGCGAGCCTGCGCCGTCGCGGTAGGCGAGTGCCAGGGCCGGCGTCGCGAGCATCTGCTTGCCCAGCCGGACGCTGTCCGCTCGCGCGTTGAGCGTCAGGTGCGTCCGGTCGGTGAGCGTGGCGCCGTAGCGGCTGCGTACCTCAAGTCGGGTCGCGAGGGCCTCCGTGCGCAGCGGGCCTGCCGCCAGCGCTTCGTTGCGCGCACCGAGGTCGAGCGCGAGGCTGTCCGTGCCGATCACCCCTTCGACGGTGAGCGCCGTCCCTGCGGCGACTGTGGGCAAACCCGGCACCAACGCCCGCAGGCTGTCGGGGCGGCGCAGCGTGGCCGTGAGCCGGACCGGGCGCAACGGTAGCGATACCACGTCGCCCAGGGTGTCTACGGGCGCGGCGGTAGCGGGGTCGAACATGCGCGCCTTGCGCCGCTCAGCGTCCACCGTCCGTGTCAGCCCCCGCTGCCAGTGCTGGCCGAGGACCACGAGGTCGCTCAAGCCTACCTCACCGTTGAGGGTCACGTCGGCGAGGTCGCTGCGGAGTGCGAGGCGTGGTGAGGCCGCCGCGCCGACATCCGGCGGGGCAATGGTGAGCGTGAGTCGCTCCGTGGCGATGCGCCGGAGGCTGTCTCCGAGTTGCACCGAAGCGTCGGCCAACGTCGCGTCGAGGTCGGCGCGGAGCGTAGCCAGCGAGATGCCTGCCCCGTCGAGGCGAAGCTGCCCGGTCACGCTCGTACGCGGGGCATCCGCATAAAACGCCTGCACGTCGAGCGCCCGCACGTCGGCGTCCAACTGGTAGGCGAGCGCTGGGGTACCGAGGCCATCGACTGCCCCCGTGGCGCTCAGGATACTCCCCGACCGCTGCGCGAAGGCCCGCCCCTCGATGCGTCGTCCATCGATGCGTTGCCCACCGATGCGTTGCCCACCGATGCGGAGCGTGGTGGCTAGCGTGTCGGCGGCAATCGCCCCAGCCCGCACCTCGGCGAGCATCGCTGTCACGCCCAACACCGCGTCCGTGGAGTCGGCGATCGAGCGCAGCGCGGCACGTCCGGTGAGCCCGCCCGCGAGGTCGGCGCGCTGCAACACACCGCCGACGTCCACCGCGACCAGATCGAGATCGGCTTGCCAGACGGGCTGTGCGCCAGGCGCGAGGGTGAGCATCCCCGCCACGGTCGCCGTGCCCACTTGGTCGGTGGCAACGTCCACGTCGGCCTCCACGTCGATCCGGGTGCCGCCTGCGCCACGCGTCAAAGCGAGGTCGGCGTCGCCGCGCAGCCGGACAGGCCCTATGTGGGCGTAATCGGGCAGGACGAGGTCGGGCAGCACCGCTTCCACGTCGGCCTGCCGGACGACCACGCGACTCAGGCGCAGCGAGGCGTTCCGGACGGCGTCCGTGAGCGCCAGGCGGCCGTCCGCCTCGATGCGGGTCGCCCCGCGCTGAACGCGCAGCGTACGGAGGGCGAGATCGCCGAACGTCCCCTCCGCGTCTAGGTCGAGGGCGAGCGTCTCGGCGAGCGGGCTCGCTGGCACGACGCGGCGCACCTCGTCCAGGTCGACCTGCTCCGCAGCCAGCCGCACATCCACGAGGTGGTCAGCACGAGGCACGGCGGCAAGCGCCCGGTCGTCGGGGGACTCGATTACGGCAAAGCCGGTCAGGCGCGTGCCCTCGGCGCGGGTCTCGCCCGTGATCAGCCTCAGGTCGTCGAGCGCCATCCGCGACGAGTCCAGCCGCACGGTGCCTTCAAGGTCCACGATGCGCAGGGGCAACGTGGGCAGGCGTGCGGCGAGGCGCTTCACTTCGATCTGCTGGCCCTCAGGCGTCCATTCAAGCGCACCACGCAGGTCGAGGTCGCGGACTTCGGTCTCGGTGACATCGAACAGCGTGCCGTTGGCAACGATGGCGGGGGGTTCCCCGTCGCGCGTGGTCACGAGCGCGCCACCGAGCACCTCGATGTCGGCGGAGCGGATGGTGATCGGCGGCGGCGGCTCCGTTGAGGGCACCTTCGGCGCTAACGCAGCGAGCAGATTCCACGTCCCAGCGCTGTCCCGGTGCATGGTGGCGCGCGGGTGGACGAGCAGCACCTCGTCAATCTCGATCTCGCCGCGGGTGAGCAACGGCCACCACTTGGGACGCACCACAACAGAGTCGATGGAGGCAACGGTGGCTCCGCCCGCGTCATAGAGCGCGAGGTCGGTCGCGTAGAGGTCGAAGAGCAAGTTGCCAGTCAGTTCGCCAATGGCGAGACGGCCCTGCAGTTCGCGCTCAACGAAGCGCTCCACCTGGTCGCGCAGCCCATCGCGCCCGACCTGCGTCCGCGTCAGCGCCACGACGGCAAGGGCAAGCACCACGACCGCGACGGCGACAGCGCGCAGGAGCGCGCGGGGTACGGAGAGCAGTCGTGACAACGTGGGACGGGCCTCGGCGAAGAGAACGATCGAGCGCAGGATGGTCAGAGGGGCAGCAGTAAGCCGCCGCGTCAACCCGTGAGGTAGCACGACGGTTCATGTGCGGTGTCAAATTCCTAGGCATCCCGCACCCTCCCTGCACAGAGCGCCCTGTCTACCATGGTAGGCACGTGCTGATTGGTGCTGCTTGCGCATTCACGCTTCGGAGGTGCAGGACGAGGTGGATTGAGTTCAGAATCACCAAGCGTACACCGGGGCTGCGGTCGCCGTCGCCTGCCTGCGACTTGCTGGAATCGGAAAGGCGTGGTCGCAATCCGACGGGGTGATTGGGCCTCTCTCGTGTAGCGTCAGAGGACCAGCCCCGTCGTGGATGCCGCGGAATGTCACTTGCCCTGTAGCGGATCTACTACACCTCACCCCGCGCCCCTCTCCACCACCCCGACGCATGGGCCAGCAGCAACTTCTTCTCCTCGTCCTCAGCATCGTCATCGTCGGCTTGGCGGTTGTTTCCGGCATCGAGACCTTCGACGATGGGTTTCGCAAATCTCGCAAGGACAACGCCATCGTAGCCGCGATGGAGTATGTGTCGCCGATCCAGGCGTGGGTCGACAAACCCACTGCCCTGGGAGGAGGTGGCGGGGCGTTCGGGCCGTTCAACATCGAGAGGCTGGGCCTCCGCGCCGACGGGACGTGTGTGCTGAGCGGCCGTCAGTATGTGCGACTGTCCGACGGATCGCAGTTGTCGATTGGCTCGGAGGGCACGCCGTTCATCGCGTGGTTCCCGAATGGCGACTGCGAGACGAACTGGAACGGCGCCTGGGAATTTCACCTGATGATGACCGCCGGCAGCCAGATCGACTTTGTGCAGTGCGAGACGACCACGAGCTACAGTTGGTCGACGAATAGCTGCCCTGCCTGGTAGGCTCTCCCCGTCTCCCGAGTTGGCGCTAGTTTGGAGCGGTCTACCCGCTGCCCCATGCGCCTGCTCCCCCTCGCCTTGCTCGCTCTGCTTCTCGCACCCAGCGGTGCGGCACAGCGGGCCGTGGCGGTTGTCTATGACGACTCCGGCTCGATGCTGCATCGCGATGAGGGCGAGAACGGCGGGCCGTGGGCCTACGCCAACTACGCGCTGCAAACGCTCGCGGCCCTCCTTCGCGACTCCGACGCGCTGCACGTGGTGACGATGCACGCGCCGGACACGCCGCTGCGCTTCCCGCTCGGCGGCGGCTCAGCGGGGCGCCAGGCCCTCGTGGACTCGCTCAACGGCCAGCCTGTGTACAATTTCGCGGGCAACACGCCCTACCAGTCACTCGCGACGGCGCAGGACGTGCTCGCCCAGGCGCCACAGCCAGAAAAGTGGCTCGTGGTCCTTACCGACGGCGCCTTCGAAGACACGCCCGAGGCCGCATCGATGCAAACGCATGCGGAGTCGTTCGTGCGTGCCACAGGAGCCCGCGTCGTGTTCCTGCTCATCGGCGAGGACGCCAAGGAGGTGGACGCCCTGGCACAGCAGCCCGCCGTTGCCGTTTGGACCGATGTCCAGGGGCAGGTCTACCGCGCCCTCTCGTCGGCCGACGTGGCCGACCGGATGAACGAGATCGCCGCACTTATCACCGCCCGCACGCTAGGCGGCCAGCCCGACGTTCGCCTCGCTGGCGACCAGCTCGTGTTCGACTCGGAGTTTCCGCTGCGCCGCCTCACGCTCGTCCAACAGGACGCGAGCCGCGCGGCGCTCGCCGCACTGCGCCGCGCCACCCACGACCGGGGCGCGCTGCCGTTCGATTCGACCCTCACCACGCGCGTCCCGCGCCTCGCCCCCTATGCGCTCTTCGGCAACGTCACGCAGGTGCGGCCCACCAACGCGGGCGGGCTGATCGAACCGGGCGAGATCCAACTCGCCTTCGACCGGGCTGTGCAACCCGGCGAGGTGCTCTTGCTCCCTGAGGCTGCCGTTGACCTCGCCGTGGAGGTTGTGAGCGCGAAGGGCTACCCCGTCGAGACGGACGGCGCGGTGCTCCGGCCGTGCGTCGGCGACACCATGCGGGTGCGCGCGACGCTCCTCGGCCCTCCCGACGGACAGGGCTTCCGCGACACGCTCGTCGCCAACATCCGGCGCCCCGACCGCATCGCCATGCAGGCGCGCTTCGGAAGTGCCGCTGAGGCGATGCGTGTCAACCCCCAGCGCACCGCCTTCCGCTTCGACTTCGCCGCGCCCGACACTGCCCTCGCAATCTCGGTCGCCGCCACCTACCCGGGCTACTTCGACCTCCGCTCGCCAGTCTACACGGTCGCGGCGGCCCCGTGTATCCCGCGCACGCTCGCTCTCGGCGACGACGGCCCCTGGCGCGCGCCCGTGACCGACCTTGACGAACGCGCGCCGCTCTCCGTCTGGCCCATCGCTGACGGCGCCCGCGTGGACGCGTTTGAGTTCGACGAGTGGACGCTCCGTCTCGTGGACGACGACGACCTCACGGTCGACCTCGCAAAGGGCGACCTGGGATGGACGCTCCGTCCGCGACCGCGCTACGGGCTGGACGCGTTCACGCCGCAGCGCACCTACGAGGTGGTGGTGGAGGCGCAGTCGCCGGGCCGCGGCGAGGCGGCGTTCCGCACAACGCTCCGCTTCGAGGTGGAGCCCGTGCCTTGGTGGACGCTCTGGGGGCCGTACGTGATCGTCCTTGGCGTGCTGCTTTCCCTGCTGTGGTACCTCTGGGGGATTATCAAGAAGCCGCGGTTCTGCCGAGGCGCGCGCATCGTCTTCCAGGAGCGTAGCGCTCTCGTGACAGGCAAAGAGCGAACCTACAGCTTACCAACGGGGTGGGCCAACCGCTGGCTCGTACCCTACCGTGCTGAACGCAAGACGATACGGGGCGTGCTCTTTCAGGCGGGCAGCCGCTGCAACCACCTCGTGCTGCCCGAGGACGCACAGAGCGACGCGATGGTGATCGAGGGCGCGCGCGTGGACGACCCCGGCCGCCGACCGCTGCGTCTCGTGGATGGGACGGTGCTCGAAGTCGACCGCGGAAGCCGCCGCCAGCGCTACACCTACGTGGCAGGCTGACGCACGGGGTGTCTCGGACATCGCGTAGAGTGCCGCGGTGCCGTGGCGGTAGAAGGGTACACCATGCGCCCATGCGGTGGATTGGCCTAGGCCGCGTTGACATTAGGCGAGTAGCAACAGCGTCGACACCACATGCACGAACGCTAGGTAGTTGCGGCCC
>JBCBEX010000112.1:0-11413 GCA_038528235.1 Bacteroidota bacterium
CGACAACTCTGTGTAGATTTTCGAGCCGCATCGCCACTACATACGCCTTCATGCGCCACGCCCTCTTCGCTGTCCTCGTCTTGCTGCTGCCGTTCAGCGGCTGCGTGACCACCAGCGAATCGCCGTCGGGCGGCACGTGGTCGGGACCGCGCCCGGACGCTCCCGCTGAGCCGCCGCGCCCGACGCCGTTCGTCGACGGCAACAACGTGGCGGGGACGTGGCGCGCCGTGGAGGCTATCGCTGACCCCGATCGCAACCGCGACCTCCGCGAGGGGGTCCTCACGATGACACTCACCATCAGGCGGGACGGCACGGCCACCCTGCGCGGCGAAGACCGGCGGCTCGGCTCCGGCCCCGTCCGCTTCGACGGTACGCTCGTCGGTGAACGCCTCGCCTTCGACGGCATGGACGGCAGCGCTGCTGTGTCGATGCGTTCGGGTCGCCTCGTCGTCTTTGACCCTCGCGGGCGGCGCACCGTCTACGCCCGCGAATCCTAGCGCTCACCCACCCCCGCTCTCTCGTGCTCGCTGACCACACCTTTGCCGTGCTCGGAGCCGGCAACATCGGCCGCGCGCTCATCGGCGGCCTCCTCCGCGGCGGCGATGTGCGCCCCGAACAACTCCACGCCACGCGCCGCAACCCCTACGCCCTCGACGCGCTCCGGGAGCAGTTTCCCGGCATCCACGCGGGCACGGACAACGCCGAGGCCGTCCGCGGCGCGACCGTCGTGATCCTCGCCGTGAAGCCGCAGAACCTCGACGCGGTCATGGACGCCGTTCGCGACGATGTGCCCGCCGACGCGCTCGTGCTGTCGATCCTCGCCGGGCTGACGACCGACGCGCTCTGCGACGCACTCGGGCAGCCGCTCGCCGTCGTTCGAGCAATGCCGAACACGCCTGCCCTCGTCGATGAGGCCGCCACAGCTATCGCGCCCGGAACCCACGCTACGGAAGAACACATCGCGGTGGCGAGTGAGATTTTTGCCGCCGTCGGCCCTACCGTGGAGGTGCTGCCCGAGTACCTCATGGACGCCGTCACGGGGCTCTCCGGCAGCGGCCCGGCCTACATCTACATGGTCATCGAGGCGCTCACGGACGGCGGTGTGAAGATGGGGCTGCCGCGTCCGCAGGCACTCAAACTCGCGGCGCAGACGGTCTACGGCGCAGCCAAGCTTGTGCTGGAGACGGGCCTCCACCCGGCGATCCTCCGCGACCAGGTGACTACGCCCGGCGGCACCACCATCGCCGCCATCGCCGAGTTGGAGCGCCACGGACTGCGCCCGATGCTCATCGAAGCGGTTGGCACGGCCACAGCTCGCTCGCAGGCACTCCGCGAGCGCGACTGAGGTTGCACCGACCCGCGGACGCCCTAGCCCTCCGCTTGCTCGCGCATCCGTTCGGCTTGCTCCTCCAACCGTAGCGCCTCGATGATCGGGTCGAGGTTGCCACCAAGAATGTTCTGGAGCGCGTGGTTCTTGTTGTCGCCCTCCAACCTGTGGTCGGTGACGCGCCCCTGTGGCCAGTTGTAGGTGCG
Source organism: Bacteroidota bacterium (assembly GCA_038528235.1). GTDB lineage: Bacteria > Bacteroidota > Rhodothermia > Rhodothermales > Rubricoccaceae > JBCBEX01. Next base: position 1,534 of record JBCBEX010000112.1, read on the forward strand.
GATCTTCGCCGAGCGGTCGCCTGAGCCGACCATCTCCTTGCGAGCGGCTGCGCGCTCGGCCTCGGCCTTCTCGCGCTCCATCTGGTAGAGCCGGCTCCGAAGCACCCGGAGCGCCTTGTCCTTGTTTTTGTGCTGGCTCTTTTCGTCTTGGATGCTCACGACGAGCCCCGTCGGGATGTGCGTGATGCGGACGGCGGAGTCGGTCGTGTTTACGCTCTGCCCACCCGGTCCCGACGACCGGTAGACGTCGATGCGGAGGTCGTTGTTGTGGATTTCGATGTCCACGTCCTCAGCCTCAGGCAATACGGCCACGGTGGCTGCTGAGGTGTGGATGCGGCCTTGGCTCTCCGTCGCGGGCACGCGCTGCACGCGATGCACGCCGCTCTCGAACTTGAGTAGCCCGAAGGCCTGGGCGCCTCGGACGGTAAAGATGAGTTCTTTGTAGCCCCCTTGCGTCCCCGCCGTGGCGTCCATGAGTTCGATGCGCCAGCCGTGGTTCTCGGCGAACTTCTCATAGACCCGAAAGAGATCCCCGGCAAACAGGGCGGCTTCGTCTCCGCCGGTCCCCGCGCGAATCTCAACGATAGCGTCCTTGGCGTCGGCAGGGTCCTTGGGGATCAGGAGTTGACGGAGCGCCTCTTCGGCCTCGGGCAGCTTGGCCTCGACTTCCTCTAGTTCCATCGCAGCCATCTCGGCAAGCTCGCCGTCGCCCTGTGCCATCTCAGCGAGGTCGGTCTGCTCCTGCTGCAAGCCTTCGTAGGTATCGATCGCCGCGACGATTTCGCGCAGATCGGACAGTTCGCGCCCGAGTTCAGCGAGTTGCTTGGGGTCAGTGGCGACCTCGGGCTGGGCCATCAGGCGATTGACCTCGGCAAAGCGCGCCTTCAGATCGGCGAGGGTATCAGGGTTGAGCATGCGGAGCAGAACGGGGCTGTAGTCAAAGCTGTCCAAGGTACGCCATTCGGCACGGGGCCTCGGCTTTTCACGGGTGAGACGAGCGAGCGCCATAGTTGAGACCCGGGGCACATTCGAGACACGTGCACCTGTTCAGGAGAGGGTTGGCGGATCGATTTCGTTCCGTTGCGGTGCGGTATACGTGCGACCTCGAGGTCGGGTATGCCGCTCGCATAGGTGGCGCTGGTCGTCTGTCGTACTAGGCAGCGTCACATCACCCATCGACTCGGTCAGTGCCGGACTCGCTCATCCCCACCGCCCTCATTGCCGTCTGGCTGCTGCTTTGCGGCACCGTTGCGGCCAGCCTAGACTTCGTCGCCACGCGGCCGGTCGAGGTAGCCGTCGAAGACTTCCGGCGGGTTGGGATGACCGACGAGCAGGTGCTCAGCGAAGCTGCGCAGGCAGCTTTCAGCGAAGAGGCGAACTGGTGGTGGGTACGCTCTGGCCCCGTACGTCTCGTATTCGACGATGCCCGTCGCTACGACATAGACCCTGCGCTTGTAACGTCGATCCGTCACAGCGCGCCTGATCTCGTCATCCACCTTCCTGCCTCTGCACACTAGCCGCCCGGGCGGCATCACCATATTCACTTGGCGGGCCTCGGCCAGCTCCTGATACCGCGCGGCTGCGGTGTCGGCCTGAGCGCTCGCCACCGGGAGGCGGTCTGGGTGTGCGGGACCGCCTCCCACCTTTTTGGGGGTGCTTTTTTGTACAGATCGCCCCGTGTTTTCGCTCCACAAATCACGCGTCTAGAGATTGATTCTTCTGGACCATGGACTTTCTGTGCATATATGCGGATGTTAGGGCCCTAGCTTATACAGCCCAGGACTATGGCCACGACGATTCCCCTGCTCAAACCAGGCACGATTCTCATAGCGGAACCCGCGCTCCGAGACTCCAACTTTCGACGCACCGTGGTACTACTCTGCGAGCACTCCACGGACGGTAGCTTCGGCCTGATTCTGAACCGACCGACCGGCCACCACCTCTCTGACGTGCTGGACATGCCGCTCGGGTTCGACGCCGAGTTGTACCAGGGTGGCCCCGTCCAACTCGACACGCTCCACTTTCTGCATCCCTACGGCCGAGCCATCCACGGCGCGTTGCCCATCATCGATGGCATATGGTGGGGCGGCGACTTCGACGACGCCGTCGCGCAGGTCCAGTCTGCTCGTCTGGATCCAGGTGGGCTTCGGTTCTTCGCCGGCTATGCGGGGTGGGCCCCCGACCAGCTTGACGAGGAGGTCATTCAGGACGGCTGGGTCGTGCGCCCCGGACATCCGCGCTTCGTGTACGACAGCGACACCCAGCTCTGGCGCGAACTTGTGATGGCACTGGGCGGAGAATACCGCCTCCTGGCCAACTTCCCGGACGACCCTTCGCTCAACTGAGCGCCTACACGTCCCGACGCTCTGCCACTCATGCCGCTCGATTTCGTCGCGCAGCAAGATCGCCGAGCCGGTCGACGAGCGAGCGAAACTCGCTATGCTTGTCGTAGAACCCGTCTGCGCCAGCGTCAAGGCACTTGCGACGGTAGAACTCACTGCCGTGGTTGGATAGCATGAACACGGTGCTGTCAACGGCCTCGCTGCGGAGCTGGCGAAGCACCCAAATTCCGCTGCGGTCCGGCATGTTGATGTCGAGCACGATCACGTCAGGCCGTAGATCGTGCGCGAAGCGATAGGCCGTTGTCGCCGTCTCCGCTTGGGCGACCACCTCGATGGCAGACACCGCTTGCAACGTCTCGACGAGAGCCCGACGCACCTCGCGGGAGTCGTCCGCAAGGAGGACACGAAGGCGCTGCCCCGCGCGGTCCTCGTCTCGGCTGACTCGGTCTACGGAGGTCATACGTGTTGGCTCGCGTTCGGACATTCCTTCTTCCTCGTTGCTCCGGCACTACGCCCATCTAACGGAATAAAAGCCCCGCGGAGGAACGGGGCCGTGTGGTGGTGTACATTAAATATGATGTAATTGAGGGTCTGTTTGCCATCAGCGGGCCTACCAGTTTCTAGCCGATAGACCTTGGAGGAATCTGTCGGACGCACGCGTGAGCCGCGTGTAGTCGAAATGCTGACACCCTCCCGCGATTTCCCCCAGCGAGGGCTGCATGCTTCGGTCTCAGCACGACCAGTCCTTGAACTCCCAGGGCCATCGCCTCGGTGGATACGCTTTCCCGGTCGCACTCCCCAGACGATCGCTAGTCGACTAAGCCATTCTTGATGGCGTAACGCGTCAGCTCGGCATTGCTCTTCATGCCCATTTTCTGAAGCATGCGGGAGCGGTACGTGCTGATGGTCTTCACGCTCAGCGTCAACTCATCGGCGATCTCGCTCACCTGCTTGCCCGAAGCGATGCGGCATAGCACCTGATACTCACGGTCCGAGAGGCCTTCATGCAAGGCTTGCCCCGGTTCACTGTCGAGGTGCGTGAGCAGCGTTTCAGCGAGCGCGGGCGTGACATATCGCCCCCCGGAGGCCACGCGACGGATTGCACGGACGAGGTCGCTGAGTGCGCTTTCCTTCGTGAGGTAGCCCGAGGCGCCTGCGCGCAGAACTCGCACCGCATACTGGTCCTCAGGGTGCGCGGAGAGGACGAGAAGCGGCAGTTTGGGATATTCGCCCTTAAGGTGCTTGATGAGGTCGAGGCCGCTCACGCCTGGCATGCTTAAGTCGAGCACCACCACGTCGCACCCGGTCTCTCTGAGCAGTGCGATCAGCGTGTTTCCGTCTGCAGCTTCCCCGCTCACGCTCAGATCGATCGCCTCGTTGATGATGTCGACCAGGCCGCGCCTTACGATGGCGTGGTCGTCGGCGATATGAACACGGATCATGGGTTGGAGAGCCTATGGGAAGAGCGCGAAACGGTTTTGCATGATAACGCTACGATGTGCCCTCAATTCGTCGGGTGCGACACCGGATGGTGCAACGAGAGGCCGCGTACGGAGGCAACGTCTCGGACAGGCACCTCGGCAACCAGTGTGGTCCCGTCCTCTGCGGTCCCTTCGACGGAGAACGTGCCGTTGAGAATCAGGGCGCGCTCGCGCATGCCCAGAACGCCCAACGAGCGCTTCTCGGGGTCTGCCGTGATCCCCACGCCGTTGTCGCGGACGGTCAGGCGAAGCCTGCCGTCGTAGTGAAGCAGCAAGATTTCGACCGAGGAAGCTTGGGCGTGGCGCGCCACATTGGTGAGCGCCTCCTGGAGGATGCGGAAGAGAGCCGTGCCCACCTCAGTGGGGATGGTCGCCTCATCGATGTCGGGGCTGGTCGTTAGGCGAGCTGGCACATCGGTCTGCGCGGTGAACTGCTCGGCCTGCCACTCCATGGCGCTCACGAGCCCGAAGTCGTCGAGCACGCCGGGGCGGAGTCTCGTGGCAATCTGGCGTACGTGCTGGATGGTGTCATCGATCAGTTCCTCCGTGTCCACCACCCGTCCCTCGACCTCGGGGTCATCGCTGGGGAGCCGTTGGGCAAGCCACCCAACCCGCAGCCGGAGCGCGGTGAGCGCTTGGCCCAGCACGTCGTGTACCTCGCGCGAAATACGGCGACGCTCCTCCTCACGCACGGACTGCAGGTGCCCCGCGAGCTCGCGCAGCGCCAGGCGCGACTGCTCCAGCTCCGTGCGCACAGCGACGCGCTCCGTCACGTCTGTGGCCACGCCGATCACGCGGGTCACCTCCCCCTTGGCGTTGCGTAGCGGCGTGTAGGTAGTCTCGAACGCGTGCCCGCCAAAGTCGATCAGGACGCTCACCCGGTCACCTGCCAGCGCTGAACGGACGGCTCGCACGATCCGGGGGTTGGTGCTCGCGTAGAGTTCGAGCGCTGACTGCCCGACTAGCTCAGCGGGCGCGAGACCGATGCCTTCGAGCCCACGCCCCTCTACTTGGACGAAACGGCCTCGCTCGTCCATGGCAAAGAACACGATCGGAGCGTTCTGTGCGACCTGGCTCAGCAATACCGAGCGGAGGTGCAACTCCGTCTCCGTTCGATCCCGCTGTGCCTGCGCTTCTACCAGGGCGGTCGTGTCACGGATGAGTATGAGAAAGTCGCGCTCAGCGATGGCCACGCACACCGCCTCGCGATGGCGAAGCCGGCCCTCTACCTCGGTGCGGTACGGCACGCGCTGCCGCTGCCCAGTCGCCAGGCTCGTTTGGCAGGCTGCGATCACGCGCTCCATCGTTTCGCTGCCGAGCGTGCGGTCGAGGTCCAGCCGCCGTTCCATCTCTGGCGACACCGCCGTCACGAACTCATCGGGGATATGGACATCGCGGATGTTTCCCTCGTCGTCGATCCGCGCGATGAGATCGGGCACCGCCTGCACCAACGAGCGAAACCGGGCAGCAATCGGCGCCTGAGCCCCTGACCGAGCGACGACGAACCGATAGCTCGCAAGCAGCGACGCTGCGCTGAACGTGTCGGCATCGAGGACGTCGGTGACTCCATGTGCGGCAAGCATGGGATAGTCCGTTGACGACCGCACGAGCGCCATGACGGCATGACGACGACCCACCTCTGCGAGGACCTCGGGGGCAGGCAATGCGGGTTCTTCCACCACCACGACCCAGTCTGCCTCCGCGGCAAGTTGCGGGTTCGCCTCTGACCACGTAGCCACTGCGCAAACCGTCGTCACGTCACGAAGGGCCACTTCAACGCGTTCTCGGCACGCAGCCGTTGGGCCGACATACAGGACTGCAGGAGAGGATACCGCGCTCACCAACGAGACTGTCAGGTGGAAGGGTGTGCAGGTGTGAAATATAGGTGGGGTCCTGATCAGGTATGGCCTGAACTCACCCACTGGTTTCCCCCATAACGCCGAAGCTTCTATCCTTCGCCGAGTGGTCCTGAGATCGCCCCGCACATCCGGGACACGGCTGCATGTACTCGCTCGAACGCCGTGTCGATGTCGGCTTCGGTCGTCGCGCGTCCGAGTGAGAACCGCACCGTGGCGTTGGCCGTGGCTGCTGGGACTTGGAGGGCGCGCAGCACGTGACTCGGCTCGACAGCGCCGCTCGCGCACGCCGAGCCACTCGACACCAGGACTCCTGCGAGGTCGAGGTTGAGCAGCAGCATCTCGCCATCCAGCGAGACGCCGTTGGAGGGACCAACCGAGACATTCAGTATGTGCGGGGCGACCTCCGCAACATGATTGGCATAGGGCTGCAGGGGCGTATTGAAGCAAACCACGTCGCCGAACGCCTCCGCGAGACGCCGAGCGAGACGCTGCTGTAGCTGCATGAGCCGCGTCCGCTCCTCAGCGCGCCGTGCAACCGCAAGGTCGAGTGCTGCGGCCAACCCTACCACGGCGGCCACGTTCTCGGTGCCACCGCGGCGGCGACGCTCCTGGGCTCCCCCGAGCACCATCGGCACGATCGGCGTGCCGCTGCGCACATAGAGCACACCCACGCCTTTGGGTCCGTACATCTTGTGCCCGGAAAGCGATAACAGATCGATGCCGAGCGTATCCACGTCAAGGTCGAACAGCGTCGCGGCCTGTACGGCATCCGTGTGCATGTAGGCTCCTCGCTCCCGTGCCGCCTGTGCAATGTCCGCGACCGGAGACACCGTCCCAAGTTCGTTGTTGACCAGCATCACCGACACCAGCCCCGCGGGCGTCTCGGCCGACGACAACGCGTCGAGGACATTCGCAACGTGCTCACTCGTGACGGCCCCTGTCCCGCTCGGCGCGAGCACGGTGACCGGATGCCCTGCCTCGCGCAGCGCCTCCGCCGGTTGCAGGATCGCCTCGTGCTCTGCCGCCGAGGTTACAAGTCCCGGGCGTTCTGGCACCGCCGCGAGCACACCGCGCAGCGCCGCGTTGTTGGCCTCGGTGGCTCCGCTCGTGAAGATCACCTCCGAGGGCTCACAGCGGAGGTGCGCCGCCACCTGTTCGCGGGCACGCTCGATGGCGACTCGGGCCCGCCGCCCCAGTTGGTGCACCGACGACGCGTTGCCGTAGTCCTCGCGGAGGTAGGGCAGCATCGCATCGAGCACGGCAGGATCGAGCGGCGTCGTGGCCGCGTGGTCGAGGTAGATCACTGGGCGATGTGGTGGTAGCTTGGCAGTCCCGGGTCTCGCATGAAATGCCGTCGCATGTGACACCTATCCGAACGCAGGCTCCCGCGCAGCGTTCGTTTCCTTTTCGCTTTTCATCCGGCTCTCCACGCCCCACCCCCACATGGATAAGCTCGTCATCGAAGGCGGCCGCGCGATGCGCGGTGTCCTCCCCGTCAGCGGCTCGAAGAACACCGCGCTCCCGCTCATGGCGGCGGCGCTCCTCGCCGAGGGGAAGACCACCCTCCACAACATCCCCGTCTTGCAAGACGTGTGGACGTTCTCGAACGTACTGCGTGTGTCCGGGGCTGAGGTCGAGTTCGACCCCGACGACGACCCGACGACGCCGGAGACGCTCACCATCGACGCGACGCGGATCACACACCCGGAGGCGCCCTATGATCTGGTGAAGAAGATGCGGGCGTCGTTCTACATGCTCGGCGCGCTGCTCGGGCGCTGTGGCAAGGCGCGCGTCTCGCTGCCGGGCGGCTGCGCCTGGGGCCCCCGCCCCGTCGACCTCCACATGAAGGGGATGGAGGCGCTCGGCGCAACGCTCACGCTCGACAAGGGCTACGTCGTGGCGGAAGCGCCCGGCGGACGGCTGCGCGGGGCCGAAATCACTTTCGAGCCGTCGAGTGTAGGCGCGACGATCAACGTGATGCTTGCCGCCGTACGGGCGGAGGGCACGACCGTCCTGCACAACGCTGCTGCCGAGCCCGACGTGGTCGTCTTCGGACAGATGCTCCAGGCGATGGGCGCGCAGATCGACGGCCTCGGCACCACTACGGTCACCATCGAAGGGGTCGAGACGCTTTCGCCGGTCGAGTTCAGCAACTGCCCTGACCGGATCGAGCTCGGCACCTACATGCTCCTCGCCGGGATGACGGTCCCCGAGGGCGAGACGGTCACACTCACCAACGCCGACCCTGAGCACCTCGGCGACGCCTTTCTCGACGCCTTCCGCGCTACGGGTATTCCGTTCGACGTGAACGGGGACACGATCACGGTCACGGGCCCGTCGTCGATCCATCCGGTTTCCATCGAGACGGCTCCCTACCCGGGCTTCCCGACCGACTTGCAGGCGCAGTGGACGGTGTTGATGACGCAGGCCACAGGCAACAGCGAGATCGTCGACACGATCTACACGGACCGCTTCAAGCACGTGCCGGAGCTCCGTCGCCTTGGCGCCAATGCGTTCGTGATCGGCAACAAGGTGGCCGTCGAGGGCGGGACGCCGCTGAGCAGCGCGGTCGTAATGAGCACCGACCTCCGCGCGAGCGTCTCGCTCGTCATGGCGGGCCTGATCGCCGAGGGGACCACCGACGTGCTCCGGGTCTACCACCTCGACCGAGGCTACGAGCGCCTCGAAGCCAAACTGCAAGCCGTCGGCCTCGCCGTCACTCGGGAAGAGTACGACGAGAATGCGGTCGAAGCCGAATTGGCCTAGCCGCCGCTGTTCAGGAACACGAACAGCGCGATGAGCAGCACGACGAGGAGGATCACGAGCCCGATCTTGACCTTGCTGTAGGGTCGGTCGCCGGTTACCTCGCCGGTGCGCGCGTTGACGAGGAAGCGGTACGTCTTGCCGTCGAAGCGGTAGGCGCTGATCCAGAGCGGCAGCAGAACGTGCTTGAATGTCACGTCGTGGTAGCGCGTGTCTTTCTGCGTGATGCGCTGCTCGTCCCCGCCGATGTCGCGGCGGATGGTCGCGTCGATGGTCGGCTGCATGCGGTCGGCGGCGATGCCGAAGCCGTCGTCGAGGGCGACGGTGTAGTGCTCGGCGCGGAAGCCCGCGAGGAAGCGGTCGTCGTAGGCGTCGAGCGCGCCGAAGTCCCACGGTTCGAGCGTGTGGAGGAAGCCGCGCGGGAGCGTCTCGCTGGCCGCCACCGGAAGGTCGTCGAAGGCATTGCGGACGCGACCGCCGGCGGGATACCACCGCGTCTTGCGGACGCGCCGGGTCCGCTGCACGCGCTTGCCGTTGACGGTGGTTGTGTACGACTCGTTGACGTAGTACCACTCGCCGCGCTGTCCGCTGTAGCGCGTGTGCGTCCGCGCGTCGTAGGTCCAGTAAGGGAGATACATTCCGTCGGGCTTCACCTCGCCCCGCGCGTCTTTCTTCAGCGCCGAGGGCGCAAACCAGCGATTGCCTACCCACTTCTTGAACGCCTCGTTGGCCTCGCGCTGCGTGACCTTGAAGGGCAACACCGCCTGCGGCTTGATGAGGCGCGTCGATGCGCCTCGGTAGACGACGGGCGAACCACAGAAGCTGCACGCCCCCGCGATCTCTGGATTCGGCAGCGAGGTCTCTGCCCCGCAGTCGGTGCATTTCACGGCGGGGCGATCCTCCGCTTCGAGCGTCTCGCCTTCGTGTGCAAGCCAGCGCCGCGTCCGCTCGTAGTCGCGCTCGTCGTGGGGACCGACCGCGCCCTCGGCCGGAGCAGACTCGATCTCGTTCAGCACGCCGCAATACGGGCACTGCAGCGCATCGGTGCCAGGCGCGAAGCGCAGTTCAGCGCCGCACGAGGTGCAGGGGAATTCGCGGTAGCTCATGTGTGAACGTATGGAGGTTTGAACGTATGAATGTGTGAGCGACGGTCGGTCAGGACCACGTTCACACATTCATACCTGCACACGTTCACACCCCCGGGGGAGGTGGCGGCGGGAAGAGCCCTTGCAAGGCCTGGACCTGCCCGGCAGGCGTCCACGCACCGAGGCTTGGGGCCCACACGTGCGTTTCCGAGGTGAGCGCGCCACTCGCGGCCTGCTGCTGAAGCGCCGCCATGTCGAAGGGGCCGGTCGTCTGTCCGTTGACCGCGACGTGGAAAGTCGGCGCGGACGGAGGTGGGGGCGGCGGCGGCTGTGCCGCGCCCTCCTGCCCC
>JBCBEX010000113.1:0-11175 GCA_038528235.1 Bacteroidota bacterium
GGCGTAGAGCTGGCATACGCCCCGATCACCACTATCCCCTCCTCCTGAACACCACGCGACGGTTCTGCGCCTTGCCTTCGGGCGTGCCGTTGTCGGCGACAGGCTCGCTCTCGCCGCGCCCCGCCGTGTCGAGACGGCTTGCGTCGATGCCGTTGTCGACGAGGTAGGCCTTCACGGCGGCAGCGCGGTCCTCGGAGAGCGTCTGGTTGGAGGCGTCCCCGCCGTCGCTGTCGGTGTGGCCTTCGATGAGCAGGCTCAGGTCGCCGTGGTCCTCCAGCATGTCGAGCACCTCGTTGAGCGTGGGCGTGGACTCGGGCTTGATGCGGGCGCTGCCGGTGTCGAAGAGGATGCCCGTCGTGGAGACGAAGCCGTCGGCTTCGAGGTCGTCGTAGAGCGAGCGTGGCCCGCCCTCGGCGATGCGCAGGTCGTCGAGGAAGAGGCTGTGGCGGTAGACGTTCATGAACACGTGCAGCTTGCTCGCGCGCGGGAAGTCGACGCGCGGCACGTTGGAGACGCGGGTGCCGTTGACGTACATCTTCCAGTAGGGCCCATCCACCGCCACGGCGACGTCGTACCACGTGTCGGGCTGGAAGCCGATGTCGCCCATCGCCTTCACGCCACCGGGAAGTTTCAGGCCTTGTTCGGCGTTGTTGATGACGACGTGCGGGTCGGGCGGGTAGTTGCAGCGCGTGTCCGGCGTGTCGTCGCTGCCGTCGGAGAAGAGACGGACACGAGCGCGGCGCTGCGGGTCGGAGGTGCGGACGCGGAACTGCATCGTGTAGCGCTCAGGAAGCGCCTCGGGCAGCGGGATCGTGAAGCAGCCGTTGCCGCCGGGTCCGCCCTCGCTCGTGCCCTCGCCCACGCGGAGAACTTTGTTCTCCATTCCGCCCTCGGTCATCTCGACCACGTCGAGGGTGCCCGCGATGTAGTCGAGGCGCGAGGGAAAGTTGCCGGTGCGCGTGCCCTCGAAGTCGTGGTAGTAGAGAACGCGGTCGCCGGGGACGAAGTCGTAGTTGGCCCAGATGCCTGTGCCCGGGCGCGTGGTGTCGGGTGCGGCGCTGCCTGATCCGTCACGCGTCGCCTGCGCCGCGGCATCCTGGTCATCGACAGGCTCGCCGTTGGCATCGACGTAGACGACCTCCTTGCCGTCGGCTTCGGCCTCGCGGGCGCACTGCCGGTCGCCCATGGCGCACGCGATAGCTCCGGTCACAGCGCGGTCCGCCCGGCGCTCCGCCTCGCGCTCAACGGCACGCTCGGCCCCCCGCTCGGCAGCCCGCCGCGCTCGCTCCAAGATGGACTGCGCACTCAGGCCCGGCGCGAGCAGCAGCGTGACACAAACAACGACGAAGAGGCGTGAGAGCGGCAGCATGGCGAGGCGAGGCTGGTGGAACGTCGCCTCACACTAGCCGAGATCTTCGCCGCCGCGCGTCGCCCGTTGATGTGATATTTGGACTATGGCGTAATGCGTGTTGCGCATCGGATCGAGGTCAACACGGAATACGCAACTTGCAACACCTCGCCTCCGAGGACCGCCTCAAACGGGGAGCCAAGTCCGAGCACACCCTCTCGCTTCACTTCAGATGACCAAAACCAAAATCTGCGGTATCACGCAGCTTCAGGACGCACGCGTCTGCGCGGGCTACGGGGCTGACTACCTCGGCTTCATCCAGTACGAAGACAGCCCCCGCTACGTCGAGCCCGCCGTGGCGAAGGAGATCATCGGCTGGGTGGCAGGCGCGCAGCCCGTGGGCGTGTTCGTGAACGAAGACGCTGAGACGATCAACCGTCGCTGCGCCGAGGTCGGCTTCCAGCTCGCGCAGCTCCACGGCCACGAGCCGCCGGAGGTCGTCGCCGCTGTCGAGGTGCCGGTCATCAAGGCCGTCCACGTCCAGCACGACGCCGCGAGCGAGCAATTGCGCTTCCTGATGGAGCCGTACGAGGGCCTCGCTGACTACTTCCTGCTCGACACGCACAAGACGAGCCTCTGGGGCGGGACGGGCGAGAGCTTCAACTGGCGCCTCGCCCGCGAACTCGCCGGGGACTTCCCGCTCTTCCTCGCGGGCGGCATCGGCGCGCACAACGTCGCGGAGGCGCTTCGCATGCGGCCCTACGCCGTCGACCTGTCGTCATCCGTCGAGTCGGAGCCCGGCGTGAAAGACTACGACAAGCTCGCCGCCTTCTTCGACGCGTTCTACGAGGCCGTCGAAGAAGAGTCGTAGGCCACAAGTCCTAAGTCGCAGGTCCAACCGTGTCCAGACCTGCCACCTGTGACCCAGGACCTGCGACTCGCTCGCAGGCGAACAGGTCGGCGTACGCGTCCTCCTCGCCCACCATCTCGCGGACGACGAGGCGGGCGAGGCGGACGGCGAAGCCCATGCCGTGCCCGGTGAAGCCGCCGCACCAGCGGCTCTCAGGGTGCCCCGGCAGCGCACCCACGAGCGGGAGGCCGTCGGGCGAGAAGCCCATCGTCCCGCTCCACCGCCGCTCGACCTGGACGGGCGAGGCCGTTGGGACATGTTCGGCGAGATAGGCTTCGAGGTCGGCTTGCAGCGCGGGTGTCGTGGCGTCCTCATAGCCGACCTCAGCGTCGCGGTGCAGGTGCCGGGCTCCTCCGACGAGAAGGCGACCATCGGCGTGCTGGCGGGCGTAGTAGTAGCCCTCGTGCGAGTAGACGGGCCGCGTGAGGGTCGGCGCGACGGGTGCCGTGGCGAGCATCTGCGCGCGGACGGGCCGGACGTAGCGCGCGAGGGCGGGGACGAGCAGCGGCGCGTAGGCGTTGAGCGCGAGCACGACGCGGTCAGCACGCATCGTCCCTCGCGCGGTGTGCACGAGTGTACCGCCCCGTTTCGCTTCGAGCGCCTCAACGGGCGCGTGCGTCACGAGCGCCGCGCCGCTCTCGCTCGCCAGAAACCTCACGAGCCGCACGGGGTCGAGCGCGCCGTCATCGTCCACGAGCAGCGCGCCTGCGAAGCCCGCCGTGCCGAGCGTACGGTTGGCTTCATCGGCGTCCAGGTAGCGCGCATTCGTGCCGAGGTCGGCGAGCAGGTCGGCCCCTCGTTCAAGTCGCTCTGCGTCGTCAGAGGTTGCTGCTGCGATGGCACTCCCGACGGCCTCACGGCGGATCGCGTCGGCGGGCAGCGCTTCGACGAGTTGTTGGTTTTCCTGCGTGAATGCCCAGACGCGTCGCGCCATGTCCTCGCCATATGCCTCGACGGCTTGCACGACATCGGCTGCGGTGCCTTGCAGCAGGAAGCCTGCGTTACGGCCCGAGGCCCCGCTCGCCAGCGCCCCCCGCTCCACGAGGGCGACGCGAAGGCCCGGCGCGTGCTGCCTCAGCCAGTAAGCCACCGCGCAGCCCGCCACGCCGCCGCCGACCACCGCGACATCGACCACCTCCGGCAGTGAATCCGAAGGTGACTCGGAAGACGCGTGGGCTTGCCAGAGGGAGATCGTCGACATCGTTGTAAAGCCGTGTAGCTCTTGAGCGCTTCTGGAAGAGGGATACTGATACTACTAGGAGAGAGATGCTGCGAGGCACACCAGCTTGCTCGCCTCGGTCGAACATGCCATGTGCACTATGCAACACATGCTGTGAAGCTGAGCCCGCCAGCCTTGCGCCGGACGAGCTTCAGCGCGTCCACACATAGCGCTCCACGGTGGCGGCGTCGGGAGTGGCTTCGTGGCGGAAGCCCAGCCGCGTGAGCAGAGCGATGGAGGCGGTGTTGTCAGGCACGGTGATCGCGAGGACGCGGTCGAGCCCGAGCGCGGGGACTTCTTGGCCGAGAATGGCGGCAGCGGCCTCGTGGGCGTACCCCTGCCCCCAGTGCTCTGGCAGGAGCGCGAAGCCGAGGTCGGGCGCGTCGAGCGTGTCGCGCTTCAGCAGGCCGCAGATGCCGAGCACGACCTCGTCGGCCTTGCGCTCGACCGCATAGAGCCCGTGGCCCACGTCGGCGTAGCGCGCCCAGAGCCCGGTGGCCAGATAGTCTCGGGCGGCGGCCTCCGTGCGCACGCCGCGGTCGCCGATGAAACGGAGGAACGACGGCTCGTTGAGCAGCCGCAGCACGAACGGCGCGTCAGTGGCCGTCAGGTGGCGAAGCACCAATCGGTTGGTCGAGAGCACCGTCATGCTACATCCTGGCCTGTATGGTTCTGTGAGATGGGCCCCTGCACCCGCATGGGACGCGGCTGGTGGACGGTGGCAGGCTCAGGCCTCCTCGTGGCGAGGCGTGCCTGTGCGGATGGCCAGCGAGCCCATCGGCTCCATCGCAAGTAAACTACACGAATCCAGCGCGTCCTCAGGCACACCGCCCCCGTTTCGTGGATCGATTGGCGGGGTAGATGGTAGATGAAGGCGTGTGCAAGCATCCCTCGCCCGTTGTGTCAGTCGCCACCGGCGCGTAGCTTGCGCGTTGCTGTTTTTTGACGCCATACCCCGTGGTGTCCACGCCTGCTCCTCCGGCCATGACCGCCTCGACGTTCGCCGCCGCCCTCGCCGACCACTTTCTGGCAACGCTACCGGACGACCGGCCGCTCGAGCGCGATGCGCTCGCAGCCCTGCCGGCCCCCGTAGGCCACTTCCTCTCGTGCTGGCTCGCGCAACACGTCGGACGCGTCGATGCGTCGCTGCGGTCGCCCTGGGTGGCCGAGACCCCAGCGGTCGCCGCCGCCCGCGCAGACCTCGTCGCGACCATGCAGCGCGACGCGCAGGTCCCCGAGGAGCGCCGTGCCCAGGTCATACGCTATGCCACGGCCCGGATCGTGAGCTTCCTGGTGGCTCCGGCCGAGGCCTTTCCAAAGACCGTCGAGGAGACGGGGGCTGGGCCGTATTCGGTCGAGCTCGTCCTCGACCGCCTCGCCTGGTTCGCAACACGGCCCACGCTCGCCGAAGTGCTCCGCAGCTACTTCGACTGGAAGGGCACGCAGCAGGTTAGCGCGAGCGACCTCCGCCGCCTCCTCACCCAGATCGACGAGCGGCTTGCCCAGGAGGAATCCCCGAGCGATTGGATGGACCACCTCGCGCCGCTGTTCGACTTGGCGGCACACGTGAACGCCGACCGGCACCTCTCCGCCTCGGTTCTGCGCGACCACTTCGCCGCGCGCGGCTTGGACGCGTCGGTGTTCTCCGACGACCAGGCCGCCATCAGCGAAGCGCAGCTCCTCGCGCTGCTCCAGATCGATGCGCCGCGCGTCCCCGTCAGCGTCGACGCGCTGATGGTCGAGGAGGACGACCTCGGCTTTACCGCGCCGCCGTCCTCCGTCCCCGACGTACCACCGGCAACAGCGCCGGATGCCAACGCGGCCTTGTCCGCAGAGGACGTACCCACGGAGGATTCCCAGGTAGCTGATCTGCACGCGGAGACCCCGGAGACCGAGGACGTGCCCTCGAAAACCGCGCCCCCTACCGCGTTCGAGCCGGCACCCGATGTGGCGCTCCTGCGCGAAGACGCCGACGTCCAGCAGACTGAGGAGCGCCACGCGTCGGAGCCAGATTCACCTACGTCTGCGCTCGACGCGCCGCTTCCCGACCTAGCGCAGGCACCCCTCTCGTCGTCGCTCGGTCCCGCACCGTCGGTTCCAGCGGTTCCTTCAGCACCCGAGACGCCGTCCGAGAACGAGACTTCGGAGGCTCTGACCTCGGCTTCCCAGAACGTGGCAGACGCGGCCCAGGACTCCTCCGATCCTGGCGAGCCGCTTTCTTCGAGACCTTCCACCATCGAAGAGGCAACGCGCGACGACCAGCCACTCTGGAGTCAGTATGCCGCGCCGGACGCGCCCAGCGTCAACGACGGCTTCGCGGATCCTGACGCCACGCCTGCTTCCCCTCCGGCCAGCGGCCGCGACGTGCCGCTCTGGAAACGCTACTTCTCCGGCGGCGACTCAGGCCCGGCCTCGGCGGACGAGGCCCCGCTCCCCTCAGAAGACAGCGTCGACCTGCGCCCTGCAGCGGTGGAGACGGGTGTACCGGCAGCCTCGTCGGATACCGTGCCCACTGATGCGCCGTCAGACGACGTGTCCTCAACGCCGTCTGACACAACCGCGCCGACAGCAGCGCCGTTGGCTCCGGAATCGCACGCAGAGGCCTCCTCGCCCACAGAGGCGACGCCCTCAACTGCAGAGGCGACACCTTCAGCTGCAGAGGCGACGCCTTCAACTTCAGAGCCCCCTCCCCTATCGGAAGTGCCGCGGCCCACGGCGGCAGAGACGCCGGCTACCCCGGACGACTCGCCGAGCGCACTAGAGCGCCGCTTGCTGGGCGCCGCGGCCGACCAACGTTCGTGGTTTGTCGAGCAGCTCACCGAAGGCGACGGAGCCGCCTACGATGCGACCCTCCAGGCCATCGACCGGGCAGATTCGTGGATCGAGGCTTCCCAGATCATTTCGCGGGAGATCTTCCGGCGCTACTCGGTCTACATCTGGAGCGCACCGGCCCGGGCTTTCACGGACGCCATCGAGTCGTACTTCCGCACTGCGCGGACGCAAGCGAAGTAGCCGCGAGGCCGCAGACGCTCGCGTCTATCGGTTGTATGCGCACTTATCGGTAGTGCGCGCACTCGCGTGGGTCGGTCGTGGCGTCGAAGACCTGGCCGCAGCGCGTACACCGATAGTCGAGGCGCTTGGGCGTGGCGCTGGCCCCGGCCATGAGGACCAGCATGGCACCGAACCCGTAGCGAGGGACTGCTCGCACCTCAGGGTGGTCGCGGCGATGCCCGCACGCACACGCGCTCGCCGTATCGGACGCCAGTCCTGGCGCCTGTTCGCCCGGCGTCATGCGTCGTCGCCCAAGCGCACGTCCTTGGCACGTAGCTGTAGCGTCGTCCGGCCGTTCCAGGTGTTGTCCTCAACGCAAAAAGCCAGTTCGAAGCCGCGACCGCGCCGGGCGCTCTGAAGCACCTCCGGCAGCCGCTCGGCCAGGCCGAAGCCGATCACGCTCATCGGACGCCCGCCATCGCGCTGCGCGACACGCATGCGGAGGTGCTGGCGGTCGGCGCCGCACGTCGACGGCTGGCCCACCACGCGGAGGTCGCGGCCCCAAAACACGGGCTTGCGGTTGGCCGGGCCAAACGGGCCAAACTGCTGGAGGAGACGCCAGAACTTGCCACCGTACCCGTCTACCTCGTTGAGGTCGAGCTGCGCGTCGAGCTCGATCTCGGGTTCGAGTTGGGCGGGCTCGACAGCGTTTTCGATGGCGTCGCTGAGGCGGGCGCGCAGTTCAGGGATGTGGCTCTTGTCGAGCGCGAGCCCTGCCGCGAAGGCGTGGCCACCGAAGCGCTCCAGCAAGTCGGAGCAGGACTGCAGCGCGTTGTAGACGTTGATGCCCTTCACCGAGCGCGCGGAGCCCTTGACGTGGCCGTTCGTCTCACCGTACGACGTGAGCAGCACCGTCGGACGGTGAAAATGCTCTGCGACTCGGCTCGCCGTGATGCCGATGACGCCGGGGTGCCAGTCGGCGCCGTAGAGCACGAGCGCCTTCGGGTCACCGTCCATGAACCGCGTGGCCTCGGCGAGCGCGACCGTGCGCGTGTCGTCGTCGAGTTCGCGGCGCTGGCGGTTGAGCGCTTCGAGCTCTTCAGCGAGCAGCTTCGCCTTCCAGCTGTCCGACTCGATGAGCAGATCGACGGCCAGCGTGGCGTCGTCAAGGCGCCCGGCGGCGTTGATGCGCGGGCCGAGGTTGAAGACGATGGTCGAGGTCGTCGCCGTCGTGAGGTCCACGCGCGCCTGCTCGGCGAGGCGCAGCAGGCCGGGCCGCTGCGTGGCGCGGAGGCGTTCGAGGCCGGCGCGCATCAGCACGCGGTTCTCGTCCTGGAGCGGCACGATGTCCGACGCCGTCGAGACCGCGACGAGGTCGAGGTAGGGCCACGCCTCCTCTTCGGGGCGTCCCTGGCGCTGGAGCACGGCCTGGATGAGCTTGAAGCCCACGCCGCAGCCCGAGAGGCCGTCGAACGGATAGCCGCAGTCGGGGCGCTTCGGGTCGAGCACGGCGACCGCCTCGGGGATCGTCTCGCCCGCGGTGTGGTGGTCGCAGATGACGAGGTCGACGCCCTTGCTCTTCGCGTAGAGCGCCGCGTCGTGCGCCGTGATGCCGCAGTCGAGCGCCACGATCAGCGTCGCGCCCGCCTCGATGGCATGGTCGATGCCCGCCTCGGACAGCCCATAGCCGTGGATGAAGCGGCTCGGGACGAAGAACGCCGGGTCGAGGCCCTGCGCGCGCAAGAAGCCCACCATCAGCGCCGTCGAGGTCGTCCCGTCGACGTCGTAGTCGCCGTAGACGAGCACGCGCTCGCCCTGCGCGATGGCCTGCAGGAGCCGGTCGGCGGCGGCGTCCATGTCCTGCATCAGGAACGGGTCGTGGAGCGCAGGGAGGCCGTCGCGGAAGTAGTGCCGGGCCTCGTCGAAGGAGCCGATGCCGCGCGCCACGAGGGTGCGCGCGAGGGCCATAGGGAGGCGGTTGAGTTGATAGCTCAGGCGGGTGACCGCCTCCAGGTCGTCGACCGGGCGGAGCGTCCAGCGGGGGGTAGGCATGGGAAAACTCGTGGGGAAGCGCGTCAGGGCGGCTTCCGTATGACATTTGTTCGCCGCGAATATAACATGGGGGTAACCTTGGCTTGGTCGCTTCGACCGCCCGCAAGACGGTCTCCTCCGACTTCCTGTTGGTTGTGCAGGCTACCAGACCACGCAGTAAACCCTGCACAACGAACCCCGCCCGGCGAATCCAGAGCCGCTCGCCGTCAGCACTCGTGCAGCCCGATCACACCCAGCATCCGGCCCGTGCGGCCCGCCTCGGCGCGGTACGAGAAGAAGCGGTCGTTGTCCGCCACCGTGCAGCCGGGGTCGATATCGAGGTGCGCCTCCGCGAGTCCGGCGTTGAGGAGTTGCGCGCGGAGGACGCCCTTGAGGTCCACGTGCGGCTTCGCGCCGGGCGACGGCACGGTCACGAAGCGATCGTCGAACTGTGCCGCTACCTCAGGACCTACCTCGAAGTGGGCCTGGCTGATGCACGGCCCAACGTAGGCGCGGAGGCGAGACGGCTCGGCGCCGAGCGCCTGCATCGCCGCAACGGTCTTCGCCACGATGTTCGCCGCCGTCCCGCGCCACCCGCTGTGGGCGGCCCCGACGACGCGCGCCTCGGGGTCGGCGAGCAGCACCGGCGCACAGTCGGCCACCTGGATGGCGAGCAGCACGCCCGGCTGGCTCGTCACGAGGGCATCGCGCTCGCGATAGACACCCGCGGCCGTGACTGTCTCGACCTCGGACCCATGTACTTGCCCGGCCAGCACCAGCACGTCGGCCGGATCGCTCTCAGCGCCGAAGTCGAGCGCGCGGAGCAGCGTCGCTTGGTGCGCGTCGCGCGTGGCCGCCTCCGTCTCGGTGTTCGTACCGAGGTTATACCCCAGATCCCCGAGCGCAACGCCTACCGGCGCGTGTCGGGTCGTGATGGCCGCGACAATTGCGGGGAGTTCGGCGAACAGATCAGGACGCAGGAGCACGGAGGGTCAGGTTGGTGTGAGGGCGCGCAGTACGGCGGCGTGCGGCATCGTCTGGCCGGTCCAGAGCCGGAACGCCTCGGCGGCCTGCCCGACGAGCATGGCCATGCCGCCGAGCGGGGTTGCGCCGCGCGCGGCGGCCTCGCGGAGGAAGCGCGTCTCAGCGGGCGCGTAGACGAGGTCGTAGGCGATCTGCGCTGCGTGGAAGTCGTCAGCGTTGGACCACGGCGTTTCGGCCTCGTGCGCCCCGTGCATGCCGAGCGGCGTCGCGTTGACGAGGAGCGTCGCGCTCTGAACGGCCCTGGAGGCATCGTCGTCCGCACGGACCGTGACCACGCTACGTGTATCGCGGTCGGCGAAGTCGCCAGCGAGGGCCTCCGCTTTGACAGGCGAGCGCGCGACGAGCGTCAGGCGGGCGACGCGCACTTCGGTGAGTAGCGCATAGACGACGGCCCGAGCCGCACCGCCCGCTCCGAAGACGACTGTTTCCGCGCCGTCGAGGCGTTCCGCGTAGGGCTGCAGCGGCTCGAAGAAACCCGCCGCATCGGTGTTGGTCCCGAGGAGCGACCCGTCCCGCTGCGGCACAACGGTGTTGACCGCGCCGATGGCCTCGGCGACCGGCGTGAGCGCGTCGAGGTACGGGACGATGGTCTGCTTGTGCGGGATCGTCACGTTGGCCCCGAGCACGCCGAGTGCCCGCAGTCCCGCGACGGCGTCGCCGAGGTCGTCGGGCCGAACGCGGGCGGCGAGGTAGACGGCATCGATCCCCAGCTTGTCGAACGCGGCGTTGTGGATCGTGGGCGAGCGCGAGTGCGCCACGGGGTCGCCGAGGAGCAGCGCGAGGCGGGTGTGGGCCGTCAGGGTCATGCGTACACGGGAGAAAGTCAGCGCAAGCTACCGCGCACCGGGACCGGACGCCCTCGCCGCCCGTTTCACTTGCTTCACTTCTGATTTTTCACCTCACACCACTCTCTGCCTGTGCGCGTTGCCACCATCGACATCGGCACCAACACCTGCCTCCTCCTCATCGCCGACGTGACGCCCGACGGAGCCCTCCGCGTCGTCTACGAAGAGGACCGCTTCACGCGCCTCGGCCAGGGCGTCGACGGGAGCAAGAACCTCCACCCGGACGCCATCGAGCGGGTGATGACGGCCCTCGTGGCCTACAAGCAGCAGGCCGACACCCACGGTGCCGAGGCGGTCGTGATCGGCGCAACGAGCGCGTCCCGCGATGCCGCCAACCGGCACGTCCTCGTGGACCGCGCGCGCGACGAACTCGGCCTCGATTACCGCGTGATCGCAGGCGAACAAGAAGCCCGGCTGAGCTTCCTCGGCGCGCTCTCGGCGTTTCCGGACCTCGACCGCGCGGTCGTCCTCGACATCGGCGGCGGTTCGACGGAACTCATCACGGGACGCCGCTCCGACAACGCAGCACAGGGCGACGCCGCAGCTCAGGGCGACGCCGCAGCTCAGGGCGGCATCGTGATCGAGCACCGCGTGAGCCTCGACGTGGGCGCGGTGCGGCTCACGGAGCGCTGCTTCGAGACGATCCCTCCGAGCGCCTACCACGTCGTCACCGCGCGGCGCACCGTCACGGACGCGCTCGGGGCGATCCCCCTCGACGGCCGCCTCCCGCTCCTCGGCGCCTCAGGCACGACACGGGCGCTCGCCAAGCTCATCCACCCGGATAACC
>JBCBEX010000114.1:0-10855 GCA_038528235.1 Bacteroidota bacterium
CGGAACTGACTAAGGTCTACGAGAACACCTTCCGTATGATCAACATCGCCCTGGCCAATGAGCTGGCACAGGCGTGCGAGAAACTCGATGTGGACGTGTGGGAAGTGGTGGAAGCAGCAGCGACGAAGCCCTTCGGGTTCATGAAGTTCACGCCCGGCCCCGGCCTCGGCGGTCACTGCATCCCGCTCGACCCGCACTACCTCTCGTGGAAGATGCGGACGCTGGCCTACCGCACCCGCATGATCGACCTCGCGAGCCGCATCAACGCCGAGATGCCGGGCTTCGTCGTGCGCCAACTCGCCGACGCGCTCAACGACGACGGGAAGCCGGTTCGCGGTAGCCGCGTGCTCGTGCTGGGCATCGCCTACAAGCCGAACGTGGACGATGTCCGCGAGAGCCCGGCCATCGAAATCATGCGGTTGCTCCAGGAAAAGGGGGCCGACGTGACGTTCCACGACCCGCACGCGCTCGAACTCCGCGACGACGGCCACACGCCGCTCGACGGCTTGCCGCTGCGTTCCGTCGCGCTGACGCCTGCGACGCTCGAAGCACAGGACGCAGTCGTCCTCGTCACCGACCACGACGCCATTGACTACGACCTCGTGGCGGCGCGTGCGCCATTCGTACTCGACACACGCGGGCGGATGCGGGGCCTCGATGGCGCCGCGCGCATCGTCGGACTCTCTGGGCAGGAAGAACCACGTCGCAGCGAAGTGGATGCGTGAGCAGCTACGCGAAAGTCTGCCGCGCGCGAGTGTCTACTGAACGTTCTCGATGAGCCAAGCGACGGACTCGGGGTGATAGACTCGTCGCACCCAGAGGTCTTGCTCGTCGGTCAATCCGATTACGAGCGCGTGCGTTTGGATGCCCTGCTCATGAAGGATGACGCGAGTTCCAAGGGACGGGTCGGCCAGCACGTCGCGGTGTGGGAGAGTCTCTACGAGATCGAAAAAGGCACGTGCCTCTAGTGTACCGGCTGAATCAAATGTGCCGAAAAGCCAAGAGTGGTCGCTCTCGCACTGCGAAAAGTGACAAACCCTGGCCCCGCGCCACTCTACGCTGACGCTGCAGGCGTTGCTATGGTCAGGGCCAGAGGTTCGTTTGTCATCCATCCGGGTTAAGGATCGCGTCGATGCGGGCGCGGGCGTCTTCAAGGTGAAGCCGGTCCATGCGCTCGTTGGAACTGCGGTAACGGCCGAGCGCCGTAGCAATTGTGTCGTCGAGCGTCTCGAGCTCGCCGCGCACGAGCGGGCGAAGGTCAGACTGGCTCACGTCGATGGGCGTGTAGCCGATGTAGAACCGGAAGAACGCGTTCGGCGGGGCCGTAGGCTCTTCGGTCATCAGCGATTCGAGTTGTTCCAGGTAGGCCCGTTGCAGTGCTCGTCGCATGGGGTCGATGGCGTCGCCGTCTTCGAGCTCGCTCCAGAGGCTCGCGCGCACGGTGTCGAACAGCTCGGTAGCCGTGAAGACCTCCATCTCCAACTCGCTGTCAGCCATCGCGTCAACGGCTTCGGCTTCGAACAGACGGGCGATGCGCCAGGGCGACATGAGGCGGCTTAAAACGCTAGCCTGTAGGCTGCGAATCTGATCTTGCACGCCTGCGGCTTCGATGCGGCGAAGGATCTCCGTGTCAAGGAGCCAGTCGGGCCGATGCATGCCGTTGTCCAGGACGAAGGCAAGGGCCTCGCGCTGACGATTCGCAGGGACCGGCTCGTAGACAGGGCCGTCCTGATCCGTTGTTTTGTACTCGGTGTACACGCCGCCGACGTAGCTGCCCGCGTGGTTCAGGTAGCGCCGCCACTGGGAGGCAATCTGGTTGTAGAGTTCGTCGAGCGTGGCGTAGTCCTCCATCGGCTTGTCGGTCCAGGTGCGGAGGTTTTCGGTGATCCGCTTGAGGTTGGCGAGGCCGAGTTGGCCGGCGTAGACCGCGTCGTCGCCGAGGTCCTCGTTTTGGGCGCGCGGGTCCGTGGCGACGACCGCTTGGCGGACATAGCGCAGCGTCGGATCGGTCTCGGTGCGGCGCACGATCTCATGCAGCAGCGGACGCTCGTCGTCGGCGTTGTCGATGCCGGGGAAGTAGCGGTAGCCCCACTCGATGGCATGGATGTCGTACGAGCCGATGTCGGGAGTGAAGCGCTGGACGCCGTCGCCCGGCTGCGCGACGTAGTTGAAGCGCGCATAGTCCATGATGGACGGCGCGGTGCCATGCTTGGCCGTGTATGTCGGTGAGCGAAGGCTGTCCACCGGCACCGTGCTCGACGAGAAGAAGTTATGCTGGAGACCGATCGTGTGCCCGACTTCGTGCGCCGAAACGAAGCGGATCAACTCGCCCATGACGGCCTCGTCGAACTCGACGCCCCGTGCTTCAGGGTTGGCCGCGGCGGTCTGGACGAAGTACCAGTTGCGCAGCAGGTTCTGGATGTTGTGGTACCACCCGATGTCCGACTCCAGGATTTCGCCGGAGCGCGGGTCGTGGACGTTCGGGCCGTAGGCGTTCTGGATCTCCGACGAGAAGTAGCGGATCACGCTGTAGCGCACGTCCTCCGGGTTGAACTCGGGGTCCTCTTCGGGCGTCGGCGGGTCTTTCGCCACAATCGCATTCTTGAAGCCAGCTGCCTCGAACGCCACGTTCCAGTCTTCGACGCCTTGCTTGAGGTAGGGGCGCCAGCGCTCTGGCGTGGCCGGGTCGATGTAGTAGACGATCTGCTTTTTGGGCTCGACAAGTTCGCCGCGGGCATAGGCGGCTTCGTCGGACGGTTCGAGGCGCCAGCGCACCGCGTAGGTGCGACGCTCGGCGCGCTGCTCTTCGCGGCCAAAGTCCGTCTGCGTGCGCGTGAAGTAGCCCACACGTTCGTCTGCGAGACGCGGCGTCATGGGAACTGCGGGAAGCAGAATCATGGAGTGAGCCATCTCGACCGAGATCGTGCCGGTTGACGATTGGCTCGGAGGCTGGTTGGCTTCGTAGGTCAGCACCGCGCGCACCTCGATGTTCTCCGGGTAGCTCGCGACGCGCTCCAAGAACGAGCGCTTGCTATCGAGGCGGCGGACCTTGTACTGCTCGCGGGCACCTCGTGGCAAGCCCAGCGATGGTACATCCGAGGTGTAGAGCGAGGTCGCGTCGATGACAACGCCCGCTGAGTCAGGCGTGATCGCCTCGATGCCAAAGCTCGCGACCACAGGCTCAAAGTTGGAGCTGCGCACCGCCGAGTAGATGGGCAAGCTGTCGGCCGCTACGTTCGAGTAGGAAACTGTACGCAGCAGGATATTGCGGCCTTTGCGCTCCCACCGGACGGTCTGCGTGTTCAGCTTCGTCCCGCCGTACGCGATGTTGTCGGCCGTTTTCGACACGCGCGTCACGAGGAGCATCTCGCGCCCCATCACGCTGTCGGGAATCGCGTAGAGCAGCTTTGAGCCGTCTTCCACGAGATAGCTCACGAACAGCCCCGTATCCGCGGCGGCGCTGTCGGTGACGACTTCGGCAAAGGGCTTGTAGGGCGAGTCGTCGGCTCTGGAGGGAGCGCTAGGCGCGGCCGGAGGCGCGACGTCTGGGAGCTTGCTGCTGGAACAGCCACCGGCGAGGAGGAGCAGCGTGAGCAGGAATGCCGGGGTAAGCCGAACCAGGGTACTAGGGGTGAAACGCAGTCGCATCGGTGGACGGTATGGATGAGTCAAGACCGGCCAAAGTATACCGCACCACGCAAAACGAAGCCTGCCGACTTCCGCACGGGGTGGAAGTCGGCAGGAAGTGCCAAATGGGCCGGGCTGCGCTATGCGCAGGACACCGAGCGGGGCTGGCTGCGGATGCGGTCACCAGGTGGCGTTGCGCGCTCGGGGCGACGAGAGGGGGCCGGTTGTCCACCGTCTCCGACGAGGTGGGGCATCATGGCTGCGGCAATCCGGGCGATGGACTCAGGACGATCGTAGAAGCCGGAAGCGAGCCGGTCGCGGACGTGTTCAGGGGTGCGCATATCAAGGGGGTGGGTGGAGTGAGAGAGAGCGAGGGCTTTCGCAAGCGCAGTATCGTAATGAGACGAGTACGAAACGTGCCTCGGTCCTTCATATCGGCGCTGTGCCAACTTCTTTAAGCACACCCCACTTTTTTTATTCACCACCTGTGCAGCGTCGCGCAGGCGCACCGTTCCCGCCGAAAAACCGCCGAGCGCTGAAGATCACGACGGTTCTCGAATGGCCGCTGTGCGCTCGCCGTCGATGAACTGAAGCGTCACAAGGTCGCCATCGGAGAGCGCGTGCGCCGATTGTATCGTTGAACCGCCGCGTGAGACGAGGGCATAGCCGCGGCGGAGTGGGGCTTCCGGGTCCAGAGCCTGCAGTCTGGCACTGAGGGCATCGAGGCGGAGTCGAGGCGCGCGGGTGAGGCGCTGCCCAGCCAGGTGCAGCCGTTCAGCGAGCGTGTCTGTGCGCTGACGAGCCGTGTCCAGTCTATCGAGCGGGCGGTTGAAGCTGCGCGAGCGCACCAGCGCCTGAATGCGGTGCCGATGGTCGGCAAGGACGCGCGCAGTGTGGAGGCGTAGTGATTCGTGGAAGCCGTAGACGAGCCCGGCAACGTCTCGGCGGTCTGGCACGGCAAGCTCGGCGGCGTGTGTCGGCGTAGCCGCACGCACGTCGGCCACGAGGTCGGCGATGGAGACATCGGTTTCGTGGCCCACAGCCGAAACCACGGGAATGCTCGACCGCGCGATGGCGCGGGCTACGTCCTCCTCGTTGAATGTCCAGAGGTCCTCGACGGAACCACCGCCTCGCCCAACGATGAGCACGTCGGCGCGAAGCTCTGTGGGTGTTTCAGGATCGTCGGCGGCAAGGTTGAAGGCGTCGATGGCCTCGGCGATCTCAGTCGCGGCACCGTTGCCTTGCACCTTAACAGGGCAGAGGAGTACCTGGACGCTCGGAAATCGTGCTGCGAGCACCGTGAGCATGTCTTGCAACGCAGCGCTTGATCCAGACGTGACGAGGCCGATGCGCTCTGGAAAGCGGGGCAGGTCCTTCTTCCGTGACGCGTCGAGCAGCCCCTCGCTGGCCAGTTCAGCTTTGAGCGCCTCGAAGGCTTGACGCCACGCCCCAGCACCAGCAGGTTGCATCGTCTCGACGATGAGTTGGTACTGCCCGCGTGGTTCATAGAGCGAGATCCGCCCGACGGCTCGGACCCGCATGCCATCACCGGGGCGGAAGGGGAGACCGCGTGCGGCCGTCCGCCAGAGCACGGCGCGAACTTGCGCATCGGCCTGGTCGGCGTCGCGCAGCGAGAAGTAGCAGTGGCCCGAACCGTGCGCCTTCCAGTTGGCGATCTCGCCCTCCACGCGGACGTGCCCGAAGCGCGTCTCGATGGCGTCCTTGATCTGCGCTGTGAGTGCGCCGACGCTGACCGTCTCGGGCGGGACCGCATCAGGCGGAGGCGGTGCGTCAAAGAGGGAATAGGTACGAGCCACGAGTCGAGGTGCGAGCGGATCAGAGAGGCGGAACAGTCGTTGGGAGAAGCTACGCGCGGTGTATGCCGCTCGTGCCCGTTGCCGACCACCCCTCGTCGCTCCACGTACTGCATGTCGACCCTCACGATCAAGCCCCTTGTCCCCGTCGAAGACGCGCTCCGCGGCGACCGGCCCGTTCGCGTCCTCTTTGTCTGCCTGGGCAACATCTGTCGTAGCCCCCTCGCCGAGGGCGTTTTTCGCCACCACGTTGATCGGGCTGGGTTGACCGACCGCTTCGAGATCGACTCCGCCGGTACGGGACGCTGGCACGTGGGCGAGCCGCCCGACCCCCGCATGCGCGGCACGGCCCGCGATCGGGGGCTCTCCATCGACGACCAGCGTGCGCGGCAGGCGCAGGGCACCGATCTGCGCTATTACGACCACATCTTCACGATGGACCGGAGCAACCTCCACGACGTGCTCTTCCTCGATCCGCAGGGCGCCAACAGCTACCGCGTCCGCCTCTTTCGCGAGTTCGACCCGGACCCTGAGGACTACCAGGTGCCCGACCCTTACAGCGGCAAACAGGAGGGCTTTGACCTCGTCTTTGACATCGTGGACCGCACCAGCGCGGTCATCCTGAGCAAACTCACGGACGCGTACCAACTCCGGGCATGAGTGTGCCTGGTACGAAAATGGTGCAGATCGCGGGGGCATGGAACGAACGCCCCCGGAAGCCCCGTACCTTCGCCGCAGTGACCTCGCACAACCCACACGACCCGCCATGTATGCACTAACGCTTCCCTACGCGATTGGAGGGCTCGGCCCCTGGGAAATCGCGCTAATCCTGCTCGTAGTGCTTCTGGTCTTTGGCGCAAAGCGTATCCCGGAAATCGCCCGCGGTCTGGGCAAGGGCATCCGGGAGTTCAAAGACGCTACCAACGAGATCTCCAAAGAGCTTCAGTCGGAGCCGCCTCGGCAGCAGCAGATCCAGCCGCCTTCGCAACAGACCTACCAGCAGCCAACCTACGCGCCACCTCAGCAGCAGCCAGCGCAACCCTCTGCCCATCAACCCCCGTCTACAAAGCCCGAGGCCTGAGCGAGCAACGTGCCCGTCTGCAGCGCGTCGTCCTCATCGAGAGGGCGGCGCGCTTCGCTGTTTTAGGTGCGCGACCGTCGAGCGGCTAGGGCGGCAACGCCAAGCGTCGCCCCGAGAGCTAGAGCGGCTGGATGCACAAGGGACGGCGCAGACGAGGTTCCAGAGCGCCGAGCTACTTGCTTCGTCAAGGTGCCGCCGAAGCCTGTCCAGAAAGCCCGCTGTCCGAGGGACCATGCCGGAGCAAACCAACGAGCAACGAACGCGTCGAGCTGGAGCATCACCCGTGTTGAACCGGGTGCGGCATCGTCAGCCCAGAATTGCAGCCGCGTGGGGCGTGCTAGTCGGACAGACAGGGCATACGAGCCGTAGAAATAGCGCAGGTCGCGATACGCCGTGCGTCCAGGAGCAGGCGGTGTAATCTCGCCGAGGACACCCGCGAACAAGATGCCCGGGCCGTGGTGCACGTTGAGCACGCCCGGGGCGAAGCCCGTCGGTCCGTTCTGATACGGTGATACGAACTCGACGCGGTAGGGTGGGACCTGGCCGTCGGTGAAGGTGGCCGGATCGTTCAGCCACGCCCAGACGGCACCTCGGTCGTGAGGTACCGTCCAGGCATGGCGGTAGATGTGCACCTGGAAGCCCGGTGGGGCTGCGTTCGG
Organism: Bacteroidota bacterium; assembly: GCA_038528235.1. Classification (GTDB taxonomy): domain Bacteria; phylum Bacteroidota; class Rhodothermia; order Rhodothermales; family Rubricoccaceae; genus JBCBEX01. Next base: position 7,182 of record JBCBEX010000114.1, read on the forward strand.
GGCGAGGTCGCTCGCCATAAATGCGTGAGCTTCGTCATCGGAAGGCGTAAACACGGCTCAGTTCTGTCCGGGGATGCCCGGCTCCGTCATGGAGCGCACGTCCAGAACGGCGTCGAGCTGGTCTTCGGGCACGAGGTCCATCTCCAGGAGCACGTCGCGTACGGAGCGGCCTTCGGCGGCGGCTTTCTTTGCCACCTTCGAGGCCTTGTCGTAGCCGATCGTTGCGTTCAGTGCCGTCGCAATCGACGGGTTCTTCTCCAGCAGTTCCTGCGCCCGGGTACGGTTGGCTTGGATGCCGTCGAGGCAGTTGGTGCGGAACGCGTCGAGGCCGTTGGTGAGAATCTCGATGCTCTCCAGCATGGCATGTGCCATCACGGGCATCATCACGTTGAGCTCGTAGTTGCCGTGCTGCCCGCCGACGGTGATCGTTGTCGCGTTGCCCATCACACGCGCGGCGACCATCATGAGCGCCTCGCTCATCACAGGATTGACCTTGCCCGGCATGATCGACGACCCTGGCTGAATCGCGGGCAGTTGGATCTCCGAGAGGCCGCTCGTGGGACCGGAGGAGAGGTGACGGATGTCATTGACAATCTTGACAACGGCAACGGCGAGCGTGTTCAGCGCCCCCGCAGCAAACACGTAGGCATCCTTCGCAGCCTGTGCCTCGAAGTGATTCTCGGCCTCGCGGAACTGCAGACCTGTGGCTTCGGAGATGAAGCCGATGGCATGCGCCGGAAAGTCGGCGGGACGGTTGATGCCGGTGCCGGTCGCCGTGCCGCCGAGCGCGAGTTCGGCGAGGTCGTCCGAGGCAAGCCGGAGGCGGCGGATGGCGTGCGCGATCTGGCTGGCATAGCCACCGAACTCCTGACCGAGGCGCACAGGCGTTGCATCCATCAGGTGGGTGCGGCCCGACTTGATCACATCGTCAAACTCCGAGGCCTTTGCTTCGAGGCTGGTGTGGAATCGCTCCAGCGCGGGGATCAATTCCTGCTCGATGGCGACGCGCGCCGCCACGTGCATCGCGGTGGGGATGACGTCGTTGGACGACTGCCCGTAGTTGACGTGGTCGTTGGGGTGCACGGTCTCGCCGAGCGCCCGCGTAGCAACCGTCGCGATCACCTCGTTGGTGTTCATGTTCGTCGACGTGCCCGAACCGGTCTGGAAGATGTCGAGCACGAACTGGTCGTCGAGGGCACCCGTGCGAACTTGATCGGCGGCGTCTACGATGGCATCCGCTCGCCCGTCGTCCACGAGGCCGAGCTGCTTGTTCGCCTTCGCGGCGGCACCTTTGACGAGGCCCAGCGCCTCAATGAAGCGGCGGCCGAAGCGCAGCGACGAGATCGGGAAGTTGTCCTTGGCGCGCTGCGTCTGAGCGGCGTAGAGCGCGTCGGCGGGGACATGGACCTCGCCAAGAGAGTCGGTTTCGATGCGGGTTTCCATAGGCTCGGAATCGAGAAGGGAAGGAGGAGAACGATGACGCGGAAGTATAGCCGCCCCAGACGAAGCGCTTCCGCCGTAGGTTGGCAACTCCCGATTTCTTCGCCGACCGCGCTCACCTGCTCGCTATGGATCTGCTCCGCACTGTCGAGGACATGCAAGCCATCGCCGATCGGGCCCGCTGCCAAGGCCGACGCCTGGTTCTCGTGCCCACGATGGGGGCCTTGCACGACGGGCACGTCGCGCTGGTGGAGGAAGCCCACCGGCAGGGCAACCACGTCACCGTGTCCATCTTCGTCAACCCGACGCAGTTCGGACCGGGAGAAGACTACGAGCAGTATCCCCGAACGCTGGCAGACGATCTAGAGCGGCTCGCTGGAACCAACGGAGGGCGCGGGGTAGCGTGCGTGTTCGCCCCAACCGTCGCCTCGATGTACCCCCTTGGATTGCCCGTCCGCATGACGGTCGAGCCGAACGGGCTTGACAGGCATCTGTGCGGCGCGCACCGGCCCGGACACTTCCAGGGCGTGACGACGGTTGTCACAAAGCTGTTCAACGCGTGCCGGCCGCACGTCGCGGTGTTTGGGCGAAAGGACGCGCAGCAATTCTTGATACTGCGCCGCATGGCGCGCGAACTCAATACCAGCATCGAGTTGGTAGGGGTGGAGACCGTCCGCGAAGCCGATGGCCTCGCGCTGTCTTCTCGCAACCGTTACCTCACGGACGAGGAGCGCGGCCAAGCTGTGGTGCTCTCACAAGCCCTCCGCGCCGTCACCGCGGCGGTTTCGGCAGGGGAACGGGACGCCAAAGCCCTTGTTCGAGCTCTACTTGATCACATGCAATCGTCGCACCTCGCACGCGTTCAGTACGCCGAAATCGTCGATACGGAGACAATCCAGCCTGTACCGACACTTGAACCGGGCCGCGAGGCCCTTGCTGCTGTGGCGGTGTTCTTCGGCTCGACTCGTCTCATCGACAACGCCTTCCTCACGGTCCCCGCCGACGAACGTCCCTGACCCATGCGCCCTCCTCGACGCGGCTCCGCCCGGACTCCTGGAAACCGGAACTCTGGGTTACGCTATGATTACCTAGGTCGGCGCCCTGCCACACACCATCCGCTCGCAACCGCCCCTGCGATGAACGCTCCTACGTCGTCCACGCCGTTCACGATGCCGCCGCTCCTGACCATGTTCAAGGGCAAGCTGCACCGACTCACCGTGACCGAAGCCGACCTCTACTACGAGGGCTCGATCACCATCGACACGGAACTGCTCGAAGCGGCCAAGATCCTGCCCTACGAGAAGGTGCAGATCGTCAACAACAACAACGGCGCGCGGCTCGAAACCTACACGATCCCTGGCACGGCGGGGAGTCGCATCGTGTGTCTAAACGGTGCCGCTGCCCGGCTCTGCCAGCCCGGCGACGAGGTGATCGTGATGTCGTACGCGCAGATGACCCAGGATGCCGCGCTCACACATCGACCCCGGGTGGTACTCGTCAACAAAAAGAACGACCCGGTTGAGGTCTACGACATGGACGGTGTGGCGGTAGACAAGGCCCGATACATTGGTCCGCTACCCACGGAATAGCGCCCCAACCAATCCCCCAACGGAAAAGGCCGTCGACACACCATTGAGTCGACGGCCTTTTCCGTTGGGGGCGCTCAAGCTAAGGGGTAGGCCGCGCTATCTTCCGAGGCTTTTCCCCCAATGGATTTCATTCTCTTCACTCATGCAGATCGAACATGTCGCGGTTGTCGGAGCGGGGACGATGGGCAACGGCATTGCCCACGTCTTCGCACAGCACGGCCACCGCGTTACCCTCCTCGACCTCGATCAGGACCGCCTCGATCGGGGCCTCGCTACCATCGAGAAAAACCTTGCCCGGCAGGTCAAGAAAGACGTGCTCACCGCCGAGCAACAGGTCGAAACCCTCGCTCGGATTGCGTGCGGCACAGGACTCGCGCAGGGCGTGCAGGACGCAGACCTCGTCGTCGAGGCAGCGACCGAAAACCCCGACATCAAGGCCAAGATCTTTGACCAACTCGACGGTAGCGCGCCGCCCCATGCGATCCTGGCGTCGAACACGTCGTCCATTTCGATTACGCAGATCGCCGCCGCTACGAACCGGCCCGATCAGGTGATCGGGATGCACTTCTTCAACCCCGTGCCGGTGATGAGGCTCGTCGAAGTCGTGCGCGGCCTCGCTACGTCTGACGCGACGTTCGACGCGGT
>JBCBEX010000115.1:0-10722 GCA_038528235.1 Bacteroidota bacterium
CGTGCAATCGCAAACCGTGCGTCTACAGGGAGCCGAAGCACCGTAGCGCCCGTGGCCTGGCCTTCGATGGCTGTGCGGTTCTCCTTGCGACCATAGGCGAACCCGCCTGAGAGCGTGACGGCCGGAGTCGGGGTCCAAGCTAGCGTAGGCTCGGCGGTCTGGCTTCGGATGTCGTAGCTCCGCGAGGCAAAGGCGTCGCTGGTGCTCGCGTCGCGCTCGGTGCTGAGGTCAAGGCGCAGTTCGAGCGGGTCGAGAAGACGAAGGCGCCCGTCGGCGCGAAGGCTGCGTAGGCGACCGCGCTCGCGACCAGCAGCGAGTTGGCTTGTGCGCGTGAGCGCGGTGCCGGTAAAGCGCAGGCCGTAGCGTGGCTCCCCGGGGAAGAGCGTCACGTCCTGCACGAGTCGGAAGCGGCCTTGGAGTGTGTTCTCGTTCTGGAGGTTGCCGGGATCGAGAAGGTAAACGCCTGCAAGGTCGCGGCTCGTGGAGCGCTCCTGCACGTCAATGGTGGTCTGCGTCGAGACGGAGCGGAGGGCGCGCAGCCAGCGGGGCGCGTCACGCGGAATCAGGCGCTCCGGTTCGAGGCCGAGCCGCGCCTGTGCCCGCACGCCGATGGTCGGCACGAGGTCGTCGCCGGGGACGAACGTGAGCACGTAGGTGCCTTCGAGCGGCGTCAACTCGGGTCGGAACTCGTCGACTTGCGGGACGCCATCGCCGTTGTCATCGTCCCAGACGAACTCGCCCAGCTCGGGGCCAACGAGCACGTAGGTTTCCTGTGCAATGGCGGTGCGCTCGGTGAGGGCTTCGTAGGTGCTGCTAATGGCGATGGCACGGCGTAGCGGCGTCGCACGCGTCGTCCAGCGGATGGCGAGCGCGTCGGTGTCAGCGCGGCCCGCTTCGCGGAAGACGTCCGTGAACGATCGGCGACGGGCACTCACACGCGCCTCGGTCTGGAATACGCCGCTCGGTCGGTAGCTCCCCTCCAATGCCAGTGTCCGCCCCGTGGCGCTCTCGGCAAAAGCTCCTGCGATGGCCTCCTCTTCCTGGCGAAACTCAACGGAGGCTGAGGCCGAGAGGCGTGGCGTGGTCCACGCCAGTGCTGGACGCACGGCGAGAAAGGCAAACGACTCTGCGCGGAGGCTGTCTGCGGCTACCTGGCCAAACCGGGCGACCTCCTGCGACCGCCGCTCCTGCTCGACGGCGACGGACGGCGTGAGCCTGTTTTGGAGGAACGGCAGCGCAGCCTCGGCGCTTTGCCGTTGGAAGACGCCTTGCTCTGACATGGCGTTTGCGGTCAGCTGTGCATGTGACTGGGCCTCGCTCCCCCCGCTTCGACACGCCTGGACGGCGGTCGAAGCTGTCCCCCTCGCTGACGAAGGGGACAGTTCGAGCGCCGCGAGAACGGGGGGAGCCGAGCAGCGCTCAGCATTGTACCGAGTTGGATTCGTGATCGAGTTCGAGGCAAGGCCAGTCGAAGCCAATAACCCCTCGTCTTCGCTCGCGGCACGGTCGAAGCGATAGCGCAGCCGCAGACCGCTCGTACGTCCCCACCCTACTTCTACAGCCTGGCGCTGGCTACCGAACGTTGAGGTCGACGCCGTGCCCCCCCCCAAATCGAGCCAGCCGACTTCGCTCTGAACGTAGCCTTCGCCCAAGCTCCAGCGAAGTGCCGCTTCCGTTGTGACTTCTCGCAACGAGTCGAGGCCGGCAACGCTGCTGCCCGTGCGGCCGAGATTCCACGTCCGGTTGAACTCGACCGAGCGTACGCGGTCGAACGTCTCGAAGCGCGCCTGGCGCAGCCGCCGCTGCACGCTCCCACTCACGGCCCCGAAGCCGATCTCGAGCGAGTCGAGGCGCAGCCCGGCGATGTAGGCCTGCCCATCGTTGTCGCCGTCGTCTACGGAGGAGAGCGTGTTGAGGTCGCGCGCGGAGCCCGCCCACTCGCCGAACACCTCCACGCCCGGCACGACAGTGACGCGGCCCGTCAGGTCCACGAGCCGCTGCGACTCGGGCTTCGGGAGTCGGCGCAACGGCACGTAGTCGCCGCCACTGCCGACCCACTCGAAGAGGATGCCGCTAATGCCCTGGTTGCTGCGCCGGTAGTCGCCAGCACCGGGTGCAACGCGGGTAAAGCGAACGCGGAAGACGGGGCTATCGCCTGGCCGCGCGGGGACGAAGATGGGAATGGTCTGCCCGTTGAAGGTTGTGTCCTGCTGGGCGTAGAGCGCGAAGTTCTCGTCCTCCTCGAACGGCACGGGCGTCGCGCCGGAGATGAAGAGGTCGGCGTCGCCCGCGATGGCGATGCTATCGAGGTCGGCCTCGGTGAGCCCGAGTTCGTCGCCGAACGCTGCGCCGTCTGCCTCGCGCAGGACCGTCACGCTGAGCGCCGCCCTCGGCTGGGCTCGAAGCCCGCGCCCGGCCTGGCCAAAGCGCATCTTCGCCTCGGCCCCGACGAGGGTGCGCGAGAACTCGGAGGTGGTGTACTCGAAGTCGACCGTGAGCCGGCGCTCGGTGGTGATGAGCGTGCGCGGCGTGAAGGTGACCTCGCCCGTTGCGTAGTCGATGACGTAGTCGTTGGCCTCGCCGCGCGTGAGCTGCCGCCCGTCGAGGTAGACGCGCTCGCTCCCGGCGATGACGATGATGAAGGCCTCGCCCTCACGCCCGGAGAGCCGATACGGCCCCTGCACGCCCTCGATGGCCACCAGGTCCTGCGACTGGAACAACCCGCGTGTGACGGCCCCTGCCACGGTCACCTCGCCGCCCGCGAAAGTGCCACCGAACGCGCCCGGCACCTCAGCCGAGAGCGCCGCGCCTTGCAGCCGCCGCCGAAACGTGGCGAACTCAGTGCCCGAGAAGGCAAGGTCCACGTCGCCGAGGCGCGCCTGCCCGCGGTCGGTGTCAAGTTGGATGTAGACGCGGTCGAGTTCGCTGAGCCGCTGCGTGGTGCCCTCAGGCTGGATGGGTGTGTTCTCGTCGGTGAGGACGGCCTGGACGCGTACGCCCTCGGTAATCTCGCCTTGCAGCTCCATTCGCAGCCCCGACTCGACGGACACGTCCCGGTTGCTCCCGGCCGTGAGCCCCCGCGAGATCGAACCGCGGCGGCGCAGTCGGTTTTCGGCAAAGAGCGGATCGGCGGTCGCCCGCTCGGACTCCACGACGCGCATCGGCCCGCTCAGGACACTGTCCTCCTCAACAACGATGCGGCGACGCGCGTAGACCGGGTCGAGCGTGAAGGGTAGCGTTCGGTAGACGGCCACCAGTCGCGCTCCGGGGTTGGGCGTGTAGCCCAGATCGAGGGCGAGGTTGCCCGTCCGCAGGTCGAGACGGTAGGCGGTGCTGTCGAGCGGCACGCCGTCGAGCGCGAGGCGCACCGAACCCGGGACGATCCCTGGTTTCAAGGCCAGCGGCAGGTCAGGGTCGTCGAGGATGAGCGTGTCTCGAACCGCGCCCAGGTCGCCGCGGACCACGCCCTGCGCGGCGGCAGGCGCAGCGAGGAAGAGAGCGAGTAGGATCCAGAGCGGCCTGGACGCCATGCCCACAGCGGGTCGGATGCGGAGACAAGTGGACGTAGCGAGCGGCGAATCGGAACGCGGCGTGGCGGGTTCGAGGAGCGCGCAGAACGTACAAGGCCTGCGCCCCCGTGTGCAAACCACCGGGATGCACACCACCCGTGTGTGACTCGCTTAGGTGTAACCTACTGATGCGCCTCATGCTCCAGACGGTCACCCACCCGGCTCCGTCCGTCCCGCGCCAGGCCGTAGCCTCGCAGGGATGGCGGTCATGGGTGCACGGCTTGGAGCGCGATGCGGCGTTCGTAGGCTTCGGCTTGCTGGGCATCGCGTTCGGACTCGTGGCGGACGGGCTAGCGTGGCCCACATGGATGGCCTGGCTCGCCTGGGCAGCGGCCTTCGGCTTCGGCGGGTGGCACGGCCTGGTGGCGGGCCTGCAGTCGTTGCGCCACGGCGAGATCGACATCGACCTGCTGATGATCCTCGCGGCGCTCGGGGCCCTTGCCATCGGCGCGCCATTCGAGGGCGCGCTGCTGCTGTTTCTGTTCTCGCTCTCGGAAGTGCTGCAGGCCATCGCGCTCGGGCGTTCGCGCCGCGCGATCGAGGCGCTCATGGACCTGCGCCCAGAGACGGCCCGTGTCCGCCGAGACGGACGTACAGTCGAAACCCTGCTCGATGAGGTGGCCGTCGGCGATGTGTACGAGGTGCGCCCTGGCGATCGCCTCCCGCTCGACGGCACGATCGCCGAAGGGCGCGCTGCGCTCGACGAGGCGTCGCTCACAGGCGAGTCTGTCCCGGTGACGAAGGAGGTCGGCGCCGATGTGTTCGGCGGGACGATCAACACGGACGGGCACCTCGCCGTGCGGGTGACCAAGCGTGCGGACGAGTCGGCGCTCGCGCGGATGATCGCGCTTGTGGAGGAGGCCCGGGACGCGAAAGCCGACACGCAGCGGCTGCTCGACCGCTTCGAGTCGCCCTACGCCATCGCGATCCTCGCCCTCACCGCGCTCGCCGTAGTGATCCCCATGCTCGGCTGGGACGCCGAGTTCGAACCGACGTTCTACCGCGCGATGACGCTACTCGTAGCGGCCTCGCCGTGCGCGCTCGTCATCTCGACCCCGGCAGCGGTGCTGAGCGCCATCGCCAGTGGTGCACGCCGCGGGGTGCTCTTCAAGGGCGGCATCTACGTCGAGCAACTCGCCACGCTGAAGGCCGTCGCGTTCGACAAGACCGGCACGCTCACCGAGGGGCGGACGCGGCTCACTGGCCTCGCTGTGTTCGACGGCGCGAATGTGACGGAAGATGACCTCCTCCGCCGCGCCGCTGCCGTCCAGGCCCACTCTGAGCACCACCTCGCCCGCGCGACCGTGGAAGCCGCCCGCGTTCGCAATCTCGATGTGCCCGACGCCGAGGACTTCCAGGCGACTGTCGGCCAAGGCGTCGCTGCGACGGTGGAAGGCATCCGGGTTCATATTGGCAACGCGCGGTATTTCGAGGGGGAGGACGGTGCGTACGATGCGGCACGGCAGCAGGTCGCCGCCTTCGAAGCCAACGCTCAGACGGGCGTGATCGTGGCCGAAGAGCGCGGTGGTCGTCGGAATCCACTCGGCGCGTTTGCCTTCGCCGACACGATGCGCTCGGCCGCGCCGGGCGTTGTGCGGGCGCTGAAGGAGGCTGGCATCGACCACGTCGCGATGCTTACTGGCGATAACGCGGGCGTCGCAGAGCACATCGCAGCGAAGGTCGGCCACATCGATGCCGTGCACGCGGGGCTCCTCCCCGAGCGCAAAGTCACGCTCGTCAGCGAGATCCAGGCACGCTACGGCCCCACCGCGATGGTGGGCGACGGTGTCAACGATGCGCCGGCGCTCGCTGCGGCGGCCGTCGGCGTGGCGATGGGCGCCGCGGGCACCGACGTGGCGCTCGAAACCGCCGATATCGTGCTCATGGCCGACGACCTCGACAAGCTGGCCTATGCGGTCGCGCTGAGCAGGGCCGCACGGCGCACGCTGATCGTCAACCTCAGCTTCGCCGTCGCTGTGATCGTAGTGATGCTCGGCTTCATCCTCACCGTCGGGCTGCCGCTGCCGCTCGCTGTCGTGGGCCACGAGGGCAGCACCGTCCTCGTCGCGCTCAACGGCCTGCGGCTCCTAAGCTTCGACGGCTAGACCGAGTCGTTCTGCTGGCCTTGGAAGCGTGCGTAGCCCTGCTCGGCCACGTTGAACCAGCGCTGCGAGGCAGCCTGGAACTGCCGATAGCCGTTGTAGACCGAGCGGTAGGTCGGGTTTGCCGCAGCTGTCTCTTCGAACATCGCCATCGATGCGTCCTGGGCGGCCGTCAGGATGGACTCGGAGAACGGTCGCAGTGTCACGCCAGCGTCGAGCAGCCGGGCGAGCGCCGCCGGGTTCTGCGCGTCGTACTCGGCGAGCATCCGGGCGTTAGTCTCCGCCGCCGCGACATCGAGCGCGGCCTGGTAGCTTGACGGCAACGCGTCGTAGTGAGCCTGGTTGACGTAAAACGAGAGCATCGCTGAAGGCTCCCACCAGCCCGGGAAGTAGTAGTTCGTCGCCACCTTGAAAAAGCCCAGCTTCTCGTCGTCGTAGGGCCCGATCCACTCGGTCGCGTCGATGGCCCCGCGTTCGAGCGCCTGGAAGATTTCGCCGCCCGCGAGCGTGAGCGCGTTGACGCCGAGGCGGTCCATCACCCGAGCACCGAGGCCCGGAATACGCATCTTGAGCCCCTGCAGGTCGGCCATTGTCTCCACGGGCTTGCGAAACCAGCCGCCCATCTGGACGCCCGTGTTGCCGCCGGGGAAGTTGACGATCCCGAAGTCGGCGAGCAAGCCGCGCGTGGCGTCGAGGCCGCCGCCGTCGGTCATCCAGGCGTTGTGCTGCCGCGCGGTCATGCCGAACGGCACGCCCGTCTCGAAGGCGAGCGCCTCGTTCTTGCCGAGGTAGTAGTACCCCGCCGTGTGCCCGATGGCGACCGTGCGGTTCTGGACGGCGTCGAGGACCTGCAGACCGGGCACGAGTTCGCCCGCCGGGTAGGCACGGATCTGGAAGCGCCCGTCCGTGAGCGCGCTCACGCGCTCGGCGAGGTGCTCGGAAGCCCGGTAGATGATCTCGGCCGAGCGCGGGAAGCTCGACGCAAGCCGCCAGCGGACGCGCTCCGCGGTTTGCACCGCCGGGGCGTTGGCTTCGGCTGGGTCGCCCGCGCACGCTGCGCCGAGGGCCGCGCCCGCACCGAGAACGGGGGCATCGCGAAGAAAACGGCGGCGGTCCATGGCGACGAGCGTGGGTTGGGGGGAGACTTCAGAAGGTGCTTCCTGCCGCCCTCGCATGTCAAGCGTCACGTACGGGGGACTTGATCGAACACGGAGGTTATGTGAAGTACGGTCGCGTGTCTTTGATGTGCAGACTGTTCTCTCTCTGGCCGCCTCTTCTCTATGCTTACGCTTCCGGCCCCGCCCGAACTCCGCGCCGCCCTGCACGATTGGACCGTGCTGCGAGGCACCGCCCCCGACACCGCGATCCTGGACCGCCTCGGCGAGCCCGTCGCACGCTATGATGTCACCGTCTACGAGTGGCAGGCCCCTCCCGTCCGGATTGACCTCCACGAGCCGGACGCCCGCGTCGCGCACGTTCCCGAGGCGGTCATCCAGGATGTCTGGCAGGAGCGTCGGTTCGATACGACCGACTTGCGCACCACTGATGGCGCGCTGGTATCGATCCTCGATCCAGGCACGCTCAACACGGACGGCGGGCCGGACTTTCGCGAGGCGCACCTCCGCTTGACCACGCCGGACGGCCTCACGATTGACTGGCGCGGCGATGTGGAAGTCCATCGTACCTCGGGAGAGTGGCTCGTGCATCGCCACCATGAGGACCCACGCTACGACCGCACTGTGCTCCACGTCGTCCTCTGCGACGATGCCCAAACGGGCACGCTTCCGCGCCACGACGGAACGCTGCTGCCGGAGGTCGTGCTCTACCCGCGCCTGCAAACGTCACTGCGGCGCCTCCTGCACGATTTCTACGCCCAGCCGCATCCTGACTTCCCATGCGCCCCGACGGTGGAGCGGGTTCCGGCGTCGGTTAAGCGGGACGAGATCCGACGACTTGGAATCGAGCGCGTTCGAACGAAGGCGGCGCTCTTGGAGCGGGCCTTCGCCATCACTCCGGACCTTGACGAGGTGCTCTACCGGCAGATCCTGCGCGCGCTTGGCTACAGTCCGAATGCTGATGCGATGCACAACCTGGCGTTGCGCGTCCCCCTTGCGCGGCTCCGCGCCCAGCGCGATGCTCGGGACGCCGAGGCGCTGCTCCTGGGCACGGCCGGCCTGCTGCCCTCCCACCACGCACTCGTGGCTGCCGATGCACACACGGCAGCCTACGCGCTCGACCTTCGCGCCCGCTTCGGCGTCGCCGACGACCGCGAGCCCGTGCGCCGTATGAGCGCCGTGGAGTGGCAGTTTTTCCGGCTGCGGCCCGCCAACTTTCCCCCGCGACGGATTGCGCAGGCGGCGGCTCTGTCCCGCCCCGGCGGCCTGCTCCACGGTGATGTTCGCGCGGCCCTGCTCAAGGCGCTGCGCGCGACGAAGCCGGTGGCTGCGTTGCGGACGCTTGTGCGCCAGTCCACGCCAGGCACGTTCTGGGACACCCACGTACGACTCGACCGGCGGCTCGCCAAGGACCTGCCCGCGGCAATCGGTCAGGCTCGCGCCGACGTCGTTCTCACAAACGCAGTGCTTCCGCTGCTGCTAGTGCATGCCGCGCAGGCTGATGATGCTGCACTCGACGCGCGCGTGCTGGATGTCTACGACGCGCTTCCCGCACCCCGCGATGCGCTGCTGCGGACCTATCGGCAGCGTGGCTTTTCGCTGAAGAGCGCCCTGGACGCACAGGGCGTCCAGCAGCTACACCGTTCGCGTTGCACGCAAGGCGGCTGCCTCGGCTGCGGCATCGGACAAGCGGTGCTAGGGAGCACCGTTTGAGGGGTCAGGGCACCCAGCTTTCCCACACGGGCACGTCTGCCCACGCCGTCACGGACCGCGCGGGCTCGTCCTCCTGCATCGCCCCTCACACCGCGTGGGGGTGCTACCTTTTCAGCTGTTCCCTTGTGCCTATTGCTATCCCCTTTTCCCATGCGCGTCCGCCTCCATCCCTCCGGCCCTGAGGTCACCCGGATCATCCCCGGCCTGATGAACCTCGCTGCGTGGGACCTTACCCCAGCGCAGCGGCTCGACTGGATCGAGGCCACGCTCGACCTCGGCCTGACGACGTTCGACCACGCGGACATCTATGGTGGCTACACGTGCGAAGCCCTCTTCGGCGAGGCGCTGGCGCTGCGTCCTGGCCTTCGTCAGCAGATGGAACTGGTTACCAAGTGCAACATTGCGCTCGTGAAGGACGCGCGCCCAGACCACCGCATTAAGCATTACAACACCTCAGCGTCGCACATCCGCTCCTCGGTAGCCCGGTCGCTCAAGAACCTGAACACCGACTACCTCGACCTCCTGCTCCTGCACCGGCCCGACCCGCTCCTCGACCCTCACGAAGTCGCCGAAGCCTTCTATGAGATGCACCGCTCGGGGCAGGTTCGCGCGTTTGGCGTCTCGAACTTCACACCGGGCCAGATCGATGCCCTGCAGGCGCACCTCGATCTGCCTCTCGTCACCAACCAGGTGCAAGCCTCGCCCCTCTACACGGACACGATGCTCGACGGCACGTTCGACCACGCCGTCCAGCACGGCTACAGCCCCATGGCATGGAGCCCTCTGGGCGGTGGTCGGCTCTTTTCCGGTAACGATGACCAAGCATCAGGCGTCCGACAGGTGATTTCGGAGATTGCGGAGAACCATAACGCTGGGCTCGACCAGGTTGCCCTAGCGTTCGTCCTCGGCCACCCTGCCGGGATCTGCCCCGTGCTCGGTACGGGCAAGACCGAACGCTTGCACGCGGCGGCCGAGGCGACCCAGCTCACGCTTGATCGGCAGGAGTGGTATGCCATTCTCAAAGCGTCGCGGGGCTTCGACGTCCCCTAAAACTGCACACGACTCGCGCGCAACCGAGCGCCCCAGGTAGCGTACCAGCTTTCAATCCAAACTGAAAGTTGTAGCCTGAGGCAGCCCATGCCCGACACGCTCGCCCTCCCCACCCCGGCGATTCCCGCACCGGTGCCTCCTGCCTCGCTCCCCACGGCCTCATCGCCCGCTGTCCCTGTCTCGGGTCTGAAGCAAGAACCTGCCGTTCTGCTCGCGCAGGCGCCTACGCGTTCGCTCGCCGAGATCCGCGCGCCCATTGAGGCTGACCTGGCGGCGTTCCAGCAGCACTTCCGCGCGGCGATGAAGTCGAACGTGTGGCTGCTCGACAGGGTGACGCAGTATATCCTGAAGCACAAGGGCAAGCAGATCCGTCCGATCCTCGTGCTGCTCGCGGCGCGGCTGCTCGGCGAGGTGTCGGATACGACCTACCGGGGTGCCGCCCTCGTCGAATTGCTGCACACAGCCACGCTCGTCCACGACGATGTCGTCGACGACGCGGAGACCCGACGCGGCGTGTTCTCGATCAAGGCGCTGTGGAAGAACAAGGTGGGCGTGCTGCTGGGCGACTACCTCCTCAGCCGGGGTCTCCTGCTCGCCCTCGACGCGAAGGACTATGACCTCCTTCACACCGTCTCCGACGCCGTCCGCCGCATGGCCGAGGGCGAACTGAGCCAACTGGAGCACAGCCGCCGCCTCGACACAACCGAGGCGATCTACTTCCAGATCATCAGCGACAAGACGGCCAGCCTCATTGCCGCCTGCCTCGCATGCGGCGCGATCAGCGTCACGGACGACGAGACTACGGTCGCGCGCCTGCGGCATGTCGGCGAGACGCTCGGCCTCGCGTTCCAAATCCGCGATGACCTCTTCGACTACGGCGACGTGGACGTGGGCAAACCGCTCGGCAACGACGTGCAGGAGCGCAAGCTCACGCTGCCGCTCATCTACGCCCTCGACCAGGCAGCCCCGCGCGAGGCCAAGGCGATTCGCAAGCTGGTCAAGCGTCGCAAAAAGACCCGCGCCGATGTGGATCGGGTGGTGCGGTTCGTCTACGACAACGGCGGCGTCGCCTACGCCCGCGCCCGGATGGAAGCCCTCGCCGCCGAAGCGATTGGCGATCTGCTGACGTTTCCCGAGTCCGAGGCACGCACCGCACTACTCGGCCTCGCGAAG
>JBCBEX010000116.1:0-10676 GCA_038528235.1 Bacteroidota bacterium
GAGTAGCGCGAGGTGTATGTCTCGCTGTGCGTCAGGACGATGTTGAGGCCGTAGCTGGTCGGATCGTCGCGGAGTTCGACGGTGCCCGGCCCGGTCGCGTAGATCGGGGTCCCCTCCGGCACCACGAAGTCGACGCCGCGGTGCACCTGCTGGGTGTTGCGCCAAATCTTGCCAACTTGGCCGAACTCGGCGGAAACACGCACGAGGTGCTCTTTGGCGAAGGGCAACGTGGACGGCTGCTGCGCGCTCGCGTTGAACGAGAGCGCGACGAAAAGGACCGCCACGAAGGCAGAGGAAGCGTAGGTCATGCGTCGAAGGAGCGTGGTGTGAGGCGAAGCGGCAGAGCGAGCGCGGCGCTGGACCCGGCGCAGCCCGCGCGTGCCGCCGAAGTCAGCGAGGGCCGCCGCGTAGGCGTCCTCGAACGGGTCGCCGTCGGCCCGCCGCGCTTCGGTGAGGCAGCAGACGTGGTCCACGAGGTCGTCGAGGAGCGGGACGTAGAGCAGCCCCCGCCGCTTGAGATCGGCGACGATGTGGGCGACTTGCGCGTCGGTGAGCGGAGCGCTAGACGGGTCGGGCGTATGCACAGGCGGCAGGGCTAGGCGGCAGACGGATTCGGCGGCGCAGGGGCGAGCACGTCGCGCATCGTCTCGACGAACGCCTCGAAGGCGCGGACCTGCTCGGCGGCGGCGGCGCGGCCCTCGGCGGTGACGTGGTAGTACTTCCGCTGCCGCCCGTTCACCCGCGCCCCCTCTACGTCGAGGAGGCCGTTCGCAACGAGCTTGTGGAGAAGCGGGTAGAGCGCGCCCTCGCTGATGGTCAGCGCGCCGTCGGTGCGGTCGCGGACGTGCTGGGTGAGTTCGTAGCCGTACATGCGCCCGCGCTCGGCGAGCAGGCGGAGCACCACCGTCTGGAGCGTGCCCCGGAAGAGTTGCGTCGTATCCATGCGAGAGTATACATCGACACCCGATGCATAAGCAACAGAGGTATTACGATTGACGCGCTGTGCTGGGGCGGCTCCCCCCGTCCTGCGTCGCCTCCGTTCTGACGAACTCCGCTCCTCGGACTGTCCCCCTCACGCGTGAGGAGGACAGTTCTTGGGGACGCAGGAGCGAAGCGACCGTGACCCAAACTCCACGTTGCAAACTCAAACCGATGTCATCCTGAGCGAGCGCAGCGAGTCGAAGGATTTCTGTCCACCTCGAAGCTTTTCTTGAAGCTTTGAAGCTGACCCACAGATCCTTCGGCTAAGCAGCCGATGGCTGCTCCGCTCAGGATGACAGGAATGGAGCAGGATGCTCTGTGTCTCGCTACCGCCCCGGCTGCCCGGTTGGCAGTCCTCCTTCACCGGCGCGAGCCTCGGCGACGAGGCGTAGGGCATGGCCGTCGAGCAACGTCTGCGACGCGGCGGCTGTCGCGGGAAAGGCAGCGCGGGTGGCCTCGGCGGTGTTGTCCAGCCAGGCGGCGAGGCGGTCGGGGAAGAGCGGCTGCCCGTCGAAGTCCGTGATGCCGGGGGCCCCGCCCTCGCGCAGGAGCAGGTCGCCCGCAGCGCAGTCCCAGAGCGAAAGGCCCGAGTGCAGCGTCGTGTCGAGCAGCCCGGCAGCGACGTAGGCAAAGCTCATGCACGCGCTGCGGAGGTAGCGCCACGTCTGGCGCGGCACGCTGAGGCGGTCGGCGGCAGCCACCAACGCGTAGGTGCCCGGCCCAGTCACGTCGAAGAGCGCGTCGGACGCCGAGAGGTCATGGGCGGCCACGTCCGCGTTGGGCCGCATCGGCACGGGCGCGCGGTCGGCGATCTGCATCGTCGTGCCGAGACCAGTCGCCCCGGCGAACGTCTGCTGGTTAGCCGGGCAGTGCGTCACGCCGACGGTCGGCACGAGGTCCTCGCAGAAGGCGATGCTGACGGCGTACATCGGCAGGCCGCGCTGGTAGTTCAGCGTCCCGTCGATGGGGTCGACCACCCACAGCCGCGTGCGGGCCGCGCCGGGGTCGCCTTCGAGGCCGCCCTCCTCGCCGAGGATCGGTTCACCCGGGTACGCTGCCGCGAGGCGTTCGCGCACGAGCGCCTCGGCGCGGCTGTCGTACTCCGTCGCCACGTCGAAGCGGTCCGCCGTCTTGGCTGTCCCGGTGGTGCGCCCCCAGCCGTCGAGCGTCAGCGCGCCCACCTCCACGGCAAGGTCGAGGACGAAGGCAAGGCGGGCAGCGCGGTCGGTCATGGGGACGTGTGGACGTGTGCAGGTGCGGACGTATGAACGAGAGAAAGCTCGCGGCGTGGCGCGGTGGCCTGCACGTTCACACGTTCAAACCTCCATACCTTGATACATCACCCGCCCTGCTCGCGCATCGCCTGGAGGAGGGCCATCGTCTCGGCGGAGAGCGTGTCCGACGCCTCGAACTCCTCCGGGGCGCCTGTGAGATGCTCGGGCGCGGCCTTCACGACACGCTTGATGGTGTCGTGGAGTTCGCCGCCCTTCACGAACGCACCGGCGGCGTTGGGGTGGCCGCCGCCCTTAAAGCGCGCGGCCCAGCCGTTGATCGGGCAGTCGCCCTTCGAGCGGAACGATGCCTTCACGCCGCCCTTGACCTCGCGGAAGATCACCGCCGCCTCCACCCCGTCGAGGCTGAGCGCGTACTGCACGAACGGCTCCGAGGCGTCCATCGGCGCGCCCGTCTCGTCGAGCATCTGCTGGGCGACGTAGAGCGTGGCGAGGCGGCCGTCGTAGTGCGTGCGGATCGTCTTGAGGGCCAAACTCAAGAGCCGCAGGTCCTCGCGCTGGACGCCGTCGTAGATCGCGATGTGGATCGGCTCGGGCGTGATGCCGCCGCGCTCCATCAGGTCGGCGACGATGCGGTGCGTGCTCGGGCGCGTCGCGCCGAAGCGGAACGAGCCCGTGTCCGTGACGATGCCCGTGTAGAGCGCCGTCGCGATGCCGGTGTCGATGGCCGACACGTCGTGCGCGGCGATGAGGTCGTAGATCAGCTCCGCCGTCGAGGCCGCCTCGGTGCGGACATACGTCTGGTCGAACCAGTTCTCCGGGCGCGGGTGGTGGTCGATGAGCACCTTCGTCGTCTTCGCGCCCTGGACGCTGTTGCCCATCCAGCCGAGCCGCTGCTTGGCGTTGGTGTCGACGACCGCGATCACATCGGCCTCGGCGACGGCCTGCACGTGCGCCATGTCGCCCGTGTCGAACTGCACGACCTCGCCGAGTTCGTCGAGAAGCCAGCCGAGGTTGCGCGGCGGCACGTCGGGGTTGAAGCAGTGGACGGTCTTGCCGAGGCCCCGCAGGAAGAGCGCGAGGCCGAGCGTGGAGCCGAGGGCGTCGCCGTCAGGGCGCAGGTGCGAGGTGATGACCACGCGCTCGGCGGCGAGCAGCGTGTCGCGGACCGTGGCAAGGTCGTCAGGGATGGAGGGGCCGTCGGGGATGACGGGCGTGGGAAGGGCGTCGGACATGAGAAGGCACTTGGGAGAGACGAAGCGCCAAGGTACGGGCGCCACAACCTCCCGGGTCCGTTTGGATCGAGCAGCCTGCTTCCGACGCGTGCAACATGGACGAACCTCTCCCCGGCCCTGCCGCGTCCGTACACTTCCCCCTTCAAACTTCCTACTTCCCCCTTCCCCGCCGTGGCCCGCCGCTTCGTCCTCAAGCCCGACCCGACGCCTGATGCGCCCGCCACCCCGGAGGCTGCGCTGACGCTCGACTACGCCGGGGCGCTCAACGAGCAGCAGTACGCCGCCGCGACGGCCCCAGGCGGTCCCACGCTGATCGTGGCGGGCGCGGGGACGGGTAAGACGCGGACGCTCGTCTGGCGCGTCGCCTACCTCATCGAGACGGGCACGCCACCCGAGCAGATCGTGCTGCTCACGTTCACGCGGCGTGCAGCGCGCGAGATGCTCAACCGCGCCGCCGACCTTCTCGACGGGCGCGCGCAGCGGGTGCGCGGCGGCACGTTCCACAGCTTCTGCCTGCAGATCCTGCGCATCCACGCGGAGAAAATCGGCTACCCGAAGGGCTTCACGCTCCTCGACGCTACGGATAGTGCCGATGTGATCGACCTCATTCGCACGGAGCGCGGGCTGGGCTCGGGGCGCAAGCGGTTCCCGAAGAAGCGCACGCTCCAGGCGATGTTCTCGGCGACCGCCAACCGCGCGCTACGGCTCGACGACGTGGTCGAGGCGAAGTACCCGCAGTTCCTCGTCCACCTCGACGACCTCGACGCGCTCCAGACGGCCTTCGCGGACTACAAGCGCCGCCACGGGCTGATGGACTACGACGACCTCCTCCTCCAGACGCAGCACCTCTTCCAGCAGCACCCCGACACCGCGCGGCAGGTCAGCGCCGGATGCCGCCACGTGCTCGTCGATGAGTACCAGGACACGAACCGGATGCAGGCCGACCTCGTGCGGCACTTCGCGGCCGTCCACGGCAACGTCACCGCCGTCGGCGACGACGCGCAGTCGATCTACCGCTTCCGGGGGGCCGACTTCCGCAACATCCTCGACTTCCCGACGCACTTTCCCGGCACGAAACTCTACAAGCTGGAGGAGAACTACCGCTCGACGCAGCCCATCCTCGACCTCGCCAACCGCGTGCTGGAGCAGGCACAGGAGAAATACGAGAAGACGCTGTTCACTGAGAAACAGACCGGCGAGCTGCCCGCGCTCGTGCAGGCTCCCGACGACGCGTGGCAGAGCAAGTTCGTCTGCCAGGTGGTCCTCGAAGAGCGCGAGGGCGGCACCCCGCTCAACCGGATGGCGGTGCTCTTCCGGAGCGGCTACAACTCGTACGACCTCGAAACGGAGCTCAACCGGCGGCGCATCCCGTTCGTGAAGTTCGGCGGGCTGAAGCTCAACGAGGCGGCGCATGTGAAGGACGTGCTGGCCCACCTCCGCGTGGCCGAGAACCCGGCCGACGCCGTGGCCTGGAACCGCGTGCTGCGGCTGCTCGACGGCATCGGCCCGAAGACGGCAGCACAGCTGGTCGATTGGATCGCGCAGGCCGAGGACCCCTACGCGCTCGACGCGCCATTCGTGAGCCCACGCTTCGTGGAGGAGATCAAGCGCCTCGCCGCGCTGTTGCAGGCGCTACGAGCCTCCGATGACGGCCTGCCCGTACAACTCGAAACGCTGCTCGGCTACTACGAGCCGATCCTCGCGCGGACCTACACCGAGGACCACCCGAAGCGCCAGCAGGACCTCGACCACGTCGCGGGCCTCGCCGAGGGCTACGCCAGCCGCGGCGACTTCCTCGAAGCGCTCACGCTCGATCCCATCGACCTCACCGCGCTCGACGCCGAGGCCGCGCTGGACGACGAGCCGCCGCTCGTCCTCTCGACGATCCACTCAGCGAAGGGCCTGGAGTTCGACAGCGTGTTCCTCATCCAGGCGCTCGACGGCGTCATCCCGTCGCAGTACAGCCTCGGCTCCGATGCCGAGATCGACGAGGAGCTGCGGCTGCTCTACGTCGCGGTCACGCGCGCCGAGCGGCAGCTTTTTGTGAGCTACCCGATGCTCCAGCGCCGCCGCCGCACCGGCGACTTCTTCGCCCGCCCCACCCGCTTCCTCGACGGCCTCCCCGAGACCGTCTTAGAGCCGTGGACGCTGGTTCAAGACCAACAGGGCCAGGAGCAGAACGCGCCGCCGAAGCAGCTTCCCGAAGGCTCCGGTGAAACGCCGAAGCAACTGGGGCCAGGCGAATGAAAGGAGCTATTCCCCTGCCGATGTTTCTGCAGAGGTGACGCGCACATCGCCGACGGACTCGACGACGTTCCAGAGCTCCGACTTGTAGATCACGCGCGAGGCCTCGGTGCGGTCCATCATCGTCTCGATCTCGGCGGCGGAGGCGTTGTGGGCGCGGCGCATGAGCGGCTCGTCGACGGGCTCGGCGTAGTCGCCCAGGTCGGTGTAGTAGTCGATCGTGAGGTAGTTGTAGTTCACCGCGGTTCCGGCGGGCAGGACGAGTCGGTAGACGGCCCAGCCGCTCAGCGTCTCGTTGTCGATGCGCGCCTGGTGGATCGGCCTCCAGACATCCTGCTCGGTGGCCTCATACTCCGCCGTCGCGGTGGGCGGGGCCATCATGAAGTTGAGGACCTCGTAGCGCGCCGCCTCGGGCCGGTTGGCACCGCCCTCGCCGACGGTCGCCACGAGCTCCCAGACCTCCGTGTGGAGAATGTCGCGCGAGTCGAGCGTGCGGTCCATCATCACTTCGGTGTCCGCGTCCGGGTGCGCCTTCGCCACGATGCTGCCGGGGATGGCGCTTTCAAGCTGCGCGAAGTCCTCGAAGATCGTGAGGGTGAGGTAGTTGTAGGCGCTCGTCGTGGTGGCGAGGCGCGCTTCGAGCACGACCCAGTCCTCGATGAGGCCTGCGCGGACGCGCTCCTGGTGGATCGGCTTCCAGATCTCACGCTCGACGGCGAGGTAGTCGGTTTCGCCGCCCTCCGGCACGGCCACGTAGTCGATCTGGACAAAGACGCGGTCGGCGGACTGGGCGACCGCAGGGAGCGTCCATCCCGCGCCGAGAAGTACGAAGAGGAGGAGGAGAGAGAGTCGAGCCTGCATGGTCTTCTCGGGGATGTCCGGCGTACGCGGGACGCCTACGACCGGAAGGCGGAAAGAACGGCGGGGCGGCGCTCGGACGCGGACCCTTTGTACTACATAGCCAGGCAGACCCAATAAAGTCAAATAGCTAACCAGTGCTACCTCCTTCCAAATTGATTCACCGTGCAGTATGTGCGGCTCTGGGCCCTCGTGCCCCTGCATTGATGGACCTCATTGCGGATCTTTAGGCCGCGAGCGCGCCGCCTCCCCCTTCAAGACAGGCGGTTACGCGCTGCGCCGTGCTCCACTCACTCGACTAGCCCGATGAGCCTGATGAACCGATCGCCTCTCTCCTTCCTCCCCTGCGTCTTACTCTTGTCGCTCGGCCTCCTTGTCGGCTGTGCGCAGGGCCCCGATGCCGACACCGCCACCAACGCATCCACCGCCACGCCTCCGGGCATCACGTATGCCGACGCCGTCGTGTGGGCCGTCAACGTGGGCGGCGAGGCGTATGAGGGCGTTGACGGCGTGGCGTACCTAGCCGACGAGGACCTCGTCCAGGGCACCGCGGCCACCATCGACACGACGCTCGGCAGCCAGGACGGCCTCCTCTACCGCACCTACCGCACCGGCGACCTCGCCGTGGCGCACCCGCTCCCCGACGGCTTCTACGACGTCACGTTCCACTTCTCCGAGCCTGAGGACGAGCCCGTCGGCAGCCGCGTGTTCCTCGTTCGCGCCGAGGACGCCCTCGTCATCGACAGCCTCGACGTGCGCAAGGCGCGCGACGAGAAGCACCATTCGGCCCTGACCCGCACGGCCCAGAACGTCCAGGTGACCGACGGCCAGCTCGACATCGCCTTTGAGCCCGTCGTGAGCGAGCCGATCCTGAGCGCGATTGTCGTGCGCCAGCGGCAGCAGGACCAGCGCACCTGGACGCTCGCCTGGGAGGACAACTTCGACGGCGTCGGCGCACCGGACTCGACGCGGTGGTCCTACAACGTCTGGCCCGCGCGCAAGGTCAATGACGAGGACCAGGCCTATACGGACCGGCTGAAGAACGTCCGTCAGGAGGACGGGGTGCTCGTCATCGAGGCGCACAAAGAGCAGTACGACAACGCCGAGTACACGTCCGGCCGCATCCACACCGAGGGCAAGGGCGACCTGCTCTACGGCCGCGTGGAGGTGAGCGCGCGCGTACCTGCTGGTCAGGGCACCTGGGCTGCCGTCTGGATGCTCCCCACCGACCCCTACCGCTACGCGACTACCTGCGAAGCCCCCGACGACTGGCAGGGCAGCCCCACCTGCGACGCGTGGCCCAACTCCGGCGAGATCGACATCCTGGAGCACGTCGGCTACGACATGAACCACGTCCACGGCACCGTCCACAACAAGGCCTACTACTGGCGCAACTGGGAGCAGCGCAAGGGCAGCATCGAGACCGTCGACGCTGAGGGCGACTTCCACGTCTACGCGCTCGAATGGACGCCCGAGCGCATCGACATCTTCTTCGACGGGACGCGCTACTTCACCTACATGAACGAGGGCACCGGCTGGCGCGCGTGGCCCTATGACCACCCGTACAACATCATCCTCAACCTCGCCGTCGGCGGGGCGTGGGGCCGCGCCGGCGGGCCGATCGACGACAGCATCTTCCCGGTACGCATGGAGGTCGACTACGTGCGCGTCTACGAGTCGGCGGACATCATGCCCGGCGACATGACCGCGCTCGACACGGCTGGCCGATAGGCAGACCGTGTGCTAGTCGAATCAAAACAACAAGAGAGAGCGCAATAATGGCGCTCTCTCTTTTATGTGAGGCCGACCGAAGTCGAGGATCACCCCGACTACATTAAATTCCACTCCTTCACTTGTGTTGCCACATCCTTAGATATCAATCTTGAACGATGGACAAGGATTTGTTTTTTGTTATATTTATTAACTTATTTGCTATTTTATTTTTGATTGACACTTCCTTTTTAGTATTTCAAGAACCGTCTCACTATGAAATAATAGAGGTGATAGAAAATGAAAGGAGGTATAATGTCGAATTATCTAATGGTAAAATCTATAGAATAACATCAAACGTAAGCGAAGCGATAGCCATTGGCGATGAGGCTAGCGTAGTCCAAGGCCCCATACTGCCCCTCAAAGGGGTTATTGTTGAGCCAGACCCTAGACAGCTGTACATTAGAATTATACTTGCTCTTGGCGGCCTATTTTTGACACCTATAACTTGGATTGGCTATGCACTCTCTAAGGAGCAAACTTTAGGGCCTACTGACGTGAGCAGTAGCAAAAATTCTCGAACGGCCTAAAGCAAAGCGAGAGTGCCACATATAGTTAGCACTCTCGCTCCTCGGACTCACCGAAGTACCCGGAGGGGGACTCGATACCTATTCGCCTAAGTACTTATTCGCTTTGCTTATGCGATGCGCCAACACCATACCAGGTACAGGCCAGGGTAATAACCTCTTGACCTGAGTTACTTCTCGCAGGACAGTCTTCGAGTCCGCTGAGACCAAGGTCTGCTGACTCAGGCTCTCTATTGGATGACGTTCGTCAGCTCGAACATCGGGAGATAGATCGCCACGAGGATTGCACCGACGATGATACCGAGCACGACGACCAAGAGCGGCTCAATCACCGAGGCAAGGGCCTCTACTGCTGCATCGACCTCAGCTTCGTAGTGCCGCGCGACATGCAGGAGCATCTCGCTCAGACGCGCCGTCTCCTCCCCCACGCTCACCATCTGGACCACCATCGGCGGAAAGAACGACGCACGCGCCATCGGAGCGGCCAGCGAGGTACCGCGCACGACACGGCGGCGCATCTCGGCGGTTGCCTCGCGGGCGAGCAGACTCTCCGACGAGGTCGCGGTTACGCGGAGAGCCTCGTCAAGCGCCACGCCTGATTCAACGAGCGTCCCCAGGGTGCGGCAAACGCGCGCTGTCAACCCTTTTGCATAGAGCGGACCTAACACGGGCAACCGTAGACGAACCTGCTCCGTTGCACGCTGGACCCGCGGATCCCGGCGCAGTCCCCGAGCAAGCACAACCACTCCGCCCAATGCGAGGAGCACGATCCATCCGTAGGCCTGGAGAGCGTCTGTCACACCGAGCACGATGCGCGTTGGGAGGGGTAGATCCGCTCCGAAGTCCGCGAACATGTCCGCGAAGGTGGGGACGATCACGGTGAGAAGAAACGTCACCGTTGCCAACGCAACGGCGAGGACGATCGCCGGGTACATCATCGCCATCCGGACCTTGCGACGCAGCGCCTCTGCCTTCTCCAGGTGGTCTGCCAGGCGAAGAAGCACAGCGTCGAGCGCGCCTGCGAGTTCGCCCTCGCGGACGAGCTGGCCAAAGAGCGGGCTGAAGACCTTGGGGTGTCGTTCTAGACTCGCGGCGAACGGTTGCCCCCGCTCCACCCGGCGAGCCACGTCTGAGAAGACAGCACCGAGACGATCATGGTCTGATTGACGGGCGGTCGTGCGGAGCGCATCGACAAGCGGAAGGCGCGCGGCTACCATGACCGCGAGGCTGCGCGTTGCGTCGGCGAGCGCACGGGTTGGGATCCTGCGGCCTAGTAGATTGCGGAGTGAGCCCTCCCCTCCCTTCTGGGCATGACCTTGCCTGCGACTTCGGCGTAAGGCAGGAGGAAGGTCATGCATGTGAATCCGCGTCAGGTGACGTGCGGAAGTTCGTGCAGGTAAGCTTACTAGCCAAGCATCTCCTCTCGCACTAAAGCTCTTGCTACTGAGGGACTCAAGAGCCGCTGCTAGTCCATTGCTGAGGTTGCCGTGCAAGCCCTTGTGCTCTAACCGCCGTCGTATCCTGGCCCGCTACGAACGTTAGTTGCACGCTCGTGAGGATCGGAATTGTCGGTACCTCTGCACCACGTAGTGGAAGGAGGTCCCCAACCTCATCCGGTTGAGAACGCTCGACTGTTGCCTGAACCAGCGCGAGTGCATCGCTGTGTGTCGGGCGCATGTTGCGGAGCCAGGTTGAATTGGTGCGTGTGTATGACGTGGTGTCGCTGTCTGTCCCGACCAGCACGAGGGTGTACTCAGGCGTTAACCGTTGAACCTCTGCCTCTTCATTGGTCGTGCCTTCTGGACAGACAGCGACACCACGTCATACAC
>JBCBEX010000117.1:0-6615 GCA_038528235.1 Bacteroidota bacterium
GGGGCGTAGTTGGAGAGGAGCAGGCTCCCGTAGCCGGGGCCCCAGCGGTTCTGGTCGCGCCCGAAGCGCGCCTCGAAGTGCTTCGAATCGAAGCCGACGACGCCAGAGACGAGCCAGTAGTCGTACGTGTCGCCGTTGTCGAAGTCACGCTCGCCGATGCGCTCGCCGAAGGGGCGGTAGTCGGGGCTCTCGTCCGCGACAGCCCCCAGCGGGAGCGTGTACTGGTTGTCCATCACCCGGGACTCGACGAAGATCTTGGTGGTCTCCGATAGGTCCACGTGCCCTGCGACGCGGAAGCCGCGTGTGTTGCGGAGCGTCGTGACCTGGTCGCCGAACGCGCTCGCGGCGCCGGTCTGCCGGGCGCTGCCGAGGGAGAGGTAGGCGAGTGGCTCGGCCTGGAACGCGTAGTCTTCGCCCGTCGCGGAGATAAACGAGCGGCCGTCGCGGTAGAGCGCTGGCGCGTAGTCACGCACGAAGCCGACGCTTGCGCCCGGGGTGTCGCCGCGATACTCGGCCAGCAGGCGCCGGTCCGTGGTTGTCATGGCGGCCCGCGCTTCTTCTGAGTCGGCGAGGCGTGTGAGGTACTCCTGGGCCTGGTAGGCCGAGAGCGGCTGGTTGGTCACGAACGCTCCCGGCAGCAGCCCGCGCGTGTGCTGCCGCAGCAGAAACTCGTGCACGTCGTCGTTGATCTGGAGCAGGCCTTCGGTCTGGGCCGAGGCCCCGGGCGCGAGCGCGAGGAGGGCAACGAGGCAACCCGCGGCAAAGCGGAAGAGGGGGCGCATACCAAGAAGACTGGGTGGCGGAGGACAGTCGCGGGCTGCGGACGTGCAGCGTGGCAGGATACGCAAAGAACGCGCCGAGACTGGACCGAGACGAAGGCGGAGCCTCGTAGTTTCGACTGGACTTGACGCGCGAAACGCCGGGGCCTCGCTACGCGACGAGCGCCACGTGCAGGTCCATCACGTTTGTGTGGGTCGGGCCAGGGCGAAGCAGCCCGCCAGCGGTGTCGTCGAGCCCAGCGAGCCGGTCAAAAAAGGAATACGCGTCGTTGTTTGCGAGGTGCGCTCGGGCGTCGAGGCCGTGGCGCTGGGCAGCCGAGACTGTGTGCGGCGTGGCCCAGGCTCCAGCGGCGTCCGTCGGCCCATCGATGCCGTCCGTGCCCCCGCACAGCACAACGAGGTCGCCAAGGCCCTGGTCGAGCGCTAAGGCGGCAGCCAGGGCGGTTTCTTGGTTCCGACCGCCCCGACCTGTCCCGGTGAGCGTGACGGTCGGCTCGCCGCTCCAGAGCAGCGCGGTCGGGCCTGCGTGACCGAGTGCCGCTCGCGTATGCGCCGCGCCCACCTCCCGGGCTTCGCCCGCCATGCTATCGGTGACCACGACGACGGCATAGCCACGGGCACGTGCTTCCGCTGCGGCCGCGTCGAGTGCGTCGCGGTTGGAGCCGAGGAGCAGGGTGTGAGCCCCGTCTAGGCGCTCGTCGGACGGCGTCAGCGGCACGCCCACGTCCGAGTCGAGGTGCGCCGCGACGGGCGCAGGGAGTCGGCTCCAGAGGTGGGCCTGGTGTAGGTGGGCGCGCACCTCGGCGCGTGTCGTGGCGTCGCCTACGGTGGGGCCGCTGGCGATGCTCGCGAGGTCGTTGCCGACGACGTCGGACAGGACGAGCGCAACGATAGGGGTCGGGTGGGCGGCTGCGGCGAGGCGCCCCCCGCTGATGCGCGAGACGTGCTTGCGCACGGCGTTCATGATGTGGATGGGCAGGCCGCTGGCGAGGAGACAGCGGTTGAGCACCTGCAAGTCGCGGAGCGCAATGCCGTCGGGGGGACAGGTCCAGAGCGCGGAGCCGCCGCCAGAAAGGAGCACGAGGACGAGGTGGCTGTCGGCTGCCGCCGCGACACAGCCGAGGGCGGCGCGTGCGGCCTCGGCGCTTGCCTCGTCAGGGACGGGGTGCCCTGCGGTGCGGACGCGGATCTGTCGCGGGGCCTGGAGCCCGGGCGGAAACGTCTCCGGATAGCCATGCGGCACCACCACGCTGCCAGCGAACGGCACGGTTGGGTACTGCGCTTCGAGGGCGCCCGCCATCGCCATGGACGCCTTCCCGGCACCGACGACGGTGACGGTTCCGAAGCTGTCGAGCGGCTGCCCGAGCACAGCCTGTGCGTCGAACCGGGCCACGACGGCGGGCGCTTGCACCGCGCTTACAGCGGCGTCATACAGAGCATGGGCATCGGCGACGAGATCCATCGGACATGCGAGGGCAACGGGACACAGCCCAAGCTACCTCGCGCAGCGCCCCACTGCTACCAGCCCTCACACACGTCGGGGGTGTCGACGAGGTCGACCCAGTCCCAGGTGCCGCTGCCATCCTCCTGGGCATTGATCGCCCGACGTATCTGGATGCACTTACCGCCAGAGCCGTTGAAGCGCACTTGGATGCGCAGATCCGGAAAGTCCGTCGAGTAGTAATCCATCAGCGGGATCTCAGTCGCCACCGAGTCGAAGCCGAAGAAGCCGTAGCGGGTGCCGCCGAGCTGCTGCACCTCGTCGTACTTCGGGTAGCCGAGTTGGTCGAGCGAGAGCCGCGAGAAGTAGGGCGTGTCGCGCCCGCCTCCCATGGCGTCGGCCTTCTCCTTCCAGAGCAGCACGTCGCTGGCAACCCGCATCGACTCAGCCGTCATGCGGTCAAAGCTGCTTTGCCGGTCGTGGGCGCGGTACATCTGCATTCCGACCACGAAGGCGATCATGGAGATGATCACGCCGAAGACGATCAGCATGAGGTTGTTGCTGCCCATTGGACACGGTGGTTAAGATGGAGGACGAGTGCTTGCACAAAGACACAAAACGTGCCGCTGCAATCCAGAGGCAGCAGATGGTATAGGAAGCGCTACGTCCGGCCACGATGACTGCGGGCGGCGTCGCGAGGGTGAACAGCGGAACAGGAGTGGCGTGGTACGCTGTCCGAAAACGCGACAGCATGGCCAAGGCAATAGCGCCCTGTTCATCCGGTCAGGCTGGTGTTTCAAGACGCCTCGTCGTAGATTCGCCCCGCCTGAGCTAACGCTTACGAGAGCGTCCCTCCGGACACTCGTTCCTTCACCCAACTCTAGCCCCAATGAACACGGCAGTCTCGCAGCTTCCCGTCTCCGCAATCGACGCCGATGCCCGCGCGTCCTTTGTCCTGCGGACCTACATCCACCTCTTCGGCGCGATCCTGCTCTTCGTCGCCATCGAGGCCTACATCTTCACCAGCGGCCTCGCTGAGCCCATCGCGACCACGCTCCTGAACATGCCGGGAGGCTGGCTCGTGGTACTCGGCGGCTTCGTGGTGGTGAGCTGGATCGCGAGCCGCGTGGCCGCAACGGCGTCCAGTTCCTTCGCGCAGTATGCCGCGCTCGGCGGCTTTGTCCTCGCCGAGGCGATCATCTTCGTGCCGCTGCTGTTCATGGCGGCCTACTACTCCGGCGACCCTGGCATGATCAACAAGGCAGCGTGGGTCACGCTCATGGGCTTCACGGGCCTCACGGCCATCGCGGTGGTCACCCGCAAGGACTTCTCGTTCCTGGGTGGGCTGCTCCGCTGGGGCTTCATCGTCGCCATCGTGTTGATCGTGGCGGGCGTCCTCTTCAGCTTCGAACTCGGCACCTTCTTCGCCGTGGCCATGATCGGGCTCGCTGGCGCTGCCATCCTCTACGACACCTCGAACATCCTGCACCACTACCCCGAGGACAAGCACGTGGCGGCCTCGCTGCAGCTCTTCGCCTCGGTTGCGCTGATGTTCTGGTACGTCCTGAGCCTCTTCCTCAGCCGCGACTAGGCACGCGCGCAGCCACAGCAAGTCTGGTGGCGAGCGCTTGCGACGCGCGATGTCAGCAAGGCGCCTGAGACGGGCAATCTCCGCCGGCCCTCAATGCGAGGCCGGCGGGGAGTCGGAAAGCCTGCGCACTGGTCGCTACAGGCGCGAAGCAGTGCAGGCAAACGCTGGGCGCTCCCGTCTCACAGCGTCGTCCACGCCCGCTTCAGAGTGCGTCGGCGCTTGCCACGGCAACGGGGAGCTTGAGCGTCACGCGCGTCCCGGCGTCCTTCTCGCTCTCGATGGCAAGCGAGCCGTCCATCGCATCCACGAGGCGCTTCACGATCGCGAGGCCAAGGCCTGAGCCGTCGTAGTTGCGGTTGAGGCGGTGGTCCTCCTGCGTGAACGGCTCGAAGAGCCCGCTGACAAACTCCTCGGCGATGCCGCAGCCGGTGTCCTCCACAACGCAGACGACCGCGTCCGTGTCGAGCCGTGTGGTGAGCGCGACGTAGCCTGTGTCGGTGAACTTGACCGCGTTCGAAAGGAGCTGCTCCACGACCTGCTCGATGCGGTAGGGGTCGCCGAGCACGACGGGTTGGGCGGGGTCTCGATCCCAGCGGAAGGCGACGCCCTTTGAGTCAAGATCCATCCGGGCGCGGTGCGCCACGCGCTCAGTGATGTCGTGGAAGAACACGGGCGAGTGCTGGAGCCGGAGCGCGCCCGTCTCCAGCTTCGAGAGGTCGAAGAGGTCGTTGACGAGCCGGAGTGCGCGGCGGGCGTTCTCCTGGATGACCTCCACAAACTCGATGACCGGAGGCGGGACCACGACCTCGCCGTCTCCTTCGAGTTCGCGCACTTCCTCGCGGAGTAGTTCCGAGAAGCCGTTGATCGCGCCGAGCGGAGTGCGGACCTCGTGGCTCATCGTGGACATGAACGCGGTCTTGGCCTGGCTGGCGCGCTCGGCGGCGACTTTGGCTTGCAGGATCGAGGCGTTGGCCTGCTTTTGCTCGGTGACGTCGGCGAGGATGCCGCCGATCACGAGGCGGTCAGCCGCGTCGTAGGCGGGGGTGGCGCGCTCGCGCATCCAGCGGACGGCGCCGTCGGCGCGGCGCACGCGGTAGTCGAGGGTGCTCTCGCGGCCAACGCGGAGCTGCGCCTCATGGGCAGCAAAAGCCGCACGGTCGTCGGCGTGGACGAGGTCGTGGGTCCAGTTGACGCCGCCATCGCCGAGGGGGATGGTGAGCTGTTCGACGGCCAAGCCGACGAGGGCCTCCATCTGGTGCGTCACGAACTCGTAGCGCCGTGCGGGCGCGCCCGACTGGCCATCGCCACCCGCATCCAGCACTGGCGCGTAGGTGAAGCTGAAGAGGCCATCGTCGAGTCCATCGACGGTTTGCCGAAACCGCGTCTCGGCTCGGCTCCAGGCCCACAGGGTCTCGAACAGCCCAGTAAGCTGGCTCAGCGCGAGGCGCTCGGCGCGCTGCCACGGCGGAACCAGGGCATCCCACCCGAGGAGGACCACGCCGATCCGATCCTCGTCGTCGAGGAAGGGGACGAGGATCGCCTGCTCGGCGTCGAGCCCGGTGAGGAGCGCGGCAGCCGCCTCGGTGGCCTGGTCGCGGGTGACGCGTAGGAACGCACCTTCGGCCAGGAGGGACCAGTCCCCGGCAGCAAGCCGAATCGGACGGGGCTTGCTGGCCTGGGCGGTCCAGTCGGCGCTCGTGACCAACTCGCCTGCCTCGACGGGGAGAAGCACCTGGGCCCGGTCGGCGAGCGTCGCAAGCCCGAGGATGCGGGCGGCCTCGTCGAGGAAGTCGGCCTGCTCGGGCGACGAGAGGGCCGCCTGGCGGAGCGCTGGTTCGGCCTGGTCGTAGCGCGCGCGCACCCGCAGCGTCTCTTCGCGCTCGCGCTGCTCCGTCACGTCGAGGGCCATCACCACGCCGCCGACGAGCCCCTCGTCCGGATGGTGGACGGGCGAGCCGTAGACGAAGAGGGTCCGCCGTTCGCCGTCGTGCCGCCTGAGTACGATCTCGTGCTCCTCGAAGCCGACGGCCTCCTCCAGCATCGCCGTGAGGAGATCGATGAGTTGAGCGTCGACGCCGTCTACATCGAAGACGTTGAGGCCGAGCCACACCTCGTCTTCGGCCTCGCCAGTCATCTGGAGAAAGTGGTGGTTGGCGAACGTGACAACGCCCGCCGCGTCGAGATGGAGCACACCGATCGGGCTCTGCTCCAGGAACGTCTGGTGGAACGCCTCGCCGGTCCACAACGGGGCCGCTGCGGACACCAGCACCGCGTCGATGAACCCGGTGTCGCCGTCTGGGACAAAGCGAACCTCGACGGGCCGCTCGCTGCCGCCGAGGGCGAGCCGAACGAACGCACGCGCGGTCTGACCAGTCGTCGCGGTGCTCCAGGCCTGCTCGAAGCCGACGCGGTCGTCAGGGTGCATCGCACCGCGCCACACGTCGGGGTCGAGGGCACGGGTCGGACCACCGGCGAGCGCTGCGGCCTCGGCGTTGGCGTGGCTCACGCTCCCGTCGAGGGCAAAGCGAAGGAGCGGGACGGGAAGCTGCTCAGCGAACGCGGCGCAGGGCATAGTTGGGGTGAAATCGTAGCGGAACGTGGCAGCCGTGGCTGCCAGGGAGGGGGAGCCGTGCGAGGGCAAAAAGAGCGCCAAGCCAAGAGCAGTGCGGACGTGTCGCGGTGGGAAGGTGCTGCAGTGCAGGAGTAGGACTTGACGGTAGCGCAGGGCACGGGCACCTTCCTCACCGCCTCACCGCCTCACCGCCTCACCGCCTCACCGCCTCACCGCCTCACCGCCTCACCAA
>JBCBEX010000117.1:6712-10612 GCA_038528235.1 Bacteroidota bacterium
CCCTCACCGCCTCACCGCCTCACCGCCTCACCGCCTCACCGCCTCACCGCCTCACCGCCTCACCAACATCCGCCCGTTCGCGCGGCACCACGATCAGCAGCCACGCTATGCCGCAGACGACCTGCACGCCCGCCAGCCCCAGCACGGCCGTCCGCAGGGTGAGCGCCTCCGCCTCCAGCAGCGCACTCGCCACCAGCAGCGACATCGTCTCGGCGAGCGCCAGGAAGATCCACTCCGTCGAGAAGACGCGGCCGCGGAAGCGGTCTTCGGTGCGTTCCTGCAAGAGCGTCGTTGCGAGCACCCAGTTGGCCCCGCTAGCTGCGTGGGCGACGAGTACGAATACCAGCACGACGAGCGTCCACTCCAGCAGGCCGATGGCGGTGTAGCCCAGCCCGCATACGATCACGCAGGCGCCCAGCACGGCCGGCCACACGCTCCTGTCACGGAAGAGGGAGCGCGCCAGGATCGGCCCGATGCCGGTCCCCAGGCCGCGTGCGGCATACGCCAGCCCGGTGCCGAGGTCGGGTTTGCCCGGCACCAGTTGTCCGCCGATCAAGACGAGCGCTAGCATGAGCGCCCCGCCGCCCACGCCCCACGTCGCCTTCGCTAACGCGATCCGCCCGATCCGCGGGTGCCGGTAGAGGTGTCGCCAGCCCTCCGCAACTTTCCCGACGGCGACCCTGATCGCGTTGCCCGGTGGCACGTCGTCCTGGTCCTGCGGGATTACCGTCCGCGCGATGAACACCGCCGAGACGAGGTACGTCGCGGCGTCGAACAGAAACACCGTATCGGTGCTCAGGAACTCGACCGCTGCCCCGCCGACGGCCGCTCCGAGCGCGAGCATGATGCTCCACGTCGCCGACAGGAGCGCGTTGGCAGTCAGCAGTTCGCGGTCGGTGGTGATGTTGGGCAGGGCCGCGGTCTTAGCCGGCAGGAAGAGCGCGCTCACCATGATCTGGGCGGCCGCGAGGACGTAGAGCAGCCACAGGTCGCCCGGCTCGCGCACGAGCAGGAAGCCGAGGACGATGAGCGCGCGGAGCACGTCCGAGACGATCATCACCGTGCGCCGATTGAAGCGGTCGACCAGCACGCCCGCCAGCGGGGCTGCCAGCGCGAGCGGCAGCAGCTTCACCACGAAGACGAGCGCCAGCGCCACGTAGCCGTCGCCGAGCATGGAGCCCTCGCCGGAGAGGTCCTGCACGACGCGGTAGAGTGCGAGTGTGTTGAACCAGTCGCCGAAGAGCGACACCACGGCCCCAGCCCACAGCCAGCGGACGTTGCGGTTGGTCCGCAGCAGTTCGAGGAAGCCGACCTGGGGCACGAAAGGGGACGGGAAGCGAAGGGCGTAGGAGACGGGACCGAGCGCGTCTACCAGCCTGCGCCGCCTTCGATCCAGGCGCGTGGCTAAAGCGCCCGTGCGTAGAAGAGCGTGTCGAGGCCGTCCGCGCCGGCGCGGTGGGTGCACGCGAAGCCGAGCCGGTCGAGCAAGCGCTGCGAGGCGGCGTTGGGCGCGTCGGTGCTCGCGAGCGCCTCCGTCATGTCGAGGTCGTCGCGGGCGTACGCGAGGAGGGCGCGTCCGGCCTCGGTTGCCAAGCCCTGCCCGTGCCACGCTGGACCGAGGCTGAGGATGAGTTCGAGCCGCGGCGGGTCGTGAAACGGCCAGAACCCGCCGCAACCGACCAGAGGCGTCGCCTCGGTGGAGTCATGCCCACGTGGACGAAGTGCCCAGAGGCCGTGCCCGTAGGTCTCGAAGCGGGCCGCACTCTCCTGGACGAGCGCAGCGACCTGGTCTTCGGGGATGGCGACGTCGTCCCATAAATAGCGGCGCACGACGGGGTCGGTCCAGTGCGCGCGCAGAGCGACGATATCGACAGGCTGGACGGGACGGAGGGCGAGTCGCTCAGTGAGTATCACGAGGGTGCGGAGAAGTCAGGGCGAAGCTGGAAGTGGGGGGGAAGCAGGCCAACGTCGATGAAACACGAGGGCACCGCTCGGTTCCGGCTTCGGCGACCGGGGAAACGCGACGACCTACCCCGAGAAACGGGACACGGCGGATACACCGGGTGGACCGTCCGGTATGTCCCAAACGTCGCGGCCTAAGCTGAGGGTGTCGGCGGACAGGCTCCGGCTGGGGCCGCGCCTCCGTTCCATCCCAACGTGCAAACTCATGACCCGCACTCGATCCGCATTCCTCCTCGCTACTCTGATGACCTGCTCCTCGGCGTTTGCCCAGCAGCCCGCCGATGCCATGGAGCGCCTCGCACCCTACGAAGGGACCTACACCCTCGACGGCTTCGCCCAGATCGAGGACGGCACCTTCGACGGCACCCTCACCGTCGCGCCCATCCTCGGCGGCCACTTCCAGCAGTGGGACTGGACGCTGACGATGCGTGGCGAAGGAATCGAGGAGGACGTCTACCTCCGCTTCGTCGTCTCCCACGACGCCGCGACTGGCTTCTATGCGGTCCATCGGTTCGATAGCCGCGATGCCGACTCGCCCACCCGGGCCGCCTCCATAACAGACCCGCACCGCGGTACGCTCACCTTCGATGGTGATGCGCTCGTGATGTCCTGGCCCTCGTCGAACCCGGACAACCCCGCGCAGACGGGCCACCTTCGCAACACCGTCCGCCTCGACGCCGATGGCTTCACCGTCACCACCGACGCCAAGCCCGAAGACGGCTCGCCGCGGGTCGCCATCGCGACGACGAGTGCCAGCCGACGCTAGCTCACCCTGCTCGTGAGGGCACGCTCCGTTCTTGCTCCTGCGAGGACGGAGTTGGCCCTTGTTCGGTTCGGTGCTACCCTCTAGCCACCACCAGCCCGATGAGCCTGTTTCTTTCCCCGGAATCGATTCGCGCCACGGCCCTCGTGATCCTCAACGTGGCGCTCACGGTGTACCTGCTGCGCGTACCGCGTGGGGCGGGTGCCTCGCGGTGGTTGGTGGGGTTCACGACGGGAACGGTCGGCCTCTACCTCTGCCGTGCCGCCGAGGCGTCGTTCTATCCGCTGTCGGACGCGACGATGTGGGCGATCAAGTCGGTCGAACTCCTGGTTGTGATGGCGGCCCTAGGCGCGCTCGTCCAGTTCGCGTACAGGTTTTTGGAGGTGCCCTACCCGCGAGAAACGCGAGCCGCCCTGGTATTGGCTACGCTTGCCATCGTCGGTTCGCTCGTGCTCGTGGCGGTCACGCGCAGCCCCGAGAGCAGCATCCGCGACGTGATGATGTCGGTCTACAGCTTCACGTGGCTCGCGGCGGATGCTTGGGCGGTGACGGTGCTCTTGCGCAAGCGGCGGCGGGCGCACGCGTTGGGGCGCGACCGAGAGGCTCGGGCCTTTGCGGCCTTCGCAGCCGTATGTCTCGCCGACGCCGTCCTCCTGATAACCATCATCGGCGTGTTCCTGGCCGATGCATCGGTCGTGGTCAGCAATGCGATGTGGGTGTTTGTCATCCTCCCGGCCGTCTTTGCGATTCACTACACGCGGGTCGCGATATACCTAGAGCATGCGCCGGAACCTACCTCGATCCGTACGAAGCTCTCCGGTCTGGCACTCGCGCTGGTGCTGGGTCTGATCGGCATGACCGCCGTGCTCTCGGCTCCGCCGAGCAATCCCAATGTCATCGACGGCATCCCGGCGCCGGAGGTGATGGCGGAGTACCATGAAGCGATGCTGCCGCTCCTGGTGCTGATGGGAATCGCCACCGTTCTGGCTTTGGTCGTCTTCCCGTGGGCGCTGAAGGGGAGCCTCGTGCGCCCCGTCGAGCGGTTGCTTGAGGGCGTCCGGCGGGTCAACGCGGGCGAACGCGACGTGACGGTGCCCGTCGGCGTCCACGACGAAGTGGGGCGGCTTAGCGAGGGCTTTAACGCGATGACCGCCTCGCTACGGGACGCTGAGGAA
>JBCBEX010000118.1:0-10495 GCA_038528235.1 Bacteroidota bacterium
GCACTTGATGCGTTCGCGACGGGAGGCCGGGGCGATGGCCATGGCAGCGGGGTGGTTTGGGTGGAAGCAAACGTCCGACGCTACGCCGGTTCTGCGCAGGCCCCAAGCGAAGAAAAGGTGAGAGCTTGCACGCCGCACTGCGGCAAGGGAACGCTTCGCGGTGGGGACGTATGGACGTGTGGGCGTATGCAGGTGAGAATCGAGAGCCAACGTGCACACGTTCATACATGCACACCTTCACACATCGTCCTGCTTCTGTGTCACAGGCGACTCCGATGCCTCAAACTCCCACAATGCCCCGCGTTCTCGTCGCCATGAGCGGCGGGGTCGACTCGTCCGTCACGGCGGCGCTGCTCGCCGAGGAGGGCTACGAGGTCGTCGGCATCACGATGAAGACGTGGGACTTTGCCACGACCGGCGGCAAGGCCGAGGCGCGGGCGCGTGAGGCTGCCGCACGCGCTGCGAACAAGGCATCGGGCAAGGAGGTCGGCTGCTGCTCGCTGGAGTCGATGAACGACGCGCGCTCGGTGGCGCTCAAGCGCGGCTTCCATCACTTTGTCGTGGACATCCGCTCCGAGTTCGGCGATTGGGTGATCGACCGCTTCACGTCGGACTACCTC
Source organism: Bacteroidota bacterium (assembly GCA_038528235.1). GTDB lineage: Bacteria > Bacteroidota > Rhodothermia > Rhodothermales > Rubricoccaceae > JBCBEX01. Next base: position 621 of record JBCBEX010000118.1, read on the forward strand.
GCCGGGCGCACGCCCAACCCGTGCGTGCTCTGCAACACGCACATCAAGTGGGCCGCGCTCCTGCGCCGCGCCGACGACCTCGGCTGCGACTTCATCGCCACCGGCCACTACGCCCGCGTGAGCCAGGACGCTGACACGGGGCGCTACGTCATCCAGCGCGGCCTCGACACAAACAAGGACCAGAGCTACGCCCTCTGGGGCCTCCCGCAGGCGCACCTCGCGCGCTCGATCTTCCCGCTCGGGCACTACACGAAGCCGCAGATCCGCCAGATGGCCGCCGACTTCGGCCTCACGGAGGTCGCCAACAAGCCGGACTCCTACGAGATCTGCTTCATCCCCGACAACGACTACCGCGGCTTCCTGAAGCGCCGCGTTGAGGGCCTCGCTGAGGACGTGGCGGGTGGCTCGTTTGTCCTCGAAGCGACCGGCGAGGTTGTCGGCACGCACGAAGGTTTCCCGTTCTACACGGTCGGGCAGCGGCGCGGGCTCAACCTCGCGCTTGGCGCGCCGGTCTACGTCACCCGCATCGACGCGGCGACCAACAGGGTCTTCGTCGGGCCGCGCGAGGCGCTCGCCGGACGCACGCTGACAGCGCGGCAACTCAACTTCGTGAAGGCGGCGGACCTTCGAGAGGAACAGCGCGCCTGGGGCAAGATCCGCTACAAGGACGCGGGGGCCCCGTGTCTCGTCCGGCAGACGGGCGACGACGCGCTCGAAGTCGTCTTCGAGGAGCCGCGCGATGCGATCACGCCGGGGCAGTCGCTCGTGCTCTACGACGTGCATCCCGACGGCACGCCCAGCGATGACGTGCTCGCGGGCGGCTGGATCGACACCGTTGGCGATGCGGCGCAGGCCACGAGCGAGTTCCTCGCGCTGCCGGTTGTGGGATAGCGGTTTCGCTGAAACAGTCGTTGTGCCGAACATTCCGGTGCGGGCGGCTGTAGAGATCCGTGCACTTCTTCTCTGCACGTCTCTGCTGTGTCTGTTCTGCCTCGGTCCTGGCCGCATGCTGCGGCGTGGGCATTCACGTCGCTCTTCGTCCTCGCCGGGATGGTGGGCTGCTCCTTCGCCCCGGCATCGCGCGCGCCCGAATCTGTGGCGGCGCTGCCCACGGCATTCGCCGAAGCCGAGACGCTGGCCGTCTACGACCCACAGGCGTGGTGGACGGGCTTCGAGGACCCCGTGCTCAACCGCCTCGTTGACTCGACGCTCACGGGCAACCTCGACCTCGCCGAGGCTATCACTCGGGTGGACCAGGCGGCAGCGCAGGCCCGCATCGCCCGCGCGGCGTTGTTCCCTGGCCTCAACGGCACCGGCAGCGGGTCCTACCAAAACCAGTCGGCGACGAATAACCAGTTCAGCGCCTTCCAGGGCGGCGGTGGAGAGGAGGGGGAGGGCGGCGAGGGCGCACCACCCGGCGGGGAGGCAGGTCCAGCACCACCGGACCGCCTCGCGTTCGAGCAGTACTCGGTCGCACTCGCGGCGTCCTATGAGTTCGACTTCTGGGGTCGCATTCGCAACGACACCCGCGCAGCCTACGCCAGCGCCGCTGCTGCCGCCGCCGATCTCCAGACGGCCCGCCTCGGCGTGATCGCCACCGTCGTCTCGACCTACTTCGAGGTCGTGGACCTGCGCCGCCGGATCGTGCTCACGCTGGCGACCGTGGACCTCCTGGCCGAGCGCGTCGAACTGACCGAAGAACGCTACACGCGGGGCCTTGTGACGTCGTTCGAACTCTATCGCATCCTTCAGGACTACCGCACGACGCAGGCGAGCCTGCCGCTTCTAGAAACCGACCTCACCGACGCTGAAGGGCGTCTCGCGGTGCTCACGGGGCGGTATGCTGGGCGTCTCGGCCCACTCCTCCCCGACACGCTGTCGCCGCGGCTCGCGCTCGACCCCGTCCCGCCGGGCCAGCCGTCGGACCTTCTCTTGCAGCGTCCCGATGTGCGTGCGGCGGCGTACCGCTTCGAGGCGGCGCGCTACACCGTCGGCGCGCGCAAGGCGGCGCTGCTGCCCACGGTGTCGCTCTCGGCGCAACTCGGCATCCAGGGTCTCGAGCCCGCCGACCTCGTGGACCTCGATAACTGGTTTTCGAGTCTGACGGCGAACCTCACCGCACCGCTCTTCCAGGGCGGTCGCCTCCGCGCGAACGTGTCCGCGGCCGAGGCCGCCTACGTGCAGCAGGCTGCTGTCTATGGCCGCACGGTTCTCACGGCGTTCCAAGAGGTCGAGAGCGCGCTCGAACGCTACGAGGAGGAGCGCCAACGCTTCGACTTCCTCCGCAGCCAACTCGACGACGCCCGCGCGCAGGACGCGCTCCAGACGGAACGCTTCGAGCAAGGCATCGGCGACTATACCGCCGTCCTCGACGCGCAGCGCAACCGGCTGGGCGTGCTGACAAGCCTCTCGGGGGCCCGCCGTGCCGTCGCGCTGGCCCGTCTCGGCGTCTACCGCACCCTCGGCGGCGACTGGGTCGCCGAGCCGCCCACGCCTACCGTCGACCTCGCCGACGAGTCCGTGATCCTGCCCGAGGGCGAGGACTGACGTGACGCCTCGCCGCCCTCGCTCCCCCCGTTTGACGCGCCTGGACGGCGATCAAACTGTCCCCCTCACCAGTGAGGGGGACAGCCCTGCGACCCTTCATGGGGAGCAGGGCGGGGGGAGTCGCGCCAACCTCGATCTCCACACCTCCTGACTCCGCTCATGTCCACGACCAAAACGCTCCTCATCGCTGGCGGCATTCTCGCGGCGGGTGCGCTTGTCGCGTTCGCGCTGGTGAGCATGCGCTCGGAACCGCCAAGGCAGCCGCCACCGCCGCAGACGCCGCTCGTGCAGACGGCGCAGATCGCCGTGGGCGGCGGTGCGTTGGAAGTGCGCGGGAGCGGCACGGTTCGGCCCCGCGCCGAGGTCGCGCTCGCGCCGCAGATCGCTGGGCGCGTGGTCTACGTCGCCCCGAGCCTCGTCAGCGGCGGGCGCGTCCGGCAGGGCGAGACGCTGGTGCGCATCGATCCGGCCGACTACCAAAACCGCGTCCAGCAGGCGCAGGCCGACGTGGAGCAGCAGCGCGTGAACGTGCGCCAAGCCGAAGAGGAAAGCCGCGTCGCGCGCGCCGAGTACGAGCGCTTCCAGGCGCGTCAGCAGCGCCGCGCCGCCGACCCGTATGCAGGCATCGACGCCGACGATTACGCCGCCCGTGTTGTGCCCTCCGCGCCCGCCGATCCGCCGCCTGGAGCCGATGCCGCACAGCCTGATTCTGCTCGCCTCGCGCTCGTCTACCGGGAGCCGCAGCGGCAGGCCGCCGAGGCCGCGCTAGGCCGCGCCGAGGCAGCCCTCGCCGACGCCCAACTTGCACTCGGGCGCACGAGTCTGACCGCGCCGTTCGCGGCCGTCGTGCGCTCGGAGACGGTGGACCGCGGCTCGTACGTTGCGCCGGGGCAGGCGCTCGCACAGCTCTACGCCGCCGACGTGCTCGAAGTCGTCGTGCCGCTCTCGCAGGAAGAGGCTGCGCTGCTGCCAGGGCTGTTCCAACTCCGCGCAGGCGTGGCCGACCGCCGCGTCCCGGCTCGTGTCCTCGCTACCTACGGCGCAGCGCGCTACGCCTGGGACGGCTACGTCGACCGTGCCGAGTCCGCCCTCGACGAGACGACGCGCACTATCAACGTGGTCGTGCGCGTGCCGGACCCGTTCCGCGGCGGCGAGCGCCTGGACGATACCGCCATTGACGCTGCGGGCAGCCAGCAGATCGGCGAGGCCCCGCCGCTGCTCGTCGGCTCGTTCGTGGACGTGGCCTTCCAGGGCGCCGAGGTCGAGGCCTACGCCGTCGTCCCGCGCCGCGCGCTCCGGCGCGGCAACGAGGTCTGGACCATCGAGCAGGACAGCCTGCTGCGCATCGTGCCCGTGCGCGTGCTCCAGCAGACCGACAGCGACGTGTTCGTCGTCGCCGACGCGCTCGACCCGAAGCAGCGCGTCGTCACGAGCGACCTCCAGGCCGTCACCGACGGCATGACCGTCCGCCTTGCCTCCGCCATGCGCCGCGATTCGACCCAGCAGCAGGGCGGCAACGCGGGCGGCGGCTCCGCTCAAAACTAGCTCCCCTCCTGGACAGGAGGGGCCGGGGGTGGTCGAGCGTCTCGCCTCGATGTAGCCTAGGGCCCGATTCGTCTACCCCCTCCAACTCCCCCTGTCTAGGGGGAGAGCTTCTTCCAGTCCGTTACGACTCTCAAGCTGATGCCTGACACCGACACCGGTCGCTACACCGACGAGCAGATCGAGGCCTTCGAGGCGGAGGCGCGCGCGGCCAGGGGGCCCATCGCCTACATGGCGCGCAACGGCGTCGCGGCGAACCTGCTCATGCTCGCCATCATCGCGCTCGGCATCGTCGCGGGGCGCAGCATCGTGCAGGAGGTCTTCCCCGAGTTCTCGCTCGACGCGATTCAGACGACGGTCATCTATCCCGGCGCGACGCCCGAGGAGGTCGAGGAGTCGATCGTGCAGAAGATCGAGGAGGCCATCGAGGCGGTCGAGGGCATCAAGGAGATCCGCGGCACCGCCGCCGAGGGACGCGGCGTCGTGACGGCCGAACTCAAGCTCGGCACCGACGTCAGCCAGGCGCTCGACGACATCAAGTCGGAGGTCGACCAGATCACCACGTTCCCGATCCAGGCCGAGGAGCCCGCCGTGCGCGAGCTCACCAACCGGCAGTCGGTCATCCGCATCGCGCTCTACGGCGACGCCTCGGAACGGACGCTGAAGGAACTCGCCTACCGCGCCGAAGACGAACTGGCGCAGCTCGACGTGGTCTCGTTCGTGCAGGCCGCCTCGATCCGCGACTACGAGATCTCGATTGAGGTGTCGCAGGCCGCGCTCCGCGCCTACGGCCTCAGCCTCCCGCAGATCGCCCGCACGGTTGCCGCGAGCAGCCTCGACCTCCCGGCGGGCACCATCGACACGCGCGACCAGCAGGTGCGCGTCCGCACGCTCGGGCAAAACTACACCCAGCAGGACTTCGAGGACATCGTGCTCGTGAGCCGCCCCAACGGCACCGTGCTGCGGCTCGGGCAGGTCGCCACCGTGCGCGACGCCTTCACCGACGCCGACCTCATCACGCGCTACAATGGCCAGCCGGCCGCCTTCGTCGAGGTCTTCCGCACGTCCGACGAACGCGTCCTCGAAATCGCCGAGGCCGTCAACGCCTACCTCGAAACCGACCTCCGGCCCGCGCTCCCGGCCGGCGTCGAGATCGAGGTCTGGGACGACAACTCGGACGTGCTGCAGGACCGCCTGAGCCTGCTCCTCAAAAACGCAGGCATCGGCCTCGCGCTGGTGCTGCTCGCGCTGACGATGTTCCTCAACCTGCGGCTCGCGTTCTGGACGGCCATCGGCATCGGCGTCTCGTTCGTCGGGACGCTCTTCATCATGTACCTCCTCGGCGTGAGCATCAATCTGCTCTCGCTCTTCGGCTTCATCCTCGCCATCGGCATCGTCGTGGACGACGCCATCGTCTCGGGCGAGAACATCTTCGCGGAGCGCGAGAAGGGCCTCTCCGGCATGGCCGCCGCGATCCGCGGCGCGCGTCGCATCGCGGTGCCGGTCACGTTCGCGGTCCTCACGACCGTCGCCGCGTTCTCGCCGCTCCTGTTCGTGCCGGGCACGCTCGGCAAGATCCTCGGCGCGATCCCCATCGTCGTGATCTCGGTGCTGGGGCTCTCCCTTATCGAGTCGCTGCTGGTGCTCCCGCACCACCTGTCTAACCTGCCCGCCCCCGGCGAGGCCTCCAAGAACCCCGTGTCGCGCTTCTTCGAGCGGCTGCGCTCCGGCACCGACCGCCAACTCAAGCGCTTCGTCAACGGCCCGCTCGACCGCGCGCTGCAGTTCTCGACGGACGCCCCGGCGGTGATCATCGCCGCGGCCATCGCGGTGCTGATCGTCGCGTTCTCGCTTATCCCGGCGGGCATCCTGCGCGTGCAGTTCTTCCCGGCCGTCGAGGGCGACGTGGTGATCGCGAGCCTGGAGATGCCGGTCGGCACGACGATCGAGGAGACGGAAGCCGTCGCGCTGCGCATCGAGGAGGCGGGCCGCCGCGTGGCCGAGCAGCTCGAACAGGACCGCGACGAGGACGCCCCGCCGCTCTTCGAAGCGCTTTACACGACCGTGGGGCAGGGACCGACCGACGGCGGGCCAGGGGGCGCAACGGGGGGGCAGCCGCAGGCCAACCTCGCGGCGGTCAACCTGCGGCTCCTGAGAGCCGAGCGGCGCGAGATCTCCGCCGTCCGCTTCGAGCAGCTCTGGCGCGACGAGGTCGGGCCGCTCCCTGAGGCGCGCTCATTCACGATCTCGTCCAACCTGATCTCCGTCGGCGAGCCCGTGTCCGTGGAATTGTCGCACCCCGAATCGGCGACGCTCGATGAGATCACGGCGCAGGTCCAGGGCGAGCTCGCGCGGTTCTCCGGCGTGTTCGACATTCAGAGCGACGCCGACGCTGGGCTGCAAGAGGTACAGGTGCGGCTCAAGCCTGCCGCGCGCACGCTCGGCCTCACGCTCCAGGACGTCGCCGGGCAGGTCCGCGCCGCCTTCTTCGGCGACGAGGCGCTGCGCGTCCAACGCGGCCAGGAGGACGTGCGCGTCTACGTCCGCCTCCCCGAGAGCGAGCGCGACGCCATCGCCGACGTGGAGCAGTACCGGATTCAGGTACCGACCCAAAACGGGCGGCCGGGCGGCCAGGTACCGCTGCGCGAGGTCGCCGAGGCCAGCTTTGGCACCGCGCCGTCGTCGATCAACCGCAAGGACGGCCGCCGTGTGGTCACGGTCACTGCCGACGTGGATGCGGCCATCGTGACGGGCCAGGAAGTCACGGCGCAGCTTCGCGGCGAGATCCTGCCCGCCGTGCAGCGCGACTATCCGCAGATGGTCTTCGAGTTCGGGGGCGAGCAGCAGGAGCAGGCCGAGTCCGGTGCGGCGCTCGGGCGCGGCTTCGGGCTCGCACTGCTCGTGATCTTCGCGCTCATCGCGATCCCGTTCCGCAGCTACATCCAGCCGCTCGTCATCATGGCGGCGATCCCGTTCGGCATCATCGGCGCGTTCATCGGCCACCTCTTCCTCGGCATCTCCGTCGGCATCCTGAGCCTCTTCGGCATCATTGGCCTCTCGGGCGTCGTCGTCAATGACTCGCTGGTGATGATCGACTTCATCAACGAGCGAAGGCGCAACGGCGCGGCCATGCGCGAGGCTGTCATCGAGGGCGCGAAGGAGCGCTTCCGCCCGATCCTGCTCACGACGGTGACGACCTTCCTCGGCGTCGCCCCGATCACGTTCGAGCAGAGCCTCCAGGCGCAGTTCCTCATCCCGATGGCCGCGAGCCTCGGCTTCGGGATCGTCTTCGCGACGGGCGTGCTGATGCTCCTCGTGCCCGCGCTCGCGATGGTGGAGTACAACGTCGAGAGAGGCTTCAAGACGAGGATCCTCGGCCGCGACGAGGAGGAGGTCGAGGTCGTCCATAGCGCCTTCGGCGAGGACAGCCTCGGTGGTGACGGGGCCGACGAAGTCGCAGAGCGCGAGCCCGCGTGAGGCGAACCTCCCGGTCAGTTCGCCTCGACCAACTCCACGAGCACGCCGCCGCACGCCGCTGGGTGGAGGAACGCGATCCGCGTGCCGTCGAGGCCAGCGCGAGGTACCTGGTCAATCAACGGCACGCCGCGCGCGTGAAGCTGGGCGAGCGCCACGTCGAGGTTCGGAACCCGGAAGCCGATGTGGTGCAGCCCCGGCCCGCGCCGATCCAAAAACTTCGCGACGGGCGACGCCGTGCTAGTCGGCGCGAGCAGTTCGAGACGGGGCGCGACAATGGGGGATGCCTGCGACGACGTGCTCAGGAGCGCCACCGCAACGCCGTCGTCCGGTGCCGTGCCATGGCCGACCGTCGGCAAGCCGAGCATCGCGTTGAGGCGAGCCGCCAATGCCCCAACGTTCAGCGTGGCGATGCCGATGTGATCGAGAATGGCTGCTTCAGGCGTAGACACGGGGCGCGGCGGTAGGCGTCGAGACGAGAAATGGGGCCGCAAGGTAGACCCTGCGACCCCACTGGGCTGTGTCGCCCTGGCAAGCCCAGCTATGCCCGCTCGACCTGCGCCGTGCGTTTGCCGAAGCGGTAGCTGTCCTGCGCGAGCACCGCGCCGACGTGCTCCTGCGGTACGTCCACGAACGTCGTCTTGTAGTCGATCACGATGCGGCCGAGCGCTTTACCAGGGATGTTGGCCGTCCGCGCGAGCGCGCTCACGACCTGGCCGGGGCGCACGCCGTTCATCTTGCCTGCGCTGATCTGGAGGCGCACCATGCCGTCCTCGTGCGAGTCTGTCGGGGTATTGTGGCGCGGGCCCTTCGAGCGTCCGTCCTTCGAGCGAAAGCCCTTCGGTCCACCATCCTTCGAGCCATAGCCCTTCGAACGGCGGTCACCGCGACGATCATCGCGGCGGTCATTCCGTTGGCCTCGATGGCTGCGCGGCTTCACGGAAGAGACTTCGGGGATTGAGCGGTTATCGTCGGCCCCGGCGAGCGCGAGCGCGGCGGCGGCGAGGTCCATGGGGTCGTGGCCCTCCGCGACGAGGTCGAGCACGAGCGCCCGGCTCGTCTTGCCGTCGGCACCGACCGCTTCGAGGTGCGTGCGAAGGCGATTGGCCGTGCGGGCGCGGCGATGCGCGTCGACTTCAGCATCGCCCGGCACTTCGGCGCGGGGGATGTCGTGGCGGAGCGCGTGTTCGATGGAGCGGAGCGCGCGCTGCTGGCTCGGCGTCACGAGCGAGAGCGCAACGCCCGAGCGCCCAGCGCGGCCCGTACGTCCGACGCGGTGCACGAACACCTCAGCGTCGAACGGCAGGTCCACGTTGACGACGTGAGAGATGTGGTCGATGTCGAGGCCGCGCGCGGCCACGTCGGTGCCGACGAGCACGCGGAGTTCCTGTGCGCGGAAGCGGCGGAGCACCTCGGTACGGGCCGGCTGCGTCATCTCGCCGGAAAGCGCCTCGGCACCCCAGCCGTAGCTCTGGAGCAGCCGCGCCACCTGCGTCGTCTCAGCGCGCGTGCGCACGAAGACGAGCGCGCTCTCGACATCCTCGGTCTCCAGGAGCCGTACGAGCGCCGCCTGCTTGTCGCGGGCGTGCACGAGGTAGTGCCTGTGCTCGATGTTTGAGGCCGTCTCGGCGGAGTGGGCGACCTGGCAGACCTCGGGATCGTTGAGGTACTGGTCGGCGAGGCGGCGGATGCCCGTTGGCATCGTGGCCGAGATGAGCACGGTCTGCCGCTCGGCGGGCGTGGCATCGAGAATGGCAGCGAGGTCTTCGGCGAAGCCCATCGAGAGCATCTCGTCGGCCTCGTCGAGCACGACCGTCTGCACAGCGCTGAGGTCGAGCGCGCCCTGGCCGATGAGGTCGAGCAGGCGGCCCGGCGTGCCGACGACCACTTCGACGCCGCGGCGAAGGCGCTTCACCTGGCGGTGGTACGGCGCGCCGCCGAAGATGGGCAGCACCGAGAGCCCGAGCGGCTTGCCGTAGGCGTAGACCGCCCCGGCGACCTGCGTGGCGAGTTCGCGCGTCGGGACGAGCACGAGCACCTGCACGGCGCTCACTTCAGGGTCGATGCGCTGGAGCGTGGGCAGCGTGAAGGCCGCCGTCTTGCCAGTCCCCGTCTGCGCCTGCCCGATAGCGTCGCGGCCGTCGAGGAGGACCGGGATGAGCGCCGACTGGATCGGCGTCGGCTCGGTGTAGGTCAGGCTCGCGACGAGGTCGTCGGCGACGCCGAGCGCCGAGAAGGCGTGGGCCGGGTGGGACTGGCTGGTGTGGTCCGAAGCGGCGGTGGGGGCGTCCGCGTGGGCGGCACCGTCCGTC
>JBCBEX010000119.1:0-10338 GCA_038528235.1 Bacteroidota bacterium
GGTCGCGGCCACGGCCGCCCCGTCGGGTACGGCCGCGCCTTCCGGCACCGCCTCGGTTGTGCTCGCCTCGGGCAGCGAGACGCCGAGGAGGTCTTCGATCGAGAGCACCGTCACGCCCGCAGGCACCCGCTCAGCCACCGCCGAGCGCAAGCCCGCGGTCGCGAGCACCGTCTGCACGCCGGCGTCGCGCACCTGCTCGGCCCAGCGCGCGGCCGGGTCCTCCAGGCTCAGCGGCACGTAGGCCCCGCCGGCGCGCCACACGCCCAGCAGGGCGGCGAAGAGCTCGGGCGAGCGCGCGCCCGCCACGCCGACGACGGTCTCCGCGAGCGGAGCCTCCGCGAGTGGCGCGGTCGCGAGTGGGGCTGCGGCCAGACGAGAGGCGAGGCGCTCGGCGCGGGCCACGAGCGCGCCGTAGGTGACGTGCGCAGGCCGCGCGCCCTGCTCGCTCAGGCTGTCCTGTTCACTGAGTGTGCCTTGCTCGCTCAGGGCGACGGCGTCGGGGCGGGCGGCGGCCTGCTCGGCGACGAGGCCCGCGGCCGTGCGCGCGAGCGGGTAGTCGTGCTCGGTCGCGTTCCACGCAGCCAGCGGCACCGGGGCGAGCGGCAGCGCGGCAAGCGGGCGCCTGGCGTCGGCGGCGAGGGCGGCAAGCAGCGCCTCGTAGTCGGCGAGGAGGCGGCGGGCCGTCGAGGCGGTGTAGAGGTCCGTGTCGTACTCCAGCACCGCCGCGAGTCCCTGGGCCGTCTCGACCACCTCGAGTTCGAGGTCGAACTTGGCCGTCGGCTCGTGCGCGTTGAGCATCGAGACTTCGAGCTGAGCGAGGCGCTCTGCGGCTTGTCCCGTCTCGCGTTCAAGGCGCGCGCCCAGGTAGCTGAACATGACCTGAAAGACCGGAGAGCGGCTGAGATCGGGTGGGATCTCGAGCGCCTGCACGACTCGCTCGAACGGCACCTCGCCGTGGGACCGCGCAGCACCCACCGTGGACTGGACCTGCTGCAACAGGTCTACAAACGACGCCTCGGGGCTCGACTGGACACGCAGTACCAGCGTGTTGACGAAGCACCCGAGCAACGGATAGAGATCAGGGTGGGTGCGCCCCTCCTCGGGCGTACCAATAGCCACATCCCACCGATCCGCGAGGCGGGCAAGCAGCACATAGAATGCGGCCACCAGCACGACATACAAGGTGACATGCTCTCGTTTGGCGAGGGCGTGCAACGCGTCCAGGAGGGACTGTGACACCGTGATGCCCGCTCGTGCGCCCGCATTGCGCTGGACCGCCGGGCGCGGAAAATCGGTGCTGATGGACAGAGGCGAGAGCCCTGCCAAATGCCGGCGCCAATACGCAAGCTGATCCGCAACCGCCGATTCTTGAAGCCTCGTGCGCTGCCAGACCGAAAAGTCAGCATACTGGAGCGAGAGCGGAGGTAGGTGTGGTTCTTCCCCGTTCGCGAGAGCCGTGTAGGTCTGCGTCAGCTCGTGCATGAACACCTCGGCCGACCGTGCGTCGGTGACGATGTGGTGCATGCACAGGGAGAGCACGTGCCGCTGCGACGCCTCGCGAATCAGGAGGGCGCGCATGACACGGCCGTCCTTCAAGTCGAAGGGGCGCGTTGCCTCGGCCTCGGTATGACGCGTGGTCTCGCGCCGACGGTCCACCTCAGGCAGCCCGGAGAGATCGACGATGGGCAAGGCGCAGGGTTCGGGCGGCTGGACGCGCTGGACCGGCCCCTGCTCGCCGAGGCGATACGACGTTCGCAGAATCTCGTGCCGCGCAACGATGTGCGACAGCGAGGCCTGAAGCTTCGACGACGCCAAGTCGCCTTCCAAGCGGAGCACCGTCGGCACGTGGTAGGCGATGCCGTCGGGGTCGATCTCCTGGAGGAACCACAGCCGTTCCTGCGTGAACGAGAGCGGGAAGTCTTGCGTGCGGTCCACGAGACGCTGAGGCGCCGCCGGGGCCACCTCGATCTGGGTCGCCCGAAGCATCGCGACGAGGTCCTCGCGCACGTCCCCGATCTCCCGACGGAGCGCGGGCGTGAGCGCCCCAGAGGGCGCCTTGCAGCGTAGGCGGTCGCCATCCACCCACACGTCGATGTTGCGGGCTTGCAGACGTTTGAGCAGGGTCGTAGCCGTCGTCATAGCTCCACGTCGACTCGGTCGTCTTCGATGCCGTCCGCGACCGCCAACTGGCGATGCTGGGCCACGCGTAGCGTGTCCACGAGGTCAGCCAGCTGCTCGATCGTCGTCGCCTCATAGAGGCTGCGAAGCGGGAGTTCGAGGCCGAAGGCCTCTCGGATCTTGGCCACGAGCCGTGTCGCCAAGAGCGAGTGCCCTCCCAGCTCGAAAAAGTTGTCGTGCACGCCGATGTCTTGTATGCCGAGGAGGTCTTCCCAGATGGCCGCCGCGTCGCGCTCCGTGTCGGTTCGAGGGGCGACATAGTCCACCCGCATCGACGGCCGTGCGTACTGAGGCGGCTCGGCACCCTGGTCCTCGGTCTCGGGGTCGGTGCCGGTGACCCATTGGCGACGGCGAGCTTCGAGGGGCCCTGTAGACACCACAACCTGTGGTGTGGAGCCCAACGCCAGCACCCGCTCGAACGCGGCGCACGCCTCGTCAGCGGTCATCGCGAAGGCGTCCATGCTGCTCTGGGGCTGATCGCCTGAGGCAGCCTCCACGTCGGGGAATTCCGGCCAGCCATCCCACGAGGCACTGATCCAAGGGACCTCGCCATCGCGGGACTGCTGCGCTGCGAACGCGTCCAGCATCGCGTTGGCGGGCGCGTAGGCTCCGAAGCCCAGGCCACCAAGCACGGCCGCGTTCGACGAGAAGAGCACGCACACGTCGAGGTCGGCCCCACGGAGCGCGGCTGCGAGCGCGCGGGCGCCCTGCACCTTGGCGTAGAACTGCTCGTGCACGTCGTCCAGGGTCAACGCGTCCAGCGTTCGCTCGCTGGAGGCCGCCCCCGAGACGGCAGCGGCGTGCAGCACGCCGTCCACGCGACCGAATCGGTCCCGGGCTTCCGCAAGAACACGACGCACGTCCTGCTCGGAGCCGACGTCTCCGACCACGACCATCGGCTTCCCACCCGCCTCCTCGATGCGGCGCAGGCCCTCAATCCGACGCCGCATCCACGGATCGGACGAGTCATGGCGGAGGGCCTCCCACGCATCTCGATGGGGCACCTCGCTGCGACTCATGAGCACCACGTTGGCCCCGTATTCGCGCGCGAGGTGGCGCGCCAAGAGCAGGCCAACGTCGCCAAGGCCACCAGTGATGAGATACGTCCCCAGCGGCCGAATGAGCCCGCTGCGTTCCGTCGAGGGCACCGGTTCGTAGGAGCGCACCCAGCGCCGCGCGCCGCGATACGCCACGAAACGAGCCCGATCTGGCGGCGCGACGAGTTCTGCGAGCCAAGCGCGGCGCGGCACGGACGCCATGTCGAGGCAGCGTACGTGCAGGTCCGGGAGTTCCTGTGGCACGACCAGCGAGAGGCCCGCCAACGCGTAGCTCTCGGGTACAATCGCCGAGACGCCGTCGTCGTAGAGTCCAGGTGTGACCAAGTCCAGCGTCAACGGACGATCTTCCTGCAGGACGCTGTGCCACCCGACACGGATGAGCGCCTGGATGAGGCGAAATACGCTTGCGTGGCGCGCACTCACAGGCTGTGAGGCGGCATCTTCCGCCGGGGTCGTCCAGGCATAGACGATTCGGTCGGGACGGACGCCTTGTGCCTCTAGCTCAGCGAGCAGCGACACGTAATGCCCGTCCTGATCTGGCGCGAATCTGTAGGCCCGCCACGGATGCCCCTCGACGGCTTCGAGTTGACGGCACGACGGATCCGCATGGACCGCCACCACGGCGTGGCCCGCCGTCGCCAAGTCATTGGCCAGCTGGGCCGCGGGCCCCTCCTCCGGCACGAAGAGCAGCCACTGTTCGGGGGCGTGCTGCGCGGCATCGACGGGCGAGGGCGAGGCCGGAGCCGTCTGCCGCCACGAGGGCAGATAGAGCCAGCGATCCACGTCGTGCACCTTCGACGCGGGAAGCAGGGCTGATGCCGAGGCGTCCAGAGGCTGCGGCTCGATCCAGTAGCGTCGCCGCTCGAAGGGATATGTAGGAAGCGGCACGCGGCGGCGGCGCTCCCCAGCGTAGTAGGCCGCAGGGTCGTACGAAACCCCTTCCTGCCACAGCTGGCCGAGCGTGGCAAGCGCGTGCTCGTCGTCCGGCGTGTCTTCGCGTGGGTGCGGAAGCGACGTCAGGAAGGAATGGTGCGGGCGGCACGTCGCCTGGAGACGTCCCAGCGAGGTCAGCACGCGGCCCGGCCCTGACTCGAGAACCAAGACGTCGCCCTTCTGGAGCACAGCGTCGATCGCCTCGGAAAATCGTACCGTCTGGCGCAGGTGCCGCACCCAATAGTCTGCGGACGCCAGGTCGTCCCCGGCGGCCCAGGTTCCCGTGACGCTCGACGCGATGGGCCAGGTCGGCGGCCGGAAGTCGACGGTGCGGGCGCGGCGGGCGAATCGCTCCAGGATGGCGTCGATCGCGGGGGAATGGGCGGCCACAGGGACGTGCAGGAACCGCACGTCGGCCCCCTCGGCTTGCAGCCGCTCGGCGAGGTCGTTGATCGAGGCCACCGGCCCCGATAGGGTGCAGAGATCGGGCGCGTTGATCCCTGCGACGGCACACGTGGGATCCAGCATCGGCTCGACCGACTCCGCCGCTCGGTCGACGCTGATCATAGTGCCCGGCGGGAGCGTCGCGAAGAGCTCGCCGCGGAGTTGCACCAGCGCCAACGCGTCCTCGATGGAGAGCACATCGGCGATGCAGGCGGCGGCATACTCGCCGAGGCTGTGCCCGATCAGTGCCGTGGGCTCGATGCCCCAGCTGATCCACGTTCGCGCCAACGCGACTTCGACGGCCACCAACGCCGGATGCGCAAGACTGGAGTCACCGATGGGTTCACGCTGGTCTGGCGTCTCGGCCGGGAACAGCGTTGCGCGGAGGGCCTCCGGGTCCGAGTGCGCGGCGATGCATTGATCTAGCTCCGCCCGGAAGCGAGGCTCTGCTGCATAGAGCGCCCGCGCCATGTTCGTGTGCTCCGCACCGGCCCCCGGGAACGCAAAGACCACATCGCGATGCCGACGCTGCTCGACGCGCGTCCGTACGCGGCCAGGCGTACGGTTTCGCAGCAGCGACACGGCCTCCTCTCGGTCTCCGCAGACCAGCGTGCGCCGCACGGGGAACCGCTCGCGGCCGACCGCAAGCGTGTAGGCGACATCCGCCAGCGGCACGTCCGAGTTTTCTAGGGCCGAGGCGAGCCGGTCCGTGGCCGCTTCGAGAGCCGTCTCGGTCATGGCAGAGAGCCGGAGCACGTGCCGTGGCCGTCCCGGATCTGACTTCGGAACGGGCGGCGCCTCTTCCAACAGCGCATGCGCGTTCGTGCCTCCGATCCCGAACGAGCTGACGCCCGCCCTGCGCGGCGTAGCCGTAGTCGGCCACGGTTGTAACGTCGTCCCCACCACGAAGGGGCTCGATTCGAGGCCGAGCTTCGGGTTGGGCGTGCTGAAATGGAGGCTGGGCGGCATCACGCCGTGATGGAGTGCAAGCGACGCCTTGATGAGCCCAGTCACCCCCGCTGCAGCGTCCAGGTGCCCCACGTTCGTCTTCACCGACCCGAGCGTGCAGTATCCAACGCCTGGCGTCCCGAGCCCGAAGGCACGCTTCAGCGCGGCGACCTCAATGGGGTCCCCGAGCGGTGTGCCCGTACCGTGCGTCTCCACGTAGCCTACCGTGCGTGCGTCTACATCGGCGAGGGCATGCGCGAGCGCGATCACTTCCGCCTGGCCGTCAACGCTCGGAGCTGCGTAGCCGACTTTCGCGTCCCCGTCGTTGTTCACGGCGATGCTCCGGAGGACGGCATAGACGGTGTCGCCATCGGCCAGGGCATCCGAGAGGCGCTTGAGCACCACCACGGCCACGCCCTCGCCGGAGATCGTCCCCCCTGCCTGTTCGTCAAAAGCGCGGCAGTGCCCGTCGGGCGAGTGGATGCCGCCCTCGACGTAGTAGTAGCCCAGCCCCCGCGCCGCGCCCACGGTGGCGCCGCCCGCGAGCGCCACGTCGCAGCCGTAGCCGATGAGGCTCGTGTAGGCCAGATGCGTCGCCACTAGCGAAGTCGAGCACGCCGTCTGGACGCTCAGACTGGGTCCGCGCAGTCCGAGCTTGTACGAGACTTGCGTAGCAAGAAAGTCCTTGTCGTTGAGGAGGGCGAGTTGAAACTCGCTCAGGTCGGCGAGCCGGGCAGGATTGCCCAGCAGGTTGCGCAGGAGGTACTGATTCGCTCCCATCCCAGCGAACACGCCGACGGGCATAGCGGGCGCACGTCGCCCGTATCCGCTGTGCTCCAGGGCTTCCCAGGCACATTCCAGGAACAGGCGCTGCTGCGGGTCCATCGCCTCGGCCTCACGTGGCATGACCCCGAAGAACTCGGCGTCGAACTGGTCGACGTTCTCGAGGTGTGCGCTGCGACGCACGTACGTCGGGTCGCGCAGCACATGCTCGGGCACGCCGGCCTCGCGGAGTTCGTCCTCGCTGAGCGTGCGAATCGACTCGACCCCGGCACACAGGTTGTCCCAGAACGCTTCCACGCTGGCGGCTTCTGGGAACCGCCCGGCAAAGCCGACCACAGCCACGGCCGCGGGGTCAGCGGCGATGTCCGGTGGGGCTGCTCCATATGCGTTGTCGTGAGACGCCATCATGGTTTGGGTCGGGGTACACGGGCGCGAAGGGCGGCGCGTTGCCGCCGTGCTCGCTCGCCCACGGCCTCCAGAGGCGACGCCTCGGGCACGGGCCGTGCGAGCGAGGACGCCAAGGCGTGGACCGTGGGATACTGGAAGAGGTCGACGATCTCGAGCGCGACACCGAGCTCTTCCTGGAGGCGCCGGTGCATCCGTACGGCCAGGAGCGAGTGCCCGCCGATATCGAAGAAGTTGTCGTAGCGACCCACCTGATCGCGCTCCAGCAGCTCCTTCCAGATCGTGGCAATCCGGTGTTCGAGGTCGCTCGCTGGTGCCTCGTAAGCGACGGCGCGTTCAGTGCCTGGCACGGGCAGCTTGGCTACGTCGAGCTTACCAGACGGTGTCTGCGGCAGCGCCTCGATGGGCACGATCGCATCGGGAATCAGGTAGGCCGGCAGTCGCTGCCGCAGCCATTGGCGGACGCCATCCACGTCGTGCGATGCGCCCTTGTCGAGCACCACATACGCGAGCAGCCGCGGGCCGTCGAGCGATCCGCTGGAGACGATCACGGCGCAGGCCGTCACACCTGGAGCCCCTCGCAGCACCGTCTCGATCTCTCCAGGCTCCACGCGGTGACCCCGCAGCTTGACCTGACGATCGGTCCGGCCCAAATAGACCAGGTTGCCGTCCTGGGTCCACCGTGCGCGGTCGCCGGTCCGGTACATCCGCGCACCGGCCTCGCCGCTGAACGGGTCTGGGACGAACCGCGACGCCGTGCGTCGAGGCTGGCCGATGTAGCCCATCGCCAAGCCGTTGCCTCCGAGGTAGAGCTCGCCGGGCATGCCTGGAGCTGTCGGGCGGCCCTGGGCGTCCAGCACGAAGGTTCGGACATGACCGAGAGGACCGCCGATGGGCACGCCCTCGGCTCTCGTGGCTATCTCCACGTAGGTCGTAGCCACGACGGTGGCCTCGGTGGGCCCGTACGAGTTGAGAAGCTGCGCAGTGCCGCCTCCGTGCAACCGCGGCGGCTGCCAGAACGCGGCGTCCGCGCGCTCGCCTCCGATGATGACCAGCCGGAGTGAGGCTGGGAAAGACGCGCCTGTCCGCTGTGCCTCCTCAGCCAAGATGTGCCAGTAGGCCGTCGGCAGGCTCCATACGCTCACTGCGTGCCGCTCGCTCTCCTCGTGGAAGCTCGCCGCGGTCCTCGTCGAGCGCTCGGAGCGCACGATGAGCGTGGCCCCATTGGTGAGCGCTCCAAAGACCTCCTCGACGCTCGCGTCGAAGCTCGGTGAGGCAAACTGGAGCACGCGGTCTTCGCTCGTCAGGCCGTACGCTGCCCGGATGGACTGAGCATAGTGCGCTGCCGCTCGATGCGACACCTCGACGCCTTTGGGCGTACCCGTGGACCCCGACGTGTAGATGACGTAGGCACCTTGCTCTGGATGCACGGGGCCTTCCTCTTGCCGCTCAACGCCACCCTGCTCCTCCAGGCTCGCGGCCGTGAGGTGAACAGCGAGGACGGGACAGGCTATGCCTGGATGGCTGGCGAGGTCCCGAGTTGCGGCATCGGTGAGCACGGCAGCGATGCCGGCGTCTTCCATCATGAAGGCGAGACGCGACTCTGGGTAGGCCGGGTCGAGCGGGACGCAGACGCCACCGCTCTTCATCACCCCCAAGTAAGCAGCGGTGAGCGCGGCCGATCGGCCTCCAAATAATCCGATGCGAGGCCCCTGCCCCAGGTCCATCGTGCGAATCTGACGGGCCAGCCCACTGGACGCGCGATCCAGCGCGTCATACGTGAGGTAGTGCCCATCCTCAACCACGGCAACCGCATCCGGGTGGGTGTCAACCCAGACGCCGATTTGGTCGAGCAGCGTCGGTAGAGGCTCGTGCTCTAGCGATTCCACTTCGCCGCTCCAGGGTCCGAGAACCCGCGCCTCGTCCGCAGGCGCTGCCAGGGTGTGCTCGGCGAGCGGTGCGTCGGGGTTCGCGGCCACCTGCTCCAAGACGAGCTCATACGTGCGCAGGAGGCTCTCGATCGTAGCCGGTTCGAACAGATCCGTCAGGTACTCCAGCACCACCGAGAGGCCTCGTGAGCCCTCCGTCAGCGCGAGCGACAGATCGAACATCGCGGTGGTCTGCGGCACCTCGAAGGGTGCGACCCTCAGTGCCTCTTCGACCACCTGCTCGTTCGCGGCCGTCCGAACGGCCGCATGTTCGAAGCTGAACATCACCTGGAAGAGCGGGTGGCGTCCCAGGTCACGCGCCGGCTTGAGTTCCGTCACGAGGCGCTCGAACGGGACATGCCGATGATCGTGGGCTTCGAGGACCCGCTCGCGAACGCGGTTCAGGACCCCGCTAAAGGTGTGCGCTCCGTGCAGGTCGGTTCGGAGCACCAGCGTATCCGCGAAGAAGCCGACAAGCTGCTCTAGCGCGGGCTCCTCACGTCCCGAAAGGGGGCTGCCGACGGTGATGTCTTCTTGCCCCGTGTAGCGCGCCAGCAGCACCTTGAAGGCCGCGAGGTACAACATGTACAGCGTGACGCCCGCTGCCTGCGCGATCTCAGAAAGCTTCTCCGCAAGGGCGACGGGCAGAATGATCTCCTGGGTAGCCCCTTCGTCGCGTTGGAGCAGCGCACGCGGGTGATCTACCGGAAGGGCAAGTGTGGTGATGTCCTTCAGCCGCTCCCGCCAATATGCAATCTGGTCGTCTAGCGTGCTTCCGTGCAACCAGCCACGCTGCCACGCTGCATAGTCGCCGTACTGAATGGGCAGCGGCGGCAGAGCGTGCTCCTCAGCCGCATATCCGGCGACCACTTCCTGGACGAGGACGTCCAACGACCACGCATCGGAAATGATGTGGTGCATGGTCACAAGCAAGACGTGCGTCTCGTCGGCCAGGCGCATCAGGCCGATCCTGAACGCAGGGTCGGCTTCGAGGTCGAACGGAAGCCGTGCCTCTCGGAGCGCCAAGTCCAGCGCGACCGACTCGCGTCGCGACGCGTCGAGGGCCGTCAGATCGACGACGGGTAAGACGAGGTCGTCTTCCACGACGACGACGTGGGCACCAGTCGCCCCCTCGACGAAGCGGGACCGCAGCGTCTCGTGCCGGGCAAATACCTGAGCGAAGCTGTCGCGTAGGCGCTCGACCGAGAGCGGACCATCCAGACGCAGCGCCACGGGAAGGTTGTAGGCGATGCTGTCCGGCGCCATCTGGTGCAAAATCCAGAGCCGTTCCTGCGCGAACGAGAGCGGGGTTGGTTCCTCGCCGCTCAACGCGCGCGGCTTCAGCGCCGGCCGGTCTGTTGCATCGCCGCTTCGACGCAGCCGCTCAAGAACGGCTGACGAGCCCGCGATGGTCGGATGCTCGAAAAGGGTTCGTACCGGGAGGTCGACACCCAGAATCTGACGAAGCCTGGAGACCACCTGCATGGCGAGCAGGGAGTGCCCCCCCAGCCCGAAGAAGTCCGCCTCCCGGCTCACCCGCGCCGGCCGGCCCAGCACCTCCCGCCACACCCCCTCCACCACACGCTCCACCGTCGTCCGAGACGTACGTGGCGGCGCGGACGGCGGTAGACGAAGTGCCACCTGCATGGCGAGCAGGGAGT
>JBCBEX010000120.1:0-10154 GCA_038528235.1 Bacteroidota bacterium
TCTCGTCTGTCGCACTTCTCGTCTGTCGCACTTCTCGTCTGTCGCACTTCTCGTCTGTCGCACTTCTCGTCTGTCGCACTTCTCGTCTGTCGCTAGGTCTCGGTCGATCGTCCGGGGCTGCGACCGCCCCTCTTCGCACACGTCTGCCCTGCGGTTATGCTCAAGAACTACCTCCTCGTCGCCCTCCGGGGCCTGCGCGCCCAGCGTGGGACGACGCTCCTCAACGTCGTCGGGCTGGCTGTGGGACTGGCCTGCGCGCTCCTGACGGGCCTCTACGTGCGGCACGAGCTGAGCTACGACCGCTTTCACGAGCACGCCGACCGCATCGTGCGGGTGGCGAAAGACGAGCCTGGCTCCGAGTTCATGGGGACGAGCCGCTATGCGCTCACCCCAGCCCCGCTGGCGGAGGCACTGATGCGCGACGTCCTAGAGGTCGAGCGCGCGGCGCAGGTGCAAGCCGTGGAGGCGCTCCTGGGGACGGACCCCGACGCGCGCGCCTACCGCGATGGCCTCTTCGCGACGCGCCACTTCTTCGAGGTCTTCACCTTCGACCTCCTCGACGGCGATCCGGCGACCGCCCTCGCAGAACCCAACTCCGTCGTCCTCACCGCGTCGACGGCCCGCGCCTACTTCGGCGACACCAATCCGCTCGGCCAAACGCTCGACGGGCGCCTCGGCGACGACGCGGCAGCGCTCACCGTCACCGGCGTCGTGGCGGACCCGCCCGCCCACAGCCACCTCGCCTTCGACTTCCTGCTGGCGATGACGACCTCGGAGTACTACACCCGGACCGTCGAACGGGACCGCTGGGGTAGCAGCGACTACCACACCTATGCCCTGCTCCGCCCAGACGCGACGCCGGACGACCTCACGCCCGCGCTCGACGCGTTTGCCCAGACCTACATCGCGCCGCTCGACTTCTTCCAGGAGAATCCGGAGCGGCTGACGGTCTTCTTCACGCAGCCGCTCACCGACCTCCACCTCCGCTCCGACCTCAACTTCGAGCTCGGCGTGGGCGGGAGCGAGCGCTACGTGTGGCTGGTGGCGGCCATCGGTATCCTGATCCTACTGCTGGCGTGCGTGAACTATACCAACCTCGCCACGGCGCGCGGGGCGACGCGAGCACAGGAAGTGGGCGTGCGCAAGGCGCTCGGCGCTGGGCAGGCGCAACTCGCCGGGCAGTTTCTCACCGAGGCCCTGCTCGTGACGTTTGTGGCGCTCGGGCTAGCCGTAGCGCTGGCGCAGGCTGCGCTTCCGACCTTCAGCGACCTCGTCGCACGCGACCTCTCGCTGGCCGTGGTCGCCACGCCCATGTTCTGGGGCATGATGGCGGCACTCGGTTTGGTGGTCGGGGTGCTCGCTGGCGGCTATCCGTCCCTCGTCCTCGCCCGCCTGCAGCCGGCGCGGGCCATGCAGGGGAGCCGCCCTGGTCGCGGGCGCTTCTTCCGCAACAGCCTCGTTGTGGGGCAGTTCGCCGTCACGACGGCGCTGCTCGCCGGGACGCTCGCCGTACACCAGCAGGTGCGCTACGTCCAGACGGCACAGACGGGCCTCGACCGCGCGCAGGTCGTCGCCATCCCACTCGAAGACCGCGCAACCGTCCGGCAGTATGACGCGCTGAAGGAGACCCTGCGCGAGCACCCCGGCGTCCTCGCCGTGACGGCCTCGCAGCACAGCCCCACGCGGATCATCGGGCAGTCCGGCATGACGCGCTGGGAGGGCACCGACGAGGGCGAGCGGGTCGGCGTGTTCAACTCGGCCGTGCGGCCCGGCTTCGTGGACGCCTTTGGCCTGGAGATCGTCGAGGGGCGCGACTTCATCGAGGGGCACGAGGCTGACAACGGCGGCGCGCTCATCAACGAGACGCTCGCGCGCGAACTCGGCTGGGAGACGGCCGTCGGTCGCTGGATCGACGTGCACGGCTGGGAGATGCCTATCGTCGGCGTCGTCAAGGACTTCAACTTCCTCTCGTTCCGACAGCCCGTGGCCCCGCTCGCGCTCTACAACAACGGGAATTGGGTATCGCGCCTCCTCGTGAAGGTCGACCCCACCCAGGTCCCCGAGACGCTCGATCACCTGGAGGCCACGATGGCGACGGTGGCACCGGCCTATCCCTTCACCTATGAGTTCGTGGACGACGCCTACGCGCGGATGTACGCCGACGATGTGCAGTTGGGGCGGCTCTTCGGCGTGCTGACAGCGCTGGCGCTGCTCGTGGCGGGCCTGGGGCTCGTGGGGCTGACGGCGTTCATGACGGCCCAGCGGACCAAAGAGATTGGCATCCGCAAAGTGCTCGGTGCGACGGTGGCCCAGATCGTGGCGCTGATCTCCGCCGATCTCGTCAAGCTCGTCGTGCTCGCGTTCGTGATCGCTGCGCCGGTTGCCTATATCGGCCTGCGCCGCTGGCTCGACGATTTCGTCTACCGCATCGAACTAGGGCCCGGGCTCTTCCTGGTCACAGGCTTCGTTGCGATAGCGCTCACCCTCCTCGCGGTGAGCGTGCACGCGCTCCGCGCCGCCACCGCCGACCCCGTGCGGAGCCTGCGCTACGAGTAGGCAGCCTGCGGCTTCACGCTCACGACCCTGTCCGCCTCCCCGCCGCGACCACAAGCGCGTTGCGGCGGCTGGCCATCCAGGACACGTCTTCCAACGCATCGATAGCAGCCTGGAGGCGCACTGCCGCCTCCTCGGAGGCATACAGCTCCAGGTCGGCCCAGGCTTGCAAGCCTGCTGCGAACTGAGTGATGCCGTGCGCTGCGCCGAGCCGCTCGGTGAGTTCGCGCACGGCCGTGTCAGCGTAGGGCTGCGCTGCCGCGGGCTGACCGGCATCGAGATGCAGCCGAGCCAACGTTAGGAGCGGGAAGCTTGTCTGGGGTGTCGCGGGTCTGTCCGATGCGAGGTAGGCCGCTCGGGCACGCTGGAGCATGTCTATAGCGGCCTCCCCCTCGCCTGCCTTCCTCAAAGCCGCCCCGAGGTTTTGGAGCACGCTGGGGTGATCGGCGTCCACTTCTCCCCGAGATCCTCGGACGGCGAGAACCCGACGGTGCACGCGGACGGCCTCCGCTGGGTCGTCTGTGGTCGCTCCGAGGTTGCTGAGGACTTGCAGGACGAGCCCGTGATCGTCGGGCATTCCTGCGGCGGCGAACGCGTCCACCGCAGCACGGTTGAGCCGGGCAGTCTCGGCCTCGTCGCCGCGGCTTCCCGCCACCGTGGCCGCGTTGGCGAGGGCCAGCCCGAAGCTCGCGTGCGCCTCGCCGTAGAGGTCCCGGCTCAGTTGGACCGATTCCTCGACGACGGCGACCGCTTCCTCGTAGCGCTGCAGCCCAGCCAGTACGGTTGCGTAGTGCTGCAGCGCGGTGGCGAGGCTTTCGTGCTCGCTCTCACCGAGCGCCCGGTAGACCTCCACGGCCCGAGCAAGGTGGAGTTCGGCCTCTTCGTTCCGACCCGGGGCCCGCTTCAGGAAGAACCCGTAGTCGCTGTGGGCGCTGGCCTGGCCAGCCGGATGGGAGGACGCGTGCGCCTCCCAGCGGTCTAGGCTCTCTCGAAACAGGGAGTCGGCGACCTCGCGTGCTTCGTATCGCATCGCCATCCACGCGCGCTCCGATGAC
This sequence comes from Bacteroidota bacterium, assembly GCA_038528235.1. Classification (GTDB taxonomy): domain Bacteria; phylum Bacteroidota; class Rhodothermia; order Rhodothermales; family Rubricoccaceae; genus JBCBEX01. The sequence continues at coordinate 3,609 of JBCBEX010000120.1, forward strand.
GCCTGAGCCACCTGCACGCTCGCCGGGCCAAAATCCGCGACCGCGCGCTGGAGGAGGTGCTGCGCGAAGGCATAGGTAGTGTCGCCCAGCGACCTCCGGGTGCGACCGAGGACCCGCAGCAGTTCGAACCGGTCGGTCCCGTCGAGGTCGCGCTCGGCGCGCTCCGTGGCGAGCCGGAGCACCTCCGCGAAGGGTACGTCGGGCGGCAGCGACTCCGCTTCGAGCGGGTCGATGGTCGTGAAGAGGTCGATGGTGTAGGCGGCCATGCGCTCGGCGCGGTCGCGCTCGGTGCGGAGCCGCTGCACGTGCCACGCACCGAACGAACCGGCCGTAACGAGGAGCACTACCGCGAGGGCGAGCCCCCGGCGGTGGCGGCGGACGTAGCGCCCGAAGCGGTAGCCCACCGAGTCGGGCCGGGCCTCCACAGGGTGGCCGTCGAGGTGACGCTGGACGTCGCGGGCGAGCGCGTCGGGCGTGGCGTAGCGGCGCGCGGGCGCCTTGCGGAGCGCTTTGAGGCAGATCTGGTCGAGGTCGCCCGCAAGGCGGCGGCGGAGCGTTTGGGCCGGCCCGGCGAGCGTCAGCACGTCAGCGCGCGTGACGGCGGTGCTCGGCCGCTCGGGCTCTTCCTCGACGATCACCCGCGCGACCTCGTGGAGCACCTTCTTGGGAAGGTCGAAGGGCCGCGTGCCCGCGAGCAACTCGTAGAGCAGCACGCCGAGCGCGTAAACATCGGTGGCCGTCGTGATGGCCTCGCCCCGCACCTGCTCGGGGGCGGCATACTCCGGCGTGAGGAGCCGCTGCTCGGTCCGCGTGAGCGTGTCATCGTCCCCCAGTTCCAGCAACCGCGCAATGCCGAAGTCGAGCAGCTTCACCCGCCCCTCTGGGGTCACCAGCACGTTGGATGGCTTGAGGTCGCGGTGGACGACGAGGCTCTGGTGCGCGTGCTGGACCGCCGCGCACACGTCGCCGAAGAGCCCGAGGCGGGCGTCCACGGAGAGGCGCTGCTGCGCGGCGTGGTCGGTGATCGGCACCCCCTCGACGAACTCCATCACCAGGTAGGGCCGTCCCTCGGGCGTAGCTCCACCGTCGAGCAGCCGGGCGATGCCGGGGTGGTCGAGGCGGGCGAGGATCTGCCGCTCCTGCGCAAACCGCGCGACCACGTCCAGCCGCATTGTGTCGAGGAGCTTCAGCGCCGCGGTCTGCTCCACGACGCCGTCGGCGCGCTCGGCGCGGTAGACCGTGCCCATGCCGCCGCGCCCCACGCGCTCGGCGAGTCGCCAACGCCCGACCTCGCTGCCGAGCGCAGGGTCCGCCCCCAGCGCACCGTCCGCGAGCGCCTCGCCCAAATCCGCGAAGTAGACCACGGCCTCGGCGTCCGCCGCCAGCAGCGCCTCGACCTCCGCGCGGAGGCTGGCGTCCGACGTCGCCCCCTGCAAATAGGCAGTGCGCTCCGAGGACGGCAACGCCGCCGCCTCGTCTAGCAGGCGCTCGATCTCGTTCCAGCGGTCAGCGTTCATGCAGGAGGGAGCCAAAAGGAAGGGGGCGTCATCATGCTCTACCGTAACCGGTGCCTAGAGAGATCACCGAAGACCGTCGCATCGTGACACGTCGCATCGTGGCACGTCGCATCGTGGCATGTCTCACCCGCTGGCATCGTGCAGGAGGTCCGTCTCCAACTGCGTGTAGAGCCAGGCCCGCGCCGCCCGCCAGCCGCGCTTGACGGTTGGGGCCGAGACGCCCAGCGCAGCAGCGGTTTCGTCCACAGACAGCCCGGCAAAGAAACGGCACTCGACGATCCGGGCAGGGCGTTCGCCGACGGCGACTTCGAGGCGGTCGAGGGCCGCGTGGAGCGCGAGCAGGTCGTCGGCGCGACCTTCCGTCTGGCCATTCGCGACCGTCGGCGCATCGTCCAGCCCGACGGGTACGGCGTCTCCGCCGCGCTTCTGGGCGCGCTGCTGCTCGGCGTAGCTCACGAGCACCTGGCGCATGGCCCGCGCCGCAATCGCGAGGAAGTGTGCCCGGTCGTTGGCCTGCGGCGGGCTCGCGACGAGCTTGAGGTACGACTCGTGTACGAGCGCCGTCGTGTTGAGCGTGGCCCCGCCGAGCAGCGCACGGCGCTGGCGTGCAGCGCGGCGACGGAGGTCGTCGTAGACGAGCGGGTAGAGTTGCTCGACGGCCTGCGCATCGCCGTTGGCGGCGGCGGCGAGCAGGTCGGGGATGGAGGCGTCGTCCATGGGCGCGGTGGTGGAACGCGGCAACATACCGCACACCTGCCGGGGGAATGCGTTGCGACGTGGTTGTTGCTTCACTGCGGGCATGGCGCGCTACGCGAAAGACTTCAGGGCGTCCGGACAGTCTTCTCACGCATTCGGCGCAGCGAACTGGATCACCGTCCGTGGCACGGTGCACCTCGGCGTCTAACCGAGCATCGGCTGCGTGAGCCTGCATGATCCCCCGTTCTCACGATTCCGGTAGAGACGAGTGTGCGGCCCCTCCCGGGTGCCTTTTCCTCGTTCGCTCTCCGACCCATGCGCTTTCGCTACGCAGCCCTCGTCGCTCTTCTCATCTTCGCTGCTCCAGTCCTCGCCCAAACGGAGGCCAAGCTCACCGACCCGAACGGCACGGGCGGCGCCGTTGGCGACTTCTACGGCCGCGCGGCTGCTCTGAGCGCCGACGGCTCGGTGGCGCTCGTCGGCGCCGAGAACAAGACCAACTTCCAGGGAGCGGCCTTCGTCTACGTCAACGAGGGTGGCACCTGGCGCTTACAGGCCGAACTCCAGGCCCCCACCCCGACCGTCGCCGACTATTTCGGCGCGGCGGTCGCGCTCACCCGCGATGGCACCCTCGCTTTCGTGACGAGTCGCAGCTTCATCACCCCAGCGGTCCATGTCTTCGAACGGACCGGCGATGCCTGGACACTTCTGACGTCCATTCTGCCTACGTCGGCGACCGTCCAGGACCAGTTCGGCGGTACGCTCGCCGTGAACGCCGAAGGCAGTGTGGTCCTCGTGGGCGCGATCCTCGCGGACGCGGCCGTGACCGACGGCGGCGCGGCCTATGTCTTCACGCGTAGCGGCGACTCTTGGGCTGAGACGGCCGTGCTCACGGCCAGCGACGCCGCCCAGCTTGCGTTCTTCGGGTGGTCGGTCGCGCTCAGCGGCGACGGCGCCTATGCTCTCGTCGGCAACGGTTTCAGCGACGGCGGCGGCGCGGCCTATGTCTTTGCCCGCTCAGGCGACACCTGGACGGAGCAGTCCCGCTTCACGTCGGCCGAGATCGACGTAACGCCGCAGTTCGGCCAATCGGTGGCGCTCGACGGCGACGGTAATACAGCCCTCGTGGGAGCCTCGTCCGAGGACGGTCTGGAGAGCGCTGACGGCGGCGCACTCTACGTCTTCACCCGCACCGGAGCCGCGTGGACCCAGCAGGCCCGCCTCGTGGCGAGCGACGGCCAGGCTGGCGATCAACTCGGATTTGCCGCCGCGCTCACGCCGGACGGGCGCACGGCCCTCGCTGGAGCCAACCAGAACGACGGCTTTCGCGGCGCCGCGTACGTGTTCGGCTTCGACGGCGCATCGTGGGCGGAGCAGGCCAAGCTCATTGCGAGCGACGGGGTGGACAGCGACCAGTTCGGCAGCGCGGTCGCCCTGAGCACGGACGGCGCGACGGCGCTCGTCGGCATGCCGCAGGCCCTGAATGACGGACCGGGGGCGGCTTACGTCTTCACCGGCTTCGCCGTCGCCGCCGAGGAGGGACCGCTGGCGCAGCGCGCGACGCTCGGCCCCGCCTACCCTAACCCTACGCCCGCTGGCGGCCTCGTCCGCGCTCCGCTCGTGGTCGCCGAGTCACAGTCCGTCCGCGTGGTGCTCTACGACGTGCTCGGGCGCGCCGTCCGCGCCGTGGACCTCGGCGTAGTCGCGCCGCAGCAGACCACCGATGTGGCCGTGCCTACGGGCGGGCTGGCCCCCGGGCTCTACGTGCTCCGCGCCGAGGGACCGTCCATCACGGCAAGCCGCCGCGTCGTCGTCCGCTAGCCGTGCGGTGATCTCGCTCCGCGGTGATACCGACCCGCCGCGTTTCCGGTAGCCCCCCTATCCCGACCTCTCGTACCTCCGGTTTAGCCATGAAAGCCTTCGCCCTTCTGTTCACCGCGCTCCTGTTCGCAGGCCCCGCCCTCGCCCAGGACACGGGCATCCACGTCGCCGGCCATTGGACACTCGATGTCTACAACGCCGACGGTACCCTCGACGAGTCCCGCGCTTTCCACAACGACTTGGTCCTTGACGGCGGGAGCCTCCTCGTGCGCCTCCTCGCCCGCGATGCTGAACACGGAGCCTTCCAACTCCGGATCCGCGGCGTCGACGGTCCGCTTTGCGGGGACGATAGCTCCAGATCTCCCTGCACCCTAGCCGAACCAGGGACCATAGCAGACGACCCGGAAGACCCGCTCGATGACCTCACGCTGGAGATCGTCAACCGGAATGCTACAAACGGCAACCCGACCGTCCTCCGCCTCTCCGGGCGTGCCGTGATCGGCTTCGCCGGGCAGATCGGTGGGGTCTCCTCCCAGCAGTACTACTGCCAGTACGACGAGGTGGACCTCTGCGGCCCCGAGACGGCTGGCTTCCTGAGGGACTTTACCGATCGAACGTTTGATGTGCCGCTCGACGTGGAGGTCGGCCAGACGGTGGATGTGACCTTTGAGCTTTCGTTCGAGTAGACCCATGCGCTTGCCCTTCCCGCTTCCCCTCCTCGTGCTGGGGCTTCTCGTGCTCGCTGCTCCGGCACGCGGCCAGATCGAGGCGACCGAGCAGAAGCTCACCCTCGCCGACGGCGACCGCAACGACGCCTTCGGGACGGCCCTCGCACTGGACGGTACGACGCTCGCCGTCGGCTCCGACAACGCGGCCGTCTACCTCTTCGAGCGAGGCCCGGACGCCACGAGTCCGTGGACCGAAGGCCAGCGCCTCCTAGCCCTCGACGTCGCCAACGATGAGCAGCGCGCTGCAGGTTTCGGCGGAGCCATCGCGCTTGACGGGGACCGCCTCATCGTGGGAGCGTCCGGCGGTACCACCGAGGCGTTCATCTACGAACGCACCGCGGGCGTATGGTCGCTCAGCGCGGTGCTCGTTGACGACCCGGAGGACGACGCCGAGGAGTTCAACGACGCGTTTGGCAGGGCCGTCGCCATCAAGGGCGACCGTATCGCGGTCGGGGCCGCCGGCGAAGGCGACTTCAACGAGGGGTCGGTCTACGTCTTCGAGCGGCAAGGGGGGACGTGGGTGCGGACCGCGCTCCTCACGGACCCGGACGGTCGCACGGCCGACTTTTTCGGGCGCGAGGTCGCGCTCGAAGGAGACCGCCTCGCCGTGGCGTCCAACGCGGTGGACCTCGACGGCGTCCGTGATGCTGGGGCCGTCTTCATCTACGACCGCGCGCCGGACGGGACCTGGACGCGCGCAGCCAAGCTCACGGCCTTCGACGCCGCCGAGGCGGACGGGCTGGGCGGGAGCGTCGCCTTCAACGGACCCGATGAACTGCTCGTCGGTGCCGACGACGTCGACGGGCCGGGCGGCGTCAACACCGGGGCGGTCTATGTCTTTCGCTTCGACGGCACCACGTGGCGCGAGGACCAGAAGCTCACGATCCCCGACGCGGGTCGGTTCGAGAGCCTCGGCGCGAGCGTGGCCGCGCAGGACGGCCGCGCGTGGGTCGGGTCGCTCGGCGTCGGCGGGCAGGGCGGCGCGGTGGAGTTCGTAAGGGAGGCCGGCGGCTGGGTACGCGCTCGGACGCTGCTCCCGACCGGAGGAAGCAGCACCGACCGCCTCGGAACCAGCCTCGTCTTCGACGGCGAGCGCCTCGTCATCGGGTCTCCGGGCGACGACGACCAGGCGAGCAACGCTGGAGCGGCCTATGCCTACACCGCCGCTGAGCCACCACCCCCCGCCCTCACGCTCTTCGTCCAGGAGCGCGTCCTCGTATCCGACGCCCCCCGCGCACGTGGGGCGCTCCGGCTGCTCGTCCAAGAGCGCGTCGCCGCCAACGACAACGTAGGCATTGCTCGCAGCGATGGGTCCGAGGCCATCGGTGGGCAGTCCATCCGGCTCGACACCGACCTCGTCTCGTTCTTCGCCCCGACGGGCCTGTCCGTGCTCTTCGAGGACGTGAGCGTCTCCGGTGCGCTGAGCATCTTCTTCGAGGCGGCGGCGCCAGAGAACACGGAGGGCCTGCCCGACGCGCCGCTCGCGCCCTACCGCTGGGTCATCGCCGCACTGGACGGCCTCACCTTCGAGGAGGCCGCGGTCCGTTTCGACCCCGCCCTCTTCGACGCGCTCGCCGACCTCAGCCAGGTGACGATCTACCGCCGCCCCGACGCAGGCACCGGCGCCTTCGAGGAGGTCGCGACCAGCGTCGACCCCGACGACGGCGCGCTCGTCGGCCGCGGCCTGACTGCCTTTAGCGAGTTCGTGATCGCGGGCGACGGCGTGGTCGTCAACAGCGAGGCCGACCTCCCGCTCGTCTTCGCGCTCGACGGCCCCTACCCCA
>JBCBEX010000121.1:0-9909 GCA_038528235.1 Bacteroidota bacterium
GCCGAGGGGCCGGGCGAGCGCGTACAGGTCACCGGGCCCGCCGATGTGGCCCGCGTCTATGGGCCACGCCTACGCGATCTCCCGCGTGAGGTCTTCGTGACCGTCTTCCTCAACACCGCTGGCGTGATCGCAGGCGATGCGACCATCAGCGAGGGCGGCCTCGCCGCGTCCATCGTGGAGCCGCGTGCTGTCTTTCGCAAAGCGATCCTCGAAAACGCCGCGGCGCTCGTGTGCCTCCACAACCACCCATCAGGCAACCCAGAGCCGAGCCGCGAGGACGTGCGCGTCACGAAGCAACTCGTCGAGGCGGGCAAGCTCATGGGCGTGCCGGTCCACGACCATCTCATCATCGCCGGGCGGCAGTGGACCTCGCTCGCCGAACGGGGGCTGATGTAGGTCCGCGCCCGGAGTTCACGAACTACGACCAGATGCATGGGTTGAGTACTGGCCACCAACTCACCTCCGATGGAACGCCTCCAATGCAAAGCCTGTGGCGCGTTCGGCCTCGTGCCGATGGACGTCGAGGAAATCGAGATCGACGACGAGGTGCTCGCGCACGAGCCGGACGCTCGGTTCTACTCGTGCCACGTCTGCGGCGACAACTGGCTCGCGGTGCGGACCCAGAACGAAGGCCGCGCTACCGTGACCTTCGTGCATCAGATGGGACTCACGCCGACGCTCAAACGAGTGGCGCACTTGCTCCCAGAAGCCGAACAGGATCGGGTCGAGCGATGGGAGTACTTCCGCGACGAGGACGAAATCGAGGAGGCGGAGTGGCAGGCGCACCTGACGCGTCGCCGCGAAACGCTACGATCGATCTGCACGAACTGAGCAGCCCCGACTGGCTTTGCGCGGCTTTCACTAGGCCAAGGCCTGGCTGCGTCGTATGTTTTGTGACTCAAATCGGGGTGTGGCGCAGCTCGGTAGCGCGCTTCGTTCGGGACGAAGAGGTCGCTGGTTCAAATCCAGTCACCCCGACTTGCCAAGACGGCTCTCACTGCCTGTGGGAGCCGTTTTTTTGTGGCTAGGCCGCCCACATCGGAACGAAGTCGGCTACTTGTGCAAACACGGTTGACCACGCACGGGTGAGCGGGTCTATTCTGGTGTTCTTCCAACGTCAGCGCAAACGACTACGCACATGGCCCTCACGTCGCCCACCCAGGCCTTCTCCATCTGCCAAGCTTCGGTCGCCGACCTGGACGACTTGGCGCGTCTGTTTGATGCCTACCGCCAGTTTTACCGGCAAGACACAAATCTGGACGGCGCACGGCGTTTTCTCCAAGCACGAGTTGAAGCAGTCGAGTCGGTCATCCTGATAGCGAGAGGTGCCGAAGAGGGCAGGGCGGTTGGGTTCACGCAGTTGTACCCGTTCTTCTCCTCGGTGCGCATGCAGCGCCTGTGGGTGCTGAACGACCTGTTCGTGGCTGCGTCAGCGCGCCGAAAAGGCATAGCGCGGGCGCTCATGGAAGCGGCCCACACGTTTGCTGCGGAGACAGGAGCCGCAGGCGTCCAGTTGTCTACGGAGCGCACCAACCACGCCGCACAGGCGCTCTACGACGAGCTCGGCTACGTGCGCGACGACGACTTCTGGACCTACGAGTTCAGTCTCAAAACCTGAATCACTACACACTGAGACACGCACAATTGCGACACACCATGACGTCCTGGCGCCGAACGAACAACCGAGCCAAACGTGATCTCCACTTCCTCGACCGGGAAGGTATGGTCGCGTGCAACCCGCGTGATGTGGAGGCAGCACACCGCGCCGAGGTAGAGGGTATCGCCACAACGGACGCATTGGCTGTGACTTGCAAGAAGTGCTGGGTCGTGATTCGCGCTGACGGGGGCGTGCACGGGCGAGTAGAGCCGTACACGTAGTGCTCGCAAGTGCGGCGCGGTAACCAGATTGTGAGGCCATGACTCAGCTACCAGCCACCCTTGACCAGATTCAGCAGGCCGTGCAACGTGGTCGGCGCTTCAAGTATCTCTTCTTCTGGGGACACAGGCCGCGCTCCGACGGGCAGGTAGATCGAGCATGTCTCTCGCAGTGGTACACGGCGCCGTTCAGCGTTGATGGACACCGATATCCAACGGCTGAGCACTTCATGATGGCCGAAAAAGCGCGGCTGTTCGGCGATGAAGACATGCGACAACGCATCATCACTGCCACTCACCCGGGCGCGGCCAAGAAGCTGGGCCGGCAGGTGCGCGGGTTCAAGGACGCCACCTGGCAGCGCGCCCGCTTCGACATCGTCGTGCGGGGCAACCGGGCGAAGTTTGAGTAGAACGAAGCGCTCGGTGAGTTCCTCCGTCGAACAAATCAGCGGGTCCTCGTCGAAGCGAGCCCGCGCGATCGGATCTGGGGCATCGGGCTCACAGCGGATGATCCACGAGCAGCCAACCCGTTGTCCTGGCGTGGAGCGAACCTGCTCGGCTTTGCGCTGATGGAGGCGCGCTCCGCCCTCCTGGGTGACTAGGTCTCGTCCTAACGAAAAGCGGGAGCAGCCTGTGAGCCACTCCCGCTTCGGTGTCAGATGCCGAGTCGTCGCTAGCCGTGGAGCCGCGTTTCGACGCGGTCGAGGAGGTAGCCCTTCAGCGGCTCGACCTTGATCTCTTCGAGCACCTCCCCAGCAAATGCCTGCAAGAGCAGCGCCTCGGCCTGGCGCTTGCCGATGCCGCGCGCGCGAAGGTAGAACAGCGCCTCGGCGTCGAGTTGGCCCGTGGCGGAGCCGTGCGAGCACTTCACGTCGTCGGCGTAGATCTCCAACTCGGGCTTGGCGTAGTTGCGCGCGTTGTCGCTCAGCAGCACGGCCGCACTCTGCTGGTAGGCGTTGATGCGCTGGCTGTCGCGGCGCACGAGCACGCGGCCGTTGAAGACGCCCATCGCCTTGTCCGTGAGGATGCCCTTGTAGAGCTCGTTCGACTCGCAGTCCTCGGCGGCGTGGTCGAGCGTGGTGTGGTTGTCAACCTGCGCGTTGCCCTGGGCCACGTAGAGGCCGAGCAGGTGCGTGTCGCAGAAGGGTGCGCCGGGCAGCAGCGCGAGGTTGTTGCGCACGAGGCGGCTCGCGAGCGTCACCGTGATGGTCGAGCAATACGACTGCGTCTCCTGCACGAACTGGCTCGCGCGGATCTGCGAGGCGGCGTCGCCCTCGTCCTGGATGAGGTAGTGGTCGAGGCTGCCTTCCTCGGCAACGTAGGCCTCGACGGCGTAGTTGCCCAGCGTCTTGGCGCCGGAGCGGGTGCTCACCTGCGACTCGATGATCGTCGCGTTGGCCTGCGCTTCCACGACGAACAGGTGGCGCGTCTGCACGACGGCATCGTCGTCGGTGTCGAGGACCGAGATGATGTGGATCGGCTTCTCTACCTCCACGCCTTCCGGGACGTGCACGAAGACGCCGTCTTGGTCGAACGCGGTGTTGAGCGCGGCGAAGGCGTCGTCCTCGATCTGGAGGTGCTTGCCGTAGTGCTTAGCGACGAGGTCCGGGTAGTCGTGGAACGCCTCGCGTAGCCCTTCGAGCGTGACGCCGTCAGGCAGCGCGTCCCAGTCGGAGAGCGCCTCGATGTAGACGCCGTTGACGACGACCACCGTGTAGGCGTCGAGGTCGGGGATGCGGAACGGGTCGAGGTCGGCCCCGACGAGGCGGGTGTCGTCGGTGAAGTGCGGGAACGCGTAGCCGTGGCGGAGTGCGCGCTCGACGTTGGTGTACTTGTACGCTTCGCGAATCGCGCGGACGGAGCGCCGACCGGGTAGGCCGAGCGCTTTGAACGTCTCGAAGGCGTGGCGACGGAGCGCCTTCACGCGGTCGGGCGTGCCGTTGGTGCCTCGAAGTGCGTAGGCCTTCTCGTAGGCTTCGACGGCGCGCTCGACGAACGGCGGGGCGGTAGAGAGGACGGGGGGCTGCATCAGAAGTGCGAACGTTTGGAAGTGTGAACGTATGAATGTGGGGGGTGCAAGCAGACGTTCACACGTCCAGACCTGCACACGTCCGCACTTAGGCCGGAACGGCGATGTCCTGCTTGATCCAGTCGTAGCCCTTGGCTTCGAGTTCGAGCGCGAGCTCCTTGCCGCCCGACTTCACGATGCGGCCGTTCACGAGGACGTGCACGTAGTCCGGCTGGATGTAATTCAAGAGCCGCTGGTAGTGCGTGATGAGGAGGAACGCACGGTTCTCCGAGCGGAGCTTGTTTACGCCGTCCGACACCACCTTGAGCGCGTCGATATCGAGGCCGGAGTCGGTCTCGTCGAGGATGGCGAGCTTCGGGTCGAGCATCGCCATCTGGAAGATCTCGTTCTTCTTCTTCTCGCCCCCGGAGAAGCCCTCGTTGACCGAGCGCCCAATGAGGTTGTTGCTCAGGCCGACGAACTCGGCCTTCTCGCGCATGAGCTTCAGGAAGGCGCTCACGCTGAGCTCCTCCTCGCCGTGGTGCGCGCGCTTGGCGTTGACCGCCGCGCGCATGAACTGCATCGCGCTCACGCCGGGGAGCTCGACCGGGTACTGGAATGCCAGGAAGACGCCTTCGCGGGCGCGCTCTTCGGGGTCCATTTCCAGCAGGTCCTCGCCGTCGAAGTCGACCGAGCCTTCGGTGATCTCGTAGTCCTCGTGGCCGGCAAGGATGGAGGCGAGGGTGCTCTTGCCGGAGCCATTCGGCCCCATGATGGCGTGGACCTCGCCCGGCTTGATGTCGAGGCTCAGGCCCTTGAGGATCTCGTGCTCGTTGTCCTCGACGCGGGCGTGGAGGTTGGAAATGGTCAGCATGGTTCTGGGGTCGTCAGAAAGGAGGTGGAGAAGTGAAGGCGGAGGGTGCATACCGGGACGTTCACACATCCACACGTGCATACCTCCATACCGGCGCAGCCGCTAGCCGACCGAGCCTTCGAGTTGGACGGAGAGGAGCTTCTGCGCTTCGACGGCGAACTCCATGGGGAGCTTCTGGAGGATCTCCTTGGCGTAGCCGTTCACGATCAGGTTGAGCGCGTCCTGCTCGGTGAGGCCGCGTGCCTTGCAGTAGAACATCTGGTCTTCGCCGACCTTCGAGGTCGTCGCCTCGTGCTCCACCTTCGCCGTGCGGTTGTTGATCTCGATGTAGGGGAAGGTGTGCGCGCCGCAGCGGTCGCCGATGAGCAGCGAGTCGCACTGCGAGAAGTTGCGGGCGTTCTTGGCGCCTTTGAGCACCTTCACCTGGCCGCGGTACGTGTTGTTGGACCGCCCGGCGGAGATGCCCTTCGAGATGATCGTCGAGCGCGTGTCCTTGCCGAGGTGGATCATCTTGGTGCCCGTGTCGGCCTGCTGGTAGTCCTTCGTGAAGGCCACCGAGTAGAACTCGCCGACGGAGCCGTCGCCCTTGAGGATGCACGACGGGTACTTCCACGTGATTGCGGAGCCCGTTTCAAGCTGCGTCCAGGTGATCTTGGAGTTGCGCCCCTCGCAGAGGCCGCGCTTGGTCACGAAGTTGTAGATGCCGCCGTTGCCCTCCTTATCGCCAGGGTACCAGTTCTGGACGGTCGAGTACTTCACCTCGGCGTCGTCCATGGCGATGATCTCGACGATGGCAGCGTGAAGCTGGTTCTCGTCGCGCATCGGGGCGGTGCAGCCTTCGAGGTAGGAAACGTAGCCGCCCTCCTCGCAGATGAGCAGCGTGCGCTCGAACTGGCCCGTGTTGGCCTCGTTGATGCGGAAGTAGGTCGAGAGCTCCATCGGGCAGCGCACGCCCTTCGGGATGTAGCAGAACGACCCGTCGGAGAAGACGGCCGAGTTGAGCGCGGCGAAGAGGTTGTCGGTGTAGGGGATCACCGAGCCCATGTACTTCCGCACGAGTTCCGGGTGCTCTTCGACAGCCTCTGAGAACGAGCAGAAGATGATGCCCTGCTCGGCGAGCTCCTTCTTGAACGTGGTCGCGACGGATACAGAGTCCATCACGGCGTCCACGGCGACACCAGCCAGCGCGGCCTGCTCGCGGAGCGGGATGCCAAGCTTCTCGAAGTCGGCCAGGATCTCCGGCGGCACGTCGTCGATGGAGTCGTAGCGCGGCTTCTTGCCGGGCGCGGCGTAGTAGTAGGCGTCCTGGAAGTCGATGTTGGGGATCTCCAAGAGCGCCCAGTCGGGGACCTCGCCATCGGTCTCGGCAAGCATCTTCTCGAAGTGGCGGTAGGCCTTCAGGCGCTCTTCGCGCAGCCAGTCAGGCTCCCCCTTCTGGTCGGAGATGAAGTGGATCGTCTCCTCCGAGAGACCCTTGGGGGCTTTCTCCGACTCGACCTCCGTGGTGAAGCCGTATTTATAGCCCTCTTGGGAGACGTCCTCGAAGAAATCGTGTTCGGTGTAGGTGCTCATAGCGGTAGGGCGAGGTTCCGGGGAGGCCCGAGATTGTAACGGCCAGGGGTTCAGGTCTGGAGCCGGCGTCACCAGGACGCAGCAGCGGGTGGGGCGCAGAGAGGGTGTGCGCAGAAGGGGGCCGCGAGAGGTAGGTGGACCAGTGCCGCGGCGGCTGTGGCGATACCAGAGAGGGTGTAAGGGGTTCCCCCACAACCGCGTCTACGGCCAGGTTCACCGAAGGCGCATAGCCGCACGACAGTTGTTGTTAAATCGTTCTAAACGGCCATCGAAGATAGAGGCGAGGGTGCGCGCAGCGAAACCAGGTAAACCCCGTATCGTTCGGGTACCTCACGCTCACTCGCTCCGCACACTGGTCCTATCTACCGTCCCTCCGGCTCATGTCTGTAACCCTCGACAGCCCAGCCCCCGACCACGCTTCTGCCGATGGTGCTGCCATCCAGATCACCGAGCGAGCCGCCGCCAAGCTTCGCGCCATCGCCGACCAGGAGGGCGTGGACACGGACGGTGCCTACCTTCGCGTAGCCGTCGTGCCAGGCGGCTGCTCCGGATTGACCTACGACCTGGGCTGGGACACCACCCGCCGCGACGAGGACGAACTGCTGGAGGCACACGACCTCCGCATCATTTTCGACCTGAAGAGCTTCCTCTACTTCGAGGGCTCCACGCTCGACTTCTCGGACGGCCTCGAAGGCCGCGGCTTCCACTTCGAGAACCCGCAAGCGATGCGCACCTGCGCGTGCGGCGAATCGTTCTCGCTGTAGGCTGACTCGCACCCCGATCCTGAATCTCGACACGATGCCAGGGTCCACGCTTCGAGTTCTGGAACCCCACGAGCGACTGCGGGCCCGCTACGACGCGATCTGGGCCGACGCGCGGCCTGTTGTCGAAGCAGGTGAAGCACGGGTCAATCCCTACCTGCGCGACGAGGTCGAGGACGCGCGCCGCGGCCTCACTCTGGCGGCCCGCATCGCGCCCGGTCCGCGCTCCGCGCTGATGACGACGCTCGCCGCGCTGGCCGACGACGAGCCCGGCGTCTACCTCTATCCCGAGGCGAGCCTCCATGTCACCGTGCAGTCCCTCGTTCAGGTGCAGCACGACGCGCAGCCGCTGCTCGCCCTCCGCGACGACTTCCTCAACGCCATTCGGCCGGTCTTGCGGCGCTCTCCGCCGTTCGGGCTCGTGTGCTGGGGCCTGACGGGATCACGCGACGCGGTGCTGCTACAAGGCTATCCGACGGACGAGGCGCTCGACCACCTTCGAGCGTCGCTCCAGGCCGCGCTCAAGCGCGCGGGGCTAGCGCAGGCGCTCGACGATCGGTTCGAGGTCGCCATCGCCCACGCGACCGTGGCGCGCTACCGCGCTCCGCTCCGCAATCCGGCGCGCTTCGCCGCCCGCCTCGACGCGCACCGGCAGACCGGGTTCGGCGCGATGACCGTCACCGAGGTCGAGGCCGTTGAGACGGACTGGTTCATGACGCCTCGCCTCGCCCGCGTCTGCGAGCGGTTCCACCTGCGAGGCTAGCGGTCCGTACGCGTCCAGGTGATCCGGTCGCCCTGCGTGAGCCCGACCTGGTCCACGAAGCCGGCCTCGGTCTCCAGAACGAACTGGCCGATGCCCTCTGAGGTCAGGTTCTCTGGCGAGAACGGCTGCGTGTAGGTCGCCGCATTGAGGAACACCGAATCGGGACTGAAGAACATGATGTCGAGCGACAGCGGCGTGTTGGCCATGTAGAAGCTCAGCGGGCGCGGGTTGGGGAAGATGAACAGCATCCCGCTGTCTTCGGGGAGGCCGCTGCGCTGCATCAGGCCGCGCTGCGTCGCCGAGTCCGAGTCGGCGATCTCGATGGCGAGGTCCGCGATGACGCGTCCGTCGGGCCGCACAATCTGCAGTTCGCCGTGCTTCGTGAACGGGATCGAGTCGGGCTGCTGGATCAGCGCGCCGGGCGGTACGTCGGGGCGTGCGGGCTCGTCGCCACCGCAGGCGACAAGGACGAGGGCGGCAAGCAGGAGCAGAACGGGAGAGGCGCGGAGCATCGGTCTGGAATCGGTGAGCGGAAGAGCAGCAATCAAAGATCGGGCGCGGAGAGGAGCCGCAGCGCGAAGCCTCAACGAACGAGAGCACGCCGGACGTACCACTCAGCCACCGATCAGCTTGAGCGCCACGGCGTCGGCCACGACGGCGCCTTCCTTCGTGAGCCGCACGCGCCCGTCGTCGAGGGGGCGGATGAGCCCGCCACGCTGCAAATCGGCGAGGGCGGACTGGCGCGACGTCTGGAGGTCGAACCCGTAGCGGTGCCGCGCATGGTCGAGGTCGAGGCCTTCGTCCATGAGGCGGAGGCTCAGCAGGACGTACTCGTCGCCCAGCGATTCGAGGTCAAGCGTATCGATCTCGTCGGTGGGGAGCTCGCGGAGGTCGAGGAGCGTGCGGTAGTGGTGCATGCTGCGGACGTTGGCCCAGCGGTCGGCGAGGGAGCCGGTGCGCCACCACAGGCTGTGCGCGCTCGGGCCCACGCCGAGGTAGTTCTGGTGGCGCCAGTACGCCTGGTTGTGCAGGCTCCGGTGCGTGGCATCGCTGTCTCGCGGCAGCGCGAATGAGCAGACCTCGTAGTGGTCGTAGCCCTTGCCGGTGAGGTAGTCGATCGTGAAGAGAAACCGCTCGCGCATGGCCTCGTCGGCGACGGGCTCGACGAGGCCGCGCTGGACCTGCTTGTGGAGCGGTGTCTGCTCCTCGACAGTGAGGCTGTAGGTCGAGAGGTGCGGCACGCCGAGGCGCGACGCCTTCTCCAGATTCGCGCCCCACAACTCGAACGGCTGCTCCGGCAGGCCAAAGATGAAGTCGACCGAGAGGCTCTCGAACACCTCCAGCGCGTGGTCGACGGCGCGCTCGGCTTGCTCGGCGTCGTGGACGCGGTTCATGAACGCCAGGTCCTCGTCATAGAACGACTGCACGCCGAGCGAGAGCCGCGTGACGCCCATCGCCCGGAGCCCGCGCAGGTAGTCGAGCCCCGCAGCGGGGTCGTCGGTGGGTGCGAGGTCTTCCGGGTTGGCCTCGAACGTGACTTCCTCGACATGGCTCGTGTCGAAGTGCGCGTGGATGGCGTTGAGGATCGTCTTGACCTCGTCCAGCGGCAGCAGCGACGGCGTGCCGCCGCCGAGGTAGATCGTCCGCAGCGGCAGGCGCCCTCCGTCGTGTTCGCGCCCATGCTTCTTGCCGACGGCCTCGATCTCCACGCCGAGTGCCTGCACAAACGCGCCGTAGTTCTTGTCGGTCGTCGTGAAGAAGAAGTCGCAGTAGACGCACCGCCGCGCGCAAAACGGGATATGGACGTAGAGGGAAGTCAATGAAGTGTGAAGGGGGAAGTTGGAAGTGAGAGGTCGGAGCAATGCAACCGTCTCGCCGGACGAAGACAGCGGTGCTAAACCGGAAGCGCTCTACAAGGTTCGACCAGGATGTCGGGGTACGAGTAACTTCAGCCGCTGCTTCCGAGAGCCACTTCGAACTTCCGACTTCCAACCTTTCACTTCGCATCGTGCTCGATTTCCACCAGCTTCACGGTCAGTTTCGCGACTTCGCGGGC
>JBCBEX010000122.1:0-9870 GCA_038528235.1 Bacteroidota bacterium
GGCGACCTCGACCTCGTGGTCAACAACCTTGGGGCTCCCGCCTCCATCTACGAGAACCAAACCAGCGTGCAAGCCAACCGGCACTTTCTCCAGGTACAGCTCGAAGGGACGGCTGCGAACGTGTTCGGCATCGGCGCGAAGGTTGGCGTGTGGACCGAGGGGCGTGCCAACTACCTCGAACACATCCCCATGCGCGGCTTCCAGTCGAGCATGGACTACACGCTCACCTTCGGCTTAGGCGAGGCCACTGCGATCGATTCTGTCACGGTGCGCTGGCCGGACGGCCTGCGCCAGGTTGCGCGCTCCGTGGCCGTCGACCAAGTGCTCACGCTGCGCCATGCCGACGCAGCGTCGAGGTCGAGCCAGCCGCCTGAACTGCCAGCCGGAGACACCGCTCTCTTCCGGGACATCACCGCGGGCGTAACAATTCCGTACCAGCACAGCGAGAATCGCTTTGTGGACTTCCACCGGGAGAGCCTGCTCCCGAAGAAGCTCTCCACCGACGGCCCCGCCGCCGCCACCGGCGACGTGAACGGCGACGGGCTCGACGACCTCTACCTCGGCGGTGCCGCCGGGCAGCCCGGCGCGCTGCTCCTCCAGTCGGCGAGCGGCAGCTTTCAGAGCACATCGACGCAAGTGTTTGAGGCCGATGCCGCCTCGGAAGACACCGACGCCGCGTTCTTCGACGCCGATGGCGACGGCGACCTCGACCTCTACGTCGTCTCCGGCAGCAACGAATTCGAGGCGAACGCCGCGGCGCTTGTCGATCGGCTCTACCTCAACGAGGGCACTGGCCAATTCACACGCGGCGAAGGGCTGCTCCCCACGCTGTACATGAGCGGCAGCACGGTCGCCCCAGCCGACTTCGATCAAGATGGCGATCTCGATCTGTTCGTCGGCGCACGGTCGGTCCCCTTGCGGTACGGCGACATTCCCCGCTCCGCGCTGCTAGTCAACAACGGGCGCGGCCGCTTCACCAACGTAACCGAGCGCCGCGCCCCGGCACTCTTGGAGGCGGGCCTCATCACCGACGCCGTCTGGACCGACACGGACGCCGACGGCGACCTCGACCTCGTGGCCGTCGGCGAGTGGATGCCCGTGCGGGTCTTCGAGAACGTCGGCAATGGCGCGCTAGAAGTCGTAGAGGTGCCGGGTCTCGCCGAGACCGAAGGCCTCTGGACGCGCGTGGTGGCTGCTGACCTCGACGGCGACGGCGACGACGACCTCGTGGCGGGCAACCTCGGCCTCAACACCAAGCTGCGCGGCTCGCCCGAGCGCCCCGTCACGATGCACGTCGCGGACTTCGATGGCAACGGCTCGACCGAGCAGCTGCTGAGCCTCTACCCGAGCGCCGACAGCGACACGGCCTACCCCTTCACGCTGCGGCAGGACCTCGTGCGGCAACTCCCGCACCTCAAACGTCGCTACCCGCGCTTCGAGGGCTACGCCGGGCAGACCGTCGACGACATCTTCACTGAGGAAGAACTCGCCCTCGCCGACGTACGCACCGCGACTCTCTTTGCCTCGTCTGTCTTCCTCAACGAGGGCGGCGCGTTCGTACGGGCCGACCTTCCTTACGACGCGCAGCTAGCTCCTGTCTACGGCCTCCTCGCCCGCGACGTTGACGAGGACGGCGCGCTCGACCTACTTCTCGCAGGCAATTTCTTCGACGTGCGCCCGGACCTCGGCCGTATGGCGGCATCGTATGGCCTGCTCCTGCGCGGTGCCGGGGATGGCACGTTCGAGGCCCTGCCGCCGCGCGCGAGCGGCTTTTTCGTGCCGGGCCAGACGCGTCGGCTCGCCGACTTTACCGGGCCGGAAGGGCAGCGCATCCTCGCCGCCAAGAACGATGCATCACCGCAGGTCTTCGCTCGCCTCGCTGACTAACCCCTTCGTCGGCCCACTCGTCCCCATCGGTTGCCTCACCACCCCTCGCCTGACTGATCCCTCTCCCATGCCCCCGATTGTCCGCGCGCTCGTGCTGAGCGCGTCCCTCGTGTCCTTCGGCTGCGGCGCGTCCAGCGAAGCGCCCCTCTTCGAGCGCCTCGACCCGAGCGCCACCGGCGTGACGTTCACCAACCCCCTCGCCGAGGCGGCGTCGTTCAACATCATCGACTACCCGTACTACTACAACGGCGGCGGCGTGGCCGTCGGCGACGTGGACGGCGACGAGCGGCCTGACCTCTTCTTCACGGCCAACGAGCAGGAAAACCGGCTCTACCTGAACCGTACCGAGGCTGGGGAGGCGATCCGGTTCGAGGACGTCACCGACCAGGCAGGCGTCGGCGGGCTCGGCAACTGGTCCACGGGCGTGACGATGGTCGACGTGAACGCCGACGGGCGGCTCGATCTCTACGTGATGAACGTGGGCGGCTACCTCGACCGATCCGGGCGCAACGAGCTGTTTATCAACGAGGGTCTCGATGACGACGGCGTGCTGCGCTTCACCGAGCAGGCGGACACCTACGGCCTCGATTTCGAGGGCTATGCGACGCACGCTACGTTCTTCGACTACGACCGCGACGGCGACCTCGACGCCTACCTCCTCAACCACTCGACGCACACCGAGCGGACCTACAAGCGCGCCGAACTGGTCCGCACCCGCCACGAACGGGCAGGCGACCGGCTGCTCCGCAACGATGCCACGCCGAGCGGCCCGCGCTTCACCGAGGTCAGCCAGGAGGCGGGCATCCGCAGCGGCGCGGCGGGCTATGGCCTCTCCACCGCCGTTGCCGACTTCAACGGCGATGGCTGGCCCGACCTCTACATCGGCAACGACTTCCACGAGAACGACCTCCTCTACCTCAACAACCAGGACGGCACCTTCCGCGAGGTCATCCAGACAGCGATGGCGCACACGAGCACGTTCTCGATGGGCGCCGATGCCGCCGACCTCGACAATGATGGGCGCATCGACCTCGCGGTCCTCGATATGCTGCCCGACGACGAGGCCATCCGCAAGACCTCCGACGACGGCGACACGTTCACGCTCTACGAACTCAAGCGCAGCCTTGGCTACCATCACCAGCTCGCGCGCAACACGCTCCAGCTCAACCGCGGAGTCGCGGCCGACGGAGTCCCACGCTTCTCCGACATCGCGCCGCTAGCGGGCACGGCGGCCACTGACTGGAGTTGGGCTGCGCTCTTCGCCGACTTCGACCTCGACGGCCACAAGGACCTCTTCATCACCAACGGCATCTTCCGCCGCCCCAACGACCTCGACTACATCAACTATGTGGCGAGCGCCGACGCACAGATCGCGCTCCAGCAGGGCACCGACGAGAGCATCCTTGCGCTCCTCGACAAGATGCCCCAGGTGCCGATCCCGAACGCAGCGTTCCGCAACAATGAGCTGCTGCAATTCGAGGAGATCGCTGAGGAGTGGGGCCTCGATGAGGCCGGCTTCTCCAACGGCGCGGCCTACGCCGACCTTGACGGCGACGGCGACCTCGACCTGGTCGTCAACAACGTCAACGCGGCGGCGTCGATCTACGAGAACCAGGCCGTGGGACGACCCAACCGGCAGGGCCTTGACGTCCACGCGCTCACCGTCGCGCTAGACGGCCCTGCGGAGAACCCCCTCGGCGTGGGCACCCGCGTGCGCATCGTCACCTCGGGCGACCAGCAGCAGGTCGCGGAGCTGATGCCGACGCGCGGCTTCCAGTCGTCGGTGGAGCCGATCCTTCACTTTGGCCTCGGCATCGCCACCACGGTGGATTCGCTGACCGTGCGCTGGCCCGACGGACGCACGCAGACGATGACGGACATCGACGCTGACCAGCGGCTCACGCTGCGCTATGCAGACGCCACAGACACGGCTCCTGCGCCCAGGCGGCCGGCTCCGCTGTTTGCGGTCGTGGGCGACGCGATCCCCTTCACGCACGAAGAGAACGACTTCGTCGACTTCAACCGCGAGAAGCTCATGCCGCACAAGCGTTCGACGGACGGCCCAGCGGTCGCGGTGGGCGACGTGGACGGCGATGGACTGGACGACCTCGTCTTCGGCGGCGCGAAGCACCAGGCGGCGGCGCTGCTTCTGCAGCAGGCAGACGGCTCGTTCCTCCCGGTCGATGTCCCAGCGTTCCGCGCCGACAGCCTCGCTGAAGACGTGGACGCCGCCTTCTTCGACGCCGACAACGATGGCGACCTCGACCTCTACGTCGTCTCAGGCGGCAACGAGTTCTGGGGCACGTCCGATGCGCTGCGCGATCGCCTCTACCGCAACGAGGGCGGCACACTTTCGCGCGACCTCGGTGCGCTCCCTGATGTGTTTGGGAATGGCAGTGTCGTCGCGCCCGGCGACTACGACGGCGACGGCGACCTCGACTTGTTCGTGGGCAGCAGCACGACGCCCCGCGAGTATGGCGTCATCCCGCCCAGCTTTCTGTTGGAGAACGACGGTACCGGGCGTTTTACCGACGTGACTCTGGACGCTGCACCCGAGCTTGCGGAGGCAGGCCTCCTCACGGACGCCGTCTGGGGGGACTTCGACGGAGACCGCGACCTCGACCTGGCTGTGGCCGGTGAGTGGATGCCCGTCAGATTGTTCCTGAACGACGACGGTGCGATCACACCAGAAGCGCGCGGTGCCTCCGGCCTCTGGCACAGCCTCGCAGCGGGCGACTTCGACGCCGACGGCGACCTTGACCTCATCGCGGGCAACCTGGGCTTCAACTCGATGATCCAGGCCCGGACCGGCGAGCCTACGCGCCTCTACGTTGGCGACCTTGACGGCGACGGAAGCACAGAGAGCCTGCTCACGACCGTCCGCGACGGCCGCGAGTACCCGTATGCCTCGCTCGACCAACTCAAGGGCCAGTTTGCCACGCTCCGCCGCGAGTACCCGGACTTCGTCAGCTACAGCGCGCGCGAAGTGAGCGAGCTCTTCGGCCCCGGCGCGATGGCCAACGCCGACATGCTCGAAGCCGATATGCTCGGCTCGGTGTGGCTAGAGAACGACGGTAGCGGCTCCTTCACTCAGCACACGCTGCCTCGCCCTGCCCAGTTTGCCCCAGCGTTCAGCATTCTTCCCGGCGACCACGACGGCGACGGCCACCTCGACGTGCTCCTCGCGGGCAACTTCACCGGCGTCCGCCCGGACCGCGGCCAAGAAGCTGCGGGCTTCGGCGTGCTCCTGCGCGGCACGGGACGCGGCGGTCCGTCCATTTTCGAAGCCGTAGATCTCGCAGAAAGTGGCGTCTTGCTCCCCGGCGAAGTTCGTGAACTCTCATTGTTTACGAACCAACGCGGCACCATGCACATACTCGCCGCTCGCAACAACGCCGCTCCGCTCGTGCTCCGCGCTGCTGGTAGAAGCGGTACCCTTGCGGCTCAATAGCTCGACTCGTCTGATCGCCTGATCGTTTCTCAACCGCTCTGACTCGTCCGACCATGCCTCGTCCGACCATGCTCCGTCGCGTCCTGTTCGTGCTACCCCTGCTGTTCGCCCTCAGCGTGTTGTCTGCGTGTGAGGAGCCTGCCCCAAAACCCGTTGACCCCGTGGTGCTGGAGTCGGCGTCAGACCCGGAACTGCTGCATGCGGCGGTGAAGCACCTCACGGACGTGATGATCCGGGACATCTTCAGCCCACCCCAGGCCGCGCGCGCGTATGCCTACACCACCATCGCTGCCTACGAGGCGATGGTGCCTGACACGCCTGACCTTCGCTCGCTCGCAGGCCAGGTCGCCGAGCTAGAGTCTGTACCAGCGCCCCCAGCAGATGTGAAGATTCACCATCCACTCGCTGCGACGCAGGCCGCCTACGCGGTAGCCGAGGCCCTGGTCTTCTCACCGGCTGAGATCGCCGTGCGTCAGGAGGCGATGGAGGCCGAGGCACGTGCCGCGCTGCCGGAGGCGCTCGTGGAGGCCTCGCTGGCCTACGGCGACGCTGTCGCGCAGCACATCCTGGCATGGCTCAACACGGATGGCTACCGCGAGACCCGGAGCGCCCCGACCTACACTGTCACCGACGAGCCCGGGCGCTGGGTCCCGACGCCGCCCGCCTACATGGACGGCGTTGAGCCGAGTTGGAGTCAGATCCGCCCCTTTGCTCTCGAGACTGCTGACCAGTTCGCACCGCCGCCGCCGCCGCCGTACAGCTTGGACCCTGCCAGCGAGTTTTTCCAGCAGGCCCAGGAGGTCTACCAGATCGGCGCTACCATCACCGAAGAGCAGCGCGCGATCGCGAGCTTCTGGGACTGTAACCCCTACGTGATGCACACCCGCGGCCACGCCATGTTCGCCACGAAGAAGCTCACGCCGGGTGGACACTGGATTGGCATCTCGGCCATCGCCAGCCGCATGCGCGGCGACGACTACGCCGCGGCCGCCGAGGCCTACGCACGCACCGCCATCGCCCTCTCGGACGCCTTCATCAGCGCGTGGGACGAGAAGTACCGCAGCAACCTCATCCGCCCCGAGACGGTCATCAACGCGCACATCGACGACGCGTGGGTGCCTGTGCTCCAGACGCCGCCCTTCCCCGAATACACGAGCGGCCACAGCGTCATCTCCGCCGCCGCCTCAGTCGTGCTGACCGACTACTTTGGTGACGACTTCGCGTTCTCGGACACCACCGAAGTCGAGTACGGCCTCCCCGTCCGCGACTTCCCTTCGTTCAATGTCGCGGCCGAGGAAGCTGCTATCAGCCGGCTTTACGGCGGCATCCACTACCGCTTCGCCGCTGACGAAGGCCTCAAGCAGGGACGCAACGTCGGCCGCCATGTCGTCGAGCGGCTTCAGACGCGCGTTCCTGCGCTTGCCACCCAGTAATCCTCGCCACGAAGGCGAGGCGGGCCTACCTTGTCTCTTGCTCTTCGGCTGCTTTTCCCACCACCACTGCTCATGTCTAAGCTCTTCCGCCTCGGCCTTCTCCTGCTGCCCCTCGTCTTCCTTGCGGCTTGTGACTCAGGCGGCGAGGACGACCCACGCGTGGGCGTCACCGGACGCTGGGTGGGCGAAATCACCAACGTCCAGGACATGTCCCAGGTCTTCCCGATCGAGATCAACGTGGTGGACACGCGCAGCAACGTGACGGGCACCGGGGTGGTGCAGTTGCCCACAGAGGCCCTCTCGTTTGAGATCATCGAAGGCCTCTTCCAGGCGCCGTTCTTGAGCTTGACCCTCCGCTTCGACCGGGCACCGTTCCAGGGAGCGCTCGCCGGCAACACGAACAGCGCGGTCACCGAAATCAACGGCGACTTTTCAGGGTCGGGCTTGGCGAACGGCCCCGTCATGCTGTCTCTTAGCCGAGCCAACTAGGTACCAGCAGCATTCACGCTGAGTGGCGTTCGAACTAATGGCCACTCGCGGTTTCGGTACCGTCCCCGCTGCGTTCGATTCGTCGCCCGATCTCTCGGGATCGCGCTTCAGTGGTGGCATCATAGGGTGATGCCAGGGCACGCTCTCAGCTTCAACGTGGCGGGGCTGCCGGATGAGATGGACCTGATCCACTCTGGGGAAGCTAAGCGTCTCTAAAGAGCGGTGCACGGTGAGTCGATACTGACAGGGCCATACTATCACCCTGTCATGCCACTTAGCCCTACAGAACTGGGACAGCGCCTC
This sequence comes from Bacteroidota bacterium, assembly GCA_038528235.1. Taxonomy (GTDB): domain Bacteria; phylum Bacteroidota; class Rhodothermia; order Rhodothermales; family Rubricoccaceae; genus JBCBEX01. Next base: position 7,564 of record JBCBEX010000122.1, read on the forward strand.
ACCTGGCGCTATGTGTTCGCCCTGAGTCTCATTGCGCTCCTCGCCACGGGCGCCCAGGTCCTCATTCAATACGAGTTGGACCGGCGAAGCGACGATGCGACCGAGGTCAACCTAGCGGGCCGGCAGCGCATGCTCAGCCAGCGCATTGCGAAACTGGCCCTTGCTTCACGCCTGCAGACCGATCGACCCGAAACGCTCAACCAGTTGCGTGCTGAGGTAGCGGCCTGGACGAGCACGCACGAAGCGCTGCTCGACGGCGACGCGACGCGAGGTCTGCGGGGACTCCGCGAGACCGACTTCAATGGGCACCTGGTGGCGCTCTCCGCCGAGGTGTCGGCTGTTGAGGCCGCCGTAGACGCGTTCGTCCTGGCACTGGACGCGGAAGACGATGAGAGCGCCGATGCAGCCCTGGGCGATTTGCTCCGCGGCACCGAGGCCTTTCTGCCCGCAATGGACGCCCTGGTGTTCGACCTTGACAGTGCTGCCCAGGTCGGTACGGTCAGTCTCCGCCGGATCGAGAGTGTTCTCTATCTGCTCACCCTGATCGTCCTCGCTCTTGAGGCGCGCTACGTCTTTCGGCCCGCCGTGGTGAGCGCCGAGCAGACGCTCGGTCAACTCAAGGAACAGCATAGCCTCTTGCACGCGATCGTAGACACGGTACCTGATCACATCTATGTGAAAGATCTGGAGGGACGGGCTGTTCTACGCAATACTGCAAGCGCAGCAGCCTTTCCAGGAATACCGCCGGAGGAGACGATTGGTGTCACCGACGCGGAACTCAACAGCCGTGTCCACACGGATGCCCCAGAGGAGGCTACTGAGATTGGAGCTCTCACCCTTTCTGACGACCTCCGCGTACTAACCACGGGCAAACCACTCATCGACCATGAAGAGCGAACGACGGACGGGGGCTGGCTACTCACCACCAAGGTGCCCATGCCAGACGAGTCTGGACGTCTTTCGTACCTCGTAGGCGTCTCCCGCGACATCACTGCAGCCAAGCACGCTCAGGACGCGCTGCGCATCGCGAAGGAGGATGCCGAGAGGGCGCAACAGGAGGCCGAGGCGGCACAGCAGGAAGCCGAGGTGGCGCGGAGTGTCGCGGAGGCGGCGAGGCGGTGCGCCGAGACCGCGCGGCAGAGCGCCGAAGAAGCGGCGCGGATGAAGAGTGCCTTTCTCGCCAACATGAGCCATGAGATCCGCACGCCGCTCAACGGCGTGCTCGGGCTCGCCGATCTGCTACGGCGCTCTCCGCTCGATCCGGAGGAGCACCACTATGCCGAGTTGATCCACGCCTCAGGCACCACGCTCCTCCACCTGCTCAACGACATCCTGGACCTCTCAAAAATCGAGGCCGGCCGCATCGACATCGAGTCGGTGCCGTTCGACGTTCGGGCCACCATCCAGGAAACGGTGCGGCTATTCCAGACTCGCGCGGATAAGCAGGGCATTGCGCTGACGCTCGATTGGCAATCAGGCACGCCCATTCAGGCTGTCGGGGACACCCACCGAGTTCGCCAAATCGTGCTCAACCTCGTCTCGAATGCGCTCAAATTCACGCACGAGGGCAGCATCGCCGTCTCCGTGCACTGCGACGAGGCACCTGAGGACCAGCTGTGCTACCATGTCACCGTGCGCGATACCGGCGTCGGGGTGCCTGCGGACAAGCTCGAAGCGATCTTCGCGCCCTTTGCGCAGGCTGATGCGTCGATCACCCGGAAGTATGGCGGTACGGGATTGGGTCTCGCGATCAGCCAGCGCCTCGCCGAACTGATGGGGGGCCGGGTGTGGGGCGAGAGCGAGGTAGGCTCTGGCTCTACGTTCCACTTCACGTTTGTGGCGTCCCGCATCACCGAGCTTGCGGACGAGCCGCCCCCCCTCCTCGTCAAGGCCAACCGCCCGCCGGACGACTCGTCACTGCGCGTGCTGCTTGCGGAGGATGAGCCGAACAATCAGATTGTCGCGCTAACGATGCTGACGTGGCTCGGCTTCGACGCCGACGTGGCTGAGGATGGCCAGCACGCCCTCGACCTGCTCGCGGCGAACCCCTACGATGTCGTCCTGATGGATCTCCACATGCCGATTGTGGACGGTCTCGATGTCACCCGACGGCTCCGCGCGCGGGGGGGCCGCCAGCCCTACGTGATCGCCGTCACCTCCGCCGCCTTCGACAGCGACGTGACCGCGTGCCTCGAAGCTGGCATGGACGAGCACCTCGCCAAGCCCATCCGCATGGATACACTCGGCGAGGCATTCGAACGAGCTCGGGCCCACCTTAGCGCTAGGTCCACCGCAGAGCAGGTACCC
>JBCBEX010000123.1:0-9667 GCA_038528235.1 Bacteroidota bacterium
GGGATAGGGCGCACGCAGTTCAGTGGTCGTCGGCACGGTCTCGTCCACGGCGAAGGCTTGTACCGAAGGGGCTGCCGTGCGCGGGGTGCTTGGCGTCTGTACGCCGCCTCTTTCGACCCGGTCGCCTTCGCGCGCCAGAGCGAGCGCCCGACCAAGCACCTCCGTCTCGTGCCCAGGCCACCCGGCGTGTACCGCTGCCAGAGCAGCATCCGCCTCAGCGAAGTCGCCCGCGTCCTGCGCCACGGCATAGAGCGTGAGCCATCCGCGCCGCGCGTGGTCCGTCCCTGCATACTCTGTGGTGAGCGTCTTCGTGGTTGCCCGGGCCTCATCGTGGCGACCCGTGCCGTAGTAGATCTCTGCGAGCGCGGCATGCGCATACCCGCCGTGCTTCCGGGTGCGGCTCTGCGCGTGCAAGAAGCCTTCGAGACCAGGGTGTGCCTCGTTCCGCCCGAGCTGAGCGGCCACATCGAACGCACGCTGCGCGTCGAAGTCGGTGCGAGCGCTCTGAATGGCGTTCACGGCATGGCCAATACCGACGTTCAGGTCGGGGTTCTCGGCCCCCTCTACGATGGCAAGCCAGCGGTCTTCCGACATACCCTTTGGCGGCCCACCTTCCTCGGTACTGTCATCCTTCGCCCCCTCAATCCCTGCGTCCGTACGACGCGCGAAGGTGTCACCGCCCGTCGTGATATCGTTCTGCGGAGGCGTGGTCCCGCAGGTGAGGGAGATAGCGGGCGGATCGTAGAGGAAGGGCGAGCCGTCGAAGACCCCATAGCCGCCGATGAAGACGCGCGCTGGGTCCGGCCCTGTCGGCTCGTCCCAGTAGTTGCACTCCGCAATCACGTCGGCGTAGCCGATGGTGGCGTGTTTCTGGTTGGGGTTGCCGCTGTTGAGCCGCAACCAGTTGTTGCGGTAGTTGGAGTCGAAGCTGATACCGCTGCCGCCGCCATAGACGGTTGCCCCGTATTGAGTGGAGAGCGTGCTGATCTGACTATCCGCGAGGAGGTTGTTCTGGCCGGTGACTATGCCGTTCTGCCCAGGACGCCCCAGGAGCACACGACCGTTGAAGTAAGCCGCTGCCCCTTGCTGGCTATCGTCCACTGTGGAGACATGCATAAACACGTCAGCCCCGTTGGTGGCGTAGACGCCTGAGAGCCCGCTTTCTTGGATGCGTACCCTGTCGAGCGTCACGTCCGCCCCCGAAGCGGAGACCACACCATTCTGTTGGGTGTGTCGAAGGATCTCAGACTGCCGATTGCTACTAGAGCGCATCGTGACGTCGGCACCACTGCCGGTGACGAAGAGGCCGTCGCCGGTGCCGTCCTGGATGATGACGCCTTCGAAGATCGGGTCGGCGTTGTGCACGTAGACCGAGGGTGACGGACTGGACCCGCTCTGGTCGTTGACGAGTTCGACGGTGGCGTCCTGAAGCAGGCCCGTGCTGCCCTGCTCGTAGCGAATGCCGCCCCAGCCTTGTCCGATGCTGCTCTCAGTGAACGTCGTGCCCTCCGCGTTTAGCTCTCCGAGAACCTGGACGCCCGCAAAGAGGCCCACACGCACATCGACATCGTAGAACGTGTAGGTCTGGTTCGCCCCGATGACGAGATCGTCGGTGAGGAAGACCTCGTCCCAGCTTGTATAGACGAGCGAGGGGCGACCTGCCACCGCCTCGTCTCTCATGCGCGTAAACTGCCCGGCCGTGAACTCCATGAGACACTGCTTTTTCTGGACGTTCATGTAGTTCTCGACAGGCGGGACGCCTGCCTGAGGATTGAATTGCAAGCACGTATTGAACGTAACAGGACATCCCTGAGGACCTAGATGCGGACTTGTATCCGACACGATATCTCCCGTGCCAGGGTCCTCCATGCAGATCTCCTGAGGGCTGTGTATCGGCAACAAGTCCTCGTCTCGCAACTGGTGGAAGGTGTGGTACAGGCCCAGATAGTGACCGACCTCATGGATAGCCACGTCTCCGTCGTTGTAAGACGTATCGCTCCCGCCAGGAAGCACTTTGTAATCAACAAAGACTCCATCGCCGGGGTCGTCCTGCGTCGGGTACGTCGTCGGCATTGACCCCCTCCCGCGATGGCTGTAGTCGAGGATATAGAAATTCAGCACCCTGCTTGGGTCCATGCTGATAGCGTTGGTGGCCTCGACAAACTCGGCATTGGAGTTGTCCGGAGGATTTCCATCCGTGAGGGTATGGTAGTCATCGTCCTCAGTGTAGGTGAGGGCGATGAGCTTGAAGTCATAGGAAGGGAGGCCAGGCGAGGGGCTGGTAAACGCCGCGTCGAACAGGGCGATCTGCTGGTCGATGGTCGCCTTCGAGACAAATCCCGTTCCGTCTGCCTTCGTGATGACATGGACGGCCACGGGGACTTCAATAACGCTAGGGACCGGTGGAGAGCTTGCGTTCGGCGGTGATGTCGGACCCGTATAGGGCGTTACAACCTCATCACACATTCCTTGTGATTGAGCGTGGGCCGGTGCCGCGATCCAGGCACAAACGACCAGGCATCCGATAAAAAGCAAGCCGCACCTACTGCGCCAACTCGATGAATCTGTGTGTGTGTGTGCGCGCGAGTCCGCATGGCAGAGCCTCGGGAGATATATAAATAGCAAACGGTGCAGTGTGACACCCACAGCATACACGTTACGAATCACATTCCCAAACGGCCCAAACATTCAACTTCACCAACTCTGCGCGTCTACACCACCGTCACTTCGACGGCCGCATCATCTCGAACATCGTCAGGATGCCCTCGCGGTCCATCTTCGTGAAGTCGTTGAACTGGCCGCCCGCGTTGAGCACCTCGCCGCCGTCGAGGACCACGTTCTGCCCGGTGAGGTAGCTCGCGAGGTCGCTCATCAGGAAGGTCGAGAGGTTGGTCAGCTCTTCGTGGACGCCGAAGCGGCGCAGCGGCACGCGCAGGCGCATGTTCTCGGCCATCTCCTCGCTCGGGACGAGCCGCTTCCACGCGCCGTCGGTCGGAAACGGCCCCGGCGCGATGCAGTTGAGCCGAATCCCATAGACGCCCCACTCCGCCGCGAGCGACTTCGTCATCGCCACGATGCCCGCCTTTGAGACGGCGCTCGGGAGCACGAAAGCGCTGCCCGTGTCGGCGTAGGTCGTCGAGATGGAGAGCACCGCGCCCTTCGTGCCGCGCTCGATCCAGCGCTGGCCGCACCACTGCGTCGCGTAGAACGAGCCGTAGAGGTTGGTCTTGACGATGGCGTCAAAGCCGTTGGGCGAGATCGTGTGGCTCGGCGCGAGGAAGTTGGCCGCGGCGTTGTTGACGAGGCCCGTCACCGGCCCCTGGCGCTCCTCGGCCTCCTCGAAGAAGGCGACCACGCTGTCGGCCTCGCGGAGGTTGCACGAGATGCCCTCGGCCTGCCCGCCCGCCTCGCGGATGTCGCCGACGGTGGTTTCGAGCGGCTCGGTACGGCGGCCGCAGATCGTGACGGCGGCCCCGTGCTCGGCGAAGCGCATCGCCATGGAGCGGCCGAGGCCCGTGCCGCCGCCGGTGACGACGATGTGCTGGCCCGCGAGGAGGTCGGAGGAGTAGGACATGGGGGAGGTGTGGACGTTGAGACGTGTGAAGGTGTGGACGTTTGAACGTGTGAAGGTGTGGACGTGGGAAAGCTACGGGGCTTCGGCACCGCGCTGTCGATGATTTGTGTGCCAGCGGCGTCGCGTGACGGCTCTCCCCGCTCCGCTCCCCCTGAAGGGTCGCGAAGCTGCCCCCCTCACACATGAGGGGGACAGTTTACTGCGTGAACCTTCGGTTTGGGTTGACACGGGAGCTTTGCGACTGTCAACCCAAACGGGGGGAGCCGCGCCCGCACAAAAACCGACGGGAGCGGTCCGCTGCAGCGAGCCGCCCCCGGGGTGTGAGGTGAACGGTGCGCCTACGAGGCCGTTGGTGCGCTCGGCGTGACCGACACCGTGGCGCCGTCGCCCGCGACGCCGTCGCCCAGCGAGAGCGCGTCGTCGCCGACGGGCATCGGGCCGTGCTCGGGGGCCGGTCCGTGCGGGTGCGTCGAGGTCGCCATGTACTCGCTGAGCGAGAAGTGGTCGACCTGGATTGCGTCCGTGCGGGCGAGTTCGGCGCGCTGCAGGAGGTCGGCCTCCTCGGGCGAGATCACGCCCAGTTCGACCGCCATCGCGACGAGCTTCGCCGGGTGGACCTTCTTCGGCAGTTGCTTTGCCTTGATCGCCTTGTAGAGCTTCTTCTCGACGGGCTGCGCCTGGTTGACGAGCTTGAACGCGTGCTCCAGCCGGCCGAGCGCGTCGGTCGGGTCGCTGGAGACGTAGATGTTGTTCGAGAGCCGCTCGCGCTGGTCGCCGTCGCGCTGGATGGCCTGGGCGACCTGCTGGCCGAGGTCGTCTGACGGCATCGCGCCGAGGCGGTTGAAGCGGCTCCACGCGGCGACGGGGCCGCGGAAGAGCCACGTCGCGCCCGGGATCTCCATGTTGGCGTAGAGCCCGTCGAACGCCTCCTGGATCTGGGCAAGGGCGTACTGCATCGACCAGTGGACGAACGGGAGGTCTTCTTTGCGGCGGCCATCGGCCTCGTAGCGCTTGAGCACGGCCGAGCCGAGGTACATCCACGAGAAGATATCGGCGAAGCGGCCGGTGAGCTTCTCCTTGCGCTTGAGGTTGCCGCCGAGCGTGCCCATCGCCATGTCGGCGAGGAACGCGAACGAAGCCGACGCCCAGGCGAGCTTGCGGTAGTACTTCGCCGTGGGGCCGCTGACGGGGCTGCCCGCGAGCAGGCCGCGCGTGCTGCTGAGTACGAGCGCGCGCACTTTGTTGCGGACGATGTGCCCGATGTGCGCCCAGAAGGCGCGGTCGAACGCCTTCACGTCGCCCGCCTCGACGGCGAGCATCTCCTGGAGGGCATACGGGTGGCAGCGGATCGCGCCCTGGCCGAAGATCATCAGCGTCCGCGTGAGGATGTTGGCCCCCTCCACGGTGATCATGATCGGGAGGTTGGTGTAGGCGCTCGCGGTGGTGTTGCGCGGGCCGCGGCTGATCGCGTTGCCGCCGAGGATGTCCATCGCGTCGTTGATGGCGATGCGGTAGAGCTCGGTGGCGTTGTACTTCATCATCGCCGTGACGACGCTCGGCTTGGAGCCCTTGTCGAGGCCGCCGTTGGTGTAGCGCCGGGCTGCTTCGAGGATGTAGGTGATCCCGCCGATGCGCGCCAGCGGCTCCTCGATGCCTTCGAACTTGCCGATGGAGAGGCCGAACTGCTTGCGGTTGACGGCGTGGGCGCTCGCCACGCGCAGCATCGTCTTGGCACCGCCCGAGGACGACGACGGCAGCGAGATGCCGCGCCCGACGGAGAGGCACTCCATGAGCATGCGCCAGCCGCGCCCCGCGCCCGCCGTGCCACCGATGATGGCTTCTTCGGCCTTCACGACGACGTCGGTGCCGGTGGTCGGGCAGTTGTAGAACGGGATGCCGAGCGGGTCGTGGCGCTCGCCGAGGTGCACGCCGGGCGCGTCGGTCGGGACAAGCGCGCAGGTGATGCCGAGTTTTTTCCCTTTGCCAAGGAGGTTGTCCGGGTCTTCGAGCTTGAAGGCGAGGCCGAGCACCGTCGAGACAGCGGCTAGGGTGATGTAGCGCTTCTTCCAGGAGAGGCGGAGGTAGACCTCGCCGTCTTCGCCTTTGAAGAGGACGCCCTTCGACGAGATCGCGCCCGCGTCGGAGCCTGCGCCGGGCTCGGTAAGGGCGAATGCTGGGATGTCCTCGCCGCGCGCGAGGCGGGGGAGGTAGTGGTCACGCTGCGCCTGCGTGCCGTAGTGGATGAGCAGTTCGGCAGGCCCGAGCGAGTTGGGCACCATCGCCGTGATGCCGAGGGCAGGCGAGCGGGCGGCGAGCTTCTCCACGACGGCGCTGTTGGCCGACGGCGTGAGACCAAGACCGCCATACTCTTTCGGGATGATGAGGCCGAAGAAGCGATCGTCTTTGAGCTTCTGCCAGACCTCGTTGGGCAGGTCGCGCCGCTGCATGATGTCCCAGTCGACAGCCATCTCGCAGACCTCGTCGCAGGGACCGTCGAGGAAAGCGCGCTCCTCGTCGGTAAGGTCGGGGTAGTCCTCGGCGAGGATCTTCTTGAAGTCGGGCTTGCCGCTGAAGAGTTCGCCCTCCACCCACACGGTCCCCGCGTCGATGGCCTCTTTTTCGGTGGGCGAGATGGTGGGCAGGAAACCGAGTTTGTCCATGAGCGCCATCACCGCGCGGGTGATCTGCTGCCGAATGGGGGGCACGTTGAAGACGACGACGAGGGCCGCGAAGGCGGCGAGCAGCCAGACAGGCGCGCCGAAGCCGACGAGGGCGACCGCGCCGAGCGCGGCCCAGAGCCCAAGCGGCGCACCGACGTAGCCAAGCACGAGCGCGACGAGCACGACGCCCGCGAGCATCGCCCAGAGCGGCGTGGCGACGAGGCCGCCCATGAGCGCGCCATGGAGCGTATTCCAGAGGTCCATAGTGGGTAGGGCTAAAGGTGAACAGCGTTAACCGCGCTGTCGAAAAGAGAGCGCTCCCGGAGTTCCCGCAACGAAAGCGCTTTTTCTTTGGTCTTAACAGTGTAAACCTCCAGGACCTTTTTGTCAAGAGAGTGTCAAGGATTGAGTGAGAGGCTGGCATATAGTCTCCGCCTTGATCGAAGACGCGACGTAGTCTCGCTGGCGAGATCGCCGTCGTGCCGTCACCAATTCCACTCCTCGCTTCGCGTAGAGTCGTGCGCAGGCGGCCACGCCGCGACCCCTCCAGCCACGCTCCTAGTTGTGTCTTTGTACCTCCTCTCGCCCCCATTCTTCTACGGGCGGTAGAAGCACGACGGGGCCGCGTCCACATATCCCCCACCTCCACGTAGGCGCCAGCGAAGGTGCGCAGTACGTGCCGCCGGGGGCGCTGAGGCGGGTGCCGGTCTTGTTGTAGAGCGCACGTTTCCCCTCGTCTCTGATCGCGTACAAACGTACGAGGGCCGCGCCTCACAATCGAGACGCGGCCCTCTCCTTACGACGGTGGGTGTGCTCAGCTCTGCCCGAGCAGTTGCCAGCCCTGGTTCTGGATTTTGGGCAGCGCGTGCTTGTACTTCATCGTGTGCTGCTCGCCGGTGGACGGGTCGAGCACGAGCACGTGGTCGTTGCGGCCGGGCTCCTTGGCTACGACGACGGGCGCATTGTCGGTGACGGACGGGTCGCGCTCGGCGGCGCTGCCGTTGCCTCCTCCATTGCTCGACCGACCGCCCTTGATGCGGTAGTCGGCTTCGGCGGAGTCGTGGCGCGTGCGGGCGCGGTTGCGGTCGAGGCGCGCACGCGGGGCCTGCTGCGGGGCACGGGCGCCCTGCTGCTGCACGAGCGGCCCAGCCTTGAAGACGAGCCCGAGCACTTCCTCGTTGATTTCGCCGATGAGCTCCTCGAAGAGGCGGTAGGCCTCCATCTTGTACTCGACGAGCGGGTCCTTCTGCCCGTAGGCGCGCAGGCCGACGCCCTCCTTCACCTCGTCGAGGTCGCGGAGGTGGTCCACCCACTTGCTGTCGATGACCGAGAGCACCGAGGCACGTTCGAGGCCGTCGTTGATCTCCTGGCCCTCTGAGTCGAGCACGTCCTGCACCTGCACGGTGGCGCGGAGCACGCGGCGGCCGTCCGAGAAGTCGACGTAGAGCTTCTGCGTCGGCTCGATCGGCTTGCCGTCCTTGCCGGACACCATGTTCTGGGCGCTCTTGTGGAACGGCTCGGCGAGCACGCGGCGCTTGCGCTGGTAGTGCTGCCAGGCGTCTTCAGTGGCGCGGTCGATGAGGCCGTCCTCGCCCAGCTTGAAGGCCAGTTCGCGGTCCACCTGCAGGTCGAAGGCGAGGTGGCGCAGAAGCGCCTCGCGGATCTCGTCGAAGTCGCCGTCGCCGAAGTGCTGGCTGATGAGGTTCTCGATGAACGTGCGGAGCATGTCCTGGAGGTCGCCCGAGAGGCGGGCGCCGCGGAGCGCGTTCTGGCGGCGGTCGTAGATCACCGAGCGCTGCGCGTTGAGCACGTCGTCGTAGTCCAGCTGCCGCTTGCGGATGGCGAAGTTGTTCTGCTCCACCTTCTTCTGGGCGCGCTCGACGGCCTTGGTGATCCACGGGTGCGTGATCACCTCGTCCTCCTTCATGCCCATCTTGTCCATGATGCGCGCCGTCCGGTCCTCGCCAAAGATGCGCATGAGGTCATCTTCGAGCGAGATGTAGAACTGGCTCTCGCCCGGGTCGCCCTGACGGCCGGCGCGGCCGCGTAGCTGGAGGTCGATGCGGCGCGATTCGTGGCGCTCCGTGCCGAGGATGGCAAGACCACCGGCGTCGAGGACGCCCGGCCCGAGCTTGATGTCGGTACCGCGACCCGCCATGTTGGTGGCGATAGTCACAGCGCCCGGCTGCCCAGCCTGCGCGACGATCTCGGACTCGAGCGAGGCGCGGTCGGCCTTCGCGTTGAGCACGTTGTGCGCGATCTTGTTGCGCGTGAGCATCCGGCTGAGCGCCTCCGAGACGTCGACGGAGGTGGTGCCGACGAGCACGGGCTGACCATTCTCGTTCAGTTCCTGGATGCGGTCGATGACAGCCTTGTACTTCGCGCGCTTGGTGCGGAAGATGAGGTCGTCGCGGTCGTCGCGCGCGATCGGCTTGTTGGTCGGGATGACCGTGACGTCGAGGCCGTAGATCTTGCTGAACTCCTCGGCTTCCGTCTCCGCCGTACCGGTCATGCCGGCGAGCTTGGCGTACATGCGGAAGTAGTTCTGGAGCGTGATCGTCGCGTAGGTCTGCGTGGCGGCCTGGACGGTCACGTTCTCCTTCGCCTCGATGGCCTGGTGGAGGCCGTCGGAGTAGCGACGCCCGGAGAGCACGCGGCCCGTGTGCGTGTCGACGATCTGGACTTTGTTGTCCTGGACGATATACTCGATGTCCTTCTCGTAGAGCGTGTAGGCGCGCAGGAGTTGGTTGACGGCGTGGATGCGCTCGGAGCGGTTCGAGTAGCGGCTGTAGAGCTCCTGCTTCTGGCGGTCGGTCTCCATCGCCATGTCGCGGAGTTCGTCCATGACGCGAGCGTCGGCGTCCTCTTGGGAGAGCCCTTCGGCCTTGCCCCCCTCTTCCCGAATAGTGGCGTAGAGCTTTTCCTTCTGCTCCTTGAAGCCGCGTTCGATCTGGGCGATCTCGTCACCCATGTCGGGGATGATGAAGAACGAGATGTCCTCGCCAGCCTGCTTTGCGACGAGCGCGCGGCCCTTGTCGGTCATCTCCAACCCGTGCTGCTTCTCATCGACGGCGTAGTAGAGCTCGTCGTCGACGATGTACATCTGCTTGCCGGAGTCCTGGAGGTAGAAGAACAGCGTCTTCTGGATGAGCGCCTCGACGCCCGGCTCCTGTTTGAGCTTGGTGAGTTGCTTGTTCTTCGGGAAGCCGCGGTCGGCGCGGAGCAGCGCGATACCCGCCTGGTCACGAAGCTCGGCGGCTTTCTTCTTGTCGCCGCCCGCCTCGGCCAGTTCCATCTCTTTGAGGAGCCGCTGGCCCTCGGCGACGAACTTGGCGACGAGCCGCTTCTGCTGCTCGACGAGGTGGCCAACGGCCGGGCGAAGCTGGACGTACTGGTCGACGTCGGCCTGCGGGACGGGGCCAGAGATGATGAG
>JBCBEX010000124.1:0-9193 GCA_038528235.1 Bacteroidota bacterium
GAAGTAGAGCCGCGTGATCTCCGCCTCGCGCGGGTGCAGCGTCGAGAGCGCGCGCTCGATGTCGATTTTGAGCGACTCGTCGAGGAGGCCCTCGTCGGGCGGGATGTCGTCCTCGTCGGGGAGCACGTCGAGGAGCGAGTTGTCGTCGTCCTCGTTGAACGGCGCGTCCATCGAGAGGTGGCGGCCGGTATGCTTGAGCGCCTCGCGGATCTTCTGCGGCGAGAGGTCGAGCTCCTCCGCGAGTTCGTCGATGTTGGGCTGGCGCTCGTGCTGCTGCTGAAGCCTCGCCGTCGACTTGCGGATCTTCGAGATCGTGCCGATGCGGTTGAGCGGGAGCCGCACGACGCGGCTCTGCTCGGCGAGTGCCTGCAGGATAGCCTGCCGGATCCACCACACCGCGTAGGAGATGAACTTGAAGCCGCGCAGCGCTTCGACGAGACGCGCGGCCTTGATGAGGCCGTAGTTGCCCTCGTTGATCAGGTCCGAGAGGGTGAGGCCCTGGCCCTGGTACTTCTTCGCCACCGACACCACGAAGCGCAGGTTGGCGCGCACCATCTTGTGCAGCGCGGCCTCGTCGCCCTCCTTGATGCGGCGCGCGAGCTCGACCTCCTCCTCAGGCTTGAGCAGGGCGATCTGCCCAATCTCCTGGAGGTACTGGTCCAGCATTCGTTGCTGGCGGGGGACGTACATGCCGAGGCGTGCTAGAGGCGACGGAAATGATTGGGCGGGAGTATACCACGGATGCCGACGCCTGCACAGAAAAAACCGCGCGCGCGGCGCGGCGCGGTCTCGAGAGGCTCTGTACCAAGCCAAACGGCGCTATAGCGACGCGGAGCGGTCCGAGGTGCCGATGAACATACGTGCTCGGCGGGGCGTCGGTTTTCACGACGGCGCGCGCCCGTCCGTAGCTTCCCCCTGTCCTCTTTCGCCGCCGATGCCTGCCCCTCCCCTGGACACCGCCCACCCCTTGGTCCTCGACGCCCGAGGCCACGCCCTCGACTGCCGCCCGGTAGCCCTCCGCTCGACCGGCGCGCACGTGATGGGCATCCTCAACGTCACGCCGGACTCGTTCTCCGACGGCGGGCGTTTCCTCGGCCGCGACGCCGCACTGCGCCACGCGGAGCAGATGATCGAGGAGGGCGCCCGGCTGATCGACATCGGCGGGGAGTCCAGCCGACCGAAGGGCAAGACCTATGGCGCGGGCGCGACGCCCGTGGACGCCGACGAGGAGCGCCGCCGCGTGCTGCCCGTCATCGAGGCGCTCGCCGCGCGGTTTCCCGAGACGCTCCTCTCGATCGACACCTACAAGCCGGAGGTCGCCGCGGCGGCCCTTGACGCGGGCGCGCACGTCGTCAACGACATCACGGGCGGGCGCTTCTCCAGCGACATGCCGAAGGTGGCTGCCCGCTACGGCGCGCCCTACGTCGTGATGCACTCGCTCGGCACACCGGGCGCCATGCCCCACGAATATGACCTCGACGACCCGGTCGCCTCGGTCCGGGCTTCGCTCGCGAGTTCGGTGGCGCAGGCCGAGGCCGCAGGCGTGCGCGACGTCGTGGTGGACCCCGGCTTCGGGTTCGGCAAGACGACGGCGGCCAACCTCGCGCTGATCGGCCACACCGAAGCGTTCGTCGCGCTGGGGCGGCCCGTGCTTGTGGGCGTGTCGCGCAAGAGCAGCATCGGCGCGGCGCTCGGCACGGCGGAGGCCCCTGTCCCAGTCGAGGCGCGGCTCTTCGGGTCGCTCGGCGCAACGGCAGTGGCCGTGCTGCGCGGCGCCGCGCTCGTACGCACCCACGACGTCCGGGCGACCGCCGAGATGCTCCGCGTGCTCGCCGCCATCGACGCGGTGACCGACCGCCCAACCGGCGAGGGCGCAGCGTGAACCTCTTCCCCGACTTCCTGCCCTTCAGCTTCTGGGACGCGCTCGACATCGCGATCGTCGCGGGGCTCGTCTATCTGACGTACCGCGCCATTCGGGGGACGATCGCCGTCCAGATCGCCGGGGTGATCCTCTTCATCTTCGCCCTCAACGCGCTCGTCCAGTTCGCAGGCCTGCGCACACTCCAGGCGCTCTTCGGCACGATCAGCGACGTGTTCGTGCTGGCGGTCATCATCCTCTTCGCCCCGGAGATTCGGCGGCTGCTCTTTATGATCGGCCGCAACCCGCTCGTGCGGCAGTTCGTGCGCACGAGCGCCCGCGAGCAGGTCACCGAGGAGATCGTCACGGCGGTCGAGGAGATGAGCCGCAGCCGGACGGGCGCGCTCATCGTGATCGCCCGGGCGACGGGGCTGCGCAACTTCATCGAGACGGGCACGCGGCTCAATGCGGATGTGGAGCGTGACCTGCTGACCTCGATCTTTTTCAAGAACTCGCCCCTGCACGACGGCGCGGTCATCATCCAGGGTTCGAAGGTCGCGGCGGCGCGCTGCATCCTGCCCGTCTCGGAGGCGCAGCGGCTCGACCCGCACCTCGGCCTGCGGCACCGCGCGGGCGTCGGCGTCTCGGAGCGCTCCGACGCCTTCGTGATCGTGACAAGCGAAGAAACTGGACGTATCTCCGTGGCCGAGAACGGCGTGCTCTCGCCCCCGCTCACCGTCGGCGAACTCCGCCGCCGTCTCGCCGACGCCTTCGCCGCCACGACGCCGACGGAAGCGGCTTAGACGAGTGTAGCGGTTGTGCAGTGTCGCGGTGAAGCGGTGGTCTCCATGCGCACACCACGCCTTGCTCTGCCCCGGCTCGTTCGGTAGTCTCCACCTCCACCGCCGCACCCTCTCACCGCCGCACCGCCTCACTCCCCCCATGCGCTACGCCCGCCGCCTCGCCCGCCTGCTCGACCTGCTCCGTGAGAAAGGCATGACCGACGAGCGTGTGCTAGCGGCTCTGGGGCGAGTTCCGCGCCACGAGTTCGTCGAGGACGGTCTGCGCTTCCGCGCCTACGACGACGCGGCGCTGCCGATCGGCCTCAACCAGACGATCTCGCAGCCGTTCACGGTCGCCACGCAGACACACCTGCTCGACCTCGGCCCGCACGACCGCGTGCTGGAGATCGGCACCGGCAGCGGCTACCAGGCCGCCGTGCTCTGCGAGATGGGCGCGCAGGTCTTCTCCATCGAGCGGCACGCCCCGCTCCTGGCGCGGACCAACGAGGTGCTCCAGCGGCTCCACTACCGCCTGATGACGCGCGCGGGCGACGGCACCGAGGGCTGGCCCTCGCTCGCCCCGTTCGACGCGATCCTGGTCACGGCAGGCGGACGGGCGGTTCCCCAGGCCCTCCTCGAACAGCTCCGCGTTCCCTCGGACGGCAGCGACAGCGGCAAGGTGCGGCGCGGTGGGCGGCTTGTGATCCCCGTCGGCGACGCCGAGCGCCAGACGATGCTGCGCTTCACCCGCCTGGATGCAGGCACCGGCGAGGCGTCGTTCCAGCGCGAGGCGTTCGACGAGTTCCGGTTCGTGCCGCTCGTACGAGAGCAGTAAACACGCTAGCCGCCCGCTGGCTAGGCGGCTTCGGCGAGCGCGCCGCCCACGGTGAGCGTCTGGCCGGTGAGCGCCTGCGCCTCACGGGACGCCAGAAAGCGGACGATGCGCGCAGCCTCGTCATAGGTGCCCGTCTGCGGCACGGCAGTGGCTGGCCGGCCGAGGCCCGCATATCCCTGGTAGCCCAGCGGGCGCACGGGCGGCGGCGCCTCGACGACCACCCCGTTGACCGCGACCTGCTGCGGCCAGCGCCGTGCCGCGTCGTACACCAGGGTGCGCAGCCGATCCAGCACCTCGGTACGCTGATGCGTCCGGTCTGCGCCACGCCAGGGGCCTGCGAGCACCGCGACCACCAGCGATCCGCCCCGGCTCACGAGGTCCTGCCCAGCCACCGCGAGCATGGTCGAGGTCGCCGCGAGCAACATTGCCACATCGCCCACCTCCGCCACGTGCACGACCGCATCGAGCGGGCCGAACGAGGCCAGCGAGGCCTGCTTCAGCGAGGTGACGCCCTCCGGCGTCGCCACGTCGGCCTCCACGAGCAGCGGCATCTCTTCATGCTGGTGCAGCGCGCGAATCCGCGCCACCTCCTCGGCGGTGCTGCCGAGGGCGCACCCGTCCACGCCTGCAAGGGCGAGGTTGACACGGCGGCTTGCAAAGCTGGACGCCACCGCCCGGCCGAGCGGATACTCTGCACCCGCAACCGCAACGGTCGAGCCAGCGAGCCAGGAGGCAGTCGTGGGCATAGCGTGGTTGGTGGACAGCCGAGCTCTCGTTGACAAGGCGAGACGAGCACCTCGGGGGAGGGTTGGCGATCTGGAGGTCTCCAGCATGATGTCCCAGTCTAGGCGTTTGAGCGAGATGCGACCATCGGGTGTCCACCGTCAGAGACGTGAGGGCCGCCCCTACACGGCAGGGTCATCCCTCGCTGCCGCGCACCGTCAGGACGGGACACGGTGCGCGACGCACGGTCTTCTCCGTGACGCTGCCGAGCAGCACGTGGGCGAAGCCGGACAGCCCGTGGGTCGCCATCACGATCAGCCCGGCACCCTCACGGGCCGCGTGGTCGTCGATGCCGAGGTTGGGCCGTCCGTAGCCCACGAACAGCTGCACGTCCGCTACGCCGTCGGCCCGCAGGCCTTCCGCCCGGGCACGCAGCGCGCGCTCGGCCCGCTGTTCGAGGTCGTGCTCGATCTCCGTTGCCACGTCTTCGGTGCCAAAGGCGAGCCCTGGCACCAGCGTGTCCGGGTAGAACTCGGGGTAGGGCCCCGCCAGCTCAATGATGTGCACGAGGTGTACCGGCGCCCCGTAGACCTTGGCCCACACTGTTGCACGGGCGAGCGCGGCGTCGTTGAGCGGGGAGAAGTCGATGGGGACCACAATGGGAGCGTCCGGTCCGGGCACGAGGGGGTCGCCTTTGTCGGGCACCACCAGCACCGGGCAGGGCGCGCCGCGCAGCACCTCGTCGGCGACGCTGCCGAGGACGAAGCGCCGCAGGCCCCGGCGGCCGTGCGTCCCCATCACGATCAGGTCGGCCTCCACATGCCCGGCATAGTCGAAGAGCGGCGGGGCGGCGGCGAAGCCGTGGCCGACCCCGTAGGTCGGCGCGAGTTGGGCGACGCGCTCGGCGCCGAGCGTCTTCTCCGCGAAGTCCTGGAGCCGCACGCGGTTCTTATCCGGATGCGGCGCGTCGTCGCCGTCGAAGAGCACGTCGGCGTGGAAGAGGTGCAGCGTGGCAGCGGTGTGCTCGGCATGGGCGGCAGCGGTGCGCAGCGCGACGGCCGAGCCTTCGGAGAAGTCGAGCGCGACGACGAGGGTAGACATAGGAGCGTGTTAGAGTGAACGCATCGGGGGGGTGGATGCTCACAATACCCTGGCGGCCATGCGCCCCTTGTCGGTCCGAATCGGGCCACCGTGCCGTGCTGAGCCGCCGCGCCGTGACAGCCCAACCCCACGGGCTCCGCCGGGGGCGTCCCCACACCGTTGGGCTTCTTCATCCTCGTTCACCGTCCCCCCGCAGGCCTCGGCGTTTACGTCCCGCTTTCGCTTTCGACCCAGCGCACGGCGTGCTGCATCAGCTCGGTGCCCGAATCGAGGCTGAGCTTCGTCTTGATGCGCGCGCGGTAGCTCTCGACCGTCTTCACGGAGAGGTGCAGCCGCTCCGCGATCTCGCGCGTGGGCAGCCCACGTCCGGTCATCTCGAACACCTCCAGCTCGCGGTCCGAGAGCACCTCCAGCGGCGACTGCATCGGGGCCTTGCGCCCGACGGCCGCACCAAAGAGGAGACGGTCCTTGAGGTCCTCGCTCATGTAGATCCCGCCGCGCAGCACGTGCCGGACGGCCTGGACGATCTCGTCGGCGGCCTCGACCTTCATCACGTAGCCTTTCGCTCCGGCACGGACGGCGCGCTCGGCATAGAGCGCCTCGTCGTGGCGCGACACCACCAGGGTAAGTAGATCCGGCTTGAGCGCGAGGAGGTGCTTGAGCAGTTCGAGGCCGCTCATGCCGGGCAGCGAGATGTCGATCAGCGCCACGTCAGGGTCGAGCGTGCCGAACGCTTCGAGCGCCTCCTCGGCGCTGGCCGCCTGGCCGACGACGTCCAAATCTGGCTCGGCGTTGAGCGTGAGCGCAAGCCCTTTGCGGAGGAGCGGGTGGTCGTCAACGAGCAGGAGGCGAGTCATGGCAGAGAGGTCGCTAAAGTCAGGGGGCGCCGAAGAGCCCCAGGGACGAACACGTGGGAAAGCTACGTGCCGCGTACGGGGATGGTGCACAGCACAGTCGTGCCGCTCGTGGTGCCAGGCCGGATTTCGAGGGCCCCCTTGGCGATGCGCGCGCGGTAGTGCATAATCCGCACGCCCATACCTCGGTTCTCTTCTGGGCGGCTTGCCAGGCCTCCTGATCGCGGCTGGTCGGCGCCCCCGGAGCGAAGCGTCTCGCCAATGCCGATGCCGTCGTCATCCACGCGCAGCCGCACCTGGTCCGTGCCGATGGCGAGCGTGATCGCCACGTGGGCGGCGCGCCCGTGCTGCACGGCATTGGAGACGGCCTCCTGGGCGATGCGGAACAGGTGGGCCGCGGCGGGTACCTCGGGCGCCTCACCGATATCCCCGGCGCGCGATCCTACGAAATCGAACGTGCAGGTGACGCCGAAGAGCCGCTCGGCGTTGGCCGCGAGCCGCTTGAGCGCCGCAGCAAGCCCGTGCGCCTCCAGTTCGACGGGCACGAGGCCCCGAGCCAGCGCCCGGGCGTAGCCGTCGGCGTCCTTGATGAGGCCCGCGAGTTCGGTGGCGTCGGCGGCCTCCGTGGAGCCGCTGGCTTCGAGTTGGCGGGCGAGGCCGCGCGCAATCAGGTGCGTCCCGGTGAGCATCTGCCCGAGGCCGTCGTGCAGGTCCTGGCCGATGCGGCGGCGCTCCTCGTCGGCGATGCGCAGCACCTCGGCTTCGAGTTCACGGCGTGCCGAGATGTCGCGGACGAGCCCCGTGAACGTACGCGTGCCGTCGGGCGTGCGGACCTCGCTGACCGACAGCTCCATGGGGAACGTGGAGCCGTCTTTGCGCCGCCCGCTCACCTCGCGCCCGATGCCGATAATGCGACGGTGGCCGGTTTCGCGGTAGGCTACCATGTAGCCGTCGTGCTCGTCGCGGTAGGGCGGCGGCATGAGCACCTTCACGTTGCACCCGTAGACCTCCTCGGTGGCGTAGCCGAAGATGCGCTCGGCCGCCGGATTCATCGAGAGGATGCTGCCCCGCTCGTCGATGGTGATGATGCCGTCGACGGTAGCTTCGAGGATAGCGCGGCTCTGGGCTTCGCTGCGCTGGAGCAAGAGTGCAGCCTCGCGCTGGCGCAACGCGACGCCCAAGACGTTGCCTAGGGCTTCGAGGAGGGCCTGCTCGGCCTCGTAGAACGGGCCCGAACGCAGGGCGACGAACACGTCGGCAGGCGAGCGGCGCCCGTAGTCGTGAGAGTCGCTCACGGACTGTGCTGGCTGCCCCGCGCGGACCCCCAGGGCACAGTCCGCTGCCGACGCCTGCAGCACATCTGCGAGCGCGGAGACGGTGTCGTCGGCGAGGGTCACGGGCTCGTCCTGATCCAGCGCCCGGCGAAGGTCGAGGCTCACGGCCAACGACAGGGATTCGTCCATGTCTTGTTCGTTAGGTCGCAACACGAACTGCCCGTCGAAGCGGCTGCGCAGAAGCACTAGCGCTGACCACCCCGCCTGTTCGCGGCACGCTTCCGTCGCGGCGGCATAGAGGGTCGTCCAGGACTCGCCAGCTAGCGCGCGCTGGGCGAGCGCGAGCAACCAGGCAGCCGAATCAGGCGGGAGCGAATGCATGGAGGCTGCAGAAGGCATCGAGGCTACAGGGATGGGAAGCCACGGGCATGGGAAACACGTACGTTGCGCCCGCAAGCTACGTTGCCGCTGCTGTTGCCTCGCACACCGCCCCGCGCGTACTCGACGAGGACGGCGAACCCCGCCGCTGACGCGTCCGTAGCACGCCCCGAAGCCCCTTCCTCCTCTGCTTGGCCCTGCCCATGAAGACGTTTCTCTTGCACACCCTCTACCCACGTGCCATAGACGGCCTGCCTGTGCTCGGCACCCCCGAGGCGTTCGCCCAGCCCTACGTGGAGAAGGTGGGGCCGAAGCGCGAGCGCGCCGAGCAGATGGTCCGCGCCCACCTCGCTGCGGCGAGCGCGACGGGCTTCGTGAGCGGCCTCGGAGGCTGGCTCACGCTGCCGATCACCATCCCGGCCAACCTCGCGGGCGTGGCGCTGGTCCAGCTCCACATGACGGCGGCCGTCGCCCACCTCGGCGGCCATACCCTCGGCGACCCGCACACGCAGGAGCGGATCGTGGGCTGCCTCATCGGCGACCCCGACCACGAGACGGAGCGCCGCACCGAAGACGAGATGGTGGACCGCTTCGGGGTCAAGTTCGCCGAGAAGGGCCTGCAGTTCGTAGCGACGCAGTCGTGGCAGTTGGCGAAGTATGCCACGAAGCGCTCGCTCACGAATCGGTTGGCGCGCCGCCTCCCGCTCGTCGGCGGCGTGATCGGAGGGCTGTCCGACCTCTACAACACCCGCATGGTCGCCCGGTGCGCGCTCGATACCTTCATCGAGTCCGGCGGACTGGCGGCACCGCACGCCGGCGATGGCCTCCCCGCGACGCCCGCCGACCTGGAACCCGCTGTGTGACGCCGAGCCGTAGCTGCCTACCTTCACCGCCACCCAGTTACTCCAGAGCCTACGTCTTCCCCACCTTCTCGATGTCGGTCGACACCCCTACTGCCGAGCCTCTCCACACCGCGCTGAACGCCACGGTGCACGATCTGGAGCAGGGACTCCGGCAGCTTCCGCTCGCCAAGGCGATCAACCACCTCCGCGGCTGGGAGCGCCATCTCCGCGCCACCGACCGCGCCGACCTCCTCCCCATCGCCGACGGACTCGCGGAGTTAGATCGCTACCTGGCAGGCACGTCGCTCGACGCCCGCGAGATCGGCGAGACGCTTGCCCGGCTGGGCGCGCAGACGCAGGGCGTCGCCGACACGGCCCCCGATGCCATGCGCAACGCGCTGCACCGGCTCGGTAGCATCTTACAGCGCACCGGCCACGCCCTCGCTGGCCGCACCAGACCATCGCGCTGAACCTTCTCCCCTTCCTTTCCTCCATCGCCCTTCTTTTTACACCTCCCCCATGCCCGACACCTCCACCCAGGACACC
>JBCBEX010000125.1:0-9111 GCA_038528235.1 Bacteroidota bacterium
CGCAGAAACGCGTCGAGGGGCAGCCCGCCGATGGCTTCGATCACGTCGCCGAGGACGATCATGTCAAAGTCGCTGTAGCGCGTGCCCTGGCCGGGGGTATAGCGCAGCGAGTCGGCGTAGATGAACGCGCGGACCGAGTCGGGGTCGGTGATGCCGTGGGTGTGGAACGGGTGGAAGACGCGCTGCCCGCCCTGGTGTGCGAGGAGTTGGCGAACCGTCACGATGTCCTTGCCGCCGGCCCCAAAGGCCGGGATGTAGCGCGCCACGGGTGCGTCGAGATTGAGCCGGCCTTGGTCAACGAGCATCATGGCCGCAACCGTCGTGGCCGCGACCTTGGTGACCGATGCGAGGTCGAACACGGTATCCGTTTCGATCGATCGCTGGAGGACGGGGTCAGCGAAGCGCTCGCCGTACGTGAAACGCCCGTAACTCTCTTGTTTTACGAGCACCCCAGCTCGTCCAATGGCCAGCGCTGCGCCTGGAAACACCCGCCGGGTGACCGCTTCCTGCATCGTGAGATCGACGGCATCTAGGGAGTCGGAAACCATGCCGACGTCGTCGGCGGTGCCGTCGCGTAGGCGCGCCTGGGCCACCAGAATGCCATCCCCGACCGCGTGCAGCCCAGGGATGTCGATGGGGAGCGAGCCCTGGATCGGGTAGAGGCCAACGAGCGCATCGGCGACCGCCTCCTGGACATAGTCTCGTGTGTCGTAGGCGGCCAAAAACCCGGCGGGCTGGTCGACTCCGAGCAGGACGTACGGATTGCCAAACGCGGCGAGCACGACGGGCGTCTCGGTGCCAACGAGCCGGTTGACGAGGGCTTGGTGCCGCGACGGCAGCCCGATGCGACCGCTGTAGTTGCGCACCTGCAAGTGCGTCGAGAGAACGACGACATCGTGCTCGGCGGCAAGCCGGGCGAGGGCCGCATGGTCCGCGTCAGAAGCCCCACGCCGGGCAAAGCGGTAGGTGGCCTCTCCATCAAGTACGCCGGAGAGACGGTTGGCTAGCGGTCGCCCGACGGAAGCACGGCTGCCGTCCGAGACGGACACAACGAGAACACGCTGATCTGTACGCAGCGGGAGTACGTCGCCCTCATTGCGGGTGAGCGTGAGCGCGCGCTGTGCAATGGTCCGAGCCAGTCGAGCGTTGCGTGCCAGCAACGACGTCGAAGGTGCGGCCAGCGCATCGACATCAGGGCGAGGGGGCGTGCGTTGAAGCAGAGCGCGTGTGCCCCATGGATAGCCTTCGGCGTCGGTCGGCGTGCCTGTGACGGGGATGGGGAACGCCTCCTCAGCAGGTTCTGTGTCGGTGGGCGGTGCAGGTTGATGCAACCCGAGCCACTCCTTCATGCGAAGAATGCGCCGGACCGAGGCGTCGATGCGGTCTTCCGCGAGTCGACCTGAGCGCACCGCTGCCAGCAGGGCGCGCTTCACGGCGCGCTCGTCCCGTGTGAGAATGAGTTGGTCGGCCCCGGCTTCGACGGCGCGGACGGCAGCCTCGCCCGGTGCGTAGTGCTTGGCAACACCCTCCATGTTCATCCCATCGGTCACGATCAGGCCTTCGAACCCCAGTTCCTCGCGGAGGACGCCGGTCGTGATGGGTTTCGAGAGGGTAGCTGGCGTGTTGGGGCGGTCGTCGAGGGCCGGGAGCGCAAGGTGGCCCGTCATGACGCTCATCACGCCAGCCGCGATGCCCTCGCGGAAGGGCATCCACTCGGTCGCGTCGAGGCGCTCTCGGCGGAACGGGAGCACAGGCAGGTCGGCGTGGGAATCGACCTGGGTGTCGCCGTGGCCGGGGAAATGCTTGAGCGTGGCGACGACACCGCCATCCTGCAACCCCTGGGCATAGCCGATGACCATCCGGCTAGCCGCACGTGGGTCGGCGCCGAACGCCCGCACGTTGATGATCGGGTTGCGTGGGTTCGTGTTCAAGTCTGCGACGGGCGCATAGTTCTGGTGGATACCCAGCACGCGCGACTCGGCCGCGATGCCGCGCCCCATGGCATAGGCCAGGGCCGGGTCGCCGGTGGCTCCGAGGGCCATCGCGTTGGGGAAGCGCGTTGTGCCGCTCGTCCGCATGCCTGCACCCGTCTCCATGTCCTGCGCGATGAGCAGCGGGATGGCAGCACGTTGCTGAAGTCGGCGGGTCAGTTCAGCCTGGTCGTCGGCGTTCCCCCGAAAAAACAGCAGGCCGCCAACGCCATAGTCCTCCACCCGGCTTGTGAGCCGTCGGAAGTGACCACCGGAGAGGTGATCGGGTCGCCCATGCGCGTCGGTGAGGATTAACTGGCCGACTTTCGCGTCGAGTGAGAGCGTGTCGAGCACGGCGTCGGCCCAGGCGCCGGTGCCCGGCCAGGGGTCCTGCGAGACCACGTCGCGGCTGCCGCCCGTGTCCTCGGGCCACACGACCAGCAGCGGGAGTGCAAGGACGAGCCAGAGCAGCAGGCGCATGGGTGAGGAGCGAAAAGCGGGTGGGAGGGTGCCGCAAATTACGCGGCGCTAGCAAGGTGCGCAGCCTTCATGCCAGAACGGTGTCGGACAACTACGGCCGAAAGAAAACCACCCAACAGACGGCTCGGATCCTGCCTATTTACAGTGCATCAGAGGTCGCGCCGGAGGATTGAAGCGGGTCGAAATGAAAACAGACACGCCACTCAGCGAGGCGTGTCCGTTCGGTTCGGTGCGTCGGTGGGACGAGCCGCTTAGCGCGCCACGACGAAGCGGCGGGTTTCCACAAACGCCTCGCTCTCGACGCGCACGAGGTAGACCCCGGCAGAGAGGCCCGACATATCGAAGGGCATTGTGATCGTGCCGAAGGCGCTTCGGTTTTCAACGACCGTGACCGTGCGTCCGAGCGCGTCGTAGACCGTGGCACGGACGGACGAGGGCTCCGTGAGGCGTACCTGCACGCGTGCCTCCGTGGCCGTCGGGTTGGGCCACACCGACGAGACGGTGACCGACTCGGGTGTGGCCCCGTCCTCGGCGGACACGACGCCGCTGATCTCGAACGTCTCGGCTGTGGCGGTGAAGAACGGAGCACCGACAGCACGTACCATCAGGCGACCTTCGTCGGTGGGCGTGAGAGGCATTGTCACCGTCTCGGTGCCATCGTTCGCGACGTTCTCGGCAACGGGCTCCCAGGTCTCGCCGTTGTCGGTCGAGACCATCACGTCTACTGAGGCGGCTCCAGCCTCGGCGTCGTCGGAGCCTGCAACGTTCCAGGTGACCTCGACCGGCTCGCCGGGCGCATAGACCACGTCCTCCCCTACAGACGTGATCTCAAAGAGCTCGTCGGAATCGATGACTCGCACGCTGGTTTGGGCAACAGATTGGGCACCGCCCCCGCCAAGGTTGTCGCGCACGGTGACCTGGAACCGATACGTGATTCCAGCTTCAAGCGGCTCTTCGTCCCGAAGGGGACGGTCGATCAGGAAGCGGTCGAAGTCGGGGACGATCCGGGACGAAGACGGGTTTGGGTCAAAGGCACGGACGAGCGGGATGGCCCCCGTACCGTCGCCGTAGGTGTCCATCTGCTCCCAGGCGTAGGTGAGCGTCGTGCTCGAGTTGTCGGTGGCCTCGCTTTCGAGCGTGAGAAACGCGCCCGGTGGGATCGTGACCACGGTCTCCGCCGTCACTACGGGTATGTCGTTGTCGATGGGTGTCTCGGTGCCACAGTCTCCCTGGGGGCCGCGAACGTAGCGATTCATGAATTCGATGGAGGCACCGTGGAAGTGGTAGCCTACTTGCTCATCCACGCGGCGGTAGGTCGCGAAGTGGGGATACGACATGATGGTGTAGCCAGGGCCAGGCTCTACGCCGAAGAATGCGGGGTCGAAGTCGGAGGACGGCTGCACGAACGCATGCGGCGCGCCGAGCTGATGCCCGAGTTCGTGCGGAAATACGAGCAGGTCGAACGGCGTTGTCTCGTTGCCCACGCCCGAGTAGCCGAAGGACTTCAAGCCCGATACGCAAATGACCCCGAGATCAGCGAGGCCGCCGCCTTCGTCGAAGGAAATGAGGTGCCCGAGGTCGTAGTTCTCGTCGCCGATGATGGCATCGATGTTGGTCTGCGCCTGGTCGAGCAAGTCGCCTCCGGTCGTGGTGTACGGGTCTGTGTCCGGGTCGTCGTAGACGAGGAGGTCATTGTTCTCGACGAGTTCAAACCGGATGGCCATGTCGCGCTCGAAGATGGCGTTGACACGGTTGACGCTCGCGGCAATGAACGCGAGGGCGCGCGAGGCGCTGCCCCGGGCACGCCGCTGCGTGTACTCACCACGCACGGTCACAGCGAGGCGGTATGTACGCAGCGTCTCGCCAAAGGACGCAGCGCTTCGGGACGACGCCTTCGGGGGGACGTCGTCAACCAAGAGCACATCGTCGGTGATCGACTGCATGACGATGTCCGGAATCCGCATCGCGGAGGAGCGGAAGACCGCGTGGTGCTGTGCTTGCCGCGTGACTGGCGCGCCGAGGGGCTCGATGACGAGGGTGCCCGCCGCGTCGTAGAGCAGGCCCGAGAGCCCTTCAGGTGTGAGCGAGAGCCGGCCGTTTGCAGGTCCTTGAACCACGTAGGTACGAATCTCTGGATAGCGCGCTTGCAGGCCTGGGGCAAGCACGGGCGCCTCCTTCATCGTGACTTCGTGGGCTCCTCCTTCCGGCATGGGGAGCCGCATCGTGAACGGAGCACGGGCGGTGGCCTGGTCGGCCAACGCCGAACTCATCGCAGCGACATCAATGCGCACCGTCCGGTAGTCCGTCAAATCTGTACGGATGGGCGCCTCGGAGGCGGGCGCTTCGACCCACAGCGTCGGCTGAGCGAAAGCGGGAACGGCAAAAAGGGTGAAGAGGAGCGTACAGAGTCGAGTCATGTTCGCAGAGGGGCGCGTGGTGGGACAGGGTGATTCCGTAAAGGATATGAGTGGTACCCGACGACGCTCGCCTATACCCAGCCCGAGCGTGAGCCAGGGCCAATGACGAAGCGGGAACCACATTTCCAAGGATCCGCAAAGCACGACCGTCTAGCGGGGCAAATCGAGCGGACTAGCCGTCCCTTTTGCAATCCCCCGATGGGTCGGTTAGATTTTGAGCCCCCTAAAGTATCGCTCCATGGACCAGGACGGTCGCACGTACAGCATTGGCGAGGTTGCGAAACGCACCGGCGTGAAGGCGCACACGCTGCGCTACTGGGAGTCCGAGTTCGATGTCCTCCAGCCCGCCAAGGACGACATGGGCAACCGGGTCTACTCCGAGGACGACGTGGCCCTCGTCGAGCGAATCCAATTCCTCCTCTACGAGGCGAAGTACACCCAAGAGGGAGCTCGCCAGGTGCTTCACGGGCGGTCAAGCGACACCGACACCGACGGCCTGCCGCCGGACCGCGCCACGCTCTGGGCGCTGCGTGGCTTTCTGGTAAAGCTGTTGCAGGACCTCGACGGCGCACCGTAGTTTGCTCATCCTGTGTTCGCCATCCGTAACCCCACGGCGGCGCAGTATAGTTCGGGATGTGGCGCAGCCCGGTAGCGCACCTGCATGGGGTGCAGGGGGTCGCAGGTTCAAATCCTGTCATCCCGACTTTCGCCCGGCTTCGCTGAGAGTGACCTCAGAGAAGCCGGGCTTTTTTGTGCGGACGACGGAGCCCACAGGCACGGTGTCAAGGAGCGAGGTTGTCTTTCCTACGTCGGGCGCGGTGCGTATTCTTGCAGGCGCTCCCCACCGTACCACCAGACCTATGCCCGAGGTACCATCCGGCTCCTCTTTCGAGGCTGATCTCCGCGCCCTCCGTGAGGAGCGCGGCTTGGCTATCGCCGATATCGAGCGTGCCACGCGCGTACCAGCTGACGTGGTGCGTCGCTTCGAGAGCGGAGCGCTGATGCAGGATCCTGACTACAGTGCGGTATACCTGCGCGCGTTCGTGAAAGCGTACGCCGAAGCGCTCGACCTATCGACCGCGCGTGTCCACGATGCGTTCGAGGCGTCACGCAAGGGGGCCTACCAAGGAGCCCTCGCGCCCACCCATGAGGCCGACGAGGTCGAGCCGGGGACAGAGGCTAACACGGGTGCGTCAGATGCAACGACAGCCAATGCAACGACAGCCAATGCAACGACAGCCAATGCAACGACAGCCAATGCAACGGCCGACGATTCTGCGGCTGACGGTGCAACGGTAGAGGATGCCAAGACGACGGCCCCAACCCGCACAGAGAAGGGCGCGACTTCGCAACCGTCAGCATCCCCAGTAGAGTCGGACGAGAAGGGCGCACGCTCGTCTGACACCCC
Source organism: Bacteroidota bacterium (assembly GCA_038528235.1). GTDB lineage: Bacteria > Bacteroidota > Rhodothermia > Rhodothermales > Rubricoccaceae > JBCBEX01. The sequence goes on from JBCBEX010000125.1 coordinate 6,276, forward strand.
GCCGACTCCCACAGCTACGAGTGCGTCGGAGTCAACGTCCAGCGCCGCGGAGACAGCCCCGATGGTGGAAGCACTGGCGACCAAGCCCGCGCCGGACACTTCGCCGGCCTCGCCGCCACCGCCACGCCGCAGCAGCCCGCCCTCGACGTTGTCGAGTTCGAACCAGTCGTGGGGCCTCGTCGTGGGCATCGCCGTGCTGTCGGTGTTGGCGCTCAGCGTCGTCTTCTGGCTCATATTCCGCAACCCCACGCCCGACCTTGAGCCCGTGGCGGCTGCACCTGTCGTCGACACGACCGCGGTCCCAGACAGCTCGGCCGCGCCTCGACCTGCTAGACCGCCGGCTCCCCAAGTCGGCGACTCGATTCGGGTCACCCTGATTGCAGCTGAAGGACCGCTGCAGAACTTCCGTGTTCAGGCCTCACCCGATATCCGGCGCCCATATTGGGTGGAGCAGGGGAGCGAGGTCACCTTTACGAGCCTGACCGAGGTCGTTGTGTGGGGCAATGAGACAGCGAGCGGCTGGCGCATCGACTCGGAGGCACTGCTGCGCATCGAAGGGCTGACCTACGCCCCCGCAAACGGGGCCGTACAGCGGTTCACGAGGGCACGCGCCCAGGCCGTCGTCGACTCGTTGCATCGTGCGCAACATGGCGATTAGCAGCATGGATACAGCAGGACGACAGGGAGTTCCCACCGTGGCGGCGCGTCTGGTGGCAGAGACGAAGGCTGCGCTGGCAAGGGTGGCTGACACCCACATCGACACCTTGGACGAGGCCGCGGCGAACCGCGAGGCAGACCTCTTACGGCCGCTAATCCGTGGGCATGCCACCCGCTACTACCGCGACGACGCCCCGCTCATCGCCGACGCCGAGTACGACCGCCTCTTCCATGCACTCAAAGGCATCGAGGCGCGCTTTCCCGCGCTTGTCACGCCCGACTCGCCCACCCACCGGGTCGGCGGCGACCCGCTCGACCGATTCGAAAAGGTCCGCCACCTTGAAGCCTTGCTCTCGCTCGGCAATGCCTTCGACGGTGACGAACTGCGCGCCTGGTACGAGCGCATCCAGCGCAAGCTGGCTGACGAGGACATCGGGACAAAGGACGAGCCGGCACAGCCCGCGCTTGTTGCCGAGTTGAAGATCGACGGGCTGGCGATGGCGCTGACCTACGAGCAAGGCGTGCTCACGCTTGCAGCAACGCGCGGCAACGGCACGGTCGGGGAAAACGTCACGGCGGGCGTGCGGACGGTCAGGGCGATCCCGTTGCGGCTTGCCTCGCCTTCCTCCACATCCGCCGCTCCCCCCGGCGATCTCTTCGCGGCTTCGCCTGCGGCCCCACGCGTGCCAGCGCGCATCGAGGTCCGGGGCGAGGTCTACATGGGCACGACGGACTTCGACGCGCTCAACGATCGCTTGGCTGCCGAGGGAGCCAAGACGTTCGCGAACCCGCGCAACGCCGCCGCCGGGAGCCTCCGCCAACTCGACCCGAACGTGACGGCGCAGCGGCCGCTGAGCTTCTTTGCCTACGGCTTGGGCCCGAGCGACTTCGGCGACGGATCGTCCCCATCTGGTCAGCAAGAGGCGCTCAACGTACTCCAGACGCTTGGCTTGCCCGTGAGCCCGGAGACGCGGCGGTTCGCCTCCATCGACGAGGTTGTCGCGTTCTGCGAGGCCTGGACGGCACGCCGTGACGACCCGACCGCGCTCGACTACGAGATCGATGGCGTCGTAGTCAAGGTGGACGACTTCGCGTTGCAAGCCAAGCTGGGCAACGTGGCGAACGCGCCGCGCTGGGCCATCGCGTTCAAGTTCCCCGCGCGCGAGGCCACGACTCGCCTGCTCGGCGTCGACCACAACGTCGGGCGGACCGGCGCGATCAAGCCGGTCGCCGACCTCGACCCCGTGGGCATCGGCGGGGTGACCGTTTCGAAGGCAACGCTCCACAATGCAGATTACCTCGCCGACCGTGACATCCGCATCGGGGACCTTGTCGTCGTCAAGCGCGCCGGCGACGTGATTCCAGCCGTCGTTGGTCCTGTCGTGGACGCACGGACTGGCGACGAGAAGGTGTACGAGCCGCCAACCGTCTGCCCTTCGTGCCGCCAGCCTATCGAGCGAGCAGAAGGCGAGGCCGACACGTACTGCGTCAATGCCTCGTGCCCGGCGCAACTCAAGCGGCTGGTGCAGCACTACGCCCACCGCGGCGCGATGGACATCGTCGGGTTGGGCGAGAAGGTGGCCGTCCAACTCGTCGAAGAAGAGCTCGTCGGTCACCTAGACGATCTCTACCGGCTGGCGGAGCGCCAAGACACATTGCTCGCGCTCGACGGCTACAAAGACAAGAAGGTTGAGAACCTCCTGACGGGTATCGCCGCGTCGAAGGCACGACCGCTGCGGCGTCTCCTCTTCGGGCTCGGCATCCGGCATGTCGGCGAGACCGTTGCGGAGACTCTGGTGGAGGAATATGCTTCTCTCGCTGATCTCGCCGCCGCCGATGTGGAGACGTTGACAGCCATTCCTGGCGTCGGCCCTGAGATTGCCGAGGCGGTCCGCGCGTGGTTCGATCACGCGCCGAATCAGCAGCTAGTCGATGCGCTCCGCAGTCTAGGCGTCAATACGGTTCGGCTGCCCGAAGAGGAGCCGGTGGTTGCTTCCGAAGGCGGCGACGGACCGCCGCTCGCGGGCAAGACGGTCGTGCTCACGGGCTCGCTCTCCGGCCGCACGCGCTCGGAGGCCAAGCAGCAGCTCAAGAGCCTCGGCGCGAAGGTCACAAGCAGCGTCACGACCAAGACGGACCTGCTGGTCGCCGGTGAGCGCGCAGGCTCGAAGCTCGATAA
>JBCBEX010000126.1:0-9039 GCA_038528235.1 Bacteroidota bacterium
TCTGCGGTCGTCATCAAGGACCGCGAAACGGGTCGCTCGCGCGGCTTCGGCTTCGTTGAAATGGAAACCAAAGATCAGGGTACCGCAGCCATCGAGGCGATGCATGGTACCGACATGGGTGGCCGCACACTCACCGTCAATGAAGCCCGTCCCCGCCAGGGTGGCGGTGGCGGCAACCGCGGCGGTGGCAATCGCGGCGGTGGCGGCTACGGCGGTGGCAATCGCGGCGGCGGTGGCTACGGTGGTGGCAACCGTGGTGGGGGCGGTGGCTACGGCGGCGGACGCCGTCGCGACTGGGACAACTAGTCCAGCACCACGACGCTCTATTTTCGAGGCTCGACCTTCCAGGTCGGGCCTCGTTCGTTTTTGCTAGTTGGCCCACTCACGTTCACAGCGCCACACGGCGACTTCGTTCAGCGCTGAACAAGGGGTGCATGTTGAACGTGGATGCGCTAGTCAAAAGCGAACGCGTGCCGAGCGTCGTGGCACCTATTTGGACAACAACTAGTCTCCACGGTCATCGCTGCCTACTGTACCATACTGTACCAATGGCCGTTCAACATCATTGGGGACGGCGGCAGTCTCGGCACATCGTCAAATTGTGCCCTTCTCTGGTCACCACATCCGTTGCAGTTCATCTCCTATGGTAGTTACGCTCGATTTTTGGAACACGATGGTCGTTGCCAGGACGGGCGGCGAGGCGCGGCAGAGCGCACGCACCGACCATTTGCTCGCGCTCGTGCAGCGCTACCGCCACGACGCGACGGAAGACGTGCTCGCCGACGCCCGCCGCGGTGCCCACGCCCGCTTCGATGCGGTGTGGAAAGCGGAGCACCGCACGCTGGGAGCCGACGACCTCCTTCGCTTCCTCTGGGACGAACTTGCGCTGCCCGTCACCGACGCCGAGCACGCAGAGACGGTCCGTGTCTACGAGGAAAGCCTACTCGTCGGCCCGCCCGATCTCACGCCGGGCCTCGCCGACTTTGTGCACGACGTAGCTGGACGCGTTCGGCTCGGCATCATCTCCGACACGATGTTTTCGCCCGGCCGCGTGATCCGGCGCCTACTCGACCGTCACGGGCTGCTCGATGCCTTCAACGCGTTCGCCTTCTCCGACGAGACCGGCTGCGCCAAGCCTGACCTACGCGCCTTCGCCACAATCCTCGACGAGACTGGCGCCGAGCCAGCGCAGGCCTCACACGTCGGCGATCTCCGGCGGACCGACATCGCCGGGGCGCTGGATGCAGGCTGGACGGCGATCCAGTACACGGGCGTCCATGAAGACGAGGCCGCGAACGGCCCGGCTCCACATGCCGTCGCGCCGGACTGGGACGCCGTCGCCGCGGCGCTCGACGCGCGGTGACGGCAATGAACCTCCGGTTGGCGACCCCCACCGATGCGGCAGGCGTGCAGTCGATCTACGCGCCCCTCGTCCGCGATACGGCGATCTCGTTTCAGGAGGAGCCGCCCACCGTCGACGAGATCGCAGAGCGCATCCGCGTGACGCTCGCACAGTTCCCTTGGCTTGTTGTGGAGGACGACGAAGGCGTCGCAGGGTATGCCTATGCCTCGCCGCACCGGGGTCGCGCGGCCTACCGCTGGAGCGTCGAGGTGTCGATCTACGTCCATGCACGGTGCCGACGGCGCGGGCTGGGCCAGGTGCTCTATGGAACGTTGCTGCCGATGCTGGCCGCACAAGGCTTCGTCACAGCATGGGCGGGCGTGACGCTCCCCAACGACGCCAGCGAGGCGTTGCATCGAGCCGTTGGCTTTGAGGAAGTCGGCACCTACGTGAACGTCGGCTACAAACACGGCATCTGGCGCGACACGCGTTGGTATCGCTACGCCCTGCGCCCGCTTCCCGACCCGCCCAGCGAGCCGCTGCCACTCTCTACGTTCGTCGAGACCGACGACTGGACTCGGCTGTTTGAAGCCGGACGGCGCATTCTCCGCTGATCCATCGCGGCGGCGCGGTGCGTAGGCTACCTTCGTCCACAGGCCCGTCACGGTTGCCACTGAACCACCGACTTACTGAACCACCGAAGCACTGTCATGTCCCTCCAGATGGTCGATCTCCGCCGCCAGGTCGCAGAGATCCGCGACGAACTCGACGCTGCGATTGGTGCGGTGCTCGACAGCGGTGCGTTCGTACGCGGGCCGTTCGTGCGCGATTTCCAGGAGGGGCTTGGGGCCTTCCTCACGGATGACCGAGGGACGCCGCACACGCTCGGCGTGGCGAACGGGACCGACGCCCTCCAGATCGCCTACCAGGCCCTCGGCCTCGGCCCAGGCGACGAAGTGATCATGCCCGCGTTCACATTCTGCGCCACAGCCGAAGCCGCTGCGCTACTCGGCGCAACGCCCGTGTTCGCGGACATCGACCCGGCGACGTTCAACCTCGACCCCGCGCAGGTCGAGGCCGCAATCACGCCGCGCACGAAGGCCATCGTGCCCGTGCACCTCTTTGGGCAGTGTGCCGATCTCGTGGCGTTCGAGCGCATCGCCGAGCGACACGTTCTTGCCCTCATCGAGGACACCGCGCAAGCCGTCGGGACGCAGCACATCGGCCCGGACGGCACGCGGCGCTGGGCCGGGACCGTCGGCGACATCGGCACGGTGTCGTTCTATCCGTCGAAGAACCTCGGGGCCTATGGCGACGGCGGCGCGCTTCTCAGCCACAGCGCCACGCTCCACGAGCGGATGCGCCAGACCGCCAACCACGGCGCAGCGCGGAAGTACTACCACACCACCGTTGGCGTGAACAGCCGCCTCGACGGCATCCAGGCCGCGATCCTGGGCGTCCACCTCCGCCACCTCCCAGCGTGGACACGCGCCCGCCAACTCGCCGCCGTGTGCTATGACGCGGCCTTCGCGCCGAGCGCCTTCGTGACGCGACCGGCGCGTGCCTCCTACAGCACGCACGTCTTCCACCAGTACGTCGTCCGCGTCCCGGCCGACGCCCGCGACCGCCTCCGCGACGCGCTCAAGGGCCATGGCATCCCGTCGATGGTCTACTACCCCGTGCCGCTCCACGAGATGCCCGCCTTCGCCGACGCCCGCGTCGACGGAAGCCTCGCCGAGACGGAGCGTGCCTGCCGCGAAGTTCTCGCGCTGCCGATGCACCCGTGGCTCTCGATGGCCGACGTGGAGCGCGTCGCCGACGCCGTGCTCGGCTTCTTCGGCGAGCGCACGGTTGAGGCCACGGCTGGTGCTGCAGAGCTGATTGCCTAGGTTCACTCCGCCCGGAGCACATCCGCCGGGTTGGCGGTCACGATGCGGCGGACTTGCGTGGCGAGCGTCGCAGCAGCCGCGATTGCCACGACGCCGAACGCGAGCGCGAACGGCACCGGATTGAGCGGCATCCGGTACTCGAAGATCGAGTCGAGGAGGGCGTTGAGAAGCAGGTAGGCGAACGGTGCGGCGAGGACAAACGCGACGAGCAGCATCACGAGGAAGCTGCGGTTAACCTGCGTCGTCACGCTGGCGACGGTGGCGCCGAGCACTTTGCGGATGCCGATCTCGCGCATGCGCCGCGCCACGTTCTGCGCTGCGATGCCGAAGAGTCCCATCGAAGCGAGCAAGAGCGCCATTGTGGCGGTGAAGACGAAGATGCGGTTGATGCCTGCGTTCTCGGCGTGGGCCTCGTCGAAGACGGCGTCCTGGAAGTAGCCCTCGAACTCGACATCAGGGTAGAGCCGTTTCCAGGCGGCTTCTAGGTCGGAAAATGTGGCTGTGGCGCGGCCTTCGCGGACGCGCAGCGCGATGGCGCGGTAGTCAGCCTCGTCCACGACGGTCACGATCATCGGGTTGATCGGGTCGAAGAAATCGTCGTAGTGAAAGTCTTCCACCACACCAGCGACGGTGTAGGAGCCCGTGATGACGCTGTCGCGCCGCACGTCGAACGTCTTCCCGAGCGGGCTGTCCCACCCGCGCTGCGCCACGAACGTCGCGTTGACGATCGCCGCTGCCATTCCGCCGGTGTTCTGGGCGTCCGGTTGAGAAGCATCCAGGTCGGTCATGTCCGTCACGGCGGCGTCTTGCTCGGCGTCAAACAGCCGACCGTCGCGCAGGCGTAGGTCCAACGTGGCAGGGTAGTCGGGGCCGACTTCCAAGCGCGCGGCCTCCATCTGCGTGCCCTCGATGTCGAGGACAGCGTAGCCCTGCGACCGACCAACCGAGTGTCGCGTCCCGGCGTACAGTACCACGTCTGGGTGCTGAGCCACCTCTGCCTCGATAGCGGAAAACTGACTCGCGTTGTCGAGCGGGACCACGAGCGTCTGTCCCTCGTCGTACCCCCAGTCGAGCTGCTCCTGGTACTTCGCATTCTGCACGAACACGACGCCCGCGATCATCGTGAAGAATGCCAGCGTGAACTGCATCGTGAGGAGCCCATTCTGCACCCATCGGTGGCGCGATACGGACTGTGTTCCCCTCAATATCGAGGCGGGGCGGAGGCTGGAGATGTAGAACGCTGGGTAGGCCCCCGCGATCAACGCCGTCACCAATAGCAACGCACCGAGGAAGACCCAAAGCGCGATGCTGCCGAAATAGTCGGCCTCAATCCCGAGGTTCGAGATGTCGTTGAAGCCGGGTGTGGTGACGAAGTGCGCCATGAACACGCCCAGGCCGAGCGCGAGCAGGCAGAGCAACACGTTCTCCGCGAGGAACTGTGCGATGAGTTGCCAGCGCTGCCCGCCGAGCGTCTTGCGGACACCGATCTCTTTGAGCCGCTGCGCTGCTGTGGCGAGCGTCACGTTGACGTAGTTGAAGCACGCGAGCAGCAGCAGCGCGATGCCGATGAAGCTCATCACGATCACAGCTTCTCGAGGTGGGCCACCACCAAGGTCGCCGCGAATCTCCTGTGTGCGAGACGCCATGGCCTCCAGCGGGGTAAGCGGCAGCGAAGCGACGGGCCAGTCGTGGCTCGCGGCATTCTGCAGCGAGATGTAGGGCCCCATGGCAGCAGCGACGTCCGAAAGGTCGCCCTCGTCGCGTAGGAGGAGGAACGTCGCGTCGGTGTACGAAGCCCAGTCGTCCATGCCGTCGCCGTGGGTGTCGCCGAGGAGGCGCAGCGTCTCGTACGGAAAGAGCGCCCGGAAGCCGAAGCTCGTTTCCTCGTCAAGCGGGTCGACGACAGCGCGGACAGTGAAGGCCATCGGCTCCTGCCCATCGAATTCGACGGTGAAGCTCTGCCCCAGGGGCTCGATGTCCTCGCCGAAATACTTCTCGACCATGCGCGGCGAGAGGGCGATCGCACCCGGATCGTTCAGAAACTCGGCCTCGCCGTCGAGCACGGGGTAGTCGAAGACCTCGAAGAAGCTCGGTTCGGTGAACATCACCCACTCGCGGTGCTCTCGCTCGACGCCGGACTCGGTGGTGTAGCGGAACGTGGCCCCCCGCTGCTCGATGCGCAGGGCACGCTCGACCTGCGGGAGATTGGCCTCCAACGCCGGCCCAAGCGGCATCGGGGAGTCGCCCCAGACTTGCTCCTCGCCGTCGCGCTCCACCGTGTTGTGGACGAGCACCGTCCGGTGGCTGTTCTCGTGGATGTGGTTGACCGTCATCCACTGATGGATGAACAGGAACACCGTGATCGCCGTCCCGATGGCGATGGACAACCCAACGAGGTTGATCGCAGAGGCGACTTTGTTTTTTAGGAGCGTGCGGTAGGCGAGGCGGAAGTAGCTACGAAGCATCAGGCGGGGTGGGGCAGCGGCTCGCGGAGCAGGGGCTCACGGCCCGCGACGAGTGGGCCAAGCACAACCGCGCTCTACGGGACGACTCCTGCGGAAGTTGCTGTGCAGCGGAACGAGTCAGTTCGGAATATGCGCCAACATAATTTTGAAGGAAGCTCTTGAGCGCAGTCGTATACTAACCGGCCTGTGTAAGTGCTATCATTGAACGAAATCAAGTACATGGAGGAACTCAAAGAGTATTGGCCTCACGCACTTTGGGTGGTTGGGTTTGGGGTGTTTTTCCTCATGAAAGACAGTGTCCCTGGCGGAGCAGTGGGTATCTACGCTGCCTTCGCACTGCTCATCGCCGTACTAGCTCTAACAGGGTTTGTGTGGAGTGGTATTGCCCACTTCCATCGTAAGCGTCGCATAGCGACAAACCCACTAGATCGGAGTCTCCGTGCTCTCGTTGCCTCTGATTTATCCTGGGAGAATTGCGCTCAGCATCCTGATTATGCGGAGGTCATTCTTACGAACTTTCGGTTCTTGGTCGAAGAAGATGGGTTTAACCCGGCACGGTTTGTTGCACCCCGACAGTTTTCCTTTCGCCGAGGCAAACACGGTGTTTTTGTAGCGCAGCGTATCGGAGGATTAGGCCCAGGCGTTGACCTCACGGTCGGAACAGTGTGTCTCTATCGTTCCGAGGCGGGCATGACCATCGAGGATGCCTGCATGGTTGCCGTAGAGGGACACAACGAGCGAGGACTAGCCTTCACTCTGCGAAGCCAACTCGACGCGATCGTTCGAGGGCTCGAATCTGGCGGAGAGCTTCCAGAAGGTGTGGACCGTATTGAAAAAGACTGAGGCGGACGAAATTACTCGCCGATCAGCCGCTTCAACTCCTTCACGCGGCGCACGACCTGTTCGCGGTCCATCTCGCGGTACTGCTCGGGCAGCATGTCGCGCGAGGTGCACTCAAGCACGGCGGCGAGCGACTGGAGCTCCACTTCAAGCGGGTACGTTGGCGGGATGAAGTCCTCGACGACCTCGGCGAGGATCTCGGGCGGCACCTTCATGTTGCCGCTGCGGGTCTTCTTCGTCTTGCCGCCCTTGCCGTTTGTGGTATGGGCCACCGTGCGAAACTTAGAACGCGTGAGCAGTGCCTCCATGTCGGCACCGGAGTAGGTCCGCACGCCGTCGAGGAGCGCCTCGGGGGCCTGCTCGATGTCGATGGCCGTGTCGGTCTTCTTCATCATCACGCGCAGCAGTTCCTCGCGCGACTCGCGGGTGGACGGGTAGAACAGCGCGAGGTGCTCCTCGGCGCGTCCCTGGCGCTTGAGGTCGACCGGCATGAGGTCGGGGCGGGCGGTGAGGAGGAACCAGATGATCTTGCCACGATAGCGCGTGTCGCTCATCGCCTGCGCGATCTGGCTGAAGACGCGGTTCGAGACGCCGGAATCGCCGGAGGACGAGCGGTCGCCGAGCGCAGCGTCGGCCTCGTCGATCATCACCGCCACGGGGTTCATCGCGCGGAGCAGGCCGAGGATCTTCTCCAGGTTGCCCTCCGTGACGCCCTGCCACTGGCTGCGGAAGTTTTTCAGCTTCACCATCGGGATGCCGATCTCGCCCGCGAAGCACGTCGTCATGAACGTCTTCCCGGTGCCGACGGGGCCATTGATGAGGTAGCCCATCGGCAGCACGTCGTGGCGGCCCTGCTTCAGCGCAGACGCGGCGTCACGCAGGTGCGACTTCGCCTCGTCGTGGCCTGCCACGAAGTCGAGCGTGTAGTTCGTCTCGACGAACTCCAGCAGCCCGTACGCCTCGGCCTCGATCAGGTCTTTCTTCTGCTCCGAGAGCCGCTCAAACGTGAGCTTTCGGCTGTTTTCAAGCGTGTCGGCAAGGATGGTGCGGAGCTGCACGTACCCGAGCCCCGCCGTGTTTTGCGCGAGGACAGCCGGGGTGACGTCCGAGAGCTTCTTGAACGTCCGCGCTTTCTCTTTGCGACCATCGCCAAGGTACCACTCGACGTACGCCTCGCGTTGCGCCTTCTCGGGCAACTCGATAGCGATCTCGGCGGTGTAGGGACTCTGGATGAGTTGCCGGTTGAGGTCGGTGAGGTTTTCCGTGAGCAGGACGAGCGTGAAGTCGTGGCGGAGGAACTGCGGGTCGTGGCTCCAGCGGCGCAGCGTCACGAGAGACGCGCGGTCCTCGGCGGAGTAGGTGCTCGCCTCCGCCATCGGCACGATGGTCTCGGCGAAGTCCACCACGACGGCCATCCGCTTGCCCTCGGCGAGGCGGATGCGGAAGTAGTTGTCGAGGAGCGCGAAGACGCGGACCGGGTCCTTCGGCAGCTTCCGGGCGTATTCTGTGCCGAAGATGGTGTCATAGCCCGAGAGCGCGCGGTTGAAGTCACCCTGGCTCTCGCGGTCGTGGAAGTGGATGCCTGCCGAGCGGTCGTAGAAGACGATCAGGTCGCGCCCCGCGAATAGGTCGTCGGCGAGGAAGTCGCGCAGTGGGATGAAATCGGGCTCTCCGGCGTCGTCCTCGGTTGCGACGAGGTCACGGATGTTGCCGTAGAGGATGAACTGGTTGAGCGTCTTCGTGAAGTAGCGCCGGGCGAGTTCTTGCGCCCAGGTAGGGTAGTGAGCGATGTAGGCGTCGAGGGGGGAGGTGTCGGCCATCGGAAGGGCGGGCTGCGAAGGGAGGACGAAGGCGGAACGGGAAGATAGCGGCGCGCGTGGCGGTTGGCGTTTTCACATCGATCGATCCGTATCCTCTCGCTCTCCCACCCAGTTTTCGGCAAATGTCACCTGCACTCGCCTTCGAGAGTCTCGTCGCCCAGCGCCAGGCCCGCGTGGCGGTTGTGGGGCTCGGCTACGTTGGCCTCCCACTCGCCATCGAAGTGGCAGAGGAGGGGTTCGCGACGATTGGCTTCGACGTGAGCGAGGCGACGGTCGCGCATGTCAACGCCGGCACCAGCCACGTGAAAGACGTGGCGTCGTCCAGGTTGGCCTCGCTCGTTGAGTCCGGACAACTACACGCCACATCCAGTCCTACCGCACTCGCAGACTGTGACGCGATCCTGGTCTGCGTCCCGACACCACTCAACAAGGTCAAGGACCCCGATCTGTCCTTCGTGGTCGCGGCGAGCAAGGCCATCCGCGATGTGCTGCGGCCGGGGCACCTCGTCGTCTTGGAGAGCACGACGTTTCCGGGGACGACCCGCGAGGTGGTGCTTCCCCTCCTAGCTGAGAGTGGGCTGGAAGTGGGGACCGACTTTTTTCTGTGCTACTCGCCCGAACGCGTTGATCCGGGCAACGCGACGTGGCACACGAAGAACACGCCGAAGGTGCTCGGCGGTGTC
>JBCBEX010000127.1:0-8832 GCA_038528235.1 Bacteroidota bacterium
CGGTCTGAGGGCTGCAGCCGAGAGCATCGGCGGCCTTCTCGTCGGTCCAGGCCGGGCCTGCGTCGGAGGCATCGGTGAGGAGGAGCGTCCGGGCGTGCTGGAGGGTGCGTGCGTGGGAGCGGCCGGTGCGGATGAGGCGATCGAGATGGTCGCGCTGGTGGTCGGTGAGGCGAACGCGGTACTTGGCGGGCATGGTAGATTGCGGTGGTGAAGCCACAACCTACCACTATGCGCTTGTCTGAGGACTAGGGTAGAGGGCGTAGGGAGGCGGGAGACTCATGGCTCTGGGCCCCCCTTCCCTACCCCTCGCTCCCTACCCGCCCTCATTCTCGACGGTCAGCCCGGTGCACTACCGCCTCTTGTCCACCTCGACGCTCAACGATCCCGCTCATGACGCTCACCATCGCCAAGAAGGAAGCCGCCGAGACGCTCCGCGACGGGCGCTTCTGGTGGACGACCGCCGTTGTTCTTCTCCTGCTCGTCGGCGCACTCGCGACGGGCTGGCTCCACACGGAGCGCCTCGTCACCCAACACACCGAAGCGTCCGACGCCGAACGGGCCGTCTGGACGGGCCAGGAAGAGAAGAACCCGCACTCGGCGGCACACTTCGGGACGTACGCGTTCAAGCCCGTGACGCCGCTCCTGGCCGTGGATCGCGGGCTGACGGCCTACACGGGCGTGGCGCTTTTTATGGAGGGCCATGCGATTCAGGACGCGCGCTATCGTCCGGCAGAAGACGCCTCGGCGGCAGCGCGCCTGGGTGAACTGACTGCAGCGGCGGTGCTGCAATGGCTCGTCCCGCTACTGATCGTGCTGCTCACGTTCGGCGCCTTCGCGGGCGAGCGAGAGCGCGGCACGCTACGCCCGCTACTCAGCCTCGGTGTCTCGCGGCGAGCGCTGGCGGCGGGCAAGGCGCTTGGGGCGGCGGCACCGCTGGCGCTCGTGCTCGTCCCGGCGGCCATCCTCGGCGCGCTCGCGATGGCGGTTGCGGCCCCGCCCGAAGCCGCGGCGTGGAGCGCCCCGCGCGTGGGACTGCTCGCGCTGGTCTACCTCGCCTACTTCGCCGTGTTCGTGGGCGTGTCGCTGCTCGTGAGCGCCCTCGCCCGCTCACCACGCGCGGCGCTGCTCGTGCTGCTGGGGTTCTGGTTCGCCAATGGCTTCATCGCGCCTCGGTTGGCAGCAGACATCGCGGAGCGGGTGCACCCGGGGCTGACGGCGGAGGCCTTCGCCGAGGGCAAGGCCGAGGTCGACGGGCTGTCCTGGGCAGACCGGACGGTGCGCGTGACGGAGCGCCTGTTGGCCGAGGAAGGCGTCTCGACACTCGACTCAATCTCGGTCAACATGCCCGCCGTGCGGCTCTACGAGGGGGAGCAGGAGGAGACAGAACTCTACCGGGCGCTGTTCGAGCGGCTTGCCGACGGCTTCGAAGGCCAGGGGCGCGTGGCCCAGCTCGGAGGGGTCTTAGCCCCGCTCCTCGCCGTCGCGCCGCTCTCGACCGCCCTCACGGGGACGGACTACCGCCACCACCGGCACTTCGCCGAGGCGGCCGAGGCGTACCGCTACGACTACGTGCAGACGCTTAACCAGAACCTCATCGACTACGCCGCGCCAGGGGGCGCGTGGGACCGCTCGTACGTCGTCGGCGACGAAGTCTGGGCTGCCATCCCGCCCTTTGCCTACGAGCCGCCGACCGCTGGCTGGGCCCTCGGTGGGCACGGTCTCGCCCTCGTCTTTCTCGGTCTGTGGCTCGTCGGGCTCGCCATCGCCGTGCCCGTTGCCGTCGCCCGGATGCCTCTTGACCCTCGATAAAACAAGTCTGGGCGCGATGCAGGCAGTCCAGCGTCCTGGGGGCTGCCTGGCACCCACCTCCTACTTCTGACTTCCTCTTTCGGACTTTTCATGTCCCCCCTTCTTCTTATTGCTCGCACCGAGGCGCGCCTGCTCTGGTCGGACCGCACGGCCTTCTGGGCATCGCTCGTCTTCCTTGCCGCCACCGCCTATGCGCTCGCTGCCGGGTTGGACCTGCGCACCGACCGTACAGAGGCGGCACGTACTATCCTCACCGCCGACGCGGAGCGCTGGGCCGGAGACCAGGCTGAGGCGGACTCAATCGAGCAGGCCATGCGCGCCGAGGAGCAGCCACTCGATACCTACGAGTGGGGGCCGCGTTCGCCCTACGCCGTCGGCGTGTACTACGGCCGCAACGTGACGACGGAGCCGACTTCGCTCTCCGCGCTCGCCGTAGGCCAGGCCGACCTCTATCCCGCCTCGTACCGGGTCACGGCGGGGAACCGCGTCGCGCTCGGGTCGAGCGACGCCCTCACGAGCCCGCTCCGGCTTGCGGCAGGGGCCTTCGATCTCGCCTTCGTCCTGCTCTACCTGCTGCCACTGCTGGCGCTTGCGCTGGGCTACGACCTCACGGCCTCGGAGCGCGAACGCGGGACGCTCCGGCTCGTCCTCGCGCAGCCGATCCCACGGCGGACCCTCGTGGCGGGAAAGCTGCTGGCGCGCGGAGGGCTGCTGGCGCTCCTGGTTACCGCGGCGACGGCCGCTGGCTTCGCGCTCGCCGGGGCGGGTCTGGCGCAGTGGGCGCTATGGACCGCCGCCTCGGTGCTCTACGGGCTGTTTTGGCTCGGGCTCGCTGCGGTGGTCGATGCAGGTGGCCGGTCGGCGGCAGCGAACGCCGTCGTGCTCGCGGTCTGCTGGCTCGGGCTGGGCGTCGTCTTCCCCGCTGCCGTGACGCTGCTCGCCGGACAGGTCCACCCCGCTCCGACGCGCGCCGCGTTCGTCGCGGCCACGCGGACGGCCGAGGCCGAGGTGCGCCAACGTGGCACGGAGCCGCTCGCGCAGTTTCTCGCCGACCACCCCGAGATGGCCGAGGCCGTGGAGGAGGACGAGGCGGCCGAGTCATTTGCGGTGATGGCCATCGCCCGCGACGCGCTCGTGGCCGAGGCCGTAGGGCCCGTCGTAGAGGAGTTCGCCGAGCGGCGCGCACAGCAGACCGCGTTCGTGCGCACCGTCGGCGCGCTCTCGCCGACGGTGCTCGCGCACGCCGCCTTCCTCGACCTCGCCGGGACAGGCGATGCCCAGCAGCGGCGCATGCTCGACGCCGTGGAGGCCTACCAGGAGCAGTGGCGCGCGCACTTCGAGCCGCTCGTCTTCGCCGACACCCCCTTCCGCGCGGCCGACTACCCCGGCGCCCCTCAGTTCGAGCCCTTGCCTGAGATCGGCGCCGAGTCACGGCGTCAGGCTTCCGGTCCGCTCGTTGGCCTTACCCTAGCGATCGTCGTCGTGTTTGCCCTGGCCACCGTCCTTCAGCGACGCCCCGCGACTCCATAACCGCTCCCGCCCAGGCGGTTCGTCGTCTTGCCTTGTTCGAATACCAAGAAGGATGCGATGCCCGGCCAGCCCGTTCGAGCTGCTGTCGTACCGTTTGGTGCAGCTCGTCCTCGGATGAACGCTTTCCTCACCCCTGTCCTTTACCATCCTCGATCCATGCGCGCCCTCGTCCTTTCCTTTCTCCTCCTCGCACTCGGCTGCGCGGACCCGGCGGACACCCCGACTCCTGACCCGCCACCAGACACGACGGCTGTAGACGCCATGTCTGACACCGTCGGCGATCTTGGCGCGCTCGGGAGTGACGCCGTTGCCACGCTGTTCGA
Organism: Bacteroidota bacterium; assembly: GCA_038528235.1. GTDB lineage: Bacteria > Bacteroidota > Rhodothermia > Rhodothermales > Rubricoccaceae > JBCBEX01. Next base: position 3,663 of record JBCBEX010000127.1, read on the forward strand.
GAACGACCTCGTCCATGTCCACCGCGTAGCCCTTCCGGCGGGCGCGGCGCTCGCGGCTCACGACGGCGGCGAGCGCGTCGTCTACGCCCTCTCCGACCTCGCGCTGACGTTCACCACGGACGGCGAAGCCACCGAGCACACCTTCGAGATGGGTGGCGTCCACTATCACGAAGCCGGCACCCACGCGGTCGCCAACGTCGGCGAGGGCACGGCGGAGTTCCTCGTCTTCGAGCGGCGCGGCGGTGCGCTTCCTGAGGCGGGTGCTCCCGAAGCCATGCCAGCCGCCGAGGGCGCCACCGACGAGGTCCTCTTCGAGAACAACTTTGCCGAGGTCCATCGCGTAACGCTCCAGCCTGGCGCCGCCTTGCCGCCGCACCAAGGGTTTGCCCGGGCCGTCTACTCGCTCAGCGGCTACACCGTCGAGTTCACGGACGCCGAGGGCTCTCGTGTACAGCGGTACGAAGCCGGCCAGGCGCACTACCACGACCCCGGCGACCACACCGTCGAGAATGCCGACGACACGGTGGCCGAGTTCCTCGTCGTCGAGTTCAAACCCGGCGCCTAAGCAAGCACGACAGGCACGGCCCGGTGGGAGCAATGAGCGTCCAAGCGGGCCGTGCCAACCCCACCCACCTGCGCGGCTTCTCGACCCATCCGCTCCTGACTATGGTCCCCGTCACGCTTCTCACCGGCTTCCTCGGCTCCGGCAAGACGACGCTCGTCAGCGCCGTGCTGGCCGACGCGCGGGCGGCGGGTCTCCGCGTGGGCGTCGTCGTCAACGACCTCGGCGCGCCGGGCGTCGACGCTGAGACGCTCGTGCGCCATCACGCTGTGGAGCAGGACGACCTCGTCAACCTCTCGGGGGGCTCGGTGGGCGGATCGCTGGGCGGGCGGCTCACCCAAGCCCTCAGCCGCCTGGCAGCGAGCGAGCGCTACGACCGGCTCCTCGTCGAGACATCCGGCACGACGGACCCCGCCGCCCTGCTCGATGCGATCGCCGCCGTCCCGGGGGTGGCGCTCGCCCGCGTGGCCGCCACGCTCGACACGTTCAACCTAGTCCGCGACTACGACGACGGTCGGGCGCTCTTCGCACGCCTCGTGCAGGACGAGGAGGCAGGCACGGCGTCGCCCGAGCTTCTCCTGGCGCGGCAGATCCAGGCGGCCGACCTCGTCGTGCTCACCAAGCCCGATCTTGCTGGGGACGAGGCGACCCGGCATGCGGGGGTGGTGGCGCAGCTGCTCAACCCCGTAGCCGAGGTGGTCGCGAGTGTCCGCGGCAACCTGCCACCGGGGTTACTTCTCCCTACACAAGGTGCCAGCATCGAAGGGGCACGCGCGCGCCTGGCGAGCTCTCGGCCCGCCGACGCCGCCGACGCTGGGCTTACGGCGGCAGTGGTCTCGGACCCGCGCCCGTTTCATCCCGAGCGCCTCCACAGGGTGCTGCAAGTCCTGCCCCGTGGGCTTTTCCGCGCGAAGGGCATCCTGTGGCTCGCCTCGCGCCCCGCTGAAATCCTGCACTGGAACCTGGCTGGCGCCCGCCTCGACCTGGAACTCGCCGGCTACTGGAAGGCCAGCCTGCTCGACGGCCCGCTGGCGCTGCTCGACGAGGAGCGCGCTGCCCTCGTGGCAGCCAGCACGCATCCCACCTTCGGCGACCGCACCACAGAGCTTGTGCTGATCGGCGTCGAAAAGGCCGTACGAGACGTGACACAGCGCTTCCAGAAGGCCTTGTGTACGCCCGCCGAGGTGCGCCGCTGGGAGCGAGGCGGTGCCTTCCGCGATCCATGGCCCACCCGACTGCGCGAGGTCGCCACGTCCTGACGCACGCTGCTCCGCCTTTGACCATGCCACTCGTCGATTCTACATCCCCTTGGGTTTGGCCTGCCGTGGCCGTGATTGCCGTCGCGCTAGTCGCGTGGCCGCGTCCCTCGCACGAGTTGCCACCCGACACGCCGTGGGCGTTGCTGATGCAGGCCGAGAACCTGGATGGCCCGTCCCCCGTCGTGCCCGACACGCTACGCACGCTCGTCGGCCAGCCTATCCAGCTCACTGGATTCATGCATCCGCTTGAGCAGCGGCAGGGCCAGCGGCGCTTTCTCCTCTCGCCCTACCCCGCTGGCTGCGCCTTTCACGCTCCCAGCGGGCCGGCGTCCACCATTGAGGTCTTCGCGGATACTCCGGCTCGGTTTACCTACGAGCCCGTGGCCGTGCATGGCGTGTTCGCCCTCGCAGTCGGGAGCGGACAAGGCGTGCGCTACCAACTGCACACCGCATCGGTGGAAGAACTGCCATGAACTCGTTCGACCTCCGCTTCACCTGTCTGACGATGACTAGCGGCTTTTTTCCCGCTGTTCGCGTTGGGGAGCGGACCCAATTGACAGCTTAGCCGGTCGTCTAGCCGGAATTGGCAAAACCTATCGCGCCGGGTCGCGTTGCCGGTTTTCCCCTATTCACGCGCGCTCTCGATTCCTATATCACACCCTTTCTCTCTGATCCGATGAAGCACCTCCTTGTCTTCGTGCTCGCCCTCGTGCTGGCCGTACCAGCCTGGGCACAATCGCGCTACGGGTCCGCCGTGGCCGTGGCGGACGGTGCCGCCTTTGCCGGGGCCTCGGGCGGCGACCGCTCCCCCGGCGCCGTCTACGTCTACCGTCCTGACTCTGGCAGTTGGGCCGAGCAGGTTCGCCTTGCTGCCCCCGACGGCTTCGAGGGCGATGGCTTCGGCACCAACCTGGCCGCCCACGGCGACATGCTCGCCGTTGGAGCCCCCGGCATGGACGAGGACCGCGGCGCCGTGTTCGTGTTCGCACGCACCGACGACGGGTGGGACATGGTGAGCCGCCTGGCTCCGCCCGCCGACGTGACGCTGATGGGCTTCGGCACCACCGTCGCGCTCAAGGATGGCCTCCTGGCTGTCAGCACGGCATCGCAGCAGAACCCGTGGGGCATGCCTGATCCGTCGATGCAAAATGCCGTCTACCTCTACCGCCATGACGCCTCGGCGGGTGTGTGGTCGCAGGTCGCCCTCCTTGACGGCACGGCCGCAGGCGCGCACCCCAGCTTCGGGTCAGCCCTAGCCCTCGGCGACGGCCTCATTCTTGTCGGGGCCCCCGGCAGCATTCGTGGCGGGAGCGCCCCGGTCGTCTACCCCTATCGCTGGAACGAGGCGGACGGTACCTGGACGAGCACCGACCCGCTCAAGCCCGTCGGCGAGAACCCGCCGTTCGGGTTTGGCTCCACGCTTGCCATCGACGGCGGCATCGCCTACGTGGGGGCTCCGAACGACGGTGGCACTGGTGCGGTGTTCGCCTACACCATCGGTGCCGAGGGCGCGCTTGACCTCGCCCGTACGATGCGCCCATTCGACGGCGTCGAGGGCGAGCGCTTCGGCAGTGCCCTCGCCGTCGCGCCCTCCTCGATCTGGGTGGGCGCGCCGGGTGCCTACCGCGCTCGCACGAACGGACACGTCTATGTCTACCGCCGGGACGCCGAGACGGGTGCCTTCGCCGACGCCGCCAAGATGGTCGCGCCCGATGGCGCGGCGGGCGACTCCTTCGGGGCCAGGGTTGCTGCCAACGAGGAGGTAGCCATAGTCGGCGCCCCCGGTGACGACTACGGCGCCGGAACGGCCGCGCTCTTCCTACCAGGCTCCGACACCCGATGGGCCCCGGCCTCGACGGTCTACAGCGACATCGAGACGTTGCAGGCCGTGACCGGCGAGCGGATGGGATGCCAGACGGGCGAAGCTGCTGGCTTCGACTGCGCAGGCATGGAGCTTATGTCGTACCTCCCCATCGGCGAGATTGGGGGCGAGCGCGGCGTGCGCCTGAACGACATCTGGGGCTGGACCGATCCGACCACCGACCGGGAGTACGCGCTCGTGGGCCGCGTCGACGGCACCTCCTTCGTGGACGTCACCAACCCGATGGCTCCCGTCTACCTCGGTGACCTGCCGAAGACCGAGGGCTCGCCCGGTGCTACCTGGCGCGACATCAAGGTGTACCAGGATCACGCGTTCATCGTCGCCGACGCCTCGCAGCACCACGGCATGCAGGTGTTCGACCTGACGCGGCTGCGCGACTTCGACGGCACGCCTGCGACCTTCGAGCCAGACGCGTGGTACGGCAACATCTACAGCGCCCACAACATCGTCATCAACGAGGACACGGGCTTCGCGTACGTCGTCGGTGCCCGCTCGGGTGGCGAGACGTGCGGCGGCGGGCTGCACATGGTCAACATCCAGGACCCGGTCAACCCCACGTTCGCGGGCTGCTTCGCCGATACCTCGACGGGCCGCCGCGGCACCGGCTACTCGCACGACGCCCAGTGCGTCGTCTACAATGGGCCGGACGAGGACTACGTGGGCCGGGAGATCTGCCTCGGCTCGAACGAGACGGCGCTCTCCATCGCCGACGTCACGGACAAGGAGAACCCGAAGGCCATCGCCGCGCAGAGCTACCCCAACGTCGCGTACGCGCACCAGGGCTGGCTCACCGAAGACCACCGGTACTTCTACCTGAACGACGAGATTGACGAACTATCCGGGACGATCGACCGGACGCGGACGCTCATCTGGGACCTGACAGACCTCGACGACCCGCAGCTCGTGCGCGAGTTCATGCACGACATCCCGGCCTCGGACCACAACCTGTACGTGCGCGGCACCACGATGTACCAGTCGAACTACGCCGCGGGCCTCCGGGTCTTCGACGTGGCCGACCCGGAGAACCCGGTTGAGGTCGGCTACTTCGACACGAACCCGTTCGGCACGAACGACGCAGGCTTCTCTGGGTCGTGGAGCAACTTCCCGTACTTCCCGAGCGGCACCGTCGTCGTCTCGTCAATCGGGGAGGGCCTCTTCGTTCTCAAAGAGAGCGGCGTCGATAGCTAGTCGTTCTTCGTTTTCCGTCACGCGTCAGGGGGCTCGGCTACCACTCCGGGCTTCCCTGGCGCGTGTCGTTTGCACTTTCCAGAGCTCCGCATGCGCATCCTTCGCCTCCTTCTCCTACCGCTCCTGCTCGCTGCGGCACCGCGCGCGGCAGCCGGGGTGACCGGCGGGCCGTACGTCTACGTCGCCAACCAGCTCGATGCCGCCGTCACCGTCGTGGACATGTCGACGAACGAGGTCGCCGCTACGGTCGACCTGGAGGCGCTCGGCTTCTCCGCCAAC
>JBCBEX010000128.1:0-8611 GCA_038528235.1 Bacteroidota bacterium
CGGGCCTGGGCGGCGAGGGCGCGGTGGAGGGGGAGGAAGGGGCGGTCGGGGAGCGGGGGCCCGGCGGCGCACTCGAGGAGGGCGAGGCGCTGGGTGGGGGTGAGCAGCGCGAGCTCGCTCAACCGTGCCTCCGGCGACGCAAGCGCTTCCTCCATCAACCCTTCGTACTGCCGCACCATGCGCTGGACGGTCGCGTCTTCGAACAAGGTAGACTTGTACGATACCGTCACCTCCAAGCGGTCGTCGGTGTAATCAAGCCCCCAATTGAGGTCAAACTTCGCTTCGCGATCGTCGCTTTCGAGCCGCTCCATCGTCAAGTCGGCGACGCGGCGCTGCGCGCCGTCCGCGGCCTCCTCCCCACCGCCTTCGTCGAACGTGAAGAGCACCCGGAAGAGCGGCGTGCTGTCTAGCTCACGCTCCGGCGCGAGGGCTTCGACGATGCGCTCAAACGGAGCATCTTGGTGCTCATCGGCCTCCAGCACTCGTTCACGCACCGCTCGGACGAGCCCGCGGAAGTCCATAGTGGGCTCGATTTCGACGCGAAGCACGAGCGTGTTGGCAAAGAAGCCGATGATGCCTTCGAGTTCAGAGCGCGTGCGTCCAGCCGTGGGCGTTCCCACACTGAGGTCGCGCTGGCCCGTGGCCCGCATCAGCATCAGGTAGAGCCCAGCCAGGGCCACCATGAATTTGGTCGCACCTTCCTCCAGAGCGAAGGCTTCCAAGCGCTCAGTCAGGTCGCGACTGAACAACGTGCCCCAATCTCCAATGGGCTGACTGCCGATCGTCTCGGGATGATCGACGGGCAGTTCTAAATGGGCGGCACCCTGGAGATGCTGAATCCAGTAAGCCAGTTGGTTGTCTAGCTCCTCTCCTTCCAGCCAACTTCTCTGCCACGCCGCGTAGTCCCCGTACTGTAGAGGAAGCGCCTCCGCTGGCAGCTGCGCTCCCTGCGCCTCCTCGGCGTAGAACTGCGACAGCTCCTGCATCAGGATCTGCATCGACCAGCCGTCGGTCACGGCATGGTGCAAAGCCAGCACCAGTTCATGACACGCTTCACTTACGTGCAGCAGGCAGGCTCTGAAAAGGCCCTCAGCCTCCAAGTTGAAGGGGCGTGTCGTTTCGCCATTCCGCCAGCGCAGCCGCTGCGTCTCCTGCTGCGACTCGGAAAGCCCCGTCAGGTCCACTTCCAGCAGGGGGAGCCGGGTGATGACCTCGCTGATGCGCTGTACGGGCTGGCCATCGAAGGCCACGAAGCTGGTGCGCAGTGCCTCCTGCCGCTCAAGCAACCGCCTCAGCGCCCGCTGGAAGCTCGCACGACACATCGTGCCCTTGATCTCAAGCGCGAGTCCGAGGTTGTACGCATTGCTCTCGGGGTAGAGGTTGTGCAGAAACCATAGCCGTTGCTGTGCGAACGAGCACGGCGCGTAGCGACATCCAGGCTCCAGCAAGTCCAGCAGCTGGCCTCGATGGTGCCGGGCAGCCTCTCGCAGGTCCTTGTCTAGCGTGGCGGTTCCTGCCCGGTATGCGAGCCCTCCCTCCTCGTTCCTCCAAAGCTGCACCCCTGCGTTCAGCAGCGAACACAGAACCGTCTTGGCTGACGCGTCGACCTGCGACGACTTCTCCCGAGCCCCTTTAGCTTCGCCGCTCGAGCCAGACGGAGCCCGTCCAGGTACACGTGTCGGCGTCAGCACTGGCATTGAATCGATCGAAGTCATGGTACTCAGGTGGCTATAGGTTCATGTTCATCCAGAGTCCGCTCACAGCACGCCCGTCTCCTGTGCCTCTGCCAACAGGGGACCCGCTGCTTCTCGTCTGCCCAGCGACATCGCCTCGGTTATGCGCTCGGCAAACCCTGCGAGCGTAGGCGCCTCGAAGAGGGCGCGCACGCCCACCGACACCCCGTAGCGCTCTCGCACCCGCGACAGCACCTGCATCGCCAAGAGCGAGTGCCCTCCCAACTCGAAGAACGACGCCAACCGGCTCGGCACCTCGCTCTCCAGCACGGAACCCCACAACGCCGCCAATTCCGTTTCCAGCCCTGCCGTCGGCGGCGGTCCCTCAACCACCGCCGCGGCCGGTGCTGGCAGTGCCCGCCGGTTGACCTTCCCGCTCGGCGTCTTGGGCAACGCGTCGAGCACGGTCACCGAACCGGGCACCATATATCGCGGCAGGCGGGCGCTCAGGAATAGCCGAAGACCTCGGCCCGAGAGCTCTACGTCGCCTAGGGGCACCACGTAGGCAGCCAGTTGCTGCTCCCCTCCCTCGTCGCGCACCACGACGGCGGCTTCGGCGATCACAGGATGGCTGAGCAGCGTCGCCTCGATCTCGGCGGGCTCCACCCGGAACCCCCGCAGCTTCACCTGCCGATCGATGCGGCCTAGGAACTCCAGCACCCCGTCGCGCCGCCGCCGCACGCGGTCGCCGGTGCGGTAGACTCGCCCGCCTGCGGGTTGGCCGAACGGGTCGGGTACGAAGCGGGCCGCCGTGAGAGCAGGCCGGCCCGCGTAGCCACGGGCCACACCGGGTCCGCCGATATAGAGTTCGCCGGCAACGCCTGTAGGGAGGAGTTCGAGGGTGGGGCTGAGGACGTAGGTAGTGGTGTTGGCCAGAGGGGCACCGATGGGTACCACACGCGAGTCCGTCGAGGTCAGCACCGCGCCCGTCGCGTCCACCGTCGTCTCCGTGGGACCATAGACGTTGACCTGGGGCCTGCCGAACCGATCGAGGAGATCGCCGAGGAGCGCCACATCGACGGCTTCGCCGCCGAGGAAGCTGGACAGCATCAGACCCTCGGTGTCCTCACGCGTCGAGAAGCGCAGGAGGTGCCGCACGAGCGTCGGGGTGCCGTCCACCGCATCGACGCGGCAGCGCCGCATGGCGCGCAGGAACAACCCGGGGTCGCGCCGCTCGTCGTCCGAAAGCACGACTAGGCGACGCCCGTTGGCTACCTGGATGAGTTGCTTAACCGAGGCATCGAAAAAGACGGGGGCGTTCCAACCGACGGTCGCCACCTTGCTGCCCCGAGCGCGCTCCAGGGGCGCATAGACGCTCGTTTCCAGCGCGGCCGTCAGATGAGCGAGGCCTCCTTGCGTGACGACCACGCCCTTGGGCGTACCCGTTGACCCCGACGTAAAGAGTACATAGGCCGCTTGCCCAGGATGGATGTCCGCGGCGCTCCCGTCGTCGTCCGCGAGCCGGTCCATCTCGTCGTCGTCCACGACCAGCGTGCGGCCCGCTTGGACGGCGATCGCCATCGTGTGCTCGTCGGCAACGATGAGACGGACGCCTGCGGTTTCGCAGCACGATGCGATGTGGGGAACGGGCGCTTCCTTGTTCAACGGGACGTACGCTGCCCCGGCGCCATGGACGCCCAAGATGGCGGCAAGCAGATCCACCGAACGAGGCAGGAGCAACCCCACCCGGTCTTCGACGCCGATGCCCTGCTCGCGCAACACGTGCGTATAGCTGCGGCTCCTTTGCCAGAGCGCTCCGTAGGTGACATGCTCTGACCCCGCCACGACTGCGACGTCGTCCGAAGCCTCGCGGGCGCGAGCTTCGACGGCGCCGTAGAACGAGCGGAACGGCTGGTGTGCGTCCTCAATGGGCCCTCGGCTGTCCGCCAACGCCTGCGCATGCTCTGCAGGCTCCATAAGCGGATGCTCCGCGAGGACCTTGTCAGGATTCAAAAGCCCCGCCTCCAGCAGGCGCGCGTAGTGGGCGAGCATCTGGCGTGCCAGGGAGGGCTCGATCAGATCCGTCCGGAACTGAAGCCCGAGCGCATAGGCCTGCGAGAGCTTCGTGGCGGTAAGCGTCAGGTCGAATTTCGCCGTCGGGCTCGCTGCATCGAGCGGCTCGATAGCCACGTCGGTCGGTGGTAGCGCGCCCTCTTCGTGAGCTGCGGGAGCCGGCTCCGCGTAGTTGAACAGGACCTGAAACAGAGGGGTGCGGCTGAGGTCGCGGTCTGGCGCGAGCGCCTCCACCACGTGTTCGAACGGCACCGCCTGGTGCTGCTGCGCCTCCACGACGAGGTCGCGCACGTCGGCGACGAGGCGGCGGAACGTGAGGTGAGGCTCGACCGTGGCCCTGATCACGAGCGTATTCACGAAACAGCCGATCAGCCCCTCCAGATCGGGGTGGTTCCTTCCGGCAACCGGAGTCCCGATGGCGATGTCCTCCGCCCCCGAATAGCGCGCTAGCAGCGCCGCGAATCCCGCCAGCAACACCACGAACCGCGTCGTCCCGGCTTCTCGGGCGATAGCCTCCACTGCGTCGTGCAGCGATGCTGGCAAGACCTGCTCGACTTCGGCGCCGGCGTGAGACGCCGCTGCCGGGCGCGCGTGCTCGGGCACCAACGGCAAGGCCGAGACCCCGTCGAGTTGGGTGGTCCAGTAGGCAAGCTGCCGCTCGGCTTCGCCCTGAGTCAGGCGTTCCTGTTCCCAGGCTGCATAGTCGGCATACTGCACAGGAAGGGTTGGCAGCTCTTCGACCAGCGCGGCCTCGCCCCGTGTGCGTGCGACGGTGTAGAGCGTCGTCAGCTCTTCCACTAGCACCTCCAGCGACCAGGCGTCGGCCGCGACGTGGTGCACCGTGAGCAGGAGCACGTGCTCGTTCGCATGAAGTCGCAGCAACCGCGCGCGAATCATGAGGTCGTGCGACAGATCGAAGGATCGAGCCGCTTCCGCGTCCACGTGTCCGTGCAGGGTAGCTTGCTGTTGGGCCTCATCGAGATCGCTGAGGTCAACAAGCGGCACGGTCACCCGGCGTGGTTGGCCCACCCGCTGTACTGCCCTTCCGCCCACCATGTGCAACGTGCTCCGCAGTACGTGGTGCCTCTCCACAATCGCGGTGAGGCTCTTGTCGAGCGCGTCCCGGTCGAGCGAACCCCGCAGGTACAATGCAAGCGGGATGCTGTAAATCCCGGACTCGCCTAGGATCTGCTCTGCGATCCAGAACCGACGCTGGGCTGACGACTGTGGCGCATCGCCCGGACCTTCCCACGCAGGGATACCCCGTGCTTCTTCGAGCACGATCCCTTCCTCTTCGAGCATCAACTCCACGAGGGCTAGATCGTCCTCGGAGAAACCGATGCCGTGCCCAATGTTGGAGTCGACCGAATTAGCCATCACGGTGCGCGTGGGAACGCTTGGAATGCATGTCTTGAGAAGCGACCTGTGCGTTGCCCTACATCGCGACCGGATGCGTCTCAACCCGCTCCGTCCAGGGGGCGGGTAGGAACTCTGGGATGCGCATGCCAACGCCCGTCTCGTGCGCACGGCTCTCGACGATCGTGGCGAGGGCCAGGTCTAGGACGCCCAGTCCAAACGGACTAAAGATGTGATGGCGTCCCGCTCCTGTTGGCTCGGGCGAGGCTCCGCTCAGCAGCTCGGCAAGCGTGCGGCCAATGAAATTGCGGTGGCCCACGCTCTGCTCAGCGAGGTGAACCGACGTCTGGGCGCGGCAGACATGCTCCCGGTCATCGACGATATTGTTGTTCGCCAGGATGAGCTCCGGAGTGAGGTCCCGCAACGAGATGTGGAGCACCGTACTCCCCGGCGCGAGCGCGTCGAGGCTGTCGAGCCACGGCTCCACGGCCGTCGTCGCAAACGAGACAACCGGACTCGCAGCGAGCGCTTCCTCGGCGCTCTGCGCTACCCGAACGGTGATGCCCGGCTGTAGCGCGTCCACGCGTTCCGCAAATTGCGCCGCGCGATCCGGACTCAGATCGCGGACCACGAGGGTGTCCAGCTCTGGCCACAGCTCCGTCAGGAACCGGACGATCTCGAAGCTGATGAGTCCACACCCGATGATGGAAACGGAGTGCGGCGCGTCCTCACCGTGGAGCTGCTGTGCCGCGAGCGCGGCGCTGGCTGCCGTGCGGCGCGCGCTGATGATGGACCCTTCGAGCAAGGCCGTCGCGTGGCCCGTCTCTACGTCGTTCAGCAGCAACGCCGCCGACGCGCGTTCCAGGCCTTGGTGGACGTTCTCCGGAAACGACGCGATCCACTTAATCCCGGCCGTCTGGAACCCTCCACCGAGATAAGCCGGCAAAGCGATGATGCGTTCGCGCTTTTTGCCAGGGAACCGGAGGAAGCTTGAATTCGGCAGGTTGCTCTGACCTTCGTGGTGCGCCACGTAGGCCTCTGCTATGGCCGCCATGATGTCATGTTCGTGGCCATGAAGCAGCGTATCAACCTGAGGTCCAGTTAGTACGATCATTACACGGATGGGAAGTCGTTCGGAAAGGATTGCGTCGTTGTTTTTCTCTTAGGCCATGACGGCTTCTTGAGCCATCATTGGCACCTCGCCCAGGTATTTTTCAACCCAGTCATCGTCGTAGACGGTGTCCAGGTAGCGCTCTCCGCGATCGCAGAGGATGACGACGCAGTTGGAACCCGCCGGAATCTGGTCTCGCATGCGGTCTACAGCCATCACGGCTCCACCAGAAGACCCACCCGCCAGGATCGACTCCTCGCCCACCAGGTGGCGGCAGCCTTGCACGCACTCCAGGTCCGAGACGCAGACGTGCCCGTCGGCCATGCCATCCCTGTAGAGGTCCGACCGTTTTCCTGCGCCCATCCCGGGGATGCGGCGCGTCGCCTTGACCTTGCTGAAAATGATGCTCCCGAGCGCGTCTACGGCAATGACTTTCGTCGAGCGACCACGCGCCCTGAAATACGACGAACAGCCTGTGACGAGACCGCACGTGCTTGTCGGACAGAAGACCATGTCGACATGGCCTTCGAGCGCCTCGTCGATCTCTCGCATGGTGTGTTGCGAGTGGGCTTCCGGATTCCACCGGTTGCCGTACTGATTCGGCCAGTAGCTGCCTTCGTTCGCGTCCAAGATGTCGCGGACCCGTTGCAGCCGTGCTGGTAGGTACTCGTTCGTTATGGGGTCTGGCTTGGCCACCAGCTCTATCACGGCGCCATACGCCTTCAGGATGTTCAAATTTTGTGCAGTAGTCTTTGGATCGACAACGCACACAAATTGAAGCCCGAAGTAATTACATGCCTGGGCTAATCCAATTCCCATATTTCCTGAACTACTTTCTACTACCAATCCACCAGGAAATACCTTACCTTCTCGTAGGGCATTTTGCAGAATGTATAGCGCAGACCTATCTTTCATACTACCGCCAGGATTTAGACCTTCCATCTTGCCATACAAGTTAAAAGGAAGACCTCCAAATACCCTACTAAGCTTTATTAGCGGTGTTTGCCCTACTGCTGAGAGAACATTACTAAATGTCATTGCACCACCTCGAAAGGATTAGGTTGAGAAAGGCGAAGGAGATGTTTAGAAAACATAGGTATTATTTAATTTAATTGCACGTTACTATTGGTATTACTTCTAGATTTTCTAGTCTCAATACGTTTTCGATAGTCCTGCTTTTCTTCTTCAGACATGTTTTGCACCCGAATTACGGCTGCAGCGACACGTTCAATTCCAGGGTATTCCGACACCAATCGTCGAGCTATCGCCTCGATCGTAAGCGCTTCGAAGAGATAGCGGATCGGAACGTCGACGCGAAACACGTTCTGTAGACGAAGTGCCACCTGCATGGCGAGCAGGGAGTGGCCCCCCAGCCCGAAGAAGTCCGCCTCCCGGCTCACCCGCACCGGCCGGCCCAGCACCTCCCGCCACACCCCCTCCACCACACGCTCCACCGCCGTCCGCGCCGCCACGTACGTCGCCGACGACGACGCCTGCTCGGACACCCCCCCCGCGGCCTGCGCCGCCAGCGCCCGCCGGTCCACCTTCCCGTTCGCCGTCGTCGGCAGCGCATCCACCGCCACCAGCCGCCCCGGCACCATGTACCCCGGCACCCGTCCTCGCACCGCACGCTCCACCGCCTCCACGTCGATCTCGTCCGCTCCCGCCACGAAGCCCGTGAGCCCGCCCTCGCTCCACACCACCGCCGACGACGACACCCCCGGGGCCCCCAACAGCGCCGCCTCCACCTCGCCTACCTCCACACGGTGCCCCCGCACCTTCACCTGACCGTCCTCACGCCCCTCGTACACCAGACGACCGTCCCCCAGCCGCCGCACCACGTCCCCCGTCCGGTAGAGCCGCGCGCCCACCGCCCCGCTCAGCCCGTCCGGCACGAACGCCGCCGCCGTCGCCCGTGCTGCGCCCACGTAGCCACGCCCCACGCCGACGCCGCCCACGTACAACTCGCCCACGGCGCCCACCGGCACCTCGCCGCCCACCACCGCCTGCGCTGCCACGGCGCGCACACCCGAGCGTGTCGCCACGCCTGAGTTCGTCGCCACGCCCGAGTTCGTCGCCACGCCCGTCTCGCCCGCGCCGAGCACGTCGGCCCCGAGCACGTAGAGCTGCGTGTTCGGCAGCGCCGACCCGATCGCCGCCGTCCCCGCCGCCGCGCTCACCGCCGCCGCGTCTCTGGCGACCTGACTCATCACCGACGACGCGTCTGGCGCCGCGGCCTGCCTCTCCGCGTCCCCCACCACCTCGTGCGTCACGTCGTCCGAGCACTCCGTCGGACCGTACGCGTTCAGCAGCCCCACCCGCGAGAGCCCCGCCGCCTCCCACGCGTCCACCACCGCCGACCACCGCTGCGCGAGCGCCTGCGGCAAGCCCTCGCCCG
>JBCBEX010000129.1:0-8507 GCA_038528235.1 Bacteroidota bacterium
CCCGGGTCCCAGTTGACGAGGTAGTCGCCTTTGTAGATCAGCCCTTGCTCGTGCAGCTTCACGAACACGTCCTGCACGGCGCGGCTGAAGCCGTCATCCATCGTGAAGCGCTGGCGGGACCAGTCGGCGGAGACGCCCAGGCGGCGCTTCTGCTGGAGGATGATCTCGCCATATTCCTCTTTCCAGTCGTAGACGCGGCTCACGAAGGCTTCGCGGCCAAGGTCGTGGCGCGTCTTGCTCTCTTGCTTCTTCAGCGTACGCTCGACCACGTTCTGCGTGGCGATGCCCGCGTGGTCGAGGCCAGGGATCCAGAGGGCCTCGTAGCCCTGCATGCGTCGGAGGCGCGTGTAGGCATCCTGGACGGTGTCCTGGAGGCCGTGCCCCATATGGAGCCGCCCCGTGACGTTGGGCGGCGGCATTGCAATGACGTGTGGCTTCTTCCCAGAGCGAGCGTTAGCGCTGAAGAAGCCGCCCTCCTCCCAGAAACGGTACCACCGCGTCTCGATCTGCGTGGGGTCGTATGCGGAAGTAGACGGTTCGATGGCCGGGGTGGACGTTTCGTTGGACATGTGAAGGAGGTGGCGATCGGCCGATCAGCAAGGGGGACGGAACTGAGAGCGCCAAGATACGCGGGATCGTCGCCTCTCGACCTACCTCGGAAGCGCTCCCGAACGCCGATTCTGGGGCGTAGATGCGGCACCGGAACGTCCCTGCTCCAGAATGAGGCACCATGTTCCAAAGCTGGCACGTACCTTGCCAGTCCACGTCACCGTCAGCATTCATCCTTCATGGATGGATGTTAATGTTTACAACCTTACTGGCTGATTCTCACAGTTTTGCTGGGGTTGTCATACTGACTCGCCTTCGCCTCTAAGGCGCAGGTCCTGTTCACGGCTCCCCTCCATGCATCGGAGCCCCCTCCGTCCGTTGCTTTTGCCGGACTGCACGGCTGCTCTCCCGTGCCGACGTTCTTTCCCACCCCGTTGGTGCTCTCTCGCTGCGCTCTCTCTGCGCACACCCGCCCCGTGTGGTCGGCGTCACGACGTCTTGCATTCCCTCCATGCCCCAGACGCTGCGCCCTCCGTTCCGTCTCCTCCTCGTTGTCCTGCTCTCGCTTTCGCTGCTCCCCACTGCTGCCACAGCAGAGGAGCGCTCGGTTCCTGACCGAGCGGCCTTCGCGGCCACGACCGCGCTAGACTGCAATTCCCCACTGGACCCTGCCTACTTCGCTGACGCGCTCTTCTCAGTAGCGCCAGCAGGGATGATGTCTGGCGCAGTGCAGCGCTGGAGCGATCCGTCCACGTGGGCCAACGGCCGCGTTCCGCGAAGCGGTGACAAGGTCGTCATCGAGTCCAATCAGGTGGTCCTGCTGGACACCGACACCGCCTCCCTTGAGAGCCTCACCATCAAGGGCACGCTCCGCTTCGAGGATCGACCGCTGAGCCTCACGAGCGACTGGATCCTGATCGAGGGCAACGGCGCCCTCCTGGAAGTCGGCACCGAATCGGTCCCGTTCGAGGCGCAGGCCACGATCACCCTGACCGGCAACAACCGCGACCGCAATGTGGCCGGCACCGGCGCATTCAAGACGGGCAACAAGTTCATCATCACGCGCGATGGCGGCTCGCTGACCATGCACGGCGCCAGCCGTGACAAAACATCGTGGACCGTCCTCGACCAGCATGCCGCACGAGGCGACCGCTCGATCCGCGTCTCGGACGCCGTCAACTGGGAATCCGGCGATGTCATCGTGATCGCGCCGAGTGGCTACAACGCCTACGAAGCTGAACAGCGCGTTGTTGAGAGCGTCAGTGGCCGCACCGTTCGCCTCACCGAACCGCTCGACTATCGCCACTTTGGCGAGATCCAGACCATCGAGGGCCGCCGCATTGACATGCGCGCTGAAGTGGGCCTCCTCTCGCGCAACATCCTGATCCAGGGCGACGCAGCCAGCGAGGACGGCGTGTCCTCCTACGGCTACCGCTACGGGTTCGGCGGCCACATGATGTTCATGGCCGGCGGCATCGTCACGATCGAAGGCGTCGAGGTGACGAACATGGGTCAGACGGGCAAGTCAGGCCGCTACGCGATGCACTGGCACTATGCCGACTATCGCCCGAGCGACTATGTCCGCAACTCGTCGTTCCACCACAACTTCCAGCGGGCGGTCAACATCCACAAGTCGCATCAGGTAACCGTCGAGAACAACGTGGCCTACGCGACGACCAACCACACGTTTGTCTTCTCGGAGGATGGCGACGAGGTCGATAATCGGTTCGTCCGCAACCTCGCGATCCTCAACTGGGCGGTCTTAGAGGAGCACTTTGCATTTGGGCGGAGCCAGACGCCGCGCCTCTCGAACCAGTCGGAAGAGCGCGCCGCGCTGTTCTGGGGCCGCAACCCCCACAACGAGTTGATCGACAACCGCGCCGCAGGGTCCTACCTCGGCCATGGGTACTTCTTCGATCAGCAGTTCATGGCGAGCTTTACGACGCTGCGGCGCTGGCTCCACCGCGACCAGCCTATCGTCTTCCAGGGCAACGTGGCCCACTCGATCTATATAAACCCGGGCACAGGCTCCTTCGCATCCTACGGCCCCGAGACGCGGGGGTCTGGTCTGATGATCGGCCTGCGCGAAGGCCCCTACCCGCTTGAGTTTGGCCCCGACTTCCTGGCCTACAAGGTGGGCCACTCCGGCGTCTGGATCGAGGAGGAAAACGAGACGATCGTCGGCGCCGTCGTGACGGACTCAGGCATCGGCGTGAGCCCCATGCTGGGGAGCATCCGCGACCTTTTTGTGGCCGGCAATACCGACAACGACATCGGCGGCCCGATCCCGGCCACCGCGCGACACTTCGGGCCCATCGGCGGCGTCAACATCACCGACCAGAGCCAGAAAAAGGCGAAGGAGAATGACCGCGTCCTGCGTATCGACGGCGCGACGTTCGTGAACGTGGAGCCCGCAGCCGTGACCATAGAGTGGCGCAAGCTCGAACTTGGTAGCGAAGTGTCCGGGCTCAACTTTGTGAACACGGACCCGCTCTTCTTCTTCACAAAGATGGAGTACGGCGGCATCTACGACGCCGATGGGTCGCTCTCCGGCAAGGGCAAGCCTGGCATGATCTACGGCGAGAACGACCGGGTCGCCACGATCAACGAATGCGACTGGATGGGTGCTTCGAGCGGCTGGTTCTGCCCCGACGATGGCCGCACGGTAGCACCAGCTGCTGCCGTCGGCGTCGAAGATCCGCGGCCAGGCGTCCAGTTCACGCTGTGGAAGGGCGACTTCTACCAGCTCGTCGAGGTCGACGGCCTCGACAGCCCGTCTGACACGGGGGTCGCCGACAACTTCGACCTGAGCGTCCTCCCGGTGTACTCGGGCCACACCGTTCGCTTCGAAGGCTTCATCGACGCGCCTGAGACGGGCGACTACCGATTCCAGCTCAACGCCAAAGAAGGCGGAGCGTTGTCCATCAACGGCGAGACGGTGATCTGGACCAGCCGCCCTGGCCAGCCGCAGGTCCACGAGGGTTGGGTCCGCCTCGAAGCGGGCTACCACGCGATCGCAATTGACCACTACAAGAAGCTCTCGAATCCGCAGCTCGCGCTGAAGTGGGATGGCCCAAGCTTTAGCCTGCGCGACGTGCGCGACGACGAACTTGTCTGGGGCACGGCTACGGAACCGCCAGGTGGCGGCGGCGGCGGTGGTGGCGGAGGTGGCTCCGACGAGAACCAGTCGCCGGTGGTCACCATCACGAAGCCCGGCGATGGGAGTTCGTTCTCGTCCAACAAGCGTGTCGTCATCCGCGTCGATGCCAACGACCCCGATGGCGAGGTCGCAGACGTCTACTTCTACGTGAATGGCACCCAGACGCGTCGCGACAAGAAGGCCCCGTGGAAGTGGGGCACCCGCTTCTCGCCAGGCTCCTACACGATCACGGCGGAAGCTGTCGACAACGAGGGCGCGCGCACGATGTCGGCTCCCATCGACATCACCGTTTTCGAAGCAGCCCAAGCGGGTCTCTCCAACTCGTCGGCGCTGCCCGCCGAGTTTGCCATCGACGATGTCTATCCGAACCCCTTCAACCCAGCCACGACCATGTCATTGGCGATGCCGCTCGCTGGTGACTACGATGTCAAGATTTTTGACGTCGCGGGTCGGCTCGTCCAAGAGATCCTGCTGCTAGACCAGGAGGCGGGCTACGTGGATATTCCCCTCGACCTGAGCGGGCAGGCTAGCGGGCTTTACATCCTGCAGGCTCGCCAAGCTTCGACAGGGCAGACAATCACAGAGCGCGTGACGATGCTGAAGTAGGTCGTCCGGTCACACGGATCGCGAGCGGGCACGGTCTTCGGACGGTGCCCGTTTTTCGTTGGGGTGTTTCACCAGCGCGATCTGGAAACCGTCTCCGTTCCGATTCTATCTCGTATTGCAGTCCCGATGCCGATCGCCACGCGAGTCGATGTGCCGCGCAGCGAAACGATGCCGAATACAGGCGCAGCGCATCCGCCCTGCGCTTTCCAAACAGCAGATCTGAACTCCTAATCGTGGCCGTTCGGGCTCGATTCGAGACTCAACCCTTAGCGCTACGCTTCTCACGCTGATACCGAATAGCGACTCAACGCAGGCCGGCGCTCGCCGGGATCACCCGCCTGCTCCCTACCCATGTCGCTTCTCGGACCATGCCTACGCACCTACGTGCTCCCCACCACCTCTGGCTCTGCTTCGTCCTCGCTGCTCTTGCCCTTGCGTCAAGTCTGCCTGCACGAGCCGCCCTCAATCCCAATGCGCCCGCGTCGCAGCGCGATGCCTTCATCGCTTCCGGCAATCTCGACTGCACGATCAACCCCGACATCCTCTCTGAGCGCACCTGGATGGGCTCGTTCGCCACGACCAGCGCAGCCCAGCTGTGGAGCGACCCCGCTACCTGGGGCGGCCAACTTCCTCGCGCTGGTGCAGATGTGCTCATCCCGGTCGGCCAGCACATCGTCCTTGACGTTTCGACGCCCCCACTCGGTGGCGTCCGCGTCGAAGGCATGCTCTCGTTCGTGGATGCGCCCGTTGACCTCACCGCCGACTGGATCCTAGTAAGCGGCCCAACAGCTCGCTTCGAAATCGGTACGCCGAACGCACCCTACCGCCACAAGGCTACCATCACGCTGACTGCCGACGATCCCAACGAGAACGTAGCTGGCAGCGGGTCTATGTCGATGGGCACCAAGTTCCTCGCCACCATGAACGGCGGCTCCATCGGCATTCACGGGCACCGTCGCGACGCCGTCTCTTGGACCGTCCTCGACGCACACGTGCGCCCTGGCGACCGGGAGCTTCGCCTCGCCGACCGCGTCGACTGGCGCCCTGGCGACGAGATCGTGATCGCGCCGAGTGGCTACAGCCCCTTCGAAGCCGAGCAGCGCGTCGTCGAGCGTGTCAACGGGCGAACGGTCACGCTGACGGAGCCGCTCGACTACCGTCACTTCGGGGAGATCCAGACCATCGAGGGCCGTCGCATCGACATGCGCGCCGAGGTTGGCCTCCTGACACGCGACATCGTGATTCAGGGTGACGAGAACAGCCTGACCCGCATCGACGAGACCGGCTACCACGTCGGCTTTGGCGGGCACGTCATGTTCATGGTCGGCGGCACGGCCCAGATCGAAGGCGTCGAGCTCGTGCGCATGGGCCAGACGGGCGTGAGGGGCCGCTATCCGATCCACTGGCACCTCGCCGGCGACCGCCCGAGCGACTATGCTCGGGGCAACTCGGTGCATCACAGTTTCCAGCGGGCCTATGCCACGCACCGCACGCAGCGCGTGACGGTCGAGAGCAACGTCGCCTACCACGTCACGGACCACATGTACGTCTTCGCCGAAGATGGCGAGGAGTACGACAACCGATTCATCGGCAACCTCGGTATTCTGAACTGGGCCAAGCAACCGCGCGACTTTGCGTTCCCGCATCGCCAGAACTATGAGTTATCGGCACAGGGCGAGGAACGCTCGGGCATCTTCTGGGGCCGGAACCCGCACAACGAGATCCGCGACAACCGGGCGGCGGGTTCCTACCGAGGCCACGGCTTCTTCTTCGACCAGCAGTACATGTCGAGCTTCACCACGCTCACACGCTTTCTGCATCGCGATCAGCCGATCACGTTCACCGGCAACGTCGCCCACGCGATCTACGAGACGCCCGGTCTCGGCAGTCACGCCTCCTACGGACCCAAGATGCGCGGAGCGGGTCTGATGATCGGCCTGCGCGAAGGCCCCTACCCGCTCGAGTTCGGCCCGGACTTCCTCGCCTACAAGGTGAGCCACTCCGGCGTCTGGATCGAAGAGGAGAACGAGACGATCGTGGGCGCCGTCGTCGCGGACGCAGGCATCGGCGTGAGCCAGACGTTCGGCCGCATCCGCGACCTATTCGTCGTCGGGAACACGGCCAACGACATTGGCGGCGCGATCCCAGCCACCGCACGTCACGCGCGGTCGGCAGGCGGCGTCAACATCACCGACCAAACGCAGAAGAAGTCACACGAGAACCTCCGCCGCGTCTCAATCGACGGCGCTACGTTCGTGAACGTGGAGCCCGCCGCCATCACCGTTGAGTGGCGCAAGCTGGAGCCCGGCAGTGAGACCTCGGGCCTGCGGTTCGTAAACACAGAGCCGGTCTTCTTCTTCAACAAGATGCAGTACGGTGGGATCTACGACGCCGACGGCACGCTCGCCGGCACGAACCGTCCGGGCATGGTTCACGGCGAGGGCGACGACGCCGCGTCGATCAGCTTCTGCGACTGGATGACAACAGGCTTCTACTGCCCGGACGACGGTGCCCTTGCTGCGCCACAGGCTAGCACATCACTCACCAACGCGGTGCCGGGTGTCGCCTTCGCCTACTGGAGCGGTACGTTCCTCGAGTTGCCACGTGCTGACACACTCGGCGTCGCCACGGGCGAGGGTGTCGCCTCGAAATTCGACCTGAATGCCCTTCCTGTCCTCTCGGGCCACGCGGTCACCTATGAGGGTTTCCTCAACGTGCCCACAACGGGCACCTACCGATTCGTCATGGACGCAAAGGAAGGGGGCACGCTCTCCATCGGCGATGAGGTCGTCATTCAGGGCAACCGCCCCGGCCAGCCTGAAGTCCGGGAAGGCTATGTTCGCCTCGCCGCGGGCTACCACGCCATTGATGTCCAGCACTACAAGAAGCTGTCGAACCCGAAGCTGTCGGTCAAATGGGAAGGCCCGGGCCTTGGGCTCCGTGTCATCCAAGAGGCAGACCTTGCGCGTGGTACGTCGACAGGCGGCGGCGACACGGGTGGCGGCGAAACCGGCGGTGGTGGCGAGGAGCCCGTTGTGAACCAGGGGCCGGTCGTGGAGCTCACGTCGCCTCGGGATGGCGATCGCCTCGACGCAGGCCGGAGCGTGACGCTCCGTGTCGATGCGTCAGATCCGGATGGCACCGTCACGAAGGTCACGTTCCTCGTGGACGGCGAGCCCATCGGTGAGGACACGAGCGCGCCGTTCTCGGTCCGCGTGCGCCGCGCCCCGGCCGGCGTGTACACGCTCTCGGCGGTTGCTACCGACGACCAGGGCGCCACAGCAACCTCGGCCCCGGCGACCGTCACGATCGGCGACGGCGTCCGTATCGCGCAAGCCGGAGGCGCCAATGCGTGGGTCCTCGACACCGATTCGTCCTTGCCTGAGCAACTCGGCATCGAGGGCTTCTACCCGAACCCGTTCAACCCGACCACGGAGGCTCGCCTTCTCCTCGCCGACGACGGCGACTACGAGGTGGCGATCTACGACGTGACGGGCCGTCTCGTACAGCAACTCATGATGCCGCGCATGACTGCCGGCACGGCTGCCATCCGGGTCGACCTCACGGGCCATGCAAGCGGCGTCTACGTCCTTCGAGCTCAGCACCTTGAATCAGGAACCACCACCTCGGCACAGATGACCTTGCTCAGGTAGCCTGTTCGCCCCCCACCCTTGGCTCCCCGCTGGGAGCGTCACCGCAGCAGCTCACTTCGAAGATTGAAGTGGGCTGCTTGCGTTTGTACTGTGCGACACCCTAAGGGGTGTGGACAATCAGCGTAGCAAGACCACCGTGGAGGCCCAATACGCAAACGAGAGGTAGTTGCGCGCCGTCTTCTCGTAGCGTGTGGCCACCCGGCGGTTCAGCTTCAACCGACCGAAGAAGCGCTCGATCCGGTTGCGCTCCCGGTAAAGCTCTAGGTCGTACCCTGGCTTGAGCGCCCGGCGTGGGTTCGGGGGGATTACCGCTTCGGCCCCCGCTCGCACCGCCCAGCGACGCAGCCAGTCGGCATCGTAAGCCGTGTCGGCCACGAGCGCCTCGGGGGTCAGTCCCTCCACGAGCCCTGCCGCCTGCGGGACATCACCGTACTGGCCCGGCGTCACGCGCAAGCGCAGCGGATTCCCCAGGGCATCGCAAGCTGCGTGCAGCTTCGTGGTGAGGCCACCACGGCTGCGGCCGAGCCCCTCGCGCGCCG
>JBCBEX010000130.1:0-8285 GCA_038528235.1 Bacteroidota bacterium
GTCCCCCTCACGCGTGAGGGGGACAGCTTTGATCGCCGTTCAGGCGCATCAAAGCGGGGGGAGTCGTCCGGGCGCGCGTGCGGCTCGACGGCTACTTCAGCCCGAGCGTGCTGGCCTTCTGGTCGCCGAGGCCGAGTTGGCGCACGGTGCGGAGCATCTGCTCCAGCGCCGTCGCGTCGGCGTCGTCTTCGGTCTGCGCCATCAGCTTCACGAGTAGCGCCGAGAGCGTGAGGTTCTTCACGTCGTCGGTGCCGAGGCCCGTCTGCGCCACGAGGCCGCGCACGCGGGCGATGAGCCCGTCGCCCAGCATCGGGACGCCGCCGTCGGCCCCATCGCCAAGTGCATTGCCGCCGAGCGCGCCCTCGCCGTAGAGGAACGCCTCCTTGACCTCGCTCAGCACGTCCGAGCCGTCCACGAGGCGGTCCACCGACCGGCCCTGCGTGATCGCCCCGACGATCTTCTCGAAGAACATCGACTCCCCACCGACGATGTCGATGTTGGCCGCTTCGAGGCCCGCGCGCAGCACTTCGGCCTGCGCCAGCGCGATGTCCTTCTGGACGGCGATCTGCGCCAGCTCGACCTCCTTGTCCTTCTCCAGGCGGAGCTTGAACTCCTCGTGCTCCTTGCCGACGCCGTCGAGCACCTTCATGGACTCGGCCTTCTGGCGGATGCCGTCGGCCTCGGCGGCGTACTTCCGGCTCATGACCTCCGCTTCGGCGGTACCCTGCGCCTCGGTGGCGTCGGCGAGCGCCTTGCGGCCCTCGGCCTGCGCGAGTGCCTTCGCCTGGATGCCGTCGGCTTCGGCGTTGGCCTTCAGCTTGAGCACGTCGGCCTCGGCCGTGCCCTCCTCGCGGACGGCGGCGGCGCGGGCCTCCATCACACGCACTTCGGAGAGACCCACGGTGGCTTCCTCCTCGGCGCGGGCAGCGGCGAGCGTCTTCATCGCAGCGGCCTCCTTCTCGGCGGCCTCCTGCTCAGCCTCGGCCTCGACAACGCGCTGCTGCGCGGCCTCGACGGCGGCCAGGCGCTTCGCCTCGGCGGCCTTCGTCTCCTGCACCTTCGCCTCCTCGGCGAGTTGCTCGGCATACGTCAGCGCGACCGACTTCTGGCGCTCGGCCTCGGCCGTGGCGCGGGTGTCTTTGATCTTCTCCTCCTCCTCAACGACCGACTTCTCGACCATCACGCGCTCGCGGATCACGGTCTGGATCGTCTTGCGCTCCTCTTCGAGCGCCTTCTCCTTCTCGATCTGGGCGAGTTCGACCACGCGCTCGCGCTCGGTGGCTTCGAGCTGGCGGTCCTTCTCCACGCGCTCCGTCTCGACGGCGTCGGTGCGCAGGCGGTTCTTCTCCGCGACGAGGACCTGACGCTGCTTGTTCTGCTCGGCAACCTCGACTTCCTCGTCGGTCTGGATGCGGGCGCGCTCGGCCTTGAGACGCTCCTCCTGGCGGACGCGCTCCGTCTCGGCAGTCTCGCGCGCCTGCACGGTCTCGACTTCACGGCGCTGGCTGGCCTCCTTCTCGGCAAGCTGGCGCTCCAGTTCGAGGATGGCCTCGCGGGCCTCCACGTCCTGCTTCTTGATCGTCTTCTCCTTTTCGCGGTTGATCTCGTTGGCGAGCACAGCCTGCCGCGCCGTGAGGTCGGTGATCTTCTTGATGCCCTCCGCGTCGAGGATGTTGTCCGGATCGAGCGTCTCGATCGGCGTCTGCTCCAGGTAGTCGATGGCGGCGTCTTCGAGGGCGTAGCCGCTCAGGTCGGTGCCGATCACGTTGAGGATGTCCTCCTTGAACGTCTCGCGGCTGTTGTAGAGGTCGACGAAGTCGTAGTTCTTGCCGACGGTCTTGAGCGCCTCGGAGAACTTGGCGTCGAACAACTCAACGAGCGCCTGCGGGTCCGACGCGCGGACGGTGCCGATGGACTCGGCGACGGTCTGCACGCTCTGCTCGTCCTTGTTGACCTTCACGAAGAAGGCCACCTGAATGTCGGCGCGCATGTTGTCCTTACAGATGAGGCCGTTCTTGCCCGTGCGCGAGATCTCGACGCGCTTGAGCGAGATGTCCATCAGCTCCGAGCGGTGAATCACCGGGAGGACGTACATCCCCGAGAAGGCGACCTTCGTCCCGCCCACGCCGGTGCGCACGAGGGCGCGGCCCTGCTCGACCTTCTTGTAGAACTTCGCGACGAGCGCAAACACCGCGAGGACGATGAGCAGCAAGAAGCCGCCCGCAATCGAAATGATGGTCCAGATATCCATGACAGCGAGGGTGGGGTCAGAAAAACGTTGAAACTGGAGCGCGGCGGCAAGCCGCAAGGATCGAACCGGGCAATCACACGGCTACAGGGTCCACGAGGTAGACCTGCCCGTCGTCGCTGCGGGCGACCACGAGGGCGCGTTCGCCGCGCGCGACCCGTTCGCCGGGCTGCGTAGTCTTGACGGTGAGCAAGAGCGGTGCACCGCCGGTGGCGAGTTCGGCCTGCCCGAGGCGCTCGTGATCGATGGCGGTGAGCGCCGTGCAGACGCGCCCGATGATCTGCACCGGAGCTTCTGCGGCTTTGAGCTTGCGGAAAAGCCCCGCGAGCGGCCACGTGAGCACCTTCGTCGCGAGGACGGCCAGCACGAGGCCGGCGCCTAGCCCGACGAGCGCACCGAGCCCGAGCACGTACAGCCCGATAGCGGCGACCGTCCACCAGCTCAGCACAAACACGCTGAAGACGACCATGAACGGCACGATGCCGAGGTGCAGAAACGACAGCGCCTGCTGCCACCCGGAGAGCCCGGCGTCGGCGTCCACGTCCGCCTCAAAGTCGAGGTCCACGTCGGCGTCCGTCGCGTCGAAGTCCACGTCCAGGAAATCGAGGTCGAGCGCGCCAAGGATGACGAACAGCCAGTAGACCCCGACGATGGCGAGGAGGACGGTGAGGGGCAGCAGCGGGCCCGATGCGAGGAACTCCAGCATGACACAGCTCGGCTCGGCACGGCCGCCCAGCACCCGGGCGCAGCGCCAGTGGGGGCAACAGCCCGCAAGGATAACGCGCATCTCCTGATGGAGTCCAGCATCCGCGGGCGTTGCCGAAAGACACCCGTGGTATACGCAACCTACCCGTCTGGTTACGGGAGCGCTTCCGATTGTGCCCTATCCAAGCGTTTTAAAGCGCCTAGCATAACCATGGTGCACGTCGCCTAGGCGTTGGTCCTCCACCGGGTACCCATTGAGCACTGCACCGGGCTGTTTAGGGCGGAGGGTGCCGTCGCCCTCGTAGATGCGCCACGTCCCCACGAGCCGCTTTCGGGCGACGGCACGCTCCTCCGCCAAAGTCGTTGCGTCAGCGAGTCGCTACGTCAGCGTCGATGCGCTGATGGTATTTGTTGCCTACAGGGTAGCCGAGACCGCGTGGGGCAACCGGCCGTCGCGACCGCGAGCGGTGTTTGTGGGTGGGCGAGCGGTCGCCAGCGACCCCGAGCGGCGACACGGAGGGCACCGATCTGTCTCCGTGAGCCTGCTCCCAGCCCCTCCGCACAGACGGCAGGATGTGACAACGACCGCATGCAACGGAGCCGCGCGAACCTGCGTAGTGCTCCGCTCGTCCACGGGATGCGCGCACACTTCATGCAACCGACACCCCGGCGTGACACATAGAAGCGTTGCCGGGTATACCCTTGGAGCTACGCATGTTGCCACGGGCGTCACCGCGCGCCGGTACGTGCCTGTCCACCAGGTGCTCCGCCCCCCTTCTCCTTCGCCCTTCTCCCCTTCGACTCCCCACCGCCATGCGCATCGGTACGCGCCTGCTCCTGCTGCTCCTCGTCGGAGCGCTCGCCCTCCCGGTCTTTGCCCAGCGCCCCGGCGGACGTCCCGGCGGCCCGCCCGGACAGATGCGCGGCGGCGCCATCACCGGCACCGTCATCGACGCCGACACGGGGCAACCCGTCGAGCTCGCCACGGCGACCGTATGGAGCGCACGCGACTCGTCGCTCGTGACAGGCACGCTCACCGACGCCGAGGGCAGCTTCGACATCCGCCCGCTGCGGCCGGGGCGCTACTACCTCACGCTCACCTACGTCGGCTACGTCAACCAGCGTATCGACGACCTCGCGCTGCGGCCGGGCAGCCTCACCGCCGACCTCGGCACCATCGAACTCGCGCCCGATGCGGCGCTGCTCGAAGGCGTCCAGGTGGAGGGCATCCGCGACGACATCGAGGTGCAGGTGGACCGCACTGTGTTCAACACCGCCGACCAGATCGCGGCCGACGTCGGCTCCGTGACCGACCTCCTGCGGAACGTCCCCGCCATCGAGGTCGACATCGACGGCAACATCAGCCTGCGCGGCAACCAGAACGTCGCCATTCAGATCAACGGCCGGCCGGTCCCGATCACGGGCGCGTTCCTGGCGAGCTACCTCCAGCAGTTGCCCGCGTCGAGCGTCGAGCGCGTGGAGGTGATCCCTAACCCGAGCGCGAAGTACGAGCCGGAGGGCCTCGGCGGTATCATCAACATCATCCTGAAGGAGAACACCGACCTTGGCCTCTCGGGCGGCCTCACGGCGGCGGCCGAAACCATCGGCGGCTACAACGTCTCGGGCAACGTCGGCTACCAGAGCGGACCGTGGACCACGTTCGTGACCTACGGGCTCCGCCGCAACGTCCGCGAGTCGGGCGGTATCAATGACGCTGACTTCGCCCTCCCGCTCGCCGAAGACGGGACCCCGCGGCTCGACACCCGATTCACCGACGACGACGGCGAGAGCCAGAGCCTCGGTCACCTCCTGAGCGCCTCGGCGGACTACAAGCTCTCACCCAAGATGACGCTCTCGGCCTCGGGCCGCCTCAGCCTCGGGTTCGGCAGCGACGCCGAGGTCAACTTCCGCAACGAACTCTTCGACGACGGCAACCGCCTGCAGTCCTTCCGTCTCAGCGATGAGGACGAGGACGACCTCAACGGCGACCTGGCCCTCACTTTCTCACGCGTGCAGGCGCGCTCTACCGACGAACTCACGGTCGAGGCCCGCTACACCGCCGACGCGCGCGACGACGTCACGCGCTTCAACGAGGGCCTGGAGCTTGCGGACGACGCCGTGGTGTCACCCACGGCGGTCGAGCTCAACACGACGGACCGGTTCAAGCAGGAAGGCTCGCTCCAAGTCGACTGGGTGAAGCCTGTCGGCGGCTTTAGCCTCGAAACGGGCCTCCGAAGCGAGTTCACGCGCACCGACGACGACTTCGTGGTCGACACCCTTGACCTCGTCACCGGTGACTTCCTGTTGAACCAGGACGTGACCAACAGCTTCGTGTTCGACGAGCAGGTCCACGCTGTCTACGGTCTCCTCAGCCGCAGCTTCGGCCCGCTCAGCCTCAAGGCCGGCGCGCGTCTGGAGCAGGCCTTCACCACGTTCGACCTCGCACAGCCCGCGCCGGGTCAGGGCGATTCGGGTGCTTTCGACAACGACTACTTCAGCGTCTTCCCGAGCGCCTTCGCCACCTACCAGTTCACCGACGGCGTCTCCGCACAGGCCAGCTACAGCCGCCGCATCAACCGCCCGTCGACGCGCGCCCTCAACCCGTTCGAAAACCGCGAGGACCCTCTCAACGTGCGTGTCGGCAATCCGGGCCTGCAGCCCGAGTACACGGATTCGTACGAGGTCGGCCTCACCTGGTTTACGCCGAAGACGACGCTCACCGTCACGCCGTTCTATCGCCGCACCACGGACGCCATCACGCGCTTCTCTACGCCGCCCGACGACAACGGCCGCACCGTGCGCACGTTCGTCAACTTCGACACGGAGGAGAACTACGGCGTCGAGACCATCGGCAGCCTCCGCTTTGGCCAGCGCTTCAGCAGCTTCGTGACGCTGAGCGCCTACCAGTTCCAGACGGACGGGCAAAACGCCGACACCGACCTCGCGGCCAACGGCTTCCAGTGGAGCTTGCGCGGCAACCTGTCCTACAACTTCCCGACCGGGACGGCGGTGCAGTTCTTCGGCTTCTACCGCGCCCCGCGCGACATCCCCAACGGCCGCATCGAGGCGTTCTCGTTCACGAACCTTTCGGTCCGCCAGAAGCTGCTCAACGACCGCGCGAGCCTCGCCGTGACGATGGGCGACGTGTTTGACACGGCCGGCTTCGAGTTCGCCATCCGTGACCGCTTCAGCGACCGGGTGGGCGAGCGGCGCTGGCAGGCACGCTTCCTGACGTTCACGTTCAATTACACGTTCGGCCAGCAACCGCAGCGGCGTCCCGACCGCCAGCGCGGCGGTCGCGGACAAGGCGGCGGCGATGAGTCGGCGGACTTCTAGAGCGCACTGGAGCCCCAAGCGCCTGACCGCGACCAAGTTCCAGAATCGCGCATCGGGTCGACGCTCTCTGAAAATCCAACAGCGAGGCCTGCACGGTATGGCCCTGCAGGCCTGGGAGGCGGTTCTGGGTTTGGCATGGTCCTGGGAATGCCGGGTAGCACCAGGCTCTCCGCCCGCGGTGGAGTCTGCACTCACGCTCACCCACGCTTCCCCGCTCACCCATGCGCCGCCTGATCGCTCGCCTCCGCATCCTCTACGCCTCTCGCTGTCGCCTGCACACATGGGACGAACCGTACCACCCGTACACATCCCCTTCGTGAGAGCGCGGGTCTTTCTGAGTCGCCCCGCGCACACAGGGGCGCTCCCACCGCCGTTGCCCTCCGCGGAGACCGCCCTCTGCTGAGACGCAACGGCGGTATTTTTTCGGATGACCCGGCCCTGGATCCTGCTCGCTCTCCTGCTCCTGACGGGATGCACCCCCGATGGCGCGCGCGAGGGCCAGCGCGGCCTCGACGCCTACCTCGCGGGCGACCTCGAAACGGCGGCGGTCGCCTTCGGCGAGGGCCTGCAAGCCACGGACACGCCCGACGCCGACCTAGACGTGCGCGCGCGGCTGCTCTACGACCTCGGCCTCGTGCGCCACGAGAAAGACGACGCCGAGGCCGCTATCGACCTCTTCGAGCAAGCGGCGCAGATCGCGCCGACGCGGCGGGCGCAGGCGCGGGCGCGCTACAACGCCGGGACCGCCGCCGCCCTCGCGCAGGACTTCGAGGCGGCACTCGACCACCTCCGCCAGGCGCTCCTGCTCGACCCGCGCTACGCCGAAGCGAAGGTCAACTACGAACTCGTGAAGCGGCAGCTGGACGGCGACCAGCCCGAGCCGCCGGAGGAGCAGCCTCCGCCCGAGCCGTCTGCCTTTGCCGAGGAGGTGAAGGCCCGTGCCGACGCCCTCATCGCGTCGCTGCGCTACGCGGATGCCCTTGAGGCCATGCAGGCAGGCTTGGCCGTGGATTCGACGGTGGAGGCCTATGCTGACTTCATCACGCGGCTCCAGGGCGTCGTCGGAATCGAGGAGGCCGCGGAAGGTCCGCCTGCGCCATAGGCCCGATCCCTACAGCGTCGCCTTGACCCAGGATATCCAGTGATTGACCCAGGATATCCCGTGACCTTGCCGACGCAGGCGTGGCACAAAAGAATGGGGCCGCAGCTTCTCCCCCAAGAGCTGCGGCCCCAGGCGCACCGGCGGAACCGCCGGTGAACGCTAGAAGACCAATCGCAACAGGTGCGACGGGATAGAACATAGGAGGCCACCCTTAGGAATTCAAGGCATTGAGCCATATCGTTTCACCTCATTTATGCGAGCGACATCAGGATCTAAATAAAAAGCGCTTTCTTCTTCGATTTTCCCGTCGAAAAACTGAATGCCCCCAACGTTTCTTCACATTACGCGAGCCTACAGGAGCACGCCCCATTGAGTGACAGGGCGGTGTCACACCGCGGAGCGATCCTTGGTGTAGTACCTGTTCCATCGACGTGCCCAGCTTGTCCTATGGCTGTCTCTCCAGACGATCTCCGCCGCCTCAGCGCCCCCTTTCCCAACGACGACATTGAGTGGAAGCCCGGGGCGACCACACGTGACCGTAAAAAAGGTCTAGCGATGGCCTACCTCACGAGTCGCGCCATCCAGGACCGCCTGGACGAGGTGTGCGGGCCAGGCAACTGGCGGAACGAATTCGCACCGGGGCCCGAGGGCGGCGTCCTGTGCGGCCTCTCCATTCTCGTGCACCGCGAGGGGACGGGCGCGCCAGAGTGGGTGACCAAGTGGGACGGCGCCGAGAACACCGAGTTCGAATCGGTCAAGGGTGGCCTATCCGGCGCGCTCAAGCGGGCCGCCGTGCAGTGGGGCATCGGCCGCTACCTCTATTCGATGCCGGCGCAGTGGGTGCCGCTCGACGAGCGCGGGCGGTTCGCGTCTCCCCCACGGGTCCCGGCGAAG
>JBCBEX010000131.1:0-8233 GCA_038528235.1 Bacteroidota bacterium
GGGCCGCCCCTCTGGAGTCGCCCCCCCGTCGAGCAGGCGGGCGATCCCGGGGTGATCGAGGCGGGCCAGGATCTGGCGCTCCTGCTCGAACCGCGCGACGACATCGGAGCGCATCGTGTCGAGGAGTTTCAACGCGGCGACCTGCTCGAAGGTGCCATCGGCGCGCTCGGCGCGGTAGACCGTGCCCATGCCGCCCCGCCCAATGTGTGCGACGAGCCGCCAGCGGCCGACGCGCCTCCCGAGCATCGCGTCGGCCAGGGCGGCGTCTACGCTCTCCCCCACGCGCTGGCCAAGGCCCCGGAAATACGCCGTGGCATCGGCGTCGAGCAGCCGCTCTACCTCAGCGCGGAGATCGTCGTCGGGGCAAGCGCTGTCCAGGAACGCCGCACGGTCCTGCGGGGCACGCGCTGAAACCTCCTCCAGGAGGCGCTCGATCTTGCTCCAGCGGTTTTGGGACATGAATGCGGCCTAGCGAGTGGTCAGCTCGGTGAGGATAGGGTAGGCGCGGGAACGTACGAGACGCATCGTCCGGATGCCACCGCAAAACGTACCCTGTGGTGACCTGGCGTCAGGGGTGGCCTGGCGACAGGGGTAGCCTGGCGTCAGGGCGCTGCACCGCCCGACATGGTCAGCCGAAGGGATGCGGATCAGGGTGGGCACGCGGGGTAGCCGTTCCTGTACGCTGTGTAGGTGCGCGGCTGTTGGAACGCATGTGCGAGATCGTGATCCTCGGAACGTGGGTTCTGCGTCTTGCTTATCGTTCGGCCCTCGTCTCCCCTGTCTCCACCATCGTCCCTCCTGTCCGACTATGAAAGCCTTTGCCCTCCTGCTCGCCACGCTCCTGCTCGCAGGCCCTGCCCTCGCCCAGGACGAGGGCATCCACGTTCGCGGCACCTGGTCGCTCAGCGTCTACAACGCCGACGGCAGCCTCAACGAGTCGGTCGAGTTCACGAACGACCTTACTCGCAACGGCGCGAACCTGCTCATCAACTTCTTTACAAAGCGCAACCGAATCGCGACGCTCGTGCTGGAGGTTGGCAATAGTCAGTTGAACGAAAAGCCGTGCAGGGATAGCAGTGGGGCGTTCGTCAACTGCCTCATCATTGAGCCCGAGGACCCGCTCTCTGGAGACCCAGAAACCTCTGAGCTTACCATTGAGAAGTTGACGGAGGCGGACGGCAGCGATTTCGTCTTGGCGCGGTTCTCCGGTACGATCTCCGCCGTCCGTGACGTGGACATCAACTTCGTGGGCTCCCGGGTGGGCAGTTGCCTGTACAACGTCGCCGAGCCGTGCACCGTGGAGACCCGGTCCAACCTGCAGTCCGGCGCGGAGTCGTTCGGCTCCGTCTTCACCGCCCGCGTGCTGGACACCCCCCTGGCGGTGGCCGAGGGGCAGTCCGTAGACGTGACGTTCGAGCTCTCGTTCGACTACTAGGCCATGCGCAGGATCTCCCTTTTGGTGGTCGGGCTACTCCTCAGCGTGACCACGCCGCTGGCCTCTGCGCAGCGCGCCCCGGACGCCGTTCTACCATCGCCGGACGTGGACTTCGGTGTCGACTTTGGGCGGGCCGTCGCTGTAGACGGGTCCTTCGCGGCCGTCGGTGCGCCGGGTGCTGAGGAAGGCACCAAAGAGCCCGGTGCGGTGACCCTCTTCGAGCGCCTGGCGGACGGCTCGTGGGCCCAGAGGCAGCGCGTCGTCCCCGCGGATTTCGATGCGGGGCGCTTTAACGAACGCGAGCGGTTCGGGGCAGCGCTCGCGCTGGACGGTACCCGGCTTGCAGTTGGTGCCCGAGGCGACGACCTAGACGATACGCGGCAGGTGGGCGCGGTCTACGTCTACGAGCGAAACCCGAGTGGGACCTGGGTCGAGGTCGCCAAGCTCCGCGACCCGTCTCCGCTGGCCTTCGGCGAGTTCGGCGACGCCGTCGCGCTCGACGGCAACCGGATGCTGGTGACGGCGAAGCGGCTCAGCGATCCCGCCACCAACTACGAAGGGGGAACGGTCTACGTCTTCGACCGCCAGCCGAACGGGGCATGGACGGTCTCGGCGACCCTCACGCGCACCGAGGCGGAGGGCCGCGCCTTCTTCGGCGATGCGCTCGCACTGGACGGTGACCGCGCGCTGATCGGCGCGGGCGGCGCCGGGTCGAACGGGCGGGCCTACGTCTATGAGCGCGCGGGCACCGTGTGGACCGAGGTCGCCGAGGTAGAGTCGCCCGACCCGACCGTGGCCGGCAACAACAAGCAGTTCGGCGAGGCCGTCGCGCTGAACGGGGACGTAGCCCTCGTGGGCGCGAACGGCCAGGGCGTGACGTATCCCGGGCTCGGCGCGTTCGCCTCCGGGGCCGCCTACGTCTTCGGGCGCGACGCGGGAGGAAGCTGGAGCCTGCGCCAGCGGCTCACGCCCAGCGACATCGACCGGGCCGAGCTGTCCTCGTCTCGCCAGATCGAGTTCGGTGCCAGCGTGGCGCTGGAGGAGGGGACGGCTCTCGTCGGCGCGCCCGACGATGTCATCGGCGGCACGTTCGGGGCAGGCTCCGCCTATGTCTTCGCGGAGACCAGCGGGACCTGGGAACAGGCGAGTAAGCTGCGGGGCTCGGGGGGCGACGACGGCGAGCGCTTCGGTACGGCCGTCGCCGTCACAGATGGGTTTGCCGTCAGCGGGGCCATCTTCGCCGCGGCGGGCGACCAACAGCCTGGCGCGGCGTACGTCCACGCCATCGAGGGACCCGACCTGCCGACGCTCTCGCTGCTCGTGCAGGAACGCATCGGGGTCACGGATGCGCCCCGCGTCCTCGCCGCGCTGCAGTTGCTCGTCCAGGAACGCATCGGGGTGACCGACGCGCCGCGCCTGCTCGGCGCGCTCCGGCTGCTCGTTCAGGAGCGCCTCGCCGTGAGCGACAACGGGGGGGCCGCCCGGGCTGACGGCTCCGCCTCCGCAACGGCGCAGCCCATCCGCCTCGACACCGACCTCGTTTCGTTCTTCGCCCCGACGGGCCTCGACGTCGCCTTCGATAACATCTCCACCCCCGGCGGCCTCAGCGTCTTCTTCGAGGCCGCCCCGCCCGAGAACACCGAGGGGCTTCCCAATGAGACAATCGCGCCGTATCGCTGGGTGATCTCGGCGACTGACGGGCTCGCGTTCGAGAGCGCCTCGGTGCGCTTTGATCCCGATGCCTTCGCCAGCCTCGCCGACCCCGCGCGCGTCACGATCTACCGCCGCCCCGACGCAGGCACCGGTGCCTTCGAGGAGGTCGCGACCAGCGTCGACCCCGTCGACGGTTCGCTCGTGGGGAGCGGCCTGACTGCCTTTAGCGAGTTCGCGATCGCGGGCGACGGCGTGGTCGTCAACAGCGAGGCCGACCTCCCGCTCGTCTTCGCGCTCGACGGCCCCTACCCCAACCCCGCAACCACCGAGACGACGCTGGAGATTGCCCTCCCGGAGGCCGGTCCGATTCGCGTGGAGGTGCTCGACGTGCTCGGACGGCGCGTGGCGCTGCTGGCCGAGGGCGAGCAGCCGGCGGGCTACGTGACGCTGCGGCTGCGGACGGACCGGCTCGCGGCGGGGTCGTACTTCGTCCGGCTGCGCGCTGGCGACGAGGAGGCCACGACCCGGCTCACCGTGGTACGCTAGGCGAGCATCGGGCAGTATGCCCTGTGCTCGACACAACAGTCTCTGAAGCTGGCCCCTCGTGCGTGAGCGAGACGGCTTGACTGCTACCCTGATGAGCACTTGTGTGCAAGTTGCCAGGCTCGTCTCCCCCGTCCTGCGTCGCCTTCGCTCCTCGGACTGTCCCTCTCAGGCCTGAGGGGGACAGCTTTGGCCGCCGTTCAGGCGTACCGAAGCGGGGGGAGCCCGCCGGCTACGACTATCCGGTGCTGGTGAGATCTACCGCAACTATTGCTGCGCACCAGCTCACTCCGCACCGTCCTCCGTGAGCAGCGCCGACGAGGGCGGGCGCTCGGCTTGTACGCGAGCGGCGACCGCCTCGGCCTCGCGCCAAACGCGCAGCGCGTTCTCGCCGACGAGCTTGCGGAGATCCTCGGCCGTCCAACCGCGCCGGGCGAGCTCTTCGAGGAGCGCCGGGTAGGTCGACACGTCTTCCAGCCCGACGGGCACGGTGCTGATGCCGTCGTAGTCGCCACCGATACCGACGTGGTCAATGCCCGCGATATCCCGGACGTGCTCGATGTGGTCGGCTACGTCGGCGAGCGAGGAGTTGGGAGCGGGGTTGGCTTCGGCCCAGGCGCTCAGCCGAGCGATGAGTTCATCGGCGGAGACCGAGTCTGCGCGGGCCTCGTCCATGAGCGCCGAGCGGGCTTCCCACCAGCGCTGGACCTCGGTGTTGACGAACGACGGGACGAAGGTGACCATCACAACGCCCCCGTTCTCGGGCAAGCGTTCGAGCACGTCGTCGGGGACGTTGCGGACGTGGTCGGTGACGCCGCGCGCCGACGAGTGTGAGAACATGACCGGCGCCTCGGTGACGTCGAGCGCGTCGTGCATGGCGGCGGGCGAGACGTGCGAGAGGTCGACCAGCATCCCGAGGCGATTCATCTCGCGGACGACCTCTTCGCCGAACGCGTTCAGGCCGTCGTGCTGCGGCTCGTCGGTGGCCGAGTCCGCCCAGTCGATGGTGCCGGAGTGGGTGAGCGTCATGTAGCGCACGCCGAGGTCGTAGAACATGCGCAGCGCGCCGAGCGAGTTCTCGATGGCATGCCCGCCCTCCATGCCGAGCACGGACGCGATCTTGCCGTCCTGCCACGCAGCCACGGCCTCGTCGGCAGTGGGCGTCTCGGCGAACACGTCCGGGTAGCGCGCAAACACCCGCTTGGCGATGTCGATCTGTTCGAGTTGGGTCACGGCGGCCGTGCCCGCCTCGGCGGTCGAGAACGGGATGTAGACCGACCAGAACTGAATGCCCACACGACCCGCTTCGAGGCGGGCGAGGTCGGTGTGCCCCGGCGTCGTCGCACGCAGGTTGTAGGCCCCGACGTTGCCCGGCGGGTTGGGCTGGGCGCAGCGCGCCGGGTCCTCGTCGCACGGCCACGCGCGGCGGATCGCCCACGGGAGGTCGTTGTGCCCGTCCACGAGCGGCACCGCGTCGAGCACCTCGGCGACAAGCGCGGCGGTCTCGTCCGTTGTCGTGTCGCTGGCTATGGCATCGTCCGCAGCAGCGTCGGGGCTGGGTTGGGCTGTCGCGCAGGCACTGACGGTGAGCGCAACGAAGAACACGGCGAGGCGAAGAGACACAGGCATCGAGACAGGCAGGCAGTAGCGGCGGAAGTGAGGCCGATAACATAGGCACGCGACGAGACTGTGCTGCCTGTCTATCCTCTCTGATGGCCTTGCGGGAACCCGCCCAACAGCTCTGAAGGATGGTGCCTGGTCCGTCTCCCCCCGTCCTGCGTCGTCTCCGCGTTGCACGCTCCGCTCCTCAAACCGCAGGTTCACGCAGTAAACTGTCCCCCTCGGGACGAGGGGGACAGCTTGTGCGCCGTTGCAGGCGTACAAGCGGGGGGAGTCGTACCGGGGAGCCGTACCGGGCGCCGC
Organism: Bacteroidota bacterium; assembly: GCA_038528235.1. GTDB lineage: Bacteria > Bacteroidota > Rhodothermia > Rhodothermales > Rubricoccaceae > JBCBEX01. Next base: position 5,555 of record JBCBEX010000131.1, read on the forward strand.
GCTGGCAGAGACGATGGCCAGCGACGCAAAGTATCTGGACATCTGCTTGCCGCGGTTCGCAAGATGTTAGCCACGTGTGATCTCCGCGTGATATCCCCTGCCGGGGTGCCGCGTTGTACGTCGCTCTCCGCTTCCGTCGCGTGCTGCACGAAAGGATATCGGACGTGGCGTAGTCCATGCCCTTGCCATTCTCCCTCGGCCCAGTTCGGCTTTCAGCCTGTCCTCGCCTCGCCCTTCCTCTATCGATCATGTCCGCTCGTCCTGCTTTCGTTCTCTCCGTGGCGGCATTGCTGCTGGCCCTCCTACTTCTCCCGACCGAGGCGCAGGCACAGTGGCCGCGCGGGCAAGGCAACGGCTACGTCCAACTAGGCCTAGGTCTCGCCGGGGCTGATCGCGGCTTCGACGGGGACCGCAACCTCGGCCCGCTCGGCTCGGAGGACAACCCGGAGACGTACTCTGAGTTCGCCGTCTACGCCTACGCCGAGGTCGGCCTGACGAGCAGCCTCACGCTCATCGGCTCGACGTTCCTGCGCAGTTCTGTGGCTGAGAACATGGACGGTGAATTCGTCAACGGCGGGCTCTCGGACGTGACGCTCCAGCTTCGGTACTCCTTCCCGCAGATCGGTCCGCTGGTCGTCTCGCCGCAGGTGGGCGTGCGCTTCCCCACGGGCTACGACGCCGAGGACTCCCCCCCGCTCGGCTCGGGCGAGGCCGACCTCCTCGCCGAGGTCCAGTGGGGCGTCTCGCTCTGGCCGACGCCTGCCTACGTCGGCGGCAGCGTGGGCTACCGGCAGCGCGGCGGCCTCATCGAGGACGAGATCCTCGCGGTGCTGGAAGCTGGGTACTTCGTGACGGAGGCGTTCCTCCTTCGCGCGCGCGGCGATCTCACCGAGAGCACGTCGAACGAGATCACCGACTTCTCGCAGCTCGGCCTGCCGCCGGAGCAGGGCTTCCTCACGCTCGGCCCCGGCGTGACGGTGGTGCTCTCAGAGCGCTGGCAGCTCAACGGCGACCTGCGCTGGACCGTGCGCGGCCGGACCACCGCGCGCATCGTCAACGGTATCGTCGGCCTCGCACTGGTGTGGTGAAGCCTGCTACCGAGACACGACGGTCGCCGCGCCAGGCTGAGCCGTACGGACTGCCTCGTTCACCTTGGGCATAAGCGGGGCCACGTCTACGAAGGCATTGCTGACCGACCGGATGACGACAACCGCGAGTTCCAGGTCGTTCAGGTTCTGCTGATACGGAAGGTTTCGATCCATCGTCACGAACACGTCAAACTCGGCCGCGGCGCTTCGGAGCAAGGTCCCGTTCTTCAACCCATCCCACCCTTGCTCCCGAACCGTCACCGCCATGAGGTCGGTGTCAAAGAGCGCGGCCAATTGACGGTCTACGTTCTCGTCCAGGAGCACGCGGAGCGAGGGCGACTCAGGCATGTGCCTCCGCTTCGCCCAGCGTGAGTTCGAGATAGGCTTCGGCCTGTGCGCGCGTCACCGTCGGGAAGCCATCGAGGAAGCGATCCAGCGTCTCGCCCGACTTGAGGTAGTCGATGAGCGTCTGGACGGGCACGCGCGTCCCTTTGAAGACGAGCGCACCGCTGACAACATCAGGATCACGAGAGACGACCTGGCCGAGACGCATGGTGCTACACGGGTTAGTTGGGACTGAAACACAGCGTCGATCCATTCGATCCGCTACGGCGACCTGCGCTGGACCGTGGGCAGACGCACGACCGCGCCCCATCAACGGCATCGTCGGCCTGGCGCTGGCGTGGTGACCTGAACAGTTGGCCACGCAGCCGCATAACGCGGCATGGCGTCTGGACGAGACAACGTAGACGCCGTCGACCGCACGGAGCGAGGGCACTAGAACCCGTTGCCGGCTTGAAGCCCTGGGTCATATGACTCTTTTTTCGGTACAAGCCTGTATGAACAAGATCCCTAGTTCAGTTAGGATATGATTCGAATCGGAGTAGACTTCAATCTCTATATCTATGCTACCTCCGCTATATTCGTCATGCCTGTCAGGGAGATCCACTGTCTTATTCTCTGCGTAGGGCTCCTGCACCAGCCTGATTAATCCGAGTCGAGTTAGGTTGGATAGCTCAAACTCGCGAAGGCTCTCTTCTGGGACTTCCTCAGGCTGGTCCCTCTGGTAGACAAGTGTTCTCTCCTTGGAAGAGAGGAAGCGAAGCTCACGCTGCTTATCCCATAGCTCCCTTCTGATATCCCAGACCCGGCTACCGTTTCGCCTAGCCCCGGCGCGTTCGGCTTCTTCAATACGACCCTCAACCTTTGCTATCTCGGTTTTGAGAGAGGCTTCCAGATCGGAAGACTCGGCTTTGTGCTTCTCAAGCTCGGTATTCACTCGGCGCACGCGGGAACGCCAGTCAGCAAACACATTCTCCAGAACCATGAACTCATTCGAGCTTATTTGGCCGAGGATGTATGGAAAGACGTGATTCTGGATATTCTGGTCCGAGTCGACAAGGTTGGACAACAGGATAGCCCACTTGTCCTGAAGCACTTCGTCATCCTCAAGGGCTGCTCCCTCGAGAAGGGGAAGCAGAAGCTTGGGAGATACCTTCTGAGTCCTTTGACAGGCGCATAGTGGTAGGTTGTGGCTTCACCACCGCAATCTACCATGCCCGCCAAGTACCGCGTTCGCCTCACCGACCAC
>JBCBEX010000132.1:0-7724 GCA_038528235.1 Bacteroidota bacterium
GTGTTTTCGAAGCGCTGCACCTCCTGCGCGTCGAAGGAGTTCACCTCAGGCAGCAGCGCGAAGATGCCGCCCGTCTGGAGGGCCATCTGCGAGAAGGCCTCGATCGCGTTGAAGACAGGCGGCGGCGGCGGCGGACCACTACTGACGGCGTCGAAGTTCAACAGCAGGCCGCTCAGGTCGTTTGTACCTGTAAATGGCTCGTAGAGTGTCCCTTCGGGGTCGGCGTCAATCGGCTGCGGCGCCGCCGACAGGTCCGTGGGTCCTGGGTCCTCAGAGAACCCCGTGTGCACCGCCGCAAAGACGCCGGCGGCGCTGATCGTGCCGTAGTCGATGGAGAAGGTGCCGTCCGGCCGAAGCGTCAACGCAAACGTGTTGGGGCTTGACGAGGGGCTTGGCGCGTTGTATTCGGGCACCTCCTGGAACGTAATGACGGCCGCCCCATCGCGCTCTTCCACGAAGACGCGACCCCGCAGCGAGGGATCGAGGTCGTCCCAGAGCGGCGCGATGCGCGGCGGCCCGAAGAGCAAATTCCCCACCGACCCGCCGCGCGAGACGTCGCCCGAGTTGAAGGTGACGGAGCCGTTGGAGTTCACGTAGGCGGTGCTGTAGGTGGCTTCGCCAAACGGGAACGAGAAGGGCAGCAAGATCTGCGCGAAATCGTCATCTCCTAGCAAGAGGGTGTCGGCTGCCGCGCGGACCTGAACGAGTTCGTTGCGCAGCGCCATACGGGCACTGGCGGGCTTGACCGTGTCGGTCGACCGCTCGGGGGCTGCGGCTGTCTTCGGCTCGTTCGCGCCTGCGCCCTCTCTAGCGGCTAAGCCCGAGCATGACCCGGAGAGGACCACGTCCACACGGACGCCGCGCGCGCGCAACGTGCTGATCGTTCCCGCGATGTCTTGGCCCGGATGCGGGTCTGCATCCGTGGCGAGAAAGACGCGCCCGTTGGCCCGGAGCCGCTGCTCAGCTGCTATGATGGCCTGGGCCGAGGCCTCGGGGCAATCCGCGCCCCCATCGGCAAAGAGGCCCGAGACCTGAGACTGAATGGTAGCCAGGTCGTTGGTGGGCGCGAAGGAGGTGACGCCGTCTTTGAACGTCACCAGTTGAAACGTCGTCGCCCCGTCGTTGGGATAGGTGGCGAGGTGGTTCAGGAGCCCTTGACGGACGCCCGCGATTTCCTCGTCCATGCTCCCGGTGTCGTCGATGACAAACGCCACATCCACGCCGCTTGACTCGATCAGCCGAGGTGGACTGGTGTACGTGCCGGTGGCAGGTGCACTCACGTTCCGGCCTTTGACGACCCATTTCACGCGCTTCTCCGTGCGAAAGATGTTGTCGGTGAGCTCCGTTGCCGTCGGGGTGTACGTCGGCGTGGTCAGCTCGGGCGTCTCATAGAGCAGCGTCGAGAAGTCTTCCGAGTAGAACGCGACCGTGAACCGATTGAGTCGGAAGGAGGGCCCAGCCCCGTTGGCGCTCCAGGTGAAGGTCGGTGTCGCGGATCCATTCAGCGGGATCACCGTCCCGTCTGCCGGCGCCGTGGGGTCGGGCGCGATGCCCTGATCCGCGAGGATGGCGCCATACTTCGTCTTATCCTCGTCGCTCAGGGTGGTAGTCAGCGCATTCCACACGTCGGACATCGAAGCAGGACGAGCGGTCACGAGCGCATTCCAGATGGCCTGGTCACCGAGACTCACCTTGTCGCGGTCGTCGTTGGCGCTATCGTAGAGGTCCCAGAGTGCGCGCTGGACGGCCACCTCGTTGTCCTCGCCCCGGCCGCGGCTGCCCGTCGCCTCGATGCTGTACGAGAAGATGGCATCCTCGGTGTCCTGGTAGAAGAGGTCCCCCACATTCGGGATGCCGAGCGCGCCGCTGCCTCGCTCGCGCTGGAGCGTGATGCCAAAGTAGGTCGGCCAGGCTTCGCCCCAGGCCAAGCGAATCCCATCCTGCTTGCCGACGCGCTCGGCCAGGTGCTCGTACGGTCTGTGCGTACCGCCAGGGTTTCTGTCCAGACTGAACGACTCGGCGACGTAGTGCCCGTGCTCATGATGCAGGACATCCCAATCGTATCGGTCTTCGAGGAGGATGAACAGCCCCCCACCGGACACGGAGTAGTACGAGGTGGGATAGGCCCCTGCAAACTCGACGGAGAGCGTCGGGAGAGTCGTGCCGGAGATGGCCTTTGTGTAGCGGGCGCTTTCGATCAGCGCATCCTGTACCGAGAAGGCATTCCCCGTCGTCGTGCTGTTGAGGATTATTACATCGATGGTGATGTTTGTCTCGACGTTTGCCTCCACCGCATCGTCTGTCGCGACGGAATAGGTGCTCGATGGGTCCCCCTGATCGCCCGGCGTGACCACGTAGAACTCGTCCGACCTCGCCAGCACGTTGATGTAGAGGTCGGGCGCATCGGATGCGTCCTCAGGGACGGGGACGGAGTACGCTCCATTGGCGTCGGTGGTAGTCGTCGCTAGGAGGTCATCAAAGCCGAAGTCGTCGTCCCAAACCTCGATGGGGGCAAAGCGCACGGGGCGAAGGGTGCCATTGCGGTCTTGGTACTTGATCGTACCGGAGAGGGTGAAGACAGCGCTACTCGTTTTTTTTTCCGACCGTGTCGTGGTCACCTCGCCTGTGCCTCGGCCGAGTTGCTGCATCGCCGCCTCGAAGTCTTCCGGCGTCATCCGCCCCGCGGCCAAGGCGTGCCGGAGGCTGTCTTGCTGCGCCACGATGAAACTGCCCCGCGCGGCAAAGCTCCTCGCGGGGCCAAGGAGGACGTAGAGGACATCGGCGCGGCTTACCGAGACGGCGACGTCTCCGGCTCCTCCTTCTGCCGCGACGACGGCGCGTAGTTCTGCCCGTCCCCGGTCACCAAGTTCTAGCGGCACCTCGATGCGGCGCGTGTCGCCTGCCACCAAAGCACCGAGGCGGATCCTCGCAGGGCCCACCAAACGCAGACCCGAGCTGGGTTCGAGCGTCAGCACGGCCTCCTCCAGGTTGCCCCGCGCCGAGACGGTCAGGACCGCTGTCACAGCGCCTGGCCCAAGGCCCTGGCCTGCGTCGACCGTCCACATCACGTCGAGTGGCACACCGGGCTTGGTCACATGCGACGCGTCGATGGGGTTTGCCGCGTCGAAGGGCTCGGCAGCACTCTGGTGCTCGGACGGCTGATGCACGCACGCACTTCCACCTAGTGTTATGAGGCAGAGCATAGCCATGCCAATGATCGTCGTTGCCGTCTTCGCCGACGTGTGTACCATCGTAACTGCTAGAGGTGAAAGCGTATCGCTTCGAGGAGGGAGGCAGAGCGGATCCGGCCAGTACAAAAACAGTGCCCTCTTTCACATAATTCTCAATGGGTTGTGCCCAACGCGCACCCTGAGTTCCGCAAACGCGCAGCCATTGCGACGAAAGGCCACCAATTGACTGTGCGCGGCTCCCTTGCGACGGACTACATCGTCGCCCATGGGCTACCGACTCCAGCCGGCTGACACGGCTTTCGGTCCTCTGATATCCATGCTAGGTGGGCTGGCCAGATCGCGTGCCCGGGCTGGCACTGGCGCGTTGGCTCCACCGGGTAGCACGGTTGCTACTCGCACGCCCTCAAACCTTCGCTAGACGCACGCCCTATTCCCTATTTCCTATTCCCTCCGCTACTCGGCTCTGCTCCACGGCGCTCATGAGCACCTGCTTGAGCGGATCGAGGTTCTTGCGCGCGACGGCCGAGAACGCGATCACCGGGACATCGTCGGGAAGCTGCTCGCGGGCGTCGGCCACGAAGGCGTCGTACATGTCCGGCGGCAGCAGATCGGTCTTCGAGAGGCCGACGAGGCGCGGCTTGGCGAGCAGGTGCGGGTTGAACGCTTCTAGCTCGCCAAGCAGCGTCGCGTAGGTCGTGCCCGGATCCTCCTCGTTGACGGGGATGACGAAGAGCAGCACCGCGTTGCGCTCGATGTGCTTGAGGAAGCGAATGCCGAGGCCCTTGCCCTCGCTCGCGCCCTCGATGAGCCCGGGGATGTCGGCGATGACGAACGAGCGGTAGTCGCCGAGGTAGACCATGCCGAGGCTCGGCTCCAGCGTCGTGAACGGGTAGTCGGCGACCTTCGGCTTCGCGGCGGAGAGCGCACTCACGAGCGTGCTCTTGCCCGCATTCGGGAAGCCGACGAGGCCCACATCGGCGAGGAGCTTGAGTTCGAGCGTGACGTCGCGCTCGATGCCTTTGGTGCCGGGCTGGGCGTAGCGCGGCGTCTGGTTGGTGCTGCTCTTGAAGTGCGTGTTGCCGAGGCCACCCATCCCGCCCGGCGCGAGGGTGAGCCGCTGGCCCTCGTCAGTCAGCTCGCCGAGCACCTCACCCGTCTCGGTGTCGCGCGCGACGGTGCCGAGCGGCACACGCAGCACGATGTCCTGGCCGCTCTTCCCCGTCTTGCCGGAGCCCTGCCCCGGTTGGCCATGGTCGGCGAAGTGGTGGCGGTTGTAGCGGAGGTCGAGGAGCGTGTAGAGGTTCGCGTCCGCTTCGAGGAGGACGGAGCCGCCATAGCCGCCGTCGCCGCCGTCGGGGCCGCCGCGGGGCTCGTACTTCGCGCGGCGGAGGTGAGCAGACCCGGCTCCGCCGTTGCCGCTGCGGACGGAGATGGTGACGTAGTCGACAAACTTCACGGGCGGTGCTTTTTCGTCTTTTGTCCTTTGAGGAGCGTGATGTGACCCTCACCAACGGGGGCGACACCGCGTAGGTTTGACGCCCCGCGAATTCTTCAGCAGCGCCTCCGTCCCGTGCCCCAGAAAAAAACCGTCACGATCTACACCGACGGCTCGTGCAGCGGCAACCCCGGCCCCGGCGGCTGGGCCGCAATCCTGATCTACGGCGCGCAGGAGAAGGAACTCTCCGGCGGCGAGGACCGCACGACGAACAACCGCATGGAGCTGCGCGCCATCGTGGAGGGGCTGCGCGCCCTCACCGAGCCCGTGATCGCCCGCGTCCACACAGACAGCGCCTATGCGGTGAACGCCTTCGAGCAGGACTGGATCGGCGGATGGCAGCGGCGCGGGTGGAAGACGGCGGGCAAGAAGCCGGTCAAGAACCAGGATCTATGGCAGGACCTGCTGGCCGAGATGAAGCGCCACGAGGTCGAGTTCGTCAAGGTGAAGGGCCACGCGGACGACGCGCTCAACAACCGCGCGGATGCCCTGGCTGTCGCCGCCATGCGGGTGCGCAAGGAGGAGATCGCCTCGTCCTGATGGCTCCCCGTATCCGACTGTAGGACGAACGCTTACTCGCGGACGTTATGGTCGATTGGGGAGCCACTTTTCTAGCCAGGGCCGCAACCTTTCGGAACGGCCTGCGTCGCACAAAACCGCGCTGACTCTCGCCTATCTCCTTCGGCGCGGCCTTTGCCCTTCTCTGTGCGTGCCCTGGCACGTCCCTTCCCTTCCGCCCAGCGTCGACGTTCTGTGATGCTGCCCGTCTTTATCTTCTTCCTGCGCACGGCCGTCGTCCTCGGCACGAGCGCATGCTTCTGCTACAATCTGGCTCGCCAGCGTGGCCTCGAACCCGGTGCCTGGGCCACGATGGGCGCCTTCCTCGGCCCGTTTGGGGTGCTCCTGATTTTCTTGGCGGAGCCGCCTGCACAGCCTCCGCCCTCCGGCGGCCGCCGCGGTCAGGACCCGCGTCCTCCAGCACGCCCCCGATCTCCGCAGCGCGGCCCCTCCAGCGGCGGCAAGCGTCCCCGCGTCCGGATGCCGCAGCGCGTGCGGTAGCGCCATCGGCCCCGGCGGTGCTTCTCGCAGTGGTGCTTCGTTCGCGTCGCCCGTGGTAGCTTTTGGCAGTGCTCTCACTGCCATGCCGTCCTCTCCGCTGCTCCGCTTCGCCCACATGCTCGACCGCCTCACGGCGGCGGCGGGCCGCAGCGCGTTCGTGCTTCTCGCGGTGATGACGCTCGTGGGCGCGCTCAACGCGGGGCTGCGCTATGTCGGCCGACCGCTCGGCCTCAGCCTGTCGTCCAACGCGCTCTTCGACGCGCAGTGGATGCTCTTCGGGCTGGTCTTCCTGCTCGGCGCGGCGTGGACGCTCCAGCAAGACCGCCACGTCCGCGTGGACGTGCTCTTCAGCCGTCTGCGCCCCCGCACCCGCGCGTGGATCGACCTGCTAGGCGCGCTGCTTTTCCTGCTGCCCTTCTGCGGGCTGATGCTGTGGGCGACCTGGCCGCTGGTCGCGAACGCCTGGATCACCCGTGAGGGCGCGCTCGACCCAGGTGGACTTCCACGCTGGCCCATCAAGGTGCTTATCCCGCTCGGCTTCGTGCTGCTCGGGCTGCAAGGCGTCAGCGAGGCGATCAAGGCCGCGCACCGGCTGCGAGACGTCTAGGCTATGGACGTCCTCGCCCCGCTCATGGCCGTCGTGGCGCTGCTGCTGATCTTCAGCGGCTACCCGGTGGCGTTCGCGCTCGGCGGGACGGCGCTCCTGTTTGCCTTCGTGGGCGTCGAAGCCGGGTTCTTCGACTGGCCCTACCTCCTCGCGCTCGGTGACCGCACGTTCGGGGTGACGACAAACACCATCTTGCTCGCGGTGCCGTTTTTCATCCTCATGGGCACGCTCCTCGAAAAGAGCAGACTCGCCGAGGACCTGCTCACGGCGATTGGGGCGCTCTTCGGGCCGATGCGCGGCGGTCTCGCCTTCGCCGTCGTGTTCGTGGGGGCGCTCTTGGCTGCGGCCACGGGCGTGGTCGGCGCGAGCGTCGTGGCAATGGGCATGATCTCGCTGCCGGTGATGCTGCGGCACGGCTACGACCAGGCGTTTGCCACGGGGGTCATTACCGCAAGCGGCACGCTGGGCCAGCTCATCCCACCGAGCGTGGTGCTGATCGTGCTCGCCGACCAACTCGGCGTCTCCGTGGGCGACCTGTTTCTCGGCGCGCTCGTGCCGGGGCTGCTCCTCGTGACGCTCTACGCGGGCTACGTCGGCCTCGTGGCGATGCTGAAGCCGTCGTGGGCACCCGCGCTACCGCCCGAGGAGCGCTCTGCATCGGTGCCGGACCTGCTCCGGCTCGCGCTCCGTCGCCTCGTGCCGCCGCTCGTGCTCATCCTCGTGGTGCTCGGGAGCATCTTCGCGGGCATCGCCACGCCAACGGAGGCGGGGGCGCTCGGGGCCGTCGGCGCGCTGATCTTGGCGGCGGTCAACCGGCGGCTTGACCGCGCCGTCGTGTGGGAGTCACTGCGCGACACGGGCCACCTCACCACGATGGTCGTCTTCCTGCTGCTCGGCTCGATGGCCTTCACGCTCGTCTTCCGCGGCCTCGACGGTGACTTCTGGATCGAGGGGCTGCTCACGAACCTGCCCGGCGGCGTGATCGGGCTCCTCATCGTGGCCAACGTCGTGGTGTTCGTGCTGGGCTTCTTCGTCGACTTCTTCGAGATCGCCTTCATCGTCGTGCCGCTGCTCGCCCCGGCCGCAGCACTGCTCGAAATTGACCTCGTGTGGTTCGGCGTCATGCTGGGGATGAACCTCCAGACGAGCTTCCTGACGCCGCCGTTCGGCTTCGCGCTGTTCTATCTCCGCGGCGTCGCGCCCGAGGAAGTCCCCACGACGGCGATCTACCGCGGCGCGATTCCGTTCATCGTCATCCAGCTCATCGGGCTCGGCCTGCTGCTGACGTTCCCCGAGATGGTGACGTGGGCGACCGACTGAGGCAGTGAGGCAGTGAGGCAGTGAGGCAGTGAGGCAGTGAGGCAGTGAGGCA
>JBCBEX010000133.1:0-7713 GCA_038528235.1 Bacteroidota bacterium
TCGGGTGACCATCGACGGCGAGACGGTGAACACCCTCGGCGTCAAGGTGACCCCGGACCAAGACGTGCGTGTGGATGGCCGACCGATCGCGCCGAAGAAACTCGCCTACGTGCTGCTCAACAAGGCGAAGGACACCATCACCACCACCGACGATGAACACGACCGCCGGACGGTGATGGACGTGCTCCCGGCTGACCTGCACGACCTCTTTCCCGTGGGGCGGCTCGACCGAGATACGACGGGCGCGCTCCTACTCACCAACGACGGCGAGCTCGCGCACCGGCTCATGCACCCGCGCTACGAGATCGAGAAGCTCTATCTGGTCAAGACGAAGGAGTCGGTGAAGCCTCACCAACTCGATCAGCTTCGGAGCGGGATCGACTTGGACGACGGCCCTGCCCTCGCAGACATGATCGCCTATCCGGGCGACCGTCACGACGAGGTCGCGCTCAGTTTGCACGAAGGCCGCAACCGTCAGGTCCGCCGGATGTTTGAGGCACTCGGTCACGAAGTCGTAGCGCTGGATCGTTTTCGCTACGCTGGCCTGACACTCGACGCCCTGCGCCGCGGCCGGTGGCGGCGGCTCGAACCGCATGAGATCAATGCGCTCCGGCGAGCCGTCAAGCTCAAAGCCATCGTCTCCTAGCCGCTCCCCACTCCCTGGACTCTGCTTCTCCATCATGAAAATCTATCAGGAAGGGCTGACGTACGACGACGTCCTGCTGCTGCCGGCTCATTCAGCCGTGATGCCCCGTGACGTGAACACCGCAAGCCGTCTCAGCCGGGGCATCACGCTCAACGTGCCCATCCTCTCGGCCGCCATGGATACCGTGACGGAGGCCGAGATGGCCATCGCGATGGCGCGCCAGGGCGGTGTTGGGGTGCTCCACAAGAACATGAGCATCACCGAACAGGCCCGCCACGTTCGCCGCGTGAAGCGCTCGGAGAGCGGCATGATCCTCGATCCGATCACACTGCGGCCGAACAGCACCGTTGCCGACGCCCGCCTGACGATGGCGCGGAACTCCATCGGTGGCATTCCCATCGTGAACCTGGAGGGCCGCCTCGTGGGTATCGTGACCAACCGCGACCTCCGCTTCGAGCACGACGGCACCGTCGCGTTGCAGGAGGTTATGACCCAGGCCCCACTCGTGACGGCTCCCGTAGGGACGACCCTGGACGAGGCTGAGAATATCCTTCAGCGTCACAAGATCGAGAAGCTGCCCGTCGTCGACGATGACGACAAGCTCCTGGGTCTGATCACCTTCAAGGATATCCAGAAGAAGCGGAAGTATCCGCTCGCCTGCAAAGACGAGTTTGGGCGCCTGCGGGTGGGCGCTGCCGTTGGTGTGACCGGCGACACGCACGACCGCATCCGTGCACTCTCTGAAGCAGGCGTCGACTTCGTGGTGATCGACACGGCGCATGGTCACTCAGAAGGGGTGCTCCGGACCGTCCGAGAGGTAAAAGAGGCCTTCGGTGATCTGGAGATCGTGGCGGGCAACGTGGCGACGGAGGCCGGGGCCGAAGCGCTTATCCTCGCTGGCGCGGACGCGGTCAAGGTCGGCATCGGACCTGGGTCGATCTGTACCACGCGCGTCGTGGCCGGGGTTGGCGTCCCGCAGCTGACGGCCGTGATGAATGCCGCTATTGCATGTAAAAAATATAACGTGCCGCTCATCGCGGACGGCGGCATCAAGCAGACAGGCGATATCCCGAAAGCGCTCGCCGCCGGCGCCGACTCGGTGATGATCGGCGGCCTCTTCGCAGGCGTCGAGGAAAGCCCCGGCGAGACCGTGCTCTACGAAGGACGTCGCTACAAACACTACCGCGGCATGGGCTCGCTCGGAGCGATGGAGGCCGGGTCCAAAGACCGCTACTTCCAGGACGCGGAAGACGACCTCAAGAAGCTCGTCCCCGAGGGGATCGAGGGACGCGTGCCCTACAAGGGAATGCTCGGCGAAGTCATCTACCAGATGCTCGGCGGCCTCCGGGCGGCAATGGGCTACTGCGGAGCCGGTTCGATCTCGGCCTTGAAAGACGACGCGCAGTTTGTGCGGATCACGGGCTCAGGCCTCCGCGAAAGCCACCCGCACGACATCACGATCACCGAGGAGGCCCCGAACTACTCCGTCCGCTCCTGAACATGAAGACCCTGGTAGACCGTACCCTGCACACAGCGGCGCCGACGGTCGAGACGGCACGAATCGCGCAGATCCGCGGGCTCCTCGAAGCCCATGACGCCGATGCCGTGTTCGTCTCGGCAGGCCATGATGTGCGATGGGCTACGGGGTTCACGGGGTCCAACGCGTTGCTGATCGTCACGCGCGGGTCGATTGCGTTCCTGACCGACGGACGCTACGACGAGCAGGCGAATCGCGAAGTCCGACTCGGCGATGTCTACATCGTCCAAGGCGATCTAGGCGGCTTCGCGGCCAAGTCGGCCCTAGTTCCAGAAGGTGCGACGGCGCTCGTTCAGAGCGACTGCCTCACGGTCGCAGCCTTCGAGAAGCTTAGAGGGCAGTTCCCCACGGTCGACTTCGTGCCCGTCCCTAGCCTCCTCGATGTAGCGGTAGCGGCTAAGTCGGCGGATGAGATTGAACGGGTCCGAGCAGCCCAAGCCGTCACGGACGACGTGTTTTCGGCGCTTTTGCCGATGATCAGGCCTGGTGTCACGGAGCAGGCCCTCGCTGCTGAGATCACGTACGCGCACTTGCAGCGCGGCGCCTCAGCGATGTCGTTCGAGCCGATTGTCGCATCCGGCCCGAACAGCGCGCTCCCCCATGCGCGGCCGACCACCCGCGTGCTTCAGGACGGGGACGTGGTCCTGATCGACATGGGCGCCTACGTGGAAGGGTACTCGTCGGACATGACCCGAACTCTAGTGCTAGGCCAAGCGACCGACGAAGTCCGTCAGGTCTACGCAGCTGTGTTGCACGCGCAGGAAGCGGCCATTGAGGTCGCGAAAGCTGGAAGGTCGGGTACAGAGCTCGACGCGGCGGCCCGCTCCGTGCTGGTCGATGCAGGCTACGGCGATTATTTCAGCCATAGCCTGGGGCACGGCGTCGGGCTACGTGTGCACGAATGGCCTCGGCTCTCACAGCAGGTCGAACACGTGCTCCCTGTCGGCGCTACGGTAACGATCGAGCCTGGCGTGTATCTCCCCGGGCGCTTCGGCGTTCGCATCGAAGACATCATTGTGCTGGGCGAGGCCGGTTGCGACAACTTGACGAGCACGCCGAAAACGTTGCTCGAACTGTAATTCGCCGCGTAGATCGTATCGGAGCCGTCGCTTCGCGCTCGTTGTGAGAATCACCTTTGTGCTTCCTGCCCCGATTCGAATCCCGATGGGAGGCGCAAAGGTGGTCTATCAGCACGCGGCGCGGTTTGCTGAACGTGGACACACCGTTCAGATCGTGATGCCGCAACGCGTGCAGGCGGGCATCGCCGGATGGGCGCGACACATGGCGGTACAGGTGCGCGATAGACTTCACAAGGTGCAGCCGACGCCCTACTATCAGGCCGGTGGCGTGGCGTCCCTGGTCGTTCCGACGCTGTCTCCCCAACACGTCCCGCATGGCGATGTTGTGATCGCGACGGGATTTCAGACCGCGCAAGGCGTGGCCGCGCTTCCCCCGAGTCACGGGAGCAAGGTCTACTACTTGCAGGGCCTCGAAACTTTTGTGCATCCTGAAGCACGCAAGTCGTGGCATTATCCCATGGCGCTCGTCCCCTGCGCCCATTGGCTCGCGTCAGAAGTGGAGCGCGAAGGCCTCACGGTGCACGGTGTCGTCCCGAATGCCATCGACCCTGAGGAATTCTACCAGACCATCCCGCCCGAAGCGCGGGGCCTACGCTTAGCCGCACTCTACCACCGGCACCCTGTCAAAGGCCCCGATGTCTTGATCGCTGCGCTGAATCACGTGCGTACTCGTCTGCCTACGGTCGAAGCCGACGTTTTCGCAGCCCGTCCGCCGTCACATGAGCTGCCTAGGTGGGTACAGGTCCACGTCCGGCCCTCATTAGACGAGGTGCGTTCGCTCTACAACCGTGCGGCGGTGTTGCTGCACCCGAGCCGAAGCGAGGGGTGGGGCCTCGTACCGATGGAAGCGGCAGCGTGCGGTGCGGCCATCGCGTCCAGCGCGAATCCGGGGATTGCCGAGTTTCTGGACGACGGCATCTCTGTCCGGTGCGTCCCCGTCGGAGACGGTCTGGCGCTCGGCGAAGCCGCGCTCGACTTGCTACTAGATCCAGAGACCCGCATCAGTCAAGCCCTCGCAGGGCAACGCGCTGTGGCGTCCTTTGACATGGGTGCCCAAAGTGCTCATTTTCTCGACCTCCTAGCTTCGCTCTAGGCACTGCCTGCACCTCGCCTCTTCTACCACGGAACACGTGCGTCGTATCCGCTCGGCTCCTCACGCGCTCAGCCTAGTCGTTCCCTTCCTCGATGCGGGACGTTGGCTGCCGATCACCATACCCTCGTTGCTCGCGCAATCGACCCCGGTCGAGCTTGTGTTCGTGGACGACGGATCGACCGACGATTCCGCCGCGCGCCTGTCGCTTCTCCTCGCCGAGCATGAGGTACGGACGCGAAGCCTGGGTCATCGCGTGCGCGTAATGCGGCTCCGTGAGAACCAGGGGCGTTCGGTTGCCCGAAACACTGGCGTGTCGGCGTCAAAAGCACCTCTGGTGGCGTTCGTTGACGCAGACGTGGCGTTGCCATCAGACTGGGCAGCCCACCAGGTCGAGGCCCATGAGCGATATGGCGCTGTGGCCGTTGTGCCGAGACGGGTGCCTCTAGGGCTTGATCCGACCGACGACTTCCATCGATATCTCAGGCGAAAAGAGGGTGCAATTGGATCGGGCAGGGCGGGGGCTGTATTGCCTTGGAAGCAGTTCGTGACGGCAGCCGTGACTGTGCGTCGGCGCGCCTTTTTGGAGGTCGGCGGCTTTGACCCGGCGATCAGCTACGGAGAAGACACGGACCTCGGCCTACGCCTTGGAGCAGCACATCCTCGCGGCCTGCGGCTGCATCCGAGCAACATCGCCTACCATCACGATCCCGATACCCTGGAGCGTGCTCTTGCCAACTTCGCGCGCTTTGGCCGTCGTGATCTACCGGCTCTTTTGGAGCGGCATCCCTCGCTCCATGACGATACGGCCTCGGCGGGCACACGTGGTGTGCTGGCTCGGACGTTGGCCCAACTCGTGCCGCCTCGTTTCGTACGCGGCGTGCTTCCGCACCTGCCCGCATCGCTCCACACGCTCGGGGTACGCGGCCTCTGCCTTCGGGCGCTTCAAGCTCCAGCCTGACATGCTTCGACGAACGAACAGACGGCTGTGGATGCTGATAGCACTGAGCATATCGGTAGCTACGCTCGCAGCACCGGCCATGGCGCAGGTCGAACTCATCGTACGTGTCGCCGACGAGGGGGGCGAGACGGTGAAGGCCCTGCTAGACGACCCAGCATCGGCTCGGAGCGGTTTGTTGCGTGGCGTCGAGGGCGTCCGCCGCGCGCTTCCCGTCGAAGACAGACGATCTCGGGAGCGTGGCGAGGAGTGGCGAGCACGCGTGTTCGTCCTCACCTTTTCTGACTCTGCTGCGTATCGTGAAGCCCAGGCTCGTTTCGAAGCGACCAGCAGCGTGGCGTACACTCAAGCAAACGGTTTGTATTACCTCGATGCAGTCCAGCCGGGGTTCGAGGACGGTGACCCCTTAGAAGGGGAGCCCTTCGCCGACAGCCTGGACGTACTCCGGGTGACTCGGACCGTCGAAGCGTGGGCGATAACCACGGGCGACCCTTCCGTCACCATCGGCTTGCTCGACACAGGACTGATGCTCGACCACCCCGATCTGGCAGCGCAGGTGTGGCGAAACCCCGGCGAAGTCCCCGGCAACGGCCTCGACGACGACGGCAACGGGTATATCGACGACGTGCACGGCTACGACTTCGTGGACCGGACCGTCGTGTTGGGGCCTGGCGACTACCGTGACTGGGACGCGGATGTGTACGAGGATGGCACTCAGGACCATGGGACGCTCACCGCGGGTGTAATGTCCGCCTCGCTCGACGGAGAGGGCATGGCAGGCACTGCGCCGGGCTGCCCCGTGGTCGTGCTGCGCGCGTTCGGCCGCGACGGTGCGGCCGAGGACGACGATCTCGCGGCGGCGCTTGTCTATGCCGCGGATCTAGGCGTAGACGTCATCAACCTCTCGTTTGGCCGAACACGATCTTCGCCGTTATTGCATGAAGCGTTGCGGTATGCAAATGGCAAGGGCACAGTCTTGGTCGCGTCAGGGGGCAACGTCGGCGGCGATGCACCGCACTACCCCTCGGATTATCCCGAGGTAATCGGGGTGGTCTGGCTCGCGAACGACGGCCTAAGCCGCGCCAGCGTCGCGCAACACGGGCCCGGCATCGCAATCGGGGCGCCTGCGTCGTCGGTGTTAACGACGCGTTTGCCGAATCCGGAGGACCCGCGTCCATTCCAGACGCAGCTCTACAGCCGTGTGGGCGGCTCCTCGTTGGCAGCGCCTCAGGTTGCGGCCGCAGCGGCGCTGCTGCGTTCCATCGACCGCTCGCTTTCGCCCGAATCGATCCGCGACATTCTCACGGCCACCGCGTTCGATGTCGGGGCGGATGGCTGGGACCATGAAACAGGAGCCGGTCTCCTCGACGTGGCGGCGGCCTTAGGGCGGCCGTTTCCCGGACGTATCGAGATTACATCCCCGCGCATGGACGGCGGTGTCTCAGCGTCGATCGTGACGATTGAAGGGTCGGCGCTCGCGGCTGACTTCGAATCCTACGTGCTCGATGTGTCTCCGGGCCACGACGACCCCGACGGCCGCTGGGAGCGCATTGTGGGACCCCTCCGCGACCAGGTGCGCCGGAGCACGCTGGGAACGTGGACCACGGAAGGCTCTGCGGAGGGGGCGTATACCCTTCGGCTTTCCGTGTCAACGCGCGACGGTCGCACGCGGGAAGTCCGGCATCGGATCACGCTCGACCGCTCTGCGCCTGCCGTTACGGTCCGCTACGCGGGCGTGACGTACGATGCGGGACGAAGTGGTGTGTTCGTCGACCTGACGGCCGACGAGCCCGTACGAGCCGAGTTGCGCGTGGAGGGGCTGGGCGTGGCCGAGGCGCTGGGTGTGGCCATCGCACCCGAGATAAAGGAAGAGCACGGATTGTTTGTCCCCAACACGAGCCTGCAAGCAGGAACGGTTGCAGGACGTGTTACGGTCACAAATTTAGCTGGATTGACAACAGAGCTACCAGTTGCTGTCAAGTTGCCTTCTGATCGCCGCCAACCAGGGTTGCTGCGCGCAGAGCGCCTCGACATCCCGAGTGGCTACCTACTCCCACGCGTGGTCGACTTTGACCGAGACGGGCTTGGGGAGATCGTGCTGAACCAGGCCGGTGCGCCCGGCGCGCTGGGCGACACTGTCGCGGTCTACGAGTCGACGGGCCAAGTAGACGCCCCGTTGCGCCGCGTCGTCACCTACGCGGTGCCTGCGATCCCACGCGATGCGGGCGACACAGACGGCGACGGACGCGCCGAATTGCTCTTCCAGGTAGATCCGATCACCTTGCTCGTCGAGGCAAGCCAACCCGGCGGCTATCCCGATACGGAACGGTTTCGGGACGAAGAAGGCACGACCCCAACGGGGACGCCGCTGTGGGGAGCTCGGCTCACGGACCTGGATGGGGA
>JBCBEX010000134.1:0-7112 GCA_038528235.1 Bacteroidota bacterium
AAGGTCGAGGGTCATGGGTTTCGAGGGTCGAGGGTCGAGGGTCGCAGGTCGAGGGTCGCAGGTCGAGGGTCGCAGGTCGAGGGTCGAAAATCGGGCACCGTTGTCCGTCGTTGCCCCAGCATCGCCCAAATGAGCCACGGCCGCACCGCATCACCGCCACACAGCATCACCGCATCACTCCCCGCCCTGGATCCCGCGCGCAGCGGTCGCGTGCCATGGTTTCCTCATTGCTTGCACCTCACCCTCTCGCTCCACAGCATGGCTGGTCACAATAAATGGTCGAAGATCAAGCGGCAGAAGGCCGCCACCGACGCCAAGAAGTCGAAGGCCTGGGCGCGCATCACGCGTGACATCATGGTCGCGGCACGCGAGGGCGGCGGCGACGCTGGCATGAACCCGAAACTCGCGCTCGCCATCGACAAGGCGAAGGCGGAGAACATGCCCAAGGACAACGTCGAGCGCGCCATCAAGCGGGGCACGGGCGAGATCGCGGGGGCTGACTATGAGGAGATGACCTACGAGGGCTACGGTCCGCACGGCATCGCCGTCTACGTGGAGACGCTCACGGACAACACCAATCGTACCGTCTCGGAGGTGCGCCACGCCTTCAGCAAGGCGGGCGGCAACCTCGGCACGTCGGGCTCGGTCGCGTTCCAGTTCGACCGCAAGGGCATCCTCGAAGTGCCCGCCGAGGGCAACGAGGAGGACGATCTGTTCCTGCTCGTGGCCGACGCGGGCGCGGAAGACCTCCGCCGCGAGGACGACGTGTTCGTGGTCACGACGCCGCCCGAGGAGTTCGCCGCCGTCCGCGACGCGCTCGAAGCCGAGGGCCTCGCGCCGACCGACGAATCCGGCCTCCAGATGATCGCCTCGACCACGACCAAGCTCGCGCCCGACGAGGCCGCCAAGGTGCTCAAGCTCCTCGACCGCCTCGAAGACCTCGACGACGTCCAGGCTGTCTACTCGACGCTCGAAATGGACGACGAGACGATGGCGGCGTTGGCCTAGTCTAGGTAGAACGAAGCATCAGGTAGAACGAAGCATCAGGTAGAACGAAGCATCATAGCATCTCCTTTCGCAGTCTTGCCTTCATGTCATCACGGACTCGATCCGGGATCTCTGACGACTCAAGTATTTAGCGGCATCGCTGAGATGCTGAACCAAGTTCAGCATGACAAGGGAGTGCGTCCGCCGTTGGATCTGACTTGACGATTACAACTTCTCTCCGTTCATGATCGTCCTCGGCCCATGATTGTCTTAGGAGTGGACCCCGGCACGCGGCACACGGGCTACGGCGTCGTGGAGATCGTCGGGCAGAAGGAGCGCATCCTCGACTACGGCGCGATCGATCTCTCGCCGAAGATGGCGCACGCGCAGCGGCTCAGCGTGATCTACGCGCGCCTCACCGAGGTCATCGAGGCGACGCTGCCAGACGAGTGTGCCGTCGAGATGCCCGTCTACGGGCAAAACGCCCAGTCGATGCTCAAGCTCGGGCGCGCGCAGGCAGCCGTGATGCTCGCCGCGATGCACCGCGAGTTGCCGGTCACGCAGTACACCCCGAAGGAGGTCAAGAAGTCGGTCACGGGCAACGGCAATGCGACCAAGCAGCAGGTGTGGTACATGGTGAAGAGCCTCCTCACGCTCACCGAGTCGCGCGGCCTCGATGCGTCCGATGCACTCGCTGTTGCGCTCTGCCACGGCCACCGCGTCCACCAGGGCCCGACGGGCAAGTTCAAGAACTGGAAGAGCTTCGTCGAGGCCAACCAGGACCGCATCATCGAATAGCGAGTCCTGAAACGCAGCGCGGCGGCCAGACTGAAGCCCTGCCGCCGCATGCTCAATCGAGAGCGTGGCGTTACTCGCTGAAGCGTCTCGTGCCCGGTGCCGCAAAGTCGCGGCTGGCCGCGTCAGCCACGATGACGTAGTCCTCCGACGAGGCGCACGCCTCAAAGGTCTGCGTGCCGGTCCCGGTGCCGAGATCCGTCGAGGCTCCGGTGGCAGGGTCGAAGCACCAGAGCTGGGCGGTGGCGTCGGCGAGGACGCTCAAGTCGAGCGTGATGGCGCGCTCGTCCGGGGCGTAGGCGACCAGCGAGGAGCCGTCGTTGGCAACCGAGATCACCGCATAGCCCGTGTCGAGGTCGCCGCGCCCGCCGCGGAGCGCCGATTCCGGCTCGAACTCATAGTCGGGGATGAGCCGCGCGAAGGGGCGCGAGCGCATGAGGCTCGCCAAGTGCGTCATCGAGCGGGCGCCGGGCGCGTCGAGCGCGTCCTCCCAGCCGTCGCCGAAAAACCAGATGGGGCTGTTGCCATAGAAATGCCCGAACGCGCCGCCGAGGATGCTGATGTAGGCCTGGTAGCGCAGCTCCCGCGGCGTCACGTCGAACTCGCCCTCGTAGTAGCCCTCGAAGAAGACGAACGGCAGGCGGTCGTCGCGGAAGTAGTCGTTGATGACGGCCTCCGGGACTTGCTGCGGCGGGTAGCGGTACGTCGTGTTCATGTCGAGACCGAGGTAGCCATAGACGTCGACGCCGCTCTCCTGGCCGCCGTGCCCGGTCCAAAGCTGCGAGGCGCCAGCGTCCTGGATGCCACCTTTGAGCGCGTCGTATTCGGCGACCAGGTCGAAGGGGCCGGTCGGTCCCCAGTCGCCACCGGCGGCCCACACGATGTTGGGCTGCGTACGGTAGCGGGCACCGAGAAAGGTACCATAGGTGCGCAGGTTGTCCGGCCCGTTGGCGTCGATGCCGCTGCCCCAGCCGTCGTTGCCCTGCTGCCAGCCAGCGTAGGCGGGAAAGGCGAAAACGACGATACCGCGCGCCTCGGCGTAGGCGAGGAAGTCATCGACCAGCGTCCAGTAGGCCTCGTTGGGCGTCGTGAAGTCGAGTTCCAGGTCGTTCGAATCGAGGACAGCGTCGAACGGCGGGTCGCCGTAGACGTTGGTATGCGGCGGTGTCTGGTTCGAGAACGCCGCCTCGATGAGGTTGACGTAGACCGCGTTGACGCCGCGTGCCTCGCGGTCGTCGAGGTAGCGGACCATCTCCTCACGCGTGAGGTTGGCAATGGCCGACCAGGCAGCATCGCCGCTGAGGAAGACGGGCGTTCCGCTGGCGTCCGCGAGGTACCGCCCATCGACGAACTGTAGGGGATAGCGGAGGTCGATGGGCCCGACGGGCGTGGGCGTCAGCGGGGTGGTGTCGTCGGAGCTGCGGAGGAAGTCGCAGCCGGCTATCCACGGCGTGGCGACGAGCGCAAGGAGGAGCGCCCCGGCGAGGATACGCCAGGGGCGATGCGGGTGGTGCATATCAGGAAACGAGCGGAGGGCGAGGCGCTGTGGGTAGAGCGGCGGTGGCGGCAGAAAGACTGCACCGCGCTCTCAGGGTAGCGATTGGCACCGCATTCTGTCGCGCCCCTGCACCAATTCCTCTGCGCTGAAGGCGTTTAGCGCATATAGATGACGCTCACGTAGCGGAAGCGTGTCGCTGCATAGGGCTAAACTTCGAAGCCGATACACTTCGACTAGGCCGTCCTCGTGACTCTCTGCACAGCGCCAGCCGTCCTGGTGGCCGCGCGCTTGGGGGGCTACTCGTGGGAGCGCTACTCGTAGAAAATGCCGCGTTCCTCGTCGCGGACCCGCACCACATCGGCAACCTCGCCACGGTCCAGGGCCCGGTTGCTCATCATATGCACGAGCTGCGCGATCTGGCGGTCTTTCTCCGGTGCCTGGTTCCATTCCGGATGGGCCTGCTCCACGAGCGACACGAGGATCCGGAGGTAGGGAAAACGCTCTTCCTTCGAGCCGAGCGTGGCAATCGACTCGGCAAAGAGCTGAGCGTTGCGTCCAACCTGGCGGTCCAGAATCTTGCGGTCGGTGACCATGGCAATAGGAGCAGGAGGGAAGGAGGAGGGCGGGTGTGCCTGCGCCTATACCGGGGACCCTGTGTAGGGTTCTCCCTGAGCAGGCCGAGTTGAACGATTTCAGAAACGAGATGGTTCTGCCGGACTCGCCCTTGGGTGTCTAGCCCCGAACCTGGGTGCACCTCGCCCGTAGATTGCGGCTGGTTTTACTTCTCCGTTCCTCGACTTCGCTCCACGACCTGCGCCGATGCCCAACCGAGTCCCCTACCGGCTCGAAGAACTGCCTGTAGTGCTGCCGTACTACCGCGCGGCGCGAGCGGCGTCCCATCTGGACAAGGGCGATCTCGTCTACTACGGTCCCATGCCGCCCTTCTACGGCGTCGGCGAGGTCGTCGGTGAGGTAGACGGTTTCGTCGTGGTCGACTTCCGGGGGACGGGCCTCTTCGGCGTGCACGAGGAGACGCTCAACCCAGCCTATGTGCAGCCGATCCCGAGCGAGCACCTCGCGCGGATCTAGCGCCCATCGTCATGCGACCCCGCGGTGGGGGGCTCGCACCCGGCAGAGTGAGACGAGCCGGTCGGGCAGCCTTGGGGCAGGCTCTTGCTGGTACGCCACGAGCGTATGCACGCACAAGGGCAGGCTCTTGCATTCCGTCTGGCCGGGGTGACACGCGTTGGCGTGTTGTTTGGATAGACGACAGGCGTCATCGATCCCAACCGCACCCGCCGAACTCATGCGTCGCCTTGGTCTCTTGCTCTTCGCCTGGATCTTCGTGCTCACGCTCGTGGCATGCCAGCCCGCCACGGACGGTGCTGGAGTGCCGACGGAAGACGCGGCCGGGGAGGTGGCGACGCCGAGCCTCCGCGTGAGCGTCGTGGACGGGATCGGCGGCTATGTAGAGGACTTCGAGGACCGCGCCCGGGTCGAGGCCGTGTGGCATGCGCTGGCCGACGGCCAAGCCGAGACGCGGGTGTATGCGCAGCCAGGCGGCATGCAGGCGACATCGCAGTACCACCTCACCGTCGAGGCGACGCGCCCCGCTGCGCCCGGCCCCACCGACGTGGCGGGCACCATCGCGCGCCTCACACCCTCCGTCGAGGGCTTCGATGCGCGGGCCTTCGAAGGAGTGCGCCTCGCGCTGCGGGGCACACCGGGGACCTACATCGTCCAACTCGGCTCGGCGCGCGTGGACGATCACGACCACTTCAACGCCTACGTCACGCTGACTACCGCCGGGTGGACCCGATTCGACGTTCCCTTCGGCCAGTTCAGGCAGGAGGGCTACGGCCAGCCCGTGGAATGGACGGGGGCCGACCTCGTCCACCTCGCCCTCTTCGCCAACCGAGGTGGCACGACGACGTTCGAGGTGGACGACGTGCTGTTCTTCTGAGGCCGGGACGTAGGTTCTAATCGGCAATTAGGAAAAAAATCGCGTCGACTAGGTAGGGTTGAAACGTCGAGGGTAAAGGACTTGATGCGCCGTGACGCACAGCGGCGCAGTGGCGTCCTCGCGCGGGACATGCCCGGACCAAGCGTGCCAGTCCCATCAGACGCGCAAGGCACGAGCGGATTCAGGCATGACGCGGGAAACCCACTGCGCCCCGAAGGGACACGCTCCCCTTCGCATTTGCACCTCTCTCTTTCCTCTCTCCTACCCATGCGGATCTCTCTACGCTTGGCGGCGCTGTGCGCGCTGCTCATCCCCGGTCTCGCGCTCGCGCAGACCGCCCAGGTCCAGGTCATCCACAACAGCCCGGATCCCGGCGCGGAAGTGGTCGACGTCTACATCAACGGCGACCTCGCCATCGACGATTTTGTCTTCCGTACCGCCACGCCGTTCCTCGACCTGCCTGCGGGCGTCGAACTGCTGATCGACGTGGCGCCGGGCACCTCGGCCAGTGCCGAGGAGACGCTCGGGACCTTCCCGTTCACGCTCGAAGAGGGCGTCAACTACCGCCTCATCGCCACAGGCGTCCTGGACCCGACCGCGTTCTCGATGAACCCGGACGAAGTCCCGACGGCCTTCACGCTCCTCGCGGAGGCCGAGGCCGCCACAACGGTCGAGGAGGGCTCGGTCGGCTTCTCGATCAACCACGGCTCGCCTGACGCGCCGACGGTCGACATCGAGGCGCGTGGCGTGACGACGCTCGTCACGGCAGCCTTCACCGACATCTCGGGCCTCATCACGGTCCCCGAAGCTGACTACATCATCGACGTCAAGCCGGCTGGGGTCGACTTCGTGGTGGCGTCGTTCAAGGCGCCGTTCAACGGCCAGGGCGGCGGCGCGGGCATCGTGCTCGCCTCGGGCTTCCTGACGCCGGAAGACGACCAGGACGGCGCGGCCTTCGGGCTCCTCGCCGTCACGCCGACGGGCCGCACCGAGCTGCTTCCGGCCGCGTCGGGGGCGACCGCACCGGTGCAGATCATTCACAACAGCCCGGATCCCGCGGCTGAAGTGGTCGACATCTACCTCGACGGCGAACTGGCCGTGGACGACCTCCCGTTCCGCCGCGCCACGCCGTACCTCCCGCTGCCCGCCGAGACGGCCATCGAGGTCGCGGTTGCGCCGGGCAACTCGGAGAGCGTCGAAGAGGCGCTCGACACGTTCCCGCTCGTCCTCGACGCGGGCGTCAACTACCAGGTGATCGCCACGGGCGTCCTCGACCCGGACGCCTTCTCGATGAACCCGGACGAGGTCTCGACGGCCTTCACGCTGCTCATCAACACGCCGTCCCGCATGATGGCGTCGGACCCGTCGCTCGTCGAGTTCGCCGTCGTGCACGGCTCGCCGGACGCGCCGACCGTCGACGTGATCGCCCGTGACGTGGCGACGCTCGCCACGGTGACGTTCCAGGACATCACCGGCTACGTCGGTGTGGCGCCGGACGCCTACACGATCGACATTGCCCCGGCGGGTGGTGCGCCGATCGCGTCGTTCGCGGCTGACCTGAGCGGGGCTGGTGGGGCCGCCTTCACAATCCTCGCCTCGGGCTTCCTCTCGCCAGACGACGACCAGGATGGCGCGGGCTTCGGCCTGCTTGCGGTGCTGCCGAACGGCCGCGCTGCGCTGCTCCCGGCCACGGATCTGCCCGAGGGCGTCCGCGCAGGCACGGCGGGCGCCGAGGCGCTCCCGACCGCGCTCACGCTCGACGGTGCCTACCCGAACCCGTTCGCCACCAACGCGCGCATCGGCTTCGGCCTGCCCGCCGACGCCGAGGTGACCGTGCGCGTCTACGACGTGCTCGGCCGCGAGGTGATG
>JBCBEX010000135.1:0-6783 GCA_038528235.1 Bacteroidota bacterium
CCGGAGCCGTCGGCAGGTTCATCTCAGACAGGGCAGCATCCAGTTCGTTGTCGGAGAGGTCCGCGACCTTTCCTGCCTCGAGATCTTGCTCCAAGGCATCAATGTGCTGCCGCAACAGGCGCGCGGCCTGCTGGCTAGAGGCTTTGGGAGCAGACATGGCGAAAGAGGTTAGATACCGAAGACGGCCTGTAGAGAGTCGAACACACTCCGCAGACCCTAAATAACGACACTAGGGTATATCATCAAAGATGTGACCATCGACGCATACAGCTGGTTTATCGGCGCAGAGGGGGAAGGTGAAAGGAACACGCCGTCCACCGCGGCGGACCTTCTGTCCAACGCAGCAGACGCTCAGTCATTGCGTAGAGCGGTCCAAGCGACGCACCCCGGCCTTCATTCGCTCGATGGCTCTGTAGATGTCAGGGTCGACGGGACAGTGGAGGAGGTGGGCGAGGTCGCGCGGCGGCAGGTCGGGGTCTTGGCGTCGCAGTTGCAGGATCTGCAGCACCAACTCGTCGCCTTCGAACGCGCTGTAGATCTGCTGCCAGTGCTCGTCCTCGATCAGCTGCGCTTCCGGTGATGCTTCTGGGGTGAGAGGCTCGCGTGACAGGTCAGCACTGTTCGCTACGGCTTTCGTTGCCATGTTGCTCACCTCTGAACTGATGGCCTGGATGATTCCGTAATACAGCTCGCGGTCGCGCTCCGCAGCATCCGGCCCTGTATACCGCCGCTTGATGTTCCGGTAGCCTACCTCGCGCTTGTTCTCGGGCTCCAACAGCTTTCGGATGGCTTCGTGGACGAGGCCCTCAGCGGACTCTACAAGGTGGCGACGTGAGCCCAGCCTCTTTCCGGCCACAGCCAGAAGGCGCGCTCCCCAGCGAGCCGGGTTGTCCCAGTTACGCGCGACCGCCTCCCGGATCTCGTCGGGGGTGTAGTGCTCATCCACGGGTACGAGATTGGTCAAAGGCCCAGGAGAAAGAGAGGATTCCAGCGCCCTTAATCTTCGCGTCAGGAGCGAAAAAACCAAACTGCCTGACATCGTGATAGAAATCAGCCCATTCCCCACTCCTTTCGCACCCTATCTGGCTTGACCCTAGGCAGCGCAACTTCTGCCCCCGCCACCCTACCGCTTCAGCACCCAGTGTATGCGCTCGGTCTCGCCTGCGGCTGGGTCCACAGAGAACCCGTCGTATGCCGCAACCTCTCGCAAAGGCGACGCTGAGATCAGCGCCCGCATCTCGGCCAACGTGTAGGCGCGCTGCACATGCGTCTCCTCGTAGACCTCGCCCTGCACGGTGAGCCGGAAGGCGTTCGTGTGCAGCCGGGCCTCGGCATCGTAGGCGCTCGTGCGGACGTAGGCAAACTCGTCCGCCTCACCCTCGTCGTGGAAATAGTCCGCGTTGTTGAGCGAGTTGGCGGGCGTGCTCTGGTCCACGACGAACACGCCGTCCTCGGCAAGCAGGCGCGCCACGTCGGCGAAGAGCCCCGCTACGTCGGCCTCGTCGAGGAGGTAGTTCAAGCCGTCGTAGAGCAGAAGCACCACGTCGAACGGCGCGCCGAGGGCGACGGGGTCGAGCGCGGCGAAGTCGGTGACACGGAAGCGGACGTGGGCCTCGGGGTGCAGCGGGCGCTTGGCCTGGGCGACGCGCACCATGGAGGAGGCCCCGTCGGTGGCGAGGAAGTGATAGGGACCGTAGGGCTGGAGAGCAAACGCCAGCGAGCCTGTCCCGCAGCCGAGTTCGAGCACCGCCTCGGCGTGCGGAGCGTGTGCCTGGATCAAGTCCTCGACGTACGCCGCCCAGTCGTCATAGTCGACGTGCGCCATCACGACATCGTAGCCAGCCGCGAGCGCGGAGTAAGGATCGGTCTGCACGGGTGGTCTGAGGGTCGAGGGTCGAGGGTCGAGGGTCGAGGGTCGAAAGGTGCCGAGCCCTTCACGGGCCGTCAAGCGGACTGTCTACTCTTCACGCCGAACCCCTCGCTCTGCGCTGTGCAATCGCGGCGGCCAGCCGGGCGGCTTCCAGCATGCTCCCCGCCCGCGCGACGCCGCGTCCAGCGATGTCGAACCCCGTGCCGTGGTCGGGCGAGGTCCGCACGATGGGCAGCCCGCCAGTGACGTTGACCCCACCGCCCATCGCGAGCGCCTTGAACGGCGCGAGGCCCTGGTCGTGGTACATCGCCAGGATGCCGTCGCAGCGGGTCCAGCCGCGCTGCCCGAAGAACCCGTCGGCGGCATACGGGCCAACCGCGTCGAAGTCGGCGTCTGGGTCAGCGCCTGGGTCAGCGCCTGGGTCGGCGGCGAGCGCGTCCAGGACGGGGCGGATCGTGTCGATTTCCTCGCGCCCGAGGACGCCGCCGTCGCCCGCATGCGGGTTGAGGCCGAAGACCGCGATGGTGGGGCGCACGATGCCGAAATCGCGTCGGAGGCTCTCTGCAAACAGCACGAGCTTGGTCCGAAGCAAGTCGATGGTGAGACGCGTGGCAACCTCGGCGACGGGGACGTGCGCCGTCACGAGCGCCACACGCAGCGGGTGCTCGGCCAAGGCGTCGCGCTCTGTGCAGAGGATCATCAGCACGGCGTCCGCGCCTGTGCGCTCCGCGAGGAACTCGGTGTGGCCGGGGACGGCATAACCCGCCAGGGCGATCGCCTCCTTCGAGATCGGCGCCGTCACGAGGGCATCGGCCGCGCCGCGCTGACACAGATCGATGCCCGCCGCGACGGCCTCCATCGCCAGCGCTCCGCCCCCGGCGGTCGTCGCGCCAAACTCGGGCGCGGGTGCCGAGCCGGGCCGCAGTTCGAGGACTGGCACCGGAGCCTCGGCGTCCAGCGGGGCCGCGAGCAACTCTGGGAGGTCCGTCTCGCTCACCGGCACGAGACGGGGCAGCGTGAGGCACGCGTTGTCGGGGTTCGCAACGATGCGCTCAGCGTGGGCCCGTAGCGCCGTGATCGACCCGGTCACGGCAGGCCGGACCTGCTCTCGCAGCGCGGGGTCGGCGAGCGTCTTTAGCACCACCTCCGGCCCGATGCCGTTGGGGTCTCCCGACGAAAAGACAAGACGAGGGCGCACGCGGCTTCCGGATGGATGGGACGGCTCGACCATGATAGAGCGTGGGGCGGGGATCGCGTTCGGTGATCAGTCTACACGCTGGAGTGGTTCGCCGGGGGCGGTTGCCTCGAAGGTGTAGCGCCGTCCGTCGGCATAGGTCCATACCTCGCGCGGGCCGCCACCCGTGGGCAGCGTGCGGTCGATGTTGGCCGGCGGCCCCTGGCGTAGCCACATGCGGCCCTGCTCGGTCGCATAGCCGTCGAGTGGGCCGTTCGGCGTGGTGCGAAAACGGACAGCGGCCTCGTCGACACGCGCGTAGAACTCGGCCATGAGCTCGTTGAAGGGCGTTCCGGGCGATGGGTCGCGCTCGTCCCAGAACGCAGCCAGCCGCTCCCACTTCCGATTCCCCCGCCCCCGTTTGATCTCTCGGATCTCGTCGTCCACAGCGATGGCACGTAGAGCCTCGAAGGCGACGTCCTCGTCCTGCATCGAACGTGGCTTCGTCGGCCAGACGACGGCCAGCGTCTCTGTGACGGGATCGAGACCAGTGCCAGGCAGCGCGATCTCGACCGTGTAGCTGCCTTCGTCTAGCGCCGACACGTCGAAGACGCCGAGGCGTAGCGGCGTCCCCGACGGCGCGAGGGCAAACGCGATCTGGCCCGGCGCCGCGCCCAGCTTGCCGAGGTCGAGGCCGAACGTAGCCGGCAGGGTGGCCACGGGCTGCGTGTCGGAGCGCAGCGTCTGTCCGCTGTCGTCGCGCAGGGTGAAGCGCACCGTCGTTGCCGTGCTCGGGAGGTGCATCGGGACGAGGAGTGCCGTCGGCCGGTCGAAGGGCGCGGCACGTCCCGCCGCCGCCAACCGAAACGTCAGCGTCGACCGCTCCTGCGACGACGGCCGCTCGACCACGACCGGGTGCCCCATGGCGGGCTGCTCGAAGTCGGGCACGTGCCCGAGCGTGCCCTCCACATCGCGGCTGTCGCTGCCGCGCGCCAACTGGATCGTCAGGAAGTACTTCGGGAAAACGCCAGCGCCCCACGGCACGCCGAAGAGCGAGATGTGCCGCCGCCGGGGGTCCTGCGTGGCGGCGTAATCGTCGGCGAGGGTGGTGAGGTAGAGACGCCCTCCAGGGGCCGTTGCGACCGAGCCCTGGACGGTAGCGATGACGTTGACGTCGGCCTCGTAGCGCCCGTCGGCGCGCTGGGCGAACGCGAGGCGCGGGTAGGGCACGCTCACGGCAAACAGCAACGCCGTCCCGTCGATAGCGTCGCCGCGCGCGACCGGCAGCGCCATCGCCTCGTGCTGCACCGGCGGCGGCGCGAAGGCCCAGCCCGCAGCGTCCTGTGAGATCGCGGGCGTAGCCATGACGGTCAGCAACCACATCAACGCCGCGAGGCGCCGGATGTGTGAACGTGTCGACGTGCGAACGTGCGGACGCAGACCCGAGCCAGAGCTTTGCACGTTCAGACCCTCATGCGTGCATCCGTTCATTTCGCTTACAGCTCGAAGCCAAGTGACGGGTCATAGTGCCGGAGCACGTCCACGAGCAGGCGCACGCCGAAGCCGGTGCCGCCTTTCGGCGCATAGGGCCGGTGCTCGCCGATGAACGCTGGCCCGGCGATGTCGAGGTGAACCCACAGATAGCCCTCGGGGTACCCCGTGAAGTGCTCCAAGAACTTCGCGGCGGTCACGGTGCCTGCCTCACGCCCACCGACGTTCTTCCGGTCGGCAACGTCGCTCTTGAGTTGCTCGGCGTAGAGGTCGTACATCGGCAGCGGGGCGACGAGGTCGCCGGTGCGGCGTCCCGCCTCCACGAACGCATCGAGGCGGTTAGCGGCCCCGTCGGTCGCGCTGGTGAGGACGGCGCCGACCTTCGTGCCGAGCGCGACGACGGCCGCGCCCGTGAGCGTGGCCACGGAGACGCAAAACGCGGGATCGTAGCGCTTGGCGTAGCTCAGCGCGTCGGCGAGGAGCATGCGGCCCTCAGCGTCGGTGTTGAGCACCTCCACGGTCGAGCCGTCGTGCATCGTCACCACGTCGCCGGGGACGTAGGCGCGACCGCCCGGGCGGTTGTCCGTGGACGGCACGAGCCCGATGATGTGCAGCGGGAGGCCGAGTTGCGTAGCCGCCGCCACAGCCCCGATCACCGCGGCCCCGCCCGCCATGTCGGCCTTCATCTTGTCCATTGAGTTCTTCGTCGGCTTGAGCGAGAGCCCGCCCGTGTCGTAGGTGACCGCCTTGCCGACGAGCACGATGGGGCGCTCGTTGTGCGCGTCCTTCGGCTTGTGCTCCAACACGATGAACGCCGGG
Source organism: Bacteroidota bacterium (assembly GCA_038528235.1). Lineage (GTDB taxonomy): Bacteria > Bacteroidota > Rhodothermia > Rhodothermales > Rubricoccaceae > JBCBEX01. The sequence goes on from JBCBEX010000135.1 coordinate 5,355, forward strand.
TCGTCGAGGCTGCCTCGGTTGACGGCGAGCAGCCCGCCCATGCCTTCCTTCTCGATCTGCTTCTTGCTCCACACGTCCACGGAGAACCCGTGTGCCTTGCCCAGCGCCTCCGTCTCCTCGCCCAGCGTCGTAGCCGTCAGGTCTGCCGCAACGGTGTTGACGAGGTCGCGCGCAGCGCACGTGGCCTGCGCCGTGGCGAGCGCACGCTCGGCGGCATGGCGGACCGGCTCGTCCTCGCGCTCGGTGACGAGCGTGAGCGTCTCGATCTCGGGGACGGGCTCGCCGGTGGTGCGGTAGCGCTCGTAGCGATAGCTCCCAAGCACGAACCCTTCGATGAGGGCCGCCGCCTCCTCGGAGCCGCGCCCCGGCGGCAGCACGATGCCGACGCGCGTGGCCTTGTAGCTCCGCGCCAGCTTGCCGCCCCGCCCGGCAGCCCGGCGGAGGCGTTCGAGTTCGTCGCCGGTGTCTGCGCCGGTCCCCGTCCCGGTGCTGCCTGGCTGGCCCAGGCCGCACAGCGCGATGCGGTCGGCAGCGCGGGCAGGCGGGTAGAACACGACGGGCTCGGTGCCGCGATCAGCATCGTCGGCCGCGCGGGCATAGGCATCGCCGAAAGCAGCGCGCAGCGGCAGCTCGGCCTCGCTGGGATCGTCAGGGACGATGAGCAGGTCCGCTTCGAGCGTGGCGGGGTCGGCGTGGAGAACCGTGAGCGTCATGGGTACGAGCCGGAGAAAGGGGGGAGGCAGGAGGGAGAGGGCTTGAGGCGGCCACAGCGTCGCTGTCTCCACGTCTCGCCATTTTCCCGGTTCTTGAATGTAACCGTTGTGTGATGCGCGAAGGGACTGGAGCATTCGGGTCTGTGCGTCGTATGTTGCCATGTAAGCGCTTAACCTGCGTCTTTTTCGCCGTTCGCGCGAGCGCATCCCCCACCACCCGTATCTTTTCGGCCCTATGTCCACCACCGTCCGCTCGCTTCCGAGGACGACCGGCTGGATCTCCCAGAATTCCCGCTTCGGTACCCGCCCTTCCTCCATGCGTATTACGGTCATCGGGGCTGGCGCCATTGGCTCCGCCATCGCGTTCGACCTCACCCGCCGTCCTGATGTCACCCGTGTACGCGTCTGCGAAGCACGCCCCGGCGTCCTCCGCCGCATCCGCGAAGCGCTCCCCGGCGACAAGACCCGCTGCTACCAGGTCGACGCCCGCGACGCGCAGACGCTTGACAACATCGTGGCCAACAGCGACGTCGTCATCTCGTGCGTGGCCCCGGAGCTGAACCCGATGCTGGCCGAGCTGTCGATCCGCAACGGCGCGCACTTCTGCGAGCTTGGCGGCAACGAGACCATCGCGCAACAGCTGCTCGCGCTCAACGAGGAGGCGCAGAACCGTGCCCGGTGGGTGGTCCCCAACTGCGGCCTCGCGCCGGGCCTGA
>JBCBEX010000136.1:0-6752 GCA_038528235.1 Bacteroidota bacterium
GGGCGCCCCAACTCCAGTCGGTCGCGCTCACGCCCGCGATCTGGCCGATCTCGCTGAAGGTGCCATCGCCGTTGCTGCGCTGGAGCGTGTTGCGCATCACCTGGTGGTGGTAGTCATTGGCGACCTTCGCCTGATACAGGTTGTAGCCCTCGTAGGCCGAGGTGAGCTTGAGACGGCGGTCGTCCTCGGGCAGCATGTCCGTGACGTAGATCTCCGGCTGGCCGTCGCCGGTGAGATCGGCCATGTCGGCGCCCATCGACGAGAGGCTCAGGAGCGGCATGGCCTCGTCAAGAACCTCGCGGAAGGTGCCGTCCTGGTTGTTCATGTAGAGGTAGTCCCGCTCGAAGAAGTCGTTCGAGATGTACATGTCGATCCACCCGTCGTCGTCCACGTCGCCGACGGTGACGCCGAGGCCAAAGGCGATCTCGCTGCCGTAGATGCCCGCCTCCTCGCTCACATCGGTGAAGCGCGGGCCGTCGGGGCCGCTGTCGTTGCGCATGAGCTTGTCGCCGCCGAGGTCGTCGCGCACGGTGCGGATGTTGCGCAGGCCGAACGACGAGACGGGGCGGAACGAGTTGTTCAGCAGGTAGGCGTCGAGGTCGCCGTCGCGGTCGTAGTCGAAGAACGCGGTGTGGGTCGTGTAGCCTTCGTCGGCGAGTCCGTAGGCGCCGGCTTGCTCGGAGAAGCGTGGGAGGCCATCCTCGCCTACGCCCTCGTTGATGAAGAGCTCGTTCTGCTTGTCGTCGCCTTCGAGGTTGCCCGCGTTGCTGACGTAGAGGTCGAGGAGCCCGTCGGCGTTCAGGTCGACCACGGAGACGCCGGTGCTCCAGGCGCGCGTGCCGCCCACCCCAGACACGTCCGTCACGTCTTCGAAGCGGAGCGGACCGCCCGGTTTGGTGCGGTTCAAGTAGAGCGCGTTCGGGCCCTGGTTGGCGTTGAAGTAGAGGTCAGGCCGTCCGTCCCCGTCGAAGTCGCCGACGCCCACGCCGCCGCCGTTGAAGAAATTGCGGTAGGTGAAGACGTTAAACGCCTGCGTCTCGGTCAGCGTGTTCTCAAACGCGACGCCCGTATCGGCGGGATTGAGCGACGTAAACAAAGCACTGCGGTCTACGCTGGGAGACGTGGTGCAGCCTGCCCCTAGACCAAAAGCGAGCAGGACGCTGAACGCATGGAGCGAGCGGGACATGGGGGAGCAGGCGTGGTGGTGGAAGCTGCGACAGAACGCACGATTGGGGGCACAAGGTGTCGGCTTGGAAGCGTTTTCACGGGGGCTCCATACCGTTGTGGGGAGCACGAAGGCTCCGTGCTCAACCCCTTCATAAACAAGCGGCCCCGCCAGAAGTCCTGGCAGGGCCGCTCGGGTCTTACTCGAGACCAGGGTCCAACGGCTTAGTAGCCGCTGTTCTGGACGAGGTTGGGGTTCGCGTTCAGCTGCTGCTGCGGGATCGGGAAGAGCACCCGGATGGCCGAGCTAGCTTCCTTGAACTCCCATGCGTCCTCATAGAGGCCGTAGCGGATGAGGTCCTGACGACGCTTGGCCTCGTACATGAGCTCGTAGAGACGCTCGTTGAGGAGGCGATCGCGGAGCGACGCCTGGTCGAAGTCGCCAGCATTCAAGAGGAACTGATCAAGCGTGCCAGCGCCGTCGGCGTCCGCGTTGAAGACACGCTCACGCAGGACGTTGATGTCGGCAATGGCCTCGCCCGTCATGCCCATCTCGTTCTTAGCCTCGGCACGGATGAGGTACATCTCGGCGAGACGGAAGAAGGCGTAGTCGTTCGAGTGGCCGTTGCCGCCCGGAGCGCTGAGGTCCGGCGGGAACTTGGCGACGCGGACGCAAGCGCCTTCCGTCGTGTTGGTGATCTGGGCGTCACCCGGGGTGCAGTCCGGCGTGTAGATGAGCGGGTTGCCGTTGCGGTCGTCCACATTGGCGCCGGTGTCGAAGTTGGTCTGCTGACCAACGAGGAAGATGCCCTTACGGCTATCGTTGTCCGCGAACGAGTTGTAGGTCTCGGCGATGGTCGAGAAGCCGTTCCACGGCGACGGGCTGTACTGGTTGTAGTGCAGGTAGCGCATTGGGAAGTTCATCCCGAGGCCATCTTCCGCGTTCGAGTGCTGGACCACGAAGAGGTGCTCCGGCACGGCCACGTTATCCGGCGTGAAGTTGGACTGCCAGTCGGAGACGAGCTCGTAGATGCCCGAGTTGATGACGCGGTCCGCAGCGGCAATGGCATCGTCGCACGTGTTGGTCGACATGCACGAGTTGTAGCCCGACGTGTTGATGCCGTCCGAACTGTTCTGGAACACCGCAGCGTTGAGGTACAGGTTGGCAAGCATGGCGTCGGCCGCGGCCTTCGTCATGCGGCCGTAGACCGCGGCTTCGTCGGGGAGAACCTGACGGGCCGCTTCGAGCTCAGCAACGATGAAGTCATAGACTTCAGCGCGGGTGTTCGGCGCGGGCGGGTTGTCCGGGTCCACGAGGAACTCGCCTTCCTCGTCGCCGACAATCGGCACGCCTCCGAAGAGGTCGAGGAGCTGGTAGTAGTAGAACGCGCGGAGCGTCTCCACCTCAGCAACGATGTCCGCCTTGTTGGCGATCTCGATCTGCTCCAGGTTGAGGAGCAGAGCGTTGGCGCGGGCGACACCCGTGTAGGCGGCCACCCACGCGTCGTTGAGGTCGGGCAGGTTGGCGTCCCAGTTGTGGCGGTGCATGTTGAGCCAGCGGCCGCCGTCAGCCCAGTCCTCGCCGCGGGTCGGGACGATGGTCTCGTCGGATGACACCTGGCTGAGGTTGTGGTACGCCCAGAGCATCGCGCGGAGCTGGGCATAGACGGGGACGAGGGCGGCAGTCACCTCCGCCTCGGTCTGGAAGAAGTTCTCCGGTTCGACGCCGCTGAAGACCTCTTCGCCGAGGTCGGTGCAACCGCCGAGCAGGAGCGCTGGGGCCAGCATCGCCACGAAGGCGAGGCGACGGGCCTTGCGGAAGTAGTTAGTCATGAATTGCATGGGTCCTGTTAGGATGGGTCCTGTTAGGAGGGTGGTGGCGGGGGTGGACCCCCCCGACGTGATACACGCCAGGGAGGCGCCATACCCAGTGGGCTCGTGGCCCGAGGCTTAGAAGCCCAGACTTCAGAAGCCGAGATTGACGCCGAGCGTGAAGGTGCGCGCGACGGGGTAGTTGGTGTAGTCGATGCCCGTGGCCGGGATCAGGCCGATCTGGGCGTTCGTGTTCACCTCCGGGTCAAAGCCGTCGTACGGCGTGATGGTGAACACGTTGTCGACCGAGAGGAACACGCGGGTGTTGCGCACGAACGGCGCGTAGCGCGCGATGTCCGGGCGATACTCGAGCGTGATGTTGTCGAGGCGGATGAACGACGCGTCTTCGATCCAGCGCGAGGAGAAGCGGGCCTCCTCGTTGATGGCGTCCGGCGTGTCGAGAGCGCTCGCGATCACGTTCGTGTTCGGGAGGGCGCTCTTGTTGCCGAAGACCAGCGCGGTGTTGTTGAAGAGCTCGCGGCCCTGCTCGCCACGGATGAACGCGCTGATGCCGAACTGCTTGTAGTCGAACTGGGCGCGGAAGCCGTAGCTGAAGTCAGGACGCGGGTCGCCGATGATCTGGCGGTCGCCAGCGTCCGGCTCGGTGGTCTCACCGATGAGGTTGCCGTCGGCGTCGTAGTCGTTGAAGACTTGGTCGCCGGCCTCGTTGACCCGGAGGAACTCAGGGCCGAAGAAGACGGGGAACGGCTCGCCCGGCGTGAGCAGGAGGGCCTGCTGACCGGACTGACCACGACCGGAGACCGAACCCGTGAAGATCTGGTCTTGGCCGCCGAGGTCGAGAATCTCGTTGACGTTGGTGTTGAAGACGAGGCCGAGTTGGAGGTTCATGTCCGCCTTCTCGATCGCGTAGTAGTCGAGCGCGAGGTCGAGACCGGTGTTGCGCACCGAGCCGACGTTGTCCACGAACGTCGCAACCGGAGCTGGCTGCGGGACCGTGATCTCGAGCAGGAGGTCTTCGGTGTCGTTCCGGTAGAACTCGATCGAGCCGACGATGCGCTCGTCGATGAAGCCGTAGTCGAGGCCGATCGTGAACTCCTGCTTCTCCTCCCAGCGCAGGTCCGGGTTGGCGAGCTGGCGGAGCGCGAAGCCCGTCTGGATCTCGTCGCCGAGGATGGCACGGAAGTCCGAGTTCGGCTCGAGGATGGCCAGGGAGAGCGTGTTGGGGATCTCCTGGTTGCCCACGATCCCGAATCCGCCGCGGAGGCGGAGGTCCGAGATGAAGTCCACGTTGTCCATGAAGACCTCGTTGCTGACACGCCAGGCGGCAGAGAAGGCCGGGAAGAGGGCCCACTTGTTGTCAGCACCGAAGCGCGAGGACCCGTCGTAGCGGACCGAGGCGCTGAGGTAGTACTTCTCGTCGTAGTTGTAGTTAGCACGGCTGAAGAACGAGATCAGGCGGTTCTTCTCGCGGAAGCTGAACGTGCCCGTCTGGTCGAAGCTGCTGCCCGACACGATCGAGCCCGAGCCGATGACGTAGGAACTGGTCTCGTCCGTGACGAAGCCCTGGGACTGGATCCCGATGCTCTCGTTGTCAAACTCGTTGAACTCGTAGCCACCGAGCAGGCTGATGTTGTTGCGCTCGGCAAACGTGTTCGTGTAGTTCAGCGTGCCGAAGAAGTTGATCGTGCTACGCTGGAGGTCGCGCTGCGCGGCGAGGCCGCCTCCCGATGCTTCGCCAACGGGGTTGGAGAGCGGGAAGTAGATCGCGCGGCGGCCCGTCGAGCGGTCGCCACCGAGGCTGACTCGGCCGGTGAGGCCGTCAATCAGGTCGATCTCGAGGTAGGCGTTGCCGAGCGTCCGCGTGGTGCGGCCGTCGTCAGCGATCTCCTCGGCGAGGCCGAGCGGGTTACGGACGGAGTTGCTGCCCGTCTCGAAGAAGTCGCCGTCCTCGGTGCGGAGCGGGCGCGTCGGATTGAAGTCGAAGACGTTCGTCAGCAGGCCGCCCTCGAAGCCGCCGGTGCCCTCGTAGAAGACGTAGTCGTCCTCGGTGAGCGCCGTGGTGAGGTTGAGCCCGAGACGGACGCGACCGTCGAGCATCTGCGTGTCGGCGTTGAGGCGCGCGGTGATGCGCTCCAGGCCCGACGAGGTGATGATGCCCTCCTGGTTGAGGTAGCTCACCGAGGCGCGGTACTGCGAGGTGGCCGTGCCGCTTGCAAACGAGATGTTGTGCTGCTGCGAGACCGCCGAGCGCAGGATCGCGTCGAGGAAGTCCGTGTTGTCGTCGCCGAGGTTGTCAGCCGCCGAAGCAGGGAGGTTGCCTGCCGTGATCTGCTCGTTGACGAAGTTGCGGTACTCGTTGCCCGAGAGCAGCTCGACCGTATTGGCAGCGCTCGCGACCGAGGTGCGTCCCTCGTAGTCGACCGAGACGCGGCCCTGCACGCCGTCCTTCGTGGTGATCAGGACGACACCGTTGGCGCCGCGCGACCCGTAGATGGCCGTGGCCGAGGCGTCCTTCAGGACCGAGATCGACTCGATGTCGTTCGGGTTGAGGAGGTTGAGCGGGTTACGATCCGGGGCTGCGCCCGCACCGCCAGCTTCGAGGCCGCCTGGGGCCGAGGAGTTGTTGTCGATCGGCACGCCGTCGATGACGTAGAGCGGCTCGTTGGAGGCCGCGATGGACGTGCCGCCGCGGATCTTGATGCTGGCGCCACCGCCCGGCTCACCGTTGTTCGGGGTGACCTGCACGCCTGCGACACGGCCCTGGATGAGGTCGTCGGCGTTGGTGACGGATCCGACGTTCGCGTCGTCGACGTCGACGGTCGCGACCGAGGAGGTCACGTCGCCGCGGCGTTGGCTGCCGTAGCCGACGACGACGATCTCGTCGATGAGGGCGGCGTCTTCTGCGAGCGCCACGTCGAGTTCAGTGCGAGGCCCGACGACGGTTTCGAACGTCGTGTAGCCGACGTACGAGAACACGAGGACAGCCTCGGGGCCGGGTACGGTGAGGCCGTACTCGCCGTCGAGGTTGGTGACCGTGCCGGTGGTGGTGCCTTGCACGACGATGTTCACACCGGGGAGCGGGTCGCCCGTGGTGGCGTCAGTGACAACGCCGCTGACGGACTGTTGGGCAAAAGCCGGAGAGGCTCCGGTGAGGAGCAACGCGCCTGCAAAGAGCAAGGCGGTAACGATCCTACTCATGAGATCCTGCTGAGATTGTTGGGGAAGGAGACGGGGTGGGTGCAAACGCTGGGTAAGCGCTTACAGACGCGCGAAAGTAGGAATCGCCTCGGAGCGATGCAAGCGCTTCCGAAGCACAGCAGGGGCTCGCAGCGTCGTACACACAGTCTTGAGCGGTAATGCTGAGGTAATAACGTCCAAAACGTTCATGGCTATAAAATATACGGGATACCCTTAGATTGCAACCCGGCCCTCTCGGAGCCGGAAGCCCTTCCCGTTTCTTCGTCCACCACCTCACCCATGCCCACCTTCACCCTCACCCCGCTCGACATCGGCGCGGTCGTGATCTATGCCCTGCTGATCTTCGGCATCGGGCTCTACTTCTCACGCAAGACCGACGATGGCGAGGACTACTTCCTCGCGGGCCGCTCCCTCACGTGGGGCCTGATCGGCATCAGCCTCCTCGCGTCCAACCTGTCGTCGTCGTCGATGATTGGGATGCGACGCCTACAAAGGCCTTGGGCTTTGCCACGTGGCCGTCGGCTCTGTCCCCAAGGGCTATCGCTGGCTTGCCAAGC
>JBCBEX010000137.1:0-6695 GCA_038528235.1 Bacteroidota bacterium
GGGAGTGGCGCCGAGGGCCGGCTGACGAAGCAAGACGTGCTCGCCTACCTGGAGCAGCGGGGCAGCGCGCCCGCGCAGGCGGCTCCTGTCTCAGCAGCCCCCGTGGCGCAGCCCGTCGCGAAGGCAGCCCCGGTGTCAGCACCCCGGCTGGCCGCCCAACCCGTCGCGGCCTCGGGCGATGGCGGCTCGCGCGTGGAGGTGATCAAGATGGACCGCATGCGGCAGCTCATCGCCGAGCACATGACGCGCTCCAAGGCGACGAGTGCGCACGTCACCTCCTTCGCCGAGATTGATGTCACCAACCTCGTCACGCTGCGCGAGCGCCAGAAGCAGGCCTTCCAGCAGCGCGAGGGCGTCAAGCTTACCTACACCCCCTTCTTCGTCAAGGCGTCCGTCGACGCGCTCCGGAGCCACCCGCTCCTCAACGCCTCGGTGCAGGGCAAGGAGGTCATCGTCAAGAAAGACTTCCACATCGGCATCGCGGTGGCCATCGGGACGAAGGGGCTGCTCGTGCCCATCGTGCGCGACGCGGGACAGAAGAACGTCGCGGGCCTTGCCCAAGCCGTCGCCGACCTCGCCACGCGCGCCCGCAACAAGCAACTGCTCCCGGACGAGCTCCAGGGTGGCACGTTCACCGTGACCAACGTCGGCTCGCTCGGCTCGCTCATGGGCACGCCGATCATCAACCAGCCTCAGGTGGCCATCCTCTCCCCGGGCGCGATCACCAAGCGGCCGGTGGTGGTGGAGGACCCCACGCTGGGCGACGTGATCGCCATCCGGCACATGATGTACGTGTCGCTCTCCTACGACCACCGCATCATCGACGGCGCGATGGCAGCCTCGTTCCTGCGCGCCTACCGGGCGACCATTGAGACGCTCGATCCGAACGGCGAGGTCTAGCGCGGCAGGCTCTTGTTCGACGGCGGCGGCATCGGGGGACGGCTCCCGGTGCCGCTCGCTATTTCTGCCCGTCGGTGGGTGAGAAGGCCAAGGGGCGGGTAGAATCCGGTCCATACGGATCCTCCCGGCGGGCTGTCGGGTGTCACGCGCCCGCTTCGTTGAATCTCCATCGCCGCTCCGTTCGGATCGCCGTCCCATTCGAGCCGCTACTCCTCTGCCTGTTATGCGCGCTGCCTCCCGCCCTCGCCCGCTGCACCTCCTGGCCCTCGTGCTCGCGCTCGGCGTGGGCGCTCTGATCGGGATCGGCTTCGCCTACGGCGACGACTTCTTCGCCATGAAGAAGAACTTCACCATCTTCGGTGAGCTGTACGAGGAGCTCGCCACGGGCTACGTCGACCCCGTCGATCCCGAGCGGATGATGCGCGCGGGCATCGAGGCCATGCTGGAAACGCTCGACCCGTATACCGTCTTCATCGACGAGGCGGCTAACGAGGACATCGACATCGTGACGCGCGGGCGCTACGGCGGCGTAGGCGTGACGGTGAGCCTACGCGGCGAGCGCTTCACGGTCGTGGACGTGGTCGAAGGCTACAGCGCTGCCGAGGTGGGCATGCGCCCCGGCGACACCATCCTGAGCGTCGACGGGACGCCCGTGTCCGAGTTCGCGCAGGACGACCTTCGGGCGCTGCTGCGCGGTACGCCGGGCACGACCGTTGACCTCAGCGTCGAGCGCGAGGGCGAGCCGGGCGCACTGGCATTCACGCTCACCCGCGCCGAGATTCAGCTCAAAAACGTGACGCACTCCGGTTTCCTCGGGGGCGAGGCGGCGGGCGTGGGCTACGTGCGTCTTGAGCGCTTCGCGCGCACCGCCGCCAGCGAAGTTGAGGACGCCGTCGCGACGATGCAGGCCGAAGGCACGCTCTCCGGGCTCGTGCTCGACCTGCGCGGCAACCGGGGCGGGCTGCTCGACCAGGCCGTGGATATCGTCGGTCACTTCGTGCCGCAGGGATCAGTGGTGGTGTCCACGCGCGGGCGGGCCGCCGAGAGTGAGCGCGTCTACCGCAGCGAGGCGGCGCCCATCGCGCCCGACGTGCCGCTCGTGGTGCTCGTGGACGGCGTGAGCGCCTCCGCGAGCGAGATCGTGGCGGGCGCCCTCCAGGACCACGACCGCGCCGTCGTCCTCGGCGAGACGACCTTCGGCAAGGGCCTCGTGCAGATCATCCGCCCGCTGCCCTACAACACGTCGCTCAAGATGACGACCTCGAAGTACTACATCCCCAGCGGGCGCAGCATCCAGAGCGTCACCTACTGGCGCGACGAGGCTGGCGGCCACGCCGACGAGGTGCCCGACTCGCTGCGCCGCGCCTTCGAGACGCTCGGCGGCCGGACCGTCTTCGACGGCCAGGGCATCAACCCTGACATCGAGGCGAGCCTCGGGCCAGTGAGCGAGCTCGAAGAGGCGCTGGTGCGGCGCGCGGCGTTCTTCCGCTTCGCCAACCGCTTCGCTGCCGAGACGCCGACGCTGCCGACTGGCTTCGCCGTGGACGACGCGCTGCTGGCCCGCTTCCGCGCCTTCGTAGACGCCGAGGACATCGCCTACGAGACGCGCGCCGAGCGCATGCTCGCCGAACTCGTCGCCGACCTGGACGAGGCGGGCTACGACGCCACCGACGACGAGGTCGCCGACCTCCGCGCCGAGTTGATCGACGAGAAAGAGGCCGATTTCGAGCGCCACGCGCCGCGCCTCCGCGAGCGGCTGCGCCAGGAGATCCTCTCGCGCTACGTCGGGCAGCCCGCGCAGGTGGCTACTTCGCTCGGCACCGACCCGCAGCTACGGCAGGCCGTGGCTGTCCTCGACGATCGCGCGCGGTACCGGAGCGTGCTCGCACCGCGCTAGAGACTGGGCAGGTGACGCGACGGTGTGGAGAACGGGCCGCGCCGTAGCTTGCGCCTCGGTTTTTCGCCCTACCTGTCCGTTGCTCCGTGGATCCGCTGCACATCGTCCTGCTCCTCGTCACCGGAGCAATTGGCGGATTCATCGCCGGGCTGATCGGGATCGGGGGCGGGGTGATCTTCGGCCCCGTGTTCTTCTTCTACTTCCGCGCGATCGGTGTGGACGAGGCCATCCTGACACCGCTTGTGTTGGGGACGAGCCTGTTCTGTACGCTGGCGGCCTCGGCAGCGGGCACGGTGAGCCAACTCAAGAAGGACGGCGTGCACCGCCGGGTGGCGCTCGCGACGGGGGGCTGCGCGGCGGTGGCGGTGTTTCTGATGTCGCGGTTCGTGACTACCCAGCCGTGGTACGACGCGCGGGCGTTCCAGGTCGTGCTGGGCGTGGTGCTGCTCGTGGTGGTGGTGCGGATGCTGCGCAAGAGCTGGCAGAGCCGTCGGGGGGTGGCGCCCGCGGTCGAGGGCGATGAGCGGACGACGCTGCCCTTCCTCGGCGGGACAGGCCTCGCGGCGGGCTCGCTCGCGGCGGCGGCGGGCGTGGGCGGCGGTGTGATCCTCGTGCCCGCCTACAACAGCCTCGTGCGGCTGCCGCTGCAACGCGCCGTCGGCACCTCGACGGCTACCATCGTGCTGATCTCGCTCATGGGCGTGGCGACGTACGCGTACCTCGGGCTCGGTGCCGACACGCCGTCTACGGCCATCGGCTATGTCGATGTCGGACGGGGCCTGCTGCTGGCGCTGCCGACGATGCTCACTGCCCGCCTCGGCGTGAAGGCGGTCTATCGGCTCAACGTCAACGTCGTCCGGCTCGCCTTCGCAACGTTCGCAGCCTTCGTGGCGCTACGGCTGCTGTGGGAGGCGATGACGGCAGCCTGAGCGTCCCCATTGAAATCGCTCTCGTGTACATCGCCCTCGTGCAAATGGACGCGCCCCGATCCTGTAGGACCGAGGCGCGGGGGTATGGCTCTGGGGTGGTGGTTCTGAGGCTGTAGCTCAGAACCGAAGGCTCAGTCGCCGCCGGCGTCGTCGCCGTGGTTGACGACGAACGTCACCTTGCAGTGCGTGCGGAACATGTGAGTGCCATCGTCGCCGACCTCGATCTCGAAGGACTCGACCCACACGTGGCGGATGTTCTTGATGGTGCGGCCCGCTTCGCGGATGGCGTTTTGGGCCGCGTCGTCGAAGCTGACGGTGGATTGCGAGGAGACCTCAATGGTCTTAGCGATGGACATAGCAGGAGAGGACTGGTGTGAGCGAAAAATGAGCGCCAGGAAGCGCTTCCGAAGACATGGTGCCTAGCCTACGGGCTAGCGCCCTAAAATCCAAGTAGAATCGGTTTGGACGAGCGGGAACGGGCACGTTGCTTGCGTCCACACGTCCACACGTCCACACGTCCACACGTCCACACGTCCACACCATGTGCACCGCCGTCCGCTCCGGCCTCTACGCTCGTTTCTTCGCTGGCTGCATGCACCGCGCCGACGGTACCGACCAACGGCTCTACGGGGACCGCAAGCAGAGCCTGCTCGGCGCTCTACGTGGTACGGTCGTCGAGATCGGAGCCGGTGCGGGGCCGAACGCGCGCTACCTCGCAGCGGGCACGCGCTGGGTCGCCGTCGAGCCGAACGTGCACATGCACCCCTACCTCCAAGAGCAGGCCGACGAGTTCGGTCTCGACGTACGCCCCGAGGTGGGCGTGGCCGAAGCGCTGCCCGTGGACGACGCAAGCGCTGATGCGGTCGTGAGCACGCTCGTGCTCTGCTCCGTGGACGACGTGGCACAGACGCTTGCCGAGGTGCGGCGCGTACTCAAGCCGGGCGGCCGGTTCGTGTTCATCGAGCACGTTGCGGCTCAGCGGGGAACGGTGCGGCGGGGGGCGCAGCGGGTGTTCCGTCGTCCGTGGGGCTGGGTGGCCGATGGCTGCCGCCCCGACCGCGAGACGGGGCTGGCCATCGAGGCGGCAGGCTTCGCGTCATTGGACCTGGAGCGCTTCGACGCCGACCTGCCGTTCAACCTCGTCACGCCGCACATCGCCGGGGTGGCGGTGCGGTGAGGGGTGCTGAATGCAACCGCAGAGTGAGGCAACAGTACCTTGAGCAAGCAACAATACCATCTATGGACAAACTCCTTGAAGGGCTCAAAGCCCAGACATGGCCTACCCCAGTCGCGGGCTGGAAGGTAGAGCGCGGCCTCGATGCCACCGATGACGAGGCCGTGTGGGTGTGGGCTACCCTCGAGAACGACGGTGTGGCCTACGCGACCATTGCTGAGATGCGCGAGCAGATCCGGTCGCTCGCTATGGAAGTCGTGCCATCAGTAGCCTGGGCATACGTCCGGTTCCGCACGGCCTCTGAGGTCGGAAATGTGCACGAGGTGGAAGTATGAGCCTGCACGGCGATCTGCTGGACCAGGCTTTTCTTCTCGCGCGCAAAGAGCCGCGGAGGCCGAAGCAGGCTAGCCTCAGAAGAGCAGTATCGACCGCCTACTACGCGATGTTCCACCTCCTCACTGAGGAGTCAGCGCGTCTCATGGTAAGCGGAAATGCCCGAGCCTCGTTGCGTCTCTGCGTCCGACGAGCCCACGACCACGCTGATATGAAGAGCGTTGCCCGGCAGTTCGCTGAAGGTGGGTTATCGCGAAAGATCGAACCTGGGCTAAACGGGCAGGCGATACCGGTATCGCTTCGGGGTGTAGCAAAGGCCTTTGTTGACCTTCAGGAGGCTCGTCACGAGGCTGACTACGACGTGTCCCGCACCTTCACACGAGCGGAGGTTGTAACACTCCTTGAACAAGTGGCGCAGGCCCTCGAGGACTGGCGTGCCGTCAGAGGAAGCCTTCCCGCGGACGCTTTCCTAGTCGCCTTGCTGACACTGCGTTCAATGAAAGGGTAGAGCCGATTGGTCCGTTGGTGGACGCGGGCATGCGAAACAGATGGGAAGCCCCGACCGCGAGACAGGGCTGGCCATTGAGGCGGCAGGCTTCACGTCGGTGGACCTGGAGCGCTTCGACGCCGACCTGCCGTTCAACCTCGTCACACCGCACATCGCCGGGGTGGCGACCCGCTGACCGTCGTGGTTCGCTGACAGCGCAGCGGGCAAAATGGCGTGGGTGACGTAAGGGGCGGACCCGTATGTTCGTCCGCCTTTTCCGTTCTCGCTTCTCCCACGCCACGCGCCCGCCATGCAGGTCCCCACCACGCCCACTCCGCCTTCCGCCGACCAGGTCCACGCCGCCGTCCGCGACTACTACGGCTCCACGCTTGAAACCAGCGCCGACCTCAAGACGAGCGCCTGCTGCTCCACCGAGGACCTGCCCGCCAAGCACAAGGCCATCCTCGGCCAGCTCGAAGACGAGGTGCTTGCCAAGTTCTACGGCTGCGGCTCGCCGCTCCCGCCTGCGCTCGACGGCTGTACCGTGCTCGACCTCGGCTGCGGCACGGGGCGGGATGTGTTCCTCGCCGCTGCGCTCGCCGGGCCAAACGGCCGCGTCATCGGCGTGGACATGACCGCCGAGCAACTCAAGGTCGCCGAGCGGCACGCCGCCACGCACGCCGAGCGCTTCGGCTTCGACACCGTCACGACCGACTTCCGCCTCGGCACTATCGAGGACCTGGCTGCGCTCGGCATCGAGGACGACAGCGTGGATGTCGTGATCTCGAACTGCGTGCTCAACCTCACGCCCGACAAGCACGCCGCCTTCGCCGAGATCGTGCGCGTGCTCAAGCCCGGCGGCGAGCTCTACTTCTCCGACGTGTTCGCCGACCGCCGCGTCCCCGCCGACGTGGCCACCGACCCGGTGATCCACGGCGAATGCCTCGGCGGTGCGCTCTACGAGGAGGACTTCCG
>JBCBEX010000138.1:0-6596 GCA_038528235.1 Bacteroidota bacterium
GAGGTCGATCACCTCGAAGTTGTTGCAGCCGAGCACGACCCCGACGATGTTCTTGCCGATGTCGTGGACGTCGCCCTTGACGGTCGCCATGAGCACCTTCGCGCGGGCTTGGCTGGCGCCTGACGCCTCCTTCTCCGCCTCGATGTAGGGCGTGAGGTGGGCGACGGCCTTTTTCATCACGCGCGCCGACTTGACGACCTGCGGGAGGAACATCTTGCCCTGCCCGAAGAGTTCGCCGACGACGTTCATGCCATCCATGAGCGGCCCCTCGATCACGTCGAGCGGGCGGGTGGCGGCCTGGCGGGCCTCCTCCACGTCTTCGTCGATGTACTCCACGAGGCCCTTCACGAGCGCGTGTTCCAGCCGCTTCGAAACCGGCGCGTCGCGCCATTTCTCGTCCTTGACGTTGACCTTGCCCTCCGACTTGACCGTCTCGGCAAAATCAACGAGGCGCTCGGTCGCGTCCTCGCGGCGGTCGAAGAGCACGTCCTCGATGCGCGCGAGCAGTTCAGGCTCGACCTCCTCGTAGACCTCCAGCTGGCCCGCGTTGACGATGCCCATGTCCATCCCGGCCTTGACGGCTTCGTAGAGGAACGCGGCGTGCATCGCCTCGCGGACGGCGTTGTTGCCGCGGAACGAGAACGACAGGTTCGAGACGCCGCCGGAGATCTTCGCCTCGGGGAGATTGCCCTTGATCCAGCGCGTGGCGTCGATGAAGTCGATGCCGTAGCGGTTGTGCCCCTCGATGCCCGTCGCGACGGCGAACACGTTGGGGTCGAAGATGATGTCCTGCGGCGGGAAGCCGACTTCTTCGGTGAGCAGGCGATAGGCGCGCTCACAGATCTCGATGCGGCGCTCGTAGGTGTCGGCCTGGCCCTCCTCGTCGAAGGCCATCACGATCACGGCGGCGCCGTACTGCCGGGCGAGGCGCGCGTGGCGCAGGAACTCCTCCTCGCCCTCCTTCATCGAGATCGAGTTGACGACGCACTTGCCCTGCACACACTGCAGGCCCGCCTCGATGACCTCCCACTTCGAGGAGTCGACGACGACCGGCACGCGGCTGATGTCGGGCTCGGCCATCGCGAGGTTGAGGAACGTGCGCATCGCGTCCACGGAGTCGAGCATGCCCTCGTCCATGTTCACGTCGATCATCTGCGCGCCGTTCTCGACCTGCTGGCGCGCGACCGAGAGCGCGGTCTCGTAGTCGCCCTCCTTGATGAGGCGGGCGAAGCGGCGGGAGCCCGTGACGTTCGTGCGCTCGCCGATGTTGACGAAGTTGGTCTCTTCGCGGAGGACGAGCGGTTCGAGGCCTGCGAGGCGGGTATAGGGCGGGAGCGTCGGCGGGACGCGCGGCGGCTTGGTGGCGACGGCTTCGCCCATCGCGGCGATGTGGGGCGGGGTCGTTCCGCAGCAGCCGCCAAGGATGTTCAGGAAGCCCGCGTCGGCGTACTCGGCGGCGACCTCGGCCATGTATTCCGGCGTCTCGTCGTAGCCACCCATCTCGTTCGGGAGCCCCGCGTTGGCGTAGAGGCTGACAGGGATATCGGCGACGCCGCTCAACTCCTCGATGAAGGGGCGCATCTGGGCCGAGCCGAGCGCGCAGTTGAGGCCCACGGACAGCAGCGCCGGGCAGTGGCTGATCGAGATCCAGAACGCCTCGACGGTCTGGCCGGTGAGCGTGCGCCCGCTCATATCCACGATGGTGCCCGAGAGCATCACCGGAATCTCGTAGCCCCGCTCATGGAACGTCTGCGCGATGGCTGCGATGGCCGCCTTGGCGTTGAGCGTGTCGAAGATCGTCTCCACAAGCAGCAGGTCCACGCCGCCGTCGAGCAGGCCGTCGAGCTGTTCCATGTAGCTGTCGCGCACCTCTTCGAACGTGACCGCGCGGAAGCCGGGGTCGTTGACGTCGGGCGAGATCGAGAGCGTCCGGTTGAGCGGCCCGACGGCTCCCGCAACGAAACGCGGCTTCTCGGGCGTCGAGTAGGCGTCAGCGGCCTGCCGGGCGAGTTGCGCGCTCGCGAGGTTGAGCTCGTAGACGAGCTCCTCCATGTGGTAGTCGGCCTGCGAGATCGACGTGCTGTTGAAGGTGTTCGTCTCGATGAGGTCCGCACCTGCCTCCAGATACAGCTTGTGGATGTCCCGGATGACGTCCGGCTGCGTGAGCGAGAGGAGGTCGTTGTTGCCCTTGACGTTGTGCGGCCACTCGGCGAAGCGCGCGCCGCGGTAGTCCTCCTCCTCGAACTTGTGGCGCTGGATCATGGTGCCCATCGCGCCGTCGAGCATGAGGATGCGCTCGGCGAGGAGCGCGCGAAGCTCCGCGAGCGTCACGCGGGGCTGGTCGTTGGAACGAGCGTCGGAGGCAGCCATTGGGGCAGTCACGATGAGCGGGGCGCTGAATAAAGGGGGGCCAAGCAGAGCGAGGGGAGCCGAAACCGTGCCAGACGGCGCACAGAATGGGGATACGGACTGCCCTCGAGTTTAGCGCAGATACGCAAGGCACTCCGCTACGTTTCCCTGGTTTCCGTGGAGCCCAAGCCAGCGCTGCCGCACTCATCGTCGTGGCGAGCTCCGCTGCGGGCCTCCCCCAGACCGGAGCCCGGGGGCTGCTCATGCCTCGCGGCGAAGCACCGGCGCTCGGGAGCCCAGCGCCTAGAAGCCAAACTTACCGTTGTCGTTCTGCCAGGCCTCTCTCGGCGGGATCGTCTCGATCGTGTCCCAGTGCTCGGCAATCTTCCCGTTCTCGACCCGGAGCAAATCGTAGAACGCGACAGGGTCGCCCCCGAAGCGTCCTTCGCTCACCACCAGCACGAAGTTGCCCTCGCCAAAGACGGCGTGCACCGTGTCGTAGGCGAACTCGAAGTCCTCCTCTTGCCACGACTGCAGCGCGGCGCCCAGGCCCGACAGCCCGTCTGCGATAGCAGGGTTGTGCTGGATGTAGCGATCACCGTCAAAGTAGTCGGGGAGGCGGTCGAAGCGCCGGCCGACGAGCACGTCCTCGAAGAAGGTGCGGACGAGCGTCTTGTTCTCGTTCGTCTTCTCCAGATCGGTGGGCATGGTGGGGCCGTCCAGCATGGTGCGACCGCTCGGGTTGGGGCCTGCCGTCTCCTGCAGGTTGTCCCAGTGCTCCACGACACGGCCGTCCTCGAAGCGGAAGATGTCAAAGCCGACCTTCGGCCCGAAGAAGTCGTAGTCCGTGTGTACGAAGACGTAATCGCCGTCCTCGAAGACACGCACCGAGCGGACGCGGGCGGTCCCGTCGAGGAGTTCAAGCGCGGCGGCCAGACCCTCGATGCCGTCCCCGATGGCGAGGTTGTGCTGGGTGTAGTTATCGGGGTTGACGAGCGCAACGGGGGCAGGATCGCCGGTCTCCAGGCTTTTCAGGAGAGCCAGCACCTGGCGCTCGCGGTCGGACGTGGTTGGAGCCGTGGCAAGCGGATCAGAGGACATCGGGGTGACAGGTTGGATGGAGGAATCGGGAGCAGGCTGCGCTGCCGCGGGCGTGCCCGGTGCCGCGACACCGATGGAAGCCAGCAGGAGGAATAGGCGTAAGCGCCCCATAAGTACAACCAAATTGGTTCTGTTTATAACCACGCCGTCTCACCTTGAGCGCGCGGTTCGGTCCCCTACTTAAAGAGAATCGATATAGTTCCTATTATTTTTCCTGTGCGGGCTCCGTGCACTGCGTGCGCGCATGAAAGTCCGCGATGGACTCGTCGCGGAGGTGTGCCAGGAGCGCGTCCTCTGCGTTTTGGGCGACGTCCGTGAACGCTGTCGCTACGCCCTGTCCTACCTGGCACCTAGGACTCGGCGCCTCGTGGATCGCGAGGAGGCGGCCCCTGCCGAACACCGCTAGGTAAACCTCCGCCAGGGTGATCCGGTCTGCAGGGCGGGCAAGCGATGCTCCGCCGTCGACGCCCCGCTTGATATCGATGAGGTCCGCCCGCTGGAGGTCACGCAGGACGCGTCGCATGAAGACGGGGTTGGTCCCGACGCTCGCAGCGATGACCACGGCGGAGAGCGGCGAGGCGTTCTCGTGGTGGAGCAACGCAAGCGCGTGCAGAGCGATGGCGAAGTGCGTGTTCATGACGAGAAAAACCGAGCCTGAGGGGACGTGTTCTCAGCGACAACGCTTTCCGGTTGGCCCCATCGATCGCGGGAGCGGATGCCTCAAGCTACTACGCACGCGAGGCCATCTCCGAATGAGGAGGCCCGGCGTCCGTATGCTTGCCCTCGCTCACATCCCACCCTGCCTGTGCCGCACCGCCTTACCCCGCCCCTCGACCGCGTCCGGCGGCTGGTGCTGGCTCATGGGTGGAACGCGACCGCCTACCAGCTGCTCAATCCAGGGCTGTCCTACTGGTTCGCGCCGGGCGATCGTGCCGTGGTCGGCTACGTCGAGACGCGGCGGCTGAGCGGACGCGCGATGAGGGTGGTAGCGGGCGAGCCCGTCTGCACCGAAGACTATGTCGCTGAAGCCGCGCATCGGTTTGCGGCAGCGGCCCGAGCGCAGCAGGCTCGGGTGTGCTACTTCGGCGCGGACGAGCGCCTGCGCACCGTCCTCGCCGGGCGTCCCGACTACAGCCAGATGACGCTCGGCGCACAGCCCGTCTGGGACCCCGCGCGGTGGGACGATATCCTTGCGTCGAAGTCGTCGCTGCGGGCGCAGCGCAACCGGGCGCGCAACAAGGGCGTGACGGTGAGAACGTGGCCAAGCGAGCGCGCCGAGTCGCACCCGGCGTTGGAGCAGCTTCTCGCCGAGTGGCTTGCCTCGAAGCGGATGCCTGCGATGCACTTCCTCGTCGAGCCGCAAACGCTCGGGCGCCTGATCGACCGCCGCGTGTTTGTCGCAGAACGAGCGGGCAGTGGCGGCGATACGGAGCCAGTGGGCTACCTCATCCTCTCGCCGATCCCCGCGCGCGACGGGTGGCTCGTGGAGCAGATCATCCAGGGGAGCGCCGCGCCCAACGGAACCGCCACGCTCCTCCTCGACGCCGCGATGCGCGCCGCCGCCGAGGCCGGCTCGCCCTACGTCACGCTCGGCCTCTCCCCGCTCTCGCAGCGCGCCATCGAGACAGCCCCGGGCGTACCGCACCTCGACAACCCGCTCTGGCTTCAGGGGCTGTTGGGATGGGTGCGCGCCCACGGGCGGCGGTTCTACAACTTCGAGGGGCTCGAAGCCTTCAAAGCGAAGTTCGTCCCCGACCGCTGGGACGCGATCACGGCGCTCACGCAAGAAGCCGCTCCGTCGCTCGGCACGCTCCACGCCATCGCCGATGCCTTCGCCGGGCCGCGCCTGCCCCTCACCCTCGTCGGCGGTGCCCTCGGGCAGGCTGTCCGCGACGAGGCCCGGCTGCTTCGTGACAGGCTCGGGCCATCCTCACGGTGAGGATGCTTTGCCGTGCGGGCTGGGCGGCAGAAAATCCGTGTACACCTCCGTGATGTCCGCCTCGGTGCGATAGGTCTCTGCTTCGTCGGCCCCGTTCACGGTGTGTACGTAGGTCGGGATGCCACGCTGGGCCAGCGCTTGCGGCAGGTTCGTTCGCGCCCGCGCCTTGGGCATCGTCACGGCGAACGGCCCCTCGAACTGATCTGCCCAGGCGAGCACGTCCTCGACGCTACCATCGTAGCGGTAGAGCGTCCAGATCACTTGCTCGAAGCCCAGGCGCTTTGCCTCCGCAAAGGCCTCGGGACGATAGACCTGCGGGATGACGCGACGGGTCGCTTCCGGGATGCGAGCACGCATGAGCGTCAGGGCGTCGAGGTTGTCGCCTTTCACGTCGGTGATGAGGTGGACCTGGTCGTGCGTCGTCATCCACGTGCGGAGCCGCTCCAGGTCGCAGTTCTCAAACGTCCCGCGCGCCTCGACGGCGGCGCGGAACTGGTCGAACGACAGCGCCTCGCCGCCGAAGCCGTCCCAGTCGTGCAGGCAGACGAGTTCGCCGTCGGTGGTGAACAGGAGGTCGAGTTCGATGTAGACGAAGCCGAGCGCCGCGCTCTGGTCGAGCGCTTCCATCGAGTTCGTGTACGTCTGCCCGTCGAGGCCGCCGCCGGCATGCGCGACGCGGTGGACGACGAACCCGTTCGAAGGCGGCGCGCTCTCGCCCCCTTCCCACACGAGCCACGCGCTGACACCGAGAACCAAGACGACGAGGAGCAGGAATCGGGTCACGGTATCACGAGGGTAGTCATAGGAACGATCCGTGCCACCGCGCAGGCGCGCGGGCACCGCTCCTACCGCCAAACCTCGTGCCAGCTTCCTCGCAGCGCCTGCGTCGGCGACGCCGCTTTACTTCGAGGGCCGCACCCTCTTGTACATCGTCAGGCTGCCTGCGCAGCCCCGTGGTCCGCACGACTCGGAGTCACGTTTACCGCGACACGGTCACCGGGCGCGTCTCGGTCACCCCGTCTACGGTGGCTCGGATCAGGTACGCACCAGCTGGCCATGCTGCCGTCTCGATCACGAGGGTATGCGTGCCTGCCGCCTGAGCGCCACCGGCTAGCACAGCGACCTCGCGGCCTAGCACGTCGTAGACCACCACACGCGCCTCGGCGGGCTGCACGAGCGTAAGCGGCACCGTCACGGCGTCCTGCGT
>JBCBEX010000139.1:0-6500 GCA_038528235.1 Bacteroidota bacterium
CGCCAGCGATCCATGCGTGCGGAGCCGCCTGCCCATCGATGCGCATCCGCTCCGCGAAGTCGAGCAGGTGGGGCGAGCTCTACCCGAACCCGTCGTCAACGTCGGCAACGCTAGCGGTGCAGGTGGCCGAGTCGCAAGAGGCGTCGGTGACGGTGTACGACGTGCTAGGCCGGGCGGTAGTGTCGGGCGCGGTGGCGCTGCGTGGAGGCTCGGAGGAGCGGCTCGACGTCGATGTGTCGGGTCTGCCGGCGGGCACGTACGTGGTGCGCGTGGTGGGTGAGAGCTTTGCAGAGACGCGTCGGCTGACGGTGGTGCGCTAGGGCGGCGTCGGCGGAGTAAGGTAGAGCGGGGGCGTGTCCTGGGCGGGTGCGTCCCCGCGCTCGTTGTGGGCCATTCCGGGAACCGCTCCACCGGGAATAGGGTGGGGGACCCAGACTTTTCGTTCCCCGTCCGATGTCCGACTTTCGTCTCGCTGCCGCCGACTTGCTCCCGCTCGACTCGTCCTCGCCCGAGGCGACGATGGCCCTCGGCGAGCGCCTGGGCGCGCACCTGGGGCCCGGCGACCTCGTCGCACTCTACGGCGACCTCGGCGCGGGCAAGACGCACCTCGTCAAGGGGCTTTGCGCTGCCCAGGGCCTCGACCCAGCCGCAGTTAACTCGCCGACGTTCACGCTCGTCAACGAGTACGATGGCGCGCGCTTCCCGCTCTACCACTTCGACGCCTACCGCATCGAGCGTATCGAGCAGCTCTATGACCTCGGCTACGAGGACTACTTCTTCAGCGACGGCGCGTGCCTGATCGAGTGGCCTGCACGCATCGAGGCGGTGCTGCCGCCGGAGACCGTCCGGCTCCAGCTCACGCATGTCGAAGGCGACGGCATCGGCGAGACGCGGCGGCGCATCACACTGATCGAGGCGCCCGGGGACACACCGACGTGACGTACGACGACGCCAGGGCCTACCTCGACGCGCTGCCGCGCTGGGCGGCGCAGGGACAGGCGGCTTACCAGCCGGGCCTCACCACGATGGAGCGGCTCATGGAGGGGCTTGGGGGGCCTCATGAGGCGTTCCCGAGCGTTCACGTCGGGGGTACGAACGGCAAAGGCTCTACGGCCTCGATGCTGGCCGCCATCGCCACCGCTAGCGGGCGACGAACGGGGCTGCACACCTCGCCCCACCTGCTCGACTTCGCGGAGCGGATGCGCATCGATGGGCAGGCGGCTCCGCACGCATGGATCGCTGGCGCTGTGGCGCGGCACCGCGCTCTCTTCGACGCCGTGCGCCCGAGCTTCTTCGAGGCAACCGTGGCGCTGAGCTTTCTGTACTTCGCCGAGGTGGCCGTCGACCTCGCTGTGGTGGAGGTTGGCCTTGGCGGCCGGCTCGACGCGACCAACGTGCTCGCGCCTGCGGTGGCGCTGGTCACCTACATCGGGCTCGACCACACGGACGTGCTCGGCACCACGAAGTCGGCGATCGCCCGCGAGAAAGCAGGCATCGCCAAACCTGGAGTCCCGTTCCTCACCGCTGAGCCGGACCCCGCGCTCCGAGCGGTGCTCCGCGCCGAAGCCGAAGCACGAGGCGCGGCGTTCGAGGCGGTACGCGAGACGGTGACCGTGGAGGCGGGACCCTCGTCTGACGGAGCGGTGCGCCTCGACGTGAACACACCGGAACGCCGGTTCGCCGATCTCTGCATGGGGCTTCCTGGTACCCATCAGACCTGGAATGCAGCGCTCGCCGTGCGCGCGGCTGAGACCGCAGGCATCATGACTGGCGAAGATGGAAGCGACCGCAGCGCCGTACGTCAAGGACTCGCCGGGGTGCGGAAACTCGCTGGAATTCGGGGTCGTTGTGAAGTTTGGTCGGAGTCGCCGCTTACCGTGCTGGACGTGAGTCACAACGCCGAGGGACTCGCCGCTGCGCTCGCGTTTGTGCAGGCGCGGCAGCACGCTCGTCGAGAAGGCACAGCTGGGGGGCGTCTCCAGGTGCTCCTCGGGCTGATGCGTGACAAAGACTTCGACGCCCTCGTGCCCCTGCTCCGGCGTGCGGAGGCGACGATCACGCCCGTGTCGCTCGACAGCGCCCGCGCCCGCTCGGCGGCGGAGCTCCGCGCGGCTTTCGCAGCGGCCGGCCTTGCTCTTTCTCTCGATGACGCACCCACGACTCCCCATGAGGCGCTCGCGTGGCTGCACCGGCGAATCACCGCGCATGACGCCGTGCTTGCCACAGGCTCGCACCTCGTGGCGGCTGCCGTGCTCCGCGCGGCGGACGAGCCCGCGTAGATGTCGCTCAGGCCGCTCAGGCTACTGCCAGGCTGGATAAGAATCGGGCCACCGCCGCCAGGCATGGATAAGCGGTTGTTTTGGACGATCTTTCTGCGTACACTTTCCCTTCCCTTCCCTTCTTCTTGCTTTTCTCCACGGCGCTCCCGAGCGTCTCCCTTCTCTCCCGCGTCAGGCCCGTGCGCCCTGCACACGCGCCAGTCGGGCTCACCCCCGGCGAATGCCCCTCCCCATGAACATCGCGTCGCTGCAAGAAAAGAAGGTCGCCGAGCTGCAGGAGATCGCGCAGCGTCTCGGTCTCCACGGGCTGTCCCACTTGCGGAAGCGCGACCTCATCTACCGCATCCTCGAAGCGAACGCCGACGAAGCGGCGCACAATTCTGAGAACGGCCACGGTAACGGAACCGTGCGCCAAGCCCGTCGCGCCGCTGATGCTGCTCACTCTGAGGCTGCGAGCGACGCGGCGCCCCATCGATCTGCTCCCATGGCTGACCTCTCCCCCGCTCGTTCTGAGGCCCGCGCTACGCCTCGCACGTCCGAGCGTCGTCCCAACCGACGCCGCCCTCGCCAGCGCCAGCCCATCTCCGACCAGTGGCCCGCCTACATGCAGGGCTTCGACCCGATGCAGGTCTCGCTCGAAGGCATGATCCACAAGGTGGGCGTCCTCGAAATCCTCCCGGACGGCTACGGCTTCCTGCGCTCAGCGGAATACAACTACCTCCCGTCACCCGACGACATCTACGTCTCTCCGAGCCAGATCAAGCGCTTCAGCCTGCGCGTCGGCGACACCGTGGACGGGCAGGTTCGCCCGCCGAAGGAAGGCCAGCGCTTCTTCGCGCTCATCCGCGTGAACGCCATCAACGGCGTCTCGCCCAGCGAGATGGCCGAGCGCATCGACTTCGACTACCTCACGCCCAGCTACCCCGACGAGCAACTCCGCCTGGAGACTACCGGCGGCGAGCTTTCGACGCGCGTCATCGACCTCTTCGCGCCCATCGGCAAGGGCCAGCGCGGCGTGATCGTGGCGCAGCCCAAGACAGGCAAAACGATCCTGCTGCAGAAGATCGCCAACGCGATCACGACCAACTTTCCCAACGCCTACCTCCTCGTCTTGCTCATCGACGAGCGCCCGGAGGAGGTGACCGACTTCGAGCGGACGATCCGCGGCGAGGTCATCGCCTCCACCTTCGACGAGGACCCGACGCGCCACATTGGCGTGGCTGATATCGTGCTGGAGAAGGCGAAGCGGCTCGTGGAGGCCGGGCAGGACGTGGTGGTGCTGCTCGACTCGATCACGCGGCTGGCGCGTGCGCACAACGCGGCCTATGAGGGCCAGAGCCGCACCATGTCAGGTGGCGTCGAGGCGGGCGCGCTGCGCGGACCGAAGCGGTTCTTCGGCGCGGCGCGGGCGGTTGAGGAAGGCGGCTCGCTCACGGTCATCGGGACCGCCCTCATCGACACGGGCAGCAAGATGGACGAGGTCATCTTCGAGGAGTTCAAGGGCACGGGCAACATGGAACTGGTGCTCGACCGCGACCTCGCCAACCGCCGCATCTACCCAGCCATCAACCTCATGCGCTCGGGTACGCGTCGCGAGGAGATGCTCATCGGTGAGGAGCGCCTGCAGCGCATCTGGATCCTGCGGCAGATCCTCGCCGACATGGACCCGGTCCAGGCGATGCAGTTCGTCCTGAAACAGATGCGCGGCACCGCCTCCAACGACGAGTTCCTGGCGACGATGAACTCGTAGACGGCAGTCGGCTTCGCCGCGGCAGTCGGCTTCGCCGCGGTATCCCATAAGGAGGGTTGGGAAGCGTGCGGGGTTGTGCAGCCCTCTGCCCCTTTTTTGGGGTGGATCGGATTTGTGACTGGTCCCTCCCTCAGGGTTTGGGTGTATTTTCTGAAAACGCCCAACGCCTCCCTGCTATGCTTTCTGGTCGCCCCATAGACGCGGTGCTGTTCGACATGGACGGCGTGCTCGTAGACGTTTCCGGATCCTTCCGCCGGGTCGTCCAGGAAGTCGTCCGTAGTTACACAGGCGTGACGCCCACGAAAGCGGAGATTCAAGCCTACAAAGACCGCGGCGGCTTCAACGACGACTGGAAGCTCTCCCACACGATGCTCCGCGAGGCCGGGCACGCCGTGCCGTTCGAGGAGGTCGTGGCGGCATTCCAGCGGATCTACCTCGGCGAGCACCACGAGACCGGCGTCTTCGACGGGCTGATTGCTGAGGAGCCAGCGCTGATGCCGACGGGCGTGCTGGCAGGTTTGGCCGCACGCTATCCGCTCGCGCTCGTGACGGGACGCCCGGAGCGCGATGCCCAGTGGACGCTCGCCCGCTTCGGCTGGGACGGCTTCTTTCCGAGCGTGGTAGGGATGGACCAGCAGGCGGGGCGCGGCAAGCCCGACCCCTACGGCATCGAACTCGCCATGGAGCAACTCGACGCGCTCCATGGGCGCCCGTTCAATCGGACGCGCTCGGTGTACGTGGGTGACAACGGCGACGACATGCGTGCAGCCTCGGCAGCTGGACTACTCGCTATCGGTGTGGTGCCGCCCTACCTCGACTACCACGCGCACCGCGCCACCCTGATGGAGGCCGGGGCCGACGTGGTGATCTCCCGCGTCGCGGACGTGCCGATGCTGCTTCCTCGCAAGGAGGCTGGCTCGGCCCTGGTGGTTGGCTAGCACGGCAACGGGCAGGCACGGACGGGTCGTACTTTGAGGCGTCACGCGGCGGGTCGTACCACCGGCGCATCCAGGCGTCGCACCCACGTTTGGGACCCGTCTTGTGGCTTCGCTCCTCGCCAAGCTAGCTTCCCCTCTCTATGCCTCGCCTGCTTCTTGCGGCCTGCGCCGCCCTCGTGCTCGCCGGCTGTGTCAACCCCGAACTCCTCGCCGAGCGCGACGCTGAAATCGGCCAACTCCAGGGCGACCTCGACCTCGCCTACGCCGAAATCGAACGGCTGCGGGGCGAGAACGAGCGCCTCCGCGCCGAGCCTGGCGTCACCGTCGTGCAACCTCGCCCGGCCCGGCGTGGTGAGCGCGGCGAGACCGTCGCGATCCTCCCGACCGACATCTACTTCGAGTCGGGCAGCGCGCAACTCACGCCCGAAGGCGTCAGCCGCCTGATTGAAGTCGTGGAGCGGCTCAAGGCGGACTACGCAGGGCGCGAGGTCCGCATCGAAGGCTACACCGACGCCCAGCCCATCGCTGAGCCGCTGAAGGAGCGATTCCCCTCCAACTGGGAGCTCTCGGCCGCGCGCGCCGCAATGGTGGCCCGGCACCTGCAGTGGACACACGAGATGAACCCGGCGAGAATGGAGGTCGTAGGCCTCGGTCAGTACCACCCGCTCACGACCAACGAGACGGAGGAAGGCCGCCAGGAGAACCGCCGCGTCCGCATTGCTGTGATGGGGGGCTGAGTCGCCAACCGTGTGGGATCGGAACCGCGCGGAGAAGCAGGCCGTCAGAATTGTGTGCGAGTGTATGTGTGCTCGCACTCATGCCCTTCTCCATGCACCTCTCCATCGCCATGAGCGACACCAACCAACAGAAAGCCGAAGGCCTGCTCGACGAGGCCAAGGGCCGGGTCAAGCAAGCCGCTGGAGCGCTCGCCAACGACGCTGACCTGAAAGCAGACGGCCACATCGACGAGGCGAAAGGCCGCGTCAAACAGGCCGCCGCAGACGCCAAGAGCGCCGTCGAGAACCTGACGAAGTAGCCGCCCGGCGTCCCCGAATGCCGCCGGTGCCTCCACAGGCACCGGCGGTTCTTTTTGGGTCCGACCTTTCTGGGTCCGACGCTCAGGCGCCGAGGCTCGGCAGTTGCCTCGCGAGCGGGGTCACGTGCAGGCGCGGATCGATCATGCGCTGGTCGAACACGAAGTCCTCGTTAGGCTCGACGTGCCAGTCGGCGTCGTAGTGGTCGCGCAGCGCGCAAACGAGGTCGTAGAACGAGACGCCCGAGGGCTGATCTGCCGTCTGTGTGCCGTTTGCGTCGGCCATGTAGGTGCCCGGCGGGAGGTCGAGCGCGGCCAGGAGCGCGGCGGCCGTATCGGGAAGGAACGAGCAGGCCGGGGCCCATCGCGTGCTTGCGCCGATCACCTCGCCACGGGCGGCCCGAGCGGCGAGGTTCGCGCCCATGT
The DNA here is from genome assembly GCA_038528235.1 of Bacteroidota bacterium. Taxonomy (GTDB): domain Bacteria; phylum Bacteroidota; class Rhodothermia; order Rhodothermales; family Rubricoccaceae; genus JBCBEX01. The sequence continues at coordinate 6,427 of JBCBEX010000139.1, forward strand.
GGTTGCCGCCCGCCATGTTGTGCTGCGACTTCGAGGCGGCGTCGTCGCCCAGCGTGGGCGCGATCTGCCAGCCG
>JBCBEX010000140.1:0-6046 GCA_038528235.1 Bacteroidota bacterium
GGTAGATCGCCTCAACTTGCTCTTCGAGTTGCACCTTGCGCTCCAAGGCGGCCTGAATCTCCTGGTCGACCCCCGAGGCAAGCCGCTCAGCCAAACTTGGGCGGATGGCTTCCAACTCGGCGTTGCGAGCGTCGAGGGTGGCCCGCGTCAGTTGGGCCTCAATCTCGGCTTCGTCCCGCCGTGCTTCCAACTGTGAAAGCTGCTGCACGAGGAAGCTCGACTCTTCATTGAGTGCGATGGCGTTTTCGCGGCTCATGAAGACCTGCAAGTCGTTTTCCCGGCTCGACAGCTCGTCGGCCCATTTGTCTACTTGCGTCTGCAGGAACTCCCGCGAGGCCGAGACGCTGGCGCGGCTCGTCTCTTGAGTACGACGGATGTACTCTTGAGCGTAGACGTTCGCAATCAGCGCGGCTTCACCCGGGATCGTGCTGCGCGCCGAAATTCGAATGGCGTCCACGTCCCGGTCTGCCGGACTGATCGAGACGGCTCGCTGGAGCCGGAAGGCGAGGAACTGCGGGGAGTGGAGGACTCCCGTCTCTTGGTTGCGGACGATGCGGAGTTCAACGGTGTTGGTGGGATCCGCTTCGATCTCCAGCATCCGCTCCGCGGCGCGCTCCGCGATTGGGAGCGACTGGCGCAGCACCAACATCTCGTTGTTGAGGAACCGTGGGCTGTATCCTGACCGTCCAGGGAAGCCGGACGAGAACATCTCGGCAAGGCTGGTCCCGCCCTTCTGCTCAACGCGGAGAATGCTGCTGGCCTGGTAGCGATTGGGGAGCGACAGCGAGTAGATGATCGCCCCCACCGTAGCGATAACCACGGCGCCCAGGATCAGCCACCGCCCTCGAATGAGCGTGTCCAGGAACTCACGGAGTTGCTCCCCACGCTCTTGCGGTCGATAGAAGGCGACGTCGGACGCAGCGTCGGTGGCGTTCCACATCTCGGGATGAGCAGATCCACTGCCCCCGGGAGGTCCCGGCTGGTTCGGATATCGCATATGCTGGACTAGGGTCCGGTCGGATGGCGGTTAGAGCACACACAAGCGCTACGATACGGGCTCGACGAGGTCGTCCATGGTGCGCAGCCGAGCATGCTGCAAACGAGGGATACGGAGCGGGACGACACAACCCTGACCTTGCGCGGCTTACTCGAAAATATAGGCGTATCTCGAAGGGTTATCGAACGATTCGATTCAGCCCAGGTACTTTCGCCGCCTCTTAACAGGTGTGCAGCGGCCTTTCTCGCCTAAGAAATCTGGGGCGATCCCCTTTTCGGCGGCCCCGGGCGGCTTCGCGTTCAGTCGAGCCGCTGCGTATCGGGCACCTCTCGAAACGGGCGCGCAGGCACGCCTGCAACAACGTGGGCACGAGGCGCATCGCCCGTCAACAACGCCGCAGCCGCGACTACTCCCTCGGAACGGACGATCCGTCCGGGAAGCGTGACGGCCCCCACGCCGAGGCGCCCCCCGCGCTCTACCGTCACCCCATCGAAGTGGTCGAACCGCGCTGGATCGCGGCCCAGATAGTTGTCGTTGCTCGTCAGCACGCCGGGAGCAAAGAAGCAATCGTCGGCGACCGTCGAATAGGCACACAGGTACGCGTTCGTCTCGAACTTACACCGCGCGCCGATACGGCATCGGTTCTCGATGGCGACACCTCGCCCGATGATGGTCTGCTCGCCAATCTCAACCTCTTCTCGGACGGTGGCGAGGTCCGCAATGAGTACGCGCTTCGCCACACTACACCCCGCGTAGAGTATCGCCCCGGTGCCAATCAGGCAGCCATCACCGATCTCAGCAGGCGGCTGGGTCCGGCCATCGGTCGTCGCGCTCGCTGCGGCTCGCATCGGCTGCTTGCCGAGCACCGCGTGGTCATCGATCCGCACCCCTTCGCCAATACGGGTCCCCGCATGCACGACGACGTGGTGACCGATCCGACAACCGGCTCCGATCACAACGTCGCGCTCGATTACGCAAAAGTGGCCGATTGTGACGTCGGCCGCGATTTGCGCCGACGCCGCGATTAGCGCGGTTTGTGACACGGATGAGGCTCCGACGTTGGGCGAGTCGACGTTGGGCGAGTCCATACGGCCTGGGTTGTGTTGAAATCAGTCGATGCGGCGACGGAGGTCATTCTGAGCGTCTTCGAGGACGCGCAACACGCGAACGCCGTTTTCGCCGTCGGTCAACGGTTTGCATTGGTCTCGCACGCATGTAAGGAAGTGCGCAAGCTCCTCCCGCAACGGCTCGGCCTCGTCCAACCGGACGGGTGTACCGGCTCCCGCGCGGGGAATCGGATCGTTACCCACCCAGTCGGCGCCTTTGTCATGAACGACGAGCTTTGACGACCATGGCTCTCGATCGTCGAACACAGCCATGCGCTCAGCCCCGACAACGACGAGGCGTTGTTCTTTGTACGGGTGCAGCCACGACACAAAAATGTGGGCCTGCACGCCACCATCGAACGAGAGGTGCGTGACTGTCGTGTCGGCCACATCGCTCCGGAGGTAAGCACCGCCGAAGGCCTTTACCTGTTTGGGCATAGACCCCACGAGTCGCAAGATGACGGCGATGTCGTGGGGGGCAAAGCTCCACAGGCTATTCTCCTCCCGTCGGAATTTTCCGAGGTTGAGGCGATTGGAGTAGAGATACTGTAGCGCACCGAGCGCACCCGTGCGGACTAGCCGGTCGAGCTCGACCACAGCGGGATGGTACTCCAGCAAGTGGCCCACCATCAGGATTCGTCCGGTCTGCCTGGCCCTATCGACGAGCGCATCGCCGTCGGCGACTGTGAGGGCGAGCGGCTTCTCCACGAACACATCGCGCCCATCGGTGAGGCACCGCAGGGCGAGCTCGGCGTGGGTGGCTGCCGGCGTGCTGATGGCGACCGCGGGCGTTGCGCATCTCTTGAGTGCTTGGTCTACGGTGGCATAGACCGGAATGTCCGGATAGCGTTCGGCCAGCACGCTGACTTGGCCCGGATCCGGTTCGCAGACCCCGCCGAGCGCCCCGAGTGCATAGAGGTTGCGTGCGATGTTCTTGCCCCAATAGCCATGGCCGAAGAGCAGAACCGAGGGAGCATTATGCACGAGCGGGGTACGACGGGTCGGATGGGGACGGGCGTAAGTTTACGCCGTTCCGATGTCCTGCTCGCCGTCTCCCCCTTTCTCTTGCGGCTCGCCCTCTTCTCTGATGTGCATGCGAACCTGCATGCGCTCGAAGCCGTCCTACACCACATCGATCGCGCCGGTGCCGACTGCGTCGCGTGCTTGGGCGACCTCGTCGGATACAACGCAGATCCGCAGCCCTGCCTCGACCTGATTCGCGAACGCTGCGACATCGTCGTGCAAGGCAATCACGATGCGGCCGTTGCCACCGGAATTGGGATCGAGTACCTCCCCCGCGATGGGCAGGCGGCGGCCCACCTGCACCGTACGGCGCTCAACGACGATGATTTGGCGTACCTAGCGGGCCTCCCACTCGTTGACAGGATCGACGTTGGCACATTCGTCCACGCGTCCCCTGAGCGGCCTGCCGACTGGCAGCGGCTAGAGTCCCATTGGGCCATTAAGAACCAGTTTGACCACTTCGAGACGCCACTCTGCTTCCTCGCCCACTCGCACCTCCCAGGAGTGGTCGCAAACAAAATCGGCGTGCTTTCCGTGAAGCGCGGCCCTCGCTACCTCGTCAACGTCGGGAGCGTCGGTCAGCCGCGCGACCGCGATCCCCGCGCATGCGTGGCGTTCTTCAACACCGACTCCTTCTCCTATCGTCTGGACCGTGTGGGCTACGACGTGGAAGGGGCCGTGCGCCGCATCGACGAAGTGGGACTTCCCAATAGACTCGGCCAGCGGCTCCGTCGAGGCATCTAGCTCTGCGGATCCGGCCGCGCGGTGATCGGTTCTGCCAACCTTGTCTGTCTTTCTGCTTGCTCCGCCGACGATGCTTGCCTCGCTTCCCGACTCTGCCCGCGCCTGGTTTTTCACGGCAGACCGTCAGCTAGCCCCAACTGAGCGCACCAACCTCTTGGAGAGCCTCTCCCCTTTTCTCAGGGAGTGGCAGTCTCATGGTCGGCCCGTCCCGGCTGAGGCTACCGTGCTCTACGACCGATTTCTCATCGTAGGCGCCCACATCGACGATGACGCGACCAACGCGGGCGTGTCCGGTTGTGGCATCGACGCGATGACGCACGCCGTGATGAACGCTGCGGAGGCGGTCGGCGTCGCATGGGTAGACGGGTTGCAGATCGCCTATGCGCAGCCGGACGGCACGCCTTGCGTGGTTTCCAGACGCGAATTCCGTGCACTGGCACGCGATGGAATTGTCGACGGCGCGACGCCGGTCTTTGTCACGACGCTTGCTACGGTCGGGGCGGTGCGGAGCCAGGGTCTCCGGCAGCCCGCCTCGGACGCCTGGCACGGTCGAACCTTCCGGCTCGCCGAGACTGCGTAAGCGCCATGTTGCCCCGCCTTCCCACGTCCGTCGAAAAGCGCCTGGCACGGCTTGACGACAGGCGCGCGGAGTTGGTCGTCGGGACCCTGCTCTTGGCTGGCCTGCTGGTAGTCGGCACAATCGGCTACATGCTCATTGAGGGCTGGTCGTGGCTGGATGCGTTCTACATGACATTCATCACGCTCTCGACCATCGGCTTCAGCGAGGTCGGCGAGCTCTCTCCGCTGGGCCGGCTCTTCACGATCGCGATTGCACTGGTCGGCATCGGAGCCGTGGCGTTCATGGCGTCGCGAGCGATCCAGTACCTTGTCGCCACGCAACGCTACCTCGAAAACCGGATGCAACGCCGCATCGACGCCCTGTCGAACCACTACGTGATCTGCGGCTACGGGCGCCTGGGCCGACGCATCGCCGAGGACCTGAAGCGCTCTGACCTGGATGTGGTGGTGGTTGACAGCGCCGAAGTGCGGACCGCCGAGTTGCACGACGCCGGTGTTTTCCATGTACACGGCAACGCAGAAGAAGAAGCCACGCTCATCGCGGCCGGCATCGAACGCGCGGCTGGCATGGTGCTCACGCTGCCGGTCGACGCCGCAAACGTGTTTACCGCCCTCACCGCCCGTGGCCTGCACGACAACCTCTTTATCCTGGCGCGCACCAACCACCACCCGAACATCCAGAAACTGCTGCGCGCCGGTGTCGACAAAGTGATCTCGCCCTACGAGATCGGCGCCGACCGTATGGCGCAGGTAATCCTCCGCCCTAACGTGGACCGCTTCATGGAGCAGGTTATGAACGTCTCCGCGCTCGACCTCGACATGGAAGAAGTCGTAATCGAACGCGGAGCGCTGCTCGACGGGATGACGCTGGCGGCTTCGCGATTCCGCAGTCGGTTTGACGTCATCGTGGTGGCCGTGTCCAGCCAGCCGGTCACGCAGGAAACGCAGGCTATGGATCTGCAGGCGAAGGGCGACGTCACCTGGCAGTTCAACCCACAGGCCCACACGACCCTGAGCGCTGGTGATGTGCTCATCGTCCTGGGCAACCCTACCGCCATTGAGGCTTTGCGCACCGATGGCTGCGCTGCCGAATCCGGCGTGAGCTGAGCATCTCTATTGCATGTCGAGCGGCCAGGCGGACGCAACGTTGTCGTGCTTTTGAACGTGCGATGCGAATCGATGTCGTTCCTTTTCGGGCAGGTATCCTACATGCGCGCCCGTGCGCATGGATCGTGATTCTTGGCCCTGCTCGTATATTCGCGCCCGCTCGACCAGCCACAGGATCTATGCGCTCTCTACTCCTCGCCCTCGTTGCCTTGGTGCTGACTGTTGCCCCTGTACGTGCACAGCAGGGCGATGCCGACCAAGGCCCGAATTACTTCAGCCAGTCGTGGCTCGTCGATGTCATTGAGCGGCGCAGTCCCGACCTGGACGAGGTGCCGCCGGTCTTCTACAACTACCACATCGTGCAGGAGGACTCGCGCCTCCAGGCCCGGCTCAACCTCTACCGGGAGTATGGCCGCGAGAACAAGCCGCTCGTCCAGCTGCTGAACCGCAACACGCTCGAAGACCTCCGTCCGGGCGACACGCTCATCGT
>JBCBEX010000141.1:0-5995 GCA_038528235.1 Bacteroidota bacterium
TGCGGGCGAGCCCGCCCTCGTCGGTGAGGAAGGCCTTCAGGAGGTGCGCCGGTTCGAGGCCCTGGTGCTGGCGGCTCTGCGCCAACTCCAGCGCCGCTTGCACGGCTTCCTGCGCCTTGACGGTAAACTTCTGGAAGTTCATAGTCGGGTGTGGTTGAGTTTGCTGCCCGGCGTAGATCGAACGGCGTGCCAAGCGCACAGAGCCTGTCAGGATGGCAGAGTAGGGCGACTAGGGACTGGCGACTGGCGAATAGGAGAGAGGCTGGGTGTGGCGAATTCGCTTGGCCTCACCTCTGAAGCCGCTTTGCTTCTTCGACCTTCGACCTTCGACCTTCGACCTTCGACCTTCGACCTTCCAAACCTCACCGCCTGGACCATCGTAGAGAGGCGCGCGGTACCTTCCATCGCCTCTCACCTCCGACCCGCTCCCTGTGCCCACGCCCACCCACATCCTCGTCGTCGACGACGAGCCGGACCTCGCGCTCTTGGTGCGCCAGAAGTTCCGCCGCCGCATCCGGCAGGGCGACTACGAATTCCACTTCGCGCAGGACGGCGTCGAGGCGCTGGAGGTGATGGCCGAGACGCCCGAGATCCAGGTGGCGCTCGTGGACCTCAACATGCCGCGCATGGACGGGCTCACGCTGCTCGAACACCTCCGCACGAAGGCCGAGCAGCGCACGCTGCGGCCCGTCGTCGTGACGGCGTACGGCGACATGGAGAACATCCGCGCGGCGATGAACCGCGGCGCGTTCGACTTCCTCCCCAAGCCCATCGACCTGAGCGACCTCGAAATCACGCTCGATAAGGCGATCGAGGAAGCGGAGCGCGAGGCCCGCGGGCGGCTGGCGCGCTCTACGTTCGGGCGCTACCTCTCGCCGGAGGTCGTCGAGACGCTCCTCGCCGACCCGGAGGCGCTGCGGCTGGGCGGCGAACGGCGCGAGGTGACGATCCTCATGAGCGATATCCGAGGCTTCTCGGCGCTCGCCGAGGCGCTGGAGCCGGAGCGCGTCGTCGAGATCCTGAACGTCTACCTCGGCGCGATGGCCGACGTCATCACGGCGCACAACGGCACCATCAACGAGTTCATCGGCGACGGCATCTTCGTGCTCTTCGGCGCGCCCGTGCAGCGCGACGACGACGCCGGGCGGGCGCTCGCCTGCGCCATTGGGATGCAGAACGCGATGGGTGGCGTCAACGAACGGCTTGCCGGGTTCGGCATCGCGCCGCTGCGCATGGGAATCGGGCTGCACACCGGCGAGGTGATCGTCGGCAACATCGGCTCCGAGCGGCGCGCGAAGTACGGCGTCGTCGGGAGCCACGTCAATCTGGCTGCGCGCATCGAGTCGTACACGGTCGGCGGACAGGTGCTCGCGTCGCAAGCGACGGTCGACGCAGCCGAAGCGGAGGTCGAGGTGGCCCGCGAGATGCGCGTCTCGGTGAAGGGCTTCCCGCAGCCGATCCCTGTGTGCGACGCCGTGGGCGTGGGCGGCCCCTACGACTGCACGCTGATCCCCGACGAGGACGACCCCGTCACGCTCGCCGCGCCGCTGCCCTTCGGCTATGCCCGCATCGACGGCGTGATGCTGACCGGCGACCGCACCGACGCCGAACTGGTCGCGCTCTCACGCCTCGCCGCCGTCTTCCGCACCGCCGAGCCGGGCGCCCTCACGCTGCTCGAAAACCTCCAACTCTACCTCCCGCCGCCCGACGACGCGGAGGTCGTGAGCCTCCAGACGGTCTACGGCAAGGTCATCGACCGCGAGGGCGACCTCATCACGGTCCGATTCACTGCGCTCCCGCCGGGCGCAGCCCGCGTCGTCCGTGGCCTGCTCGAACAGGAAAGCGAGGCGTGAGGGGAAGGCAGAAGGACGAAGGATGAAGTAGGAGGCTGTCCTCAATTTCAAGGGCGCGCTGCGAACAGCCTCTAGCCGAAGCGCCTCCCCCCGTTCCCGTCGCCTCCGTTCTGACGAACTACGCTCCTCGAACTGTCCCCCTCACGCGTGAGGGGGACAGCTTGACCGCCGTTCAGGCGCGTCAAGCGGAGGGAGTCAAACCGACTGGCTCACCTTCATACCTGCACACGTCCACACCTCTTTCACCCCTTCGCCTCGTCGCTGTCTCTCTGCTCCGACTCGTCCTGCTCCTCCAGAATCGTAGCGTCGGAGATGTTCGGGTCGAGTTCCTTGCGGACGTTCTCCTCTGCGAGCGCGATTGTCTCGGCAGTGCGGTCGAGGACGCGCTCGATACCAAGGGCGAGCAGACGCACGGCACCCCCGCCGAGGAGCTTCGCGCGCCCCACGGGTCCGGCGCGCTCGAAGCGCTCGACCCAACTCGGCTCAGACATGGCAGCTACTTCTCGTCGTCGTTCTTGTCGGCGTTGGTCTTCTCGGGGTCCATCGCGTCGAACCAGTCGGTGACGCGCTGGCTCGTCTCCTCGATGGCGCTCGAAATCGTGCCGACGGTGGCCTCGACGATGAACGCGGTCTTGTCGGCGGTGGCGAGCTTTTCGAAGGCAGCGCGGACGTCGGCGAAGGGCGAGTCGGTGCTGCTAGACTTATCGGAAGGCATGGTCGCTGAGGCTCAAGTGGGAGGGCATGGATCGAAACCGGACCGCTGCCTGTACGAGAAGACTGCCCCGCTGTGTTTCAGAGAGTGCGGCGGTGCAGCAGTTGCGCGGTGGGGCGGTGCATTCGTAGGCCCACCGCAACACGGTAACACCGCCCCACACTCCTCCATGTCCGATCTCAGTCCCGAAGCTGACCCCGCCCCTGAGGCTGCCCCCGAGACACCGTCCACAGCGGAGGGCGTCGTCGCCCGTTCGACGGGGAGCTGGTACGATGTGCTGCTGCCCGACGGCGAGCGCATCCAGGCGCGGGCGCGGGGCAAGTTCCGGCTCATCGCCGAGGAGATCGACGAGACCAACCCGGTGGCCGTCGGCGACCACGTGGAGGTTCGCCTCGAAGACGACGGCACGGCGCTCATCACCGACATCCGGCCGCGCACGACGAAGCTCTCGCGCCGCGCGGCGGGTCGCCGCCACAGCCGCGAGCACGTCCTCGTCGCCAACGTGGATGCGGCGTGGTGCGTGCAGTCGGTGTTCGCGCCGAAGTTCAACAGCGGCTTCGTGGACCGCGTCCTCGTGATGGCCGAGGCCTACGGCGTGGAGGCGGGCATCGTCATCAACAAGGCCGACCTGATGGTGGGTCACAAGAAGGCCGAGGAGGCCATCGGGTTCTGGATATCGCTCTATGAGAGCCTCGGCTACCCAGTCCTCCTCACGAGCGCCGAACTCGGCATCGGCGTCGACGAGTTTCGCGACGCGCTCACGGACCGAACGAGCGTGGTCGCAGGGCCGTCCGGCGTCGGCAAGTCGTCGCTCCTCAACGCCGTCGACCCCGCGCTCGACCTGCGGACAGGCGAGGTGAGCCAGAAGACGCAGAAGGGCAAGCACACAACGACGTTCTACACGCTCTATCCGCTCGCGGCCGGGGGCTACGTCGTGGACACGCCCGGCATCCGCGAGTTTGGCCTCTGGGACATGACGCCGCCCGAACTCGGGGGGTACTTCGTGGAGATGCGCCCGCTTATCCAGGACTGCCGCTTCCCCAACTGCACGCACGACCACGAGCCTGGCTGCGCCGTCACCGCCGCCGTGGACGAGGGCACCGTCACGCTAGAACGGTACGGCAGCTACCTCAACATTCTCGAATCCCTCCGTAGCGGCGACGACCGAGGGCGGTAGCGTCGCCTGTGGTGGATGAACGTTTCGGAGGAAGGGTGAAGGTTTGAGGACTCGGATCCCGCGTCGGTGTGCCCCGTAGCCACGGTGCCTCTCTCGGAAGCGCTTCCTGCGCTGATCTGCCCGTCCCGTCCAGCCCCTCCAGCCGCATGTCTGCCGCGCCCTCCCACCGTTCGTCGAACGGTGCCCCCCTCGCTGTTTCTGCTTCCGACACGAGCGCACCCGTCGCGAACCTCTCTGGCCGCCTCGTCTACCGCTTCGGCGCGGGCGAGGCCGACGGCGACCTGAGCCTCAAGCCACTTCTCGGCGGCAAGGGCGCGAGCCTCGCCGAGATGAGCCGCATCGGCCTGCCGGTGCCCCCCGGCTTCACGATCAGCACCGTCTGCTGCCAGTACACCATCGACCACGAGGGTGCCTGGCCCGACGGGCTTGCCGAGGAGGTGGACGGCGGCCTACGCTACATCGAGGCCATCCTGGGCGCACAGTTCGGCGAGGCTGAAGACGCGACCGAGGTCGGCGGCGATGGAGCGCCCGCGACGCCCGACACCGAAGCGCCGCTCCTGCTCTCAGTCCGCAGCGGCGCCGCGCAGTCGATGCCCGGCATGATGGACACCGTGCTCAACCTCGGCTTGAACGACGCCGTTACCGAGCGCCTCGCCCGGGCTACGGGCAACGAGCGCTTCGCCTACGACGCCTACCGCCGCTTCATCGACATGTTTGGCGACGTGGTCACGGGCGTCCCGCACCACCACTTCGAGGCGGCGCTCGCGGCGCTCAAGGCCGAGCGCGGCGTCACGTCCGACCTCGACCTCACCGCCGCCGACCTCCGCACCCTCGTCGCGCGCTACAAGGCCGTCTACGAAACCCACGCGGGCGCCCCCTTCCCGACCGACCCGCGCGTCCAACTGCGCCTCGCCATCAACGCCGTCTTCGCGTCGTGGAATAACGAGCGCGCGGTCAAATTCCGCCGCATCAACCGGATGCAAGACCTCGTCGGGACCGCCGTGACCGTCCAGGCGATGGTCTTCGGCAACACCGGCCCGACGAGCGGCACGGGCGTCCTCTTCACGCGCAACCCAGCCACGGGCGAGGCTGCGCTCTTCGGCGAGTTCCTCGCCAACGCCCAGGGCGAAGACGTGGTTGGCGGCCTCCGCACGCCGCGCGCCATCGCCGAGATGGAAGAAGCATTTCCCGGCGTGTATGCTCAGCTCGTGGATGCCGCCCGCTGCCTCGAAGCGCACAACGCCGACATGCAGGACGTCGAGTTCACGGTCCAGGACGGACACCTCTTCCTCCTCCAGACGCGCAACGGCAAGCGCACCGGCCCCGCCGCGCTCAAGATCGCCGTCGACTTCGTGCGCGAAGGCCTCGCCGATCCGCAGACGGCCGTTCGCTCGCTCGTGCAGCCGCACCACATCGATCAACTCCTCCACCCGCAGTTTGCCGACGCCAGCAGCTACGCCGACCGCGTGATCGCCGCAGGGTTGCCCGCCTCGCCGGGGGCCGCTGTCGGGCGCGTCGTGTTCACGGCGGACGAGGCCGAGCGGCAGCGTGACGTGGGCGAGCGCGTGCTCCTCGTGCGCGTCGAGACGAGCCCAGAGGACGTGGGTGGGATGGACGCTGCCCAGGGCATCCTGACAGCGCGCGGCGGGATGACGAGTCATGCCGCCGTGGTGGCGCGAGGTTGGGGGACGCCCTGCGTCTCCGGCTGCGGCGCGCTCGTGATCGACGAAGCCGCAGGCCGCTTGACCGTGGGTGACACGGTCGTGCAGGCGGGCGATTGGCTTTCGATCAACGGCTCCACCGGCGAGGTTATCCTCGGCCAGGAAGCGCTCGTCGAGCCCGAACTGACGGGCGACTTCGAGACGTTCATGGGCTGGGTGGACGCCGCGCGCACGCTTGGCGTCCGCGCCAACGCCGACACGCCTGCCGACGCCGCCCAGGCCCGCGCCTTCGGGGCTGCCGGGATCGGCCTGTGTCGCACCGAACACATGTTCTTCGGTGACGACCGGATCGGGGCCATGCGCGAGATGATCCTCGCCGATACCGACGCCGCCCGCGCCGCCGCGCTCGACCGCCTGCTCCCGTTCCAGCGTGCCGACTTCACGGGCATCTTCCGCGCGATGGACGGCTTCCCCGTTACGGTGCGCCTTCTCGATCCGCCGCTGCACGAGTTCGTCCCGCACACGCCCGAGGCGGCAGCCGCGGTGACCGAGCATCGGGTTGACCTCGGCGAGCCGCGCCACAGCGGCTTGC
>JBCBEX010000142.1:0-5828 GCA_038528235.1 Bacteroidota bacterium
TGGCGCGGAGTCTGTGCGGGACCTCCGGCTCCCGAGCATGGGCGGCGAGGATTTCTCGTTCTACCTCGAGAAGATTCCCGGCGCGATGGTGCGCATCGGCTCTTCGTGCAGCCCTGAAACACGGTATCCGCTCCACCACGCCCTGTTCGACCTCGACGAGACAGCGATGCCGCTGGCTGCTCGGCTCATGTGCGACACACTGTTGGACTACGCACAGGCGGTCGAGCCATGATCGACATCGACCGCAGCTCGGCGCTGCCGGTCAGCGAGCAGCTCGTCCAGCAGCTTCGCTACCTGATCGGGGCCGGGCGCTACCGATCGGGCGAACTGCTCCCGTCGACCCGCGCGCTGGGTGAGCAACTTGGCCTCTCGTTTCACACGGTCCGCAAGGCCTATCAGGCGCTCGAATCGGACGGGCTCGTAGAGGCCAAACCAGGCAGCGGCTTCTGGGTTGCCGAGCGCGCCCCTCTCACGCCCTCCGAGCGTCGAGAGCGGGGAGCCGCCATCGTGGAGGAGGCGTTACGAGCGCTGGTGGGCATGGGGTTGTCCGAAGACGAAATCGACCTCGTCATCCAGGAGCAGCTTGCGTTTCGAGAGCCGCCCGAGCAGCGACGAAAGGTGCTCTTCGTAGGTACCTACGTTGAGGAAGCAGAGACCGGGGCGCGGCACGTGGAGGCCGTGCTGCAGGAGCCCGTCGATCCTGTCACACTCGCTGTCCTTGACGCCCACTCCGACGCCGACCTCATCGTGACGGCACACACGAGCGTGGCGGGTGTGCAGCGCCGGGTTCCTCGTGCCGAGGTCGAGGGCGTGTTGCTCTACCCGCCTCGCGCGGTCCTGGACGCGGTAGCCCGCCTCTCGCCCACAGCGACACTGGGGCTGGCAGCTAGACACCCAGACGCGCTGGCACCCATTCGTGACGCGCTGCGCTTCCATGCTGGCTTCTCGGGACAGGTTCTAGCGCTCCCCGCTTCCGCCTCGCGTGACGACTTAGAGCCGCTCCTCGGCCAACTTGACTATTTGCTGTACACTTCAGCCATGCGGCGGCGGTTCAGGAGCTTAGCTGGATCGCTACCCCACGCGGAGTATGCACCCCAAGCCGAGCGGAGCGCACTTGAGCTGATACGCGACAGCTATAGCAGGTGAGCCCAGTCCTCAGGCGAGCCCACAATGAGGGGTAGAGACGACGCAGCCGTCAGGTGAGGGGCGCATCCGGTGTAGCCTGCTCTTCCGTAGGAGGCGGAAGCGGCTGCGTCGGCGTCGGATCGCGGCGAGCCGGCGGCTTCGTGGCTGCCCCATCGCCGGAAGGCCCATCGCTCGGCGTGGACGGCTGGCCCGAAGGCCCTTCGTCCGAGCCCTCGTCGTCGCGCTGATCGGGGTATTTGACCCGGAAATGGTAGACCCCCGAGAGGATCGAGAGGAACGTCTCCTTGATTTTTGTCAGATCAGCGAACGTCAGTTCTGTCTCGGCCAACTGCCCGTCCTCAGTGCGCGCACGCATGATGCCGTCGATGAGCGACTCCAGCCGCTTCGGGGTCGGCTTTTTGAGGCTACGGCTTGCCGCCTCGATGGAGTCCGCGAGCATGACGATGCCCTGCTCGGTGGTCTGCGGGCGCGGGCCAGGGTAGCGGAAGTCGGCCGTCTCCACCTCGGGGTCACCTTCGTCGCGTTGTTCGAGAGCGCGGTTGTAGAAGTACTCCATCAGCGTCGTCCCGTGGTGCGTGGGGATGAAGTCACGGACGGTGTCGGGGAGCGGACCGTACTCCCGGTCGCGGGCGAGTTCGGCTCCGTCCTTAACGTGACTGGCGATGATGAGCGCGCTCATGTAGGGCGTGAGCGAGTCGTGCGGGTTCTCCCCCGGCTGCTGGTTCTCGATGTAGTACTCGGGCCGCAGCATCTTGCCGATGTCGTGGTACAGCGCTCCGACGCGTGCACGCAGCGCATTTGCGCCGACGGCATCGGCAGCCGCCTCGGCGAGGTTGGCCACCTGCAGCGAGTGGTTGAACGTGCCCGGCGCTCGAAGCGAAAGCTCTTTGAGCAGCTTCCGGTTCGTGTCGGAGAGTTCGAGCAGCGTAAGGTCTGTCGTGACGTTGAACGTGCGCTCGAAGACCCATAGCAGCGGGTACGTGAAGAGCAGCAGGAGCGCGTTGATGGCGATCAGCAGCAGTTCGTCCCACAGCCGGTCGAACGGGTCGGCGCGCAGCAGTGTGATGCCGCCGATCACCACGAGGTAGGCCGCAAACACGAGGCCAGCGGTGAAGAAGATCTGGCTCCGGTTCTTGACATCGCGGACGGAGAACACAGCAAACGTGCCCGCGAATACAGTGGCGAAGGCGAAGACGAACTCGTAGCCAAAGATGAGCCCCCCGAGCAGCGCAAGCGTGACCGTACCAATCAGCCCCACGCGCGAGTCGAAGACGACGGTGAGCAGGATCGACACGATTGCAACGGGAATCGATAGTGCAAGGTCGCTGGGCAGCCGCACCGCGAGCGCAAAGGCAAGCAACGCGATGGCGAAGAGCAGCGAAATCAGCACCACGTAGCGCGTTACATCGAAGAGGTGGCGGCGGAGCAGGTACAGATACAAAAAGAAGATTAGCAGCGCCGCGGCGGAGAGGAGTGCTCTGCCGAGCAGGACGCGCCACCAGCTTGCGTCGCCGGCGCGCTCGGCGCTCTCGATGCCCAGCGATTCGAGCTGTGCCTTGATCTCCGACGTGATGGCGTCGCCGCGCCGCACGATCACGACGCCTTTGCTGACCTGGCCACGCAGCCCAGAGATATCGCCCTCGGCCTCGGCATACGCAGCTTCCGTGGCGGCGACCTGATAGCTGAGGTTGGGAACTAGGACCTCGCGGAAGAGCGAGGTGCCAAGATCCACGAGGCGCTGGTCTTGCGCGAAAAACTGAAGGAAGGAGTTTCGGGCAAAGGCCTCGGCCTCATCGAGCCCACGTACCTGCTCCGTGAGAAAGCGCCGTTCTCGGAAGGAGTCTTCGTCTCGCGCGATGATGGACTCGGCCAGCACCGAGTCCTTCGCCACATCGAGCACGCCGTCGGGCAAGAGGTCACTGGCAAACACTTCAGCGTAGCGCACAAGCACCTCGTCGGTGCGTGGCCCACGCTGCGGCGAGCGTGTTGTCGCCGATAATCCAGGCGTGCGCGCTGCATACTCCTCGGTGAACATCGCCCATAACACGGGCTCTACGGGGACCCCTAGGCTTTCCCGCAGCAAGCGATAGCGAGCGGAGTCAGCCATCGCCTCATCGGTTTGGCCTCGGTCGGCTGCCCGTTGCCAATCACCGTAGGCTTCGAAGATCGACGCGAAGCGCTCCCGAAGCGTGTCAGCCTTGGCCGTACTCTGCTGGTCTGCGTCCACCACATCCCTAAAGACCGGCGGCACCGCGAACCGTAGGGAATCGCGGCGGGCCTGTAGCTCGGCGCTGCTGAGCCGGATCGGAAAGGTGAACGGGGCAACAACGTCGCGACCTTGCCAGGCATCGCCCACGTTCACGGTGGTGCTGTACGAAGAGCTCTGCGGATGCGCAAAGACCGCGAGCACGACCAGTCCGAGGAACAGGGCGACCCGGACCCACAGGCTACCTTGCGTCATGGGCGGCATCATGCCAGGCGCACGGGGTCGCGCTGGCTCGAGCTTCGCCCCTGCCTTCCTCATCCGGCTAGCCGCCGGCCGTGATGCCAGTCCGATGCGTTCCAGGAAGCTCATGCGGGCAAGGGCGATGTTGTGGCGGCAGAAGGGCTCGGGGGTGCTACTTCCGACGCGAAATGTAGTGCCACGTCAGGATACGGCCGCGTCCTGGGGATGGCGACGCCCCAAAAGTGTTCCGACCCCGACGCAGAGCGCAGCACCCGCCACCGTGTACAGGGGCCAGGCGAGGCCAACGAGTCCCAGTTCAGCACGACGCTCCGGCGTAGGTCGTAGGTCGACCAACCAGCCAACCTCGGGGCTGTACCACACGGCGAAAATGACCCAGGTCATCGTAGCAACGGTCACCAGAAACGCAACGAGGGCGTCGGCTTGGCGGGCGTGGCGGCTGACCAGCGCGAGCAAGAAGGCCCCCAGCAAGCCGCCATACGTATAGGAGGCGATGCCGAGGCCAAGCTCTACCACGGGGTTGTCGCGGCTCTCGAAGAGGGTGGCGAAGCCGATGAACACGATCCCCCATCCCAGCGTGGAGAAGCGGCTCAAGGTCACCGTGCGTGCATCGTCCGGGTCTCGCCCCAGCACGTCAAAGACGGTGGCCGAGGCGAGCGCGTTGAGACTCGATGACAACGTGCTCATGGCGGCTGCCACGATGCCAGCGAGCAGCAGGCCCGCGAGCCCGACGGGCATCTCCTCCACGATGAACTTGGGGAAGACCTCGTCGCCGCGGCTCAGGCTCAGGTCGGTGAGCGACGCTCCGCCGTAGTGCATCCACAGCAGTAACCCGACGGCGAGAAAGAGGGCAAACTGCACCACGACGCCCACCCCGCTCCCGATGAGCGCGCGCCGTCCCTGGCTGAGCGTCCTACACGCGAGCAGACGCTGCACGATCAAGTGGTCAGCCCCGTGCGAGGCCATCGTGAAGACCGCGCCGCCGAGCACGGCTACGGGCAGCGCGTAGGGCGACGTGAGTAGGGCGCTGAATGCATCGTCGCGGTCGGCAAAACTCAGATCGAGGAGTTGCGTCTTTCCAGCATCGACTGCATGCTGCCAAGCACCTTCCGGCATCCCCTGGAGAAGCAGCCCGATGGCGAGGAGCGCGCCCCCGATGTAGAGCATCATCTGCACGACATCGACCCAGACGACGGCGCGGAGGCCGCCGACGAACGTGTACGCTACCGTGATGAGTCCAATCACAGCGATGATGGCGGCGTAGCTCAAGGAGAAGCCTGCGGCGTCGGCGACCACTTTCAGCGGGATCGCCGTGGCGAAGAGCCGGACGCCGTCGGCGAGGAGGCGCGTGCCCATGAAGGTGACGGAGGCCGTGCGCTGCATAGACGGCCCGAATCGCTGCCCGAGTAACGCATAGGCTGTCACGAGCCCACCGCGAAAGTAGCGCGGCAGCAGCACCACGCTCACGACGATGCGCCCTATCAAGAAGCCCAGCGTGAGTTGCAGGAATGTGAGCGTTCCCCCGTAGGCCACAGCCGGGATACCAATCACCGTAAGAGTGCTGGTCTCCGTCGCGATGACGGAGAAGCAGACGGCCCACCAGGGGAGATCACGCCCGCCGAGGAAGTAGTCCGTCGCCGAGTCCTGGCGGCCGCGCACTGCCACACCGAGTGCGGCCACGCCGAGGAGGTAGCCCACCAGCACCACATAATCGAGAGGAGCGAGCATGCGGAATCAGTCGGCGCGGAACGAGAGCACGGGCGGGGACACCCCGACGAGGTACCGCTCCAGCGCTGCGAGGGCCGCATCGAGGTTCGAGGTCGGCGCGAGCATGAAGTCGAAGAACGGCTCGGCGAGCGGATCGTGAAAGCCGATCCGGAAGCTGGCCGGCGACGCGCCGACGAGGAACGCGGCGTTCAAGTCGAACGGATGCCGCAGGCTCAGGGCTACTTCAGGCCCCTCGGCCCACAGCGACGCGGCTTGCGCAGCCTTCGGCAGTCCTGTGACCCGACGATACTCGTTCGGCTGCAGCACGCGGACACGTCCGATGAAGTCGTCGGGGGCGTAGACGACGTGCCCGCCGCGCGACACGGGGATGACGTTGGCCGAGGGCACGTCGAGGCGTTTGAGAAAGCGCCAGACGCTTCGGACTGCATCGTCTTCGTCGGGGAGCACCACCAGCACCTTGCGCGCTGCCGGGTGACCGCTCCAGGCCACC
>JBCBEX010000143.1:0-5309 GCA_038528235.1 Bacteroidota bacterium
ACCGTTGCCCTGCTAGGCACGGCGCTCGTGAGCGCCCCGGCGCTTGCTCAGCCCGCGGTATTCCAGACCTACCAGGCGGCGGCAGCCGCGGCCCACCCGCACGACCACAGCCACGGCACCTACGAGGTCGTCGGCATGCCCGATGGCACGGTGATGTGCCGCCCGGCAGCAGACGCGTCGCTGGAGCAGCTCCAGCGCACGGCAGCGAGCGACCTCAACCTCACGCTCGTCTCCTCGACCAACAACCCCGCCACGATCGACGGGATGCGCATCTTCCTGCGCGCCACCGATCAGCTGCTCGCCCGCCCCGTGGCCCTCATGGCCTTCCGGCGCGCGGCTGCGCTCTGGGAGCGGCGCATCACCAACCCCATCACGGTCATCATCGACGTGGACTTTGGGCCGGAGCGCTTTGGCTCGGGGACGTTCCCGCCGGGCGTGATCGCCAGCGCGACCTCAGCGCTGGGCACGGCCACCGTCGGCGGGCAGACCGTCGGCCCCAACGAGCTGCGCGACGCGCTCCTCGCCGCCAACGGCGACGCCCAGCTCCAGCAGCTCTACAACACCATCGCGGAGCCGGTCTCGGCCACGACAGGAAGCCCGCTCGGCTCTGCGCTGATGGCGCTGCCCAACCGCCAGGCCCTCGGCTTTGCCCCCGCTGAACTTGACCCCAACCCATCCGTCAACCCGTTCGGCAGCGTTGCCAACATCGGCTTCAACTCGGCGTTCAGCTACGACTTCGACCCGGCCGACGGCATCAACTCGGGCTTCACCGACTTCGAGGCCATCGTGGCGCACGAGATGGGCCACTCGCTCGGGTTCAACAGCGCGATCGGCTTCGGCGGGCCGCCGAACAACTTCTTCACCACCTGGGACCTCTTCCGCGTGCGCCCCGACGCCGTGGAGCCGGGCGACTACGACAGCTTTGCCGCCGCCGACCGCGTGCTCACGCCGGGGCCGCCGCCGAACCGCGTCCTCGTCGTCGAGGGTGGCACCACCTACTTCGAGCCCGAGCACGTCTTCTTCGACGGCCTCGTCGAGCTCGCGACCTCCACGGCTACCGGCGGCCGCGAGGGCGGCGACGGCCAGCAGGCCTCACACTGGCAGGACGACGCGCAGCGGCCCCCGTCGCTCGGCGAAGACCGCCGCATCGGCATCATGGACCCCACCTTCGGTGGCGGCCGCGTGCTCCTCGAAGACGCCGACATCCGCATGCTCCAGGTCATCGGCTACAACGTCGACTTCGACCCGGTGACCACCTCGGCCACGCTCTCCTTCGACGGCAGCGAGCTCGACATCTCGACCGCTACGCCCGTCGTCGAGATTGGCGACACCCCCGTCGGTGAGAACGGCACGGCCGAGTTCGTGCTCACCAACACAGGCACGGAGCCGCTCTTCTTCGAGGCCGAGGTCTTCAGCACGTTCTCCGTACCCGAAGGCGTATCGTCCACCCTCTCCGTCGTGGAGAGCGGCGAGATCGCGCCGGGCCAGCAAGGCTCCGTGACGGTCACCTTCGGGTCGGATGCGCCGGCCACGTTCGGCGGGCTCCTGCGGCTCCTCACGAACGCGCAGGACCGCCTCGTGATCGACGCGCCGTTCGAGTTCACCACCGGCGGCGCCGCCCGCCCCGAGGCCTCCATCGACGACGACCTGCTGAACTTCTCGACCATCTTCACGGACGAGCCCGCGGTGTCGCAGACGGTCAACATCTCGAACGAGGGCGGTCTTCCGCTCGAATACGAGGCACGGATGACGCTCGCCGCCCAGGCCAGCGCCGCGCGGTCGTCGCTGAGCCACTTCGTCGGCGCCGAGCGCGCGGCCCAGGCGCAGAACCTCTTCACGGCCAACTTCGAGGACGACTTCAACGGCTTCACGGCCAGCGGCGACGAGGCCGAGGACTGGCGGCGCGTCGACGTCGGACCAGCCGCCCTGCCGGGTCACTCCGCGCCGTTCGCGGCCTACTTCGGCCAGACCGATCCGCTCGGCTACCGCAACAACGCCGAGGGCTTGCTCCTCAGCCCGCCCATCGACCTCAGCGGCGTGCCGACGAGCGACCTCGTGACGCTCACGTTCTCGTACTACCTCCAGGTCGTCCAGAACGACATCGCCCGCGTCGTGCTCACCTACGACGACGGCGCGACCCTCGTCGAGCTCGCCACCTCGGACGGCGGCGCGCTCGTCAACGGCGACGAGTGGCAGACCATGATGATCCCACTTAACGACGCCTCGGGCCAGGCCAGCCCGCTCCGCATCGGCTTCGAGTTCGACAGCAACATCACGGCGTCAGACGAGGGCTGGTTCCTAGACGACATCGAGGTGTCGGCGCTGGTCGGGGCGAACCCCTTCTACACGACGCCCCGCTTCGGCAGCGTCGCCGGGGGCACCACCGAGCCGCTCGTCGTCACCATCGAGCCCTCGCTGCTCGTCCCGGCCCGCTACCGCGGCAACGTGCAACTGGTCACCAACGACTTCTTCCAGCCAGAGATCGACATCCTGGTGGGCTTCACGCTCCGCGAGCCGGTGTCGAACGAGAACGAGGCCGCCCCGGTGCAGTTTGCGCTGCACAGCGCCTACCCGAACCCGTTCGACCAGCAGACGACGCTGCGCTTTGACCTCCCGGAGACCGCGGAGGCGACGCTGACCGTCTACGACGTGCTCGGCCGCGAGGTCGCTCGCCTGCTCGACGGCGCGTCGCTCACGGCAGGCAGCCACACGGCCACGCTGGAGGCGAGCTCGCTCTCCGCCGGGGCCTACCTCGTGCGGCTGAGCGCCGGCGATGAGACGGCGACCCAGCGCATCCTGCTGGTCCGATGAGCCATAGTCCCAAACACCGCACCCCGGCGAGTCCGCTCGCCGGGGTGTTCTCGTTCGCGGCACCCCTGCTGACGGCTGCGTTGGTTGCCGGGCTTCTGTCCGCGTGCTCGCCCGCAGGTCCCCTCGACGGGAGCCACGTTGCGACGCCACCGCCCACGCCGACGTTCACGCTGCTCCCGACCGCGCCGAGCTACCTCGCCGTGGCGACCTTCCGTGGCGAGGGCGCCGTGGCTCTCGGCGACAGCGCCGCCGTCTTCGAGATCGGCGAGACCGTCTACCGCGCCCCGCTCGCCAACGGCCCCAGCGACTACGAGGAGCCCGGTGGCATGACCGTCACACAGGCGACCTACACGCTCGACCAGGACAGCTACGGGGCACTCACTACCAACCCAGCGGATTCGGTAAGCGTGCAGCTTCCGATCGGGGGAGCCATGCTGGAATTCCCATTCCAGCGCGGCGACGTAGTCGAGTAGCCGCTATGCGTCCAGCGTGGGCGCGTCCAGTGTGGGCGACGCTTCCAGCACCAGCACGCTCACCTGCGGGCCCTTCAGGAGCACCGCAAACGTGAGGGTCCCATCAGCAGCTTGGCGCACGTCGAGGTCGGTGGGGAAGAGCGCGAGTGGGTCCTGCTCGGCAGGCACGGCCTGGAACGCGTAGGCGCGCTGCAAGCGGGCTTCGTTGCCCTCCTTCGCGTACGCATCGATGCGGAGGACGCCGGGGCGGAGGTTGAGCACGTAGAGCGTGTCGCCGAGCGCGCGGGCGGCGGCGCTGAGGAGCGGCGGCTCCCGGACCTCGTCGCGCATGAACCGCAGCGAGGTGTTCAACAGCGGCGAGTCGAACCCGACGAGCGCGAGCGTGTCGAGCGTAGTGCCGGGCGCTGCCTCAGGCATGAGCGCGTCCACGACGGGGCGGTAGCCGGAGAGGCTCAGAACCGCGTCATCCCACGGGCGGACGTAGCCGATGTGCCGCCACCACGGCCCGCCGAGGCGGTAGCGCGCGAGCTCCGTCCCCGCGTCGTCCAGCACGGCGACGAACGTGCCCATCGTTTCGTCCTCCGTACCCGCATCCTGGTCGACGCTTTTGAGCACGATGGTGCTGTCGGTGACGTGCGCCGTCGCATAGCCCGCATCCGGCAGGTCGACGGTGCGCACCACCTGGCCCTCATGCACAAAATGCAGACGGGTGACTTCGCGGCTCAAGACCGCCAGCGTGTCGCCGCGCTGCCCCGCGAGCAGCGGAAACGCGAACGCGTCCGGCGTGACGATGCGCGTCCGGTCGCCCGTCCGCACGTCGAACGAGGCGAGGTGGCCGTCCTCCTGGTCGAGGACGTGCACCTCCGATCCGTCCGCGCCGAAGGCGAGCGTCATCGGGTACGCCAACTCGGGCGAGTCGGGCGGCACGATGCGCCGTGCGAGCACGAGCGTGTCCACCGGCACCGTCGCCGCGACCTCCATTGAGAGCGAGTCCGCTGGCGTCACCCCGCGCGTCTGCTGCCGCTGCGAACCAGGCAAACACGACGTGAGAAGGACGAGGTGAAACGTGAGCAGTAGAGCGACTAGAGCGTAGCGCATGGCGTGAGTGGGCCGACCCTGAGGAGATCCGAGGCGACGCTCACACACAGCTACCTCTGTGGAGGTTGCCCCGCGTTGCCCTTCTCACTTCAAACTTCCCACTTCAAACCTTCCCTCACCCCGTGCGCGCGATGGCGATCGTCAGGGTCTGCTCGGTGCCGTCGCGTAGGAGGCGGACGGCGACCGTCTCGCCTGCGCCGATGCTGCCGAAGAGCGCCTTCGCGTCTTCGGCGGTGCTCACCTGCTGCTCGGCGATGGCCACGATCACGTCGTAGGGGCGGATCCCCGCGCTCTCGGCGGGCGAGGCCGGATCGACGCTCTCCACGATCAGCCCGCGTGCCGACGTCAGGCCAAGCGCTCGTGCGATCCGCGCGTTCATGGCGCGCACGTTGAGCCCCGTGTAGAAGGAGCGGTCCACGAAGCCGTTGACCTGCAGCTCGTCCACGATGCCGCGCACGCGCGTCGCCGGGACGGCGAAGCCGAGGCCGACCGAGCCACCAGACTGCGAGAAGATGAACGTGTTCACGCCGATGACCTCGCCGAGCGCGTTCACGAGCGGCCCGCCCGAATTGCCGCGGTTGATGGCCGCGTCGGTCTGGATCATGTCGCGGAAGACGCGGCCCTGCTGCGGTGCGAAGTCGCGGCCCGTCGCGCTCACCACGCCGACGGTCACGGTCGGCTCGGCGGCTTCGAAGAGCCCGAACGGGTTGCCGAGCGCGATGGCCCACTCGCCGACCACGATGTCATCGTTCTGACGAAACTGGAGGTACGGCAGCGGTGACGGCGGCTCCACCTTCAGGAGCGCGATGTCGCTCTCCGGGTCCGAGCCGATGAGCGTCGCGTCGAGCTCGCCGCCGTCGGGAAAAGCGACCGTGATCTTGGTCGCGTTGCCCGCCACGTGGTCGTTGGTGACGATGTAGCCGTCGG
>JBCBEX010000144.1:0-5254 GCA_038528235.1 Bacteroidota bacterium
CGTTGACCAAGGCATCGAGCACTCGGCGGGCGCGTCGTTCGCCCCGAACCCGATTTACTTCGATCCGGAGAACATCGTCCGGCTCGCCATGGAGGGCGGCTGCAACGCAATCTGCTCGACCTTCGGCGTGCTCGGGTCCGTTGCACGGAAGTATGCGCACAAGATCCCGTTCATGCTCAAGATCAACCACAACGAGTTGCTGTCTTTCCCGAACAGCCACCGGCAGATCATGTTTGCGCAGATAGAGGACGCGTGGAACATGGGCTGCGTTGCCGTGGGCGCTACGGTCTACTTCGGCTCTGACAGCTCAAACGCTGAGCTCGTGGAAGTTGCCGAAGCCTTCAGCCATGCCCACAGCCTCGGCATGGCGACCGTGCTCTGGTGCTACATGCGCAACTCGGCGTTCAAGATCGATGGCACGAACCACGAAACGTCTGCCGATCTGACGGGCCAGGCCAATCACTTGGGCGCGACGATCGAAGCGGACATCGTGAAGCAGAAGCAGCCGGTCTCTAACGGCGGCTACAAGGCGTTGAACTCGGGTGACTCGTCGTACGGCAAGCTCGACGAGCGCATCTACAGCGAGTTGTCGTCGGACCACCCCATCGACCTCACGCGCTACCAGGTTGCCAACGGCTACATGGGCCGCATCGGCCTCATCAACTCAGGCGGCGGCTCGGGCACGAACGACTTTGGCCAGGCAGTACGTACGGCGGTCATCAACAAGCGCGCGGGTGGCATGGGCCTCATCTCAGGCCGCAAGGCATTCCAGCGCCCAATGAACGAGGGCATCCAGCTACTCAACACCATCCAGGACGTGTTCCTCAACGACGAGATCACGATCGCCTAGCGGATCGCACGTGATCAACACACAGCGCGGGCGGCCCGATTCATCGGAGCCGCCCGCGCTGTTTCATGAGTGCTGCAGTCGTCCTCTTCAAAAAAGTGAACGACGAATGGATGCTGGTTTAGGGGTTCCAGACGGCCTCAAAGAAGTTTACCGCGTTGGGGTCAATGGTCGTTTCGTACGTCGCCTCGTTGCCGAGGAGGTCTTTGACGACGACCGTCACCGGCGTTTTGAGCGAGAACGTGCCGCCGTAGTCCCCGGCTACGTTGCGGTACTCCAGCACCGGCTGCGAGTCATAGGTGGACGGGAAGCGGGCCTGGTCGTTGGTTGTAAAGATGCCCGCCGCATCCGTCCGGCCGAGCCAGCCCCAAATCTCAGGCTGGTTGCGTAGGAACGGGCACTCGGAGAACGCAGCCGGGATGTCGGCCTTCACGTTGTTGGCCTCGAACTCGATGAAGTAGAGGCCCCCCGGCGTGACAAAAGCATCCGGCGTGGCTGGATCGTACAGCGCAAACGGGATGGCGACTTCATACGTCCCAGCCGCGCGCTGTCCCGAACCAAACTCAGCCAGGAAGCGGCCCTCGCGGTCTTTGACGAACAGGCGAACGGCGGCGTCCTCCGTGAGCGTGTATCGGACGGTGGCCGGCGTATCGGGGTCAGACGGGGTGGCGAAGACGGGACCGAGTTCGAAGTCCGGAATCCCGTCCTCGTACATCGTAGTCGAGGTCGAATCGATGTCGAGGTCGGTGCGCAGCATCACGAGAAGATCGGGGACCGGCACCCCGTCCTCGTCGACGACGGTGATCTGGAACAGCGAGTCTGCTGCCGGGGCGTCCGCAGGGAGCCCCGGCGAGATCGTGCTTGCGTTCGTGGGGGGCGTGACAGGCTCACCCGTCGGGTCGATGTTCGTGACGTCGCACCCGGCGAGGAGGACGAGCGTGGCACAGAGCGCCAGGGTGAAAGGACGGAGCATGGTCGAGAGGAGGCTGGTGTCAGGCGAAGGCACGCACGCAGACGCGGCTGCACGCGAGGTTCTATCAAAAAGCAAGCCAGCCTGCGGGCGCAGCCGTTCACTGCACCGAAACCGTCCACGAGCCCACCGTTCGAACGGACTGACGCCTCCGTGTTACGACCGGATGCGGTCGCGTGTCTAGCAGCTAACCCTGTGTTCTGCCACGTCCCCACTTCGTTCTATGCTATCCCACGTCTGGTCCAGCGCCGTCCACGGCGTCGATGCGCTGCCCATCGAGATCGAAACGCACATCGAGCCCAACCTGCCGCGCTGGACGGTAGTGGGCCTCCCAGATGGAGCCGTTCGCGAGAGCCGGGATCGTGTATGGGCTGCGCTCAAAAACACTGGACTGCCAGTTCCACGCGGTGCAGTAACGGTCAACCTTGCCCCGGCGGATGTCCGGAAGGAAGGCTCGGCGTTCGACCTTCCGATCGCGCTCGGCCTCGTCGCCGCCACCACCGAGCAGATCCCGCAATCCACGCTCGACGAATTGTTCGTGTGCGGCGAACTCTCTCTTGATGGCTCGCTGCGCCCGGTACGTGGCGTCCTGCCCATGGCGGTGCGCGCACGCAAAGAAGGGCGACGTGGCCTCGTCGTGCCAGAGCAGAACGCGGCGGAAGCGGCGGTAGTGGACGGCCTCGATGTGTTCCCCGTCCGCACGCTCGGCGAAGCATTCCGCGTCCTCGCGCGCGACCTCGACCACACGCCGCCGTTCACGCGCGACCTCGATGCGCTCTTTGCGGAGGCGGGCCAGCACGCTGTTGACTTCTCGGACGTACGTGGTCAGGAGACGGTGAAGCGAGCGCTTGAAGTGGCTGCGGCGGGCGGACACAACGTCGTGCTTGTCGGGCCGCCTGGCGCGGGTAAGACGATGCTCGCGCGCCGGATGCCGACGATCCTACCGCCGCTCTCACCCGACGAGGCCCTGGAGACGACGAAAATCCACAGCGTCGGCGGACACCTCTCCCGGAACGGACACGCGCGGCACGGGCTCATTGCGGCGCGCCCATTCCGGGCTCCGCACCACTCCATCTCCAACGCGGGCCTCTGCGGCGGCGGCTCCAACCCGATGCCCGGCGAGATCAGCCTGGCTCACAACGGGGTGCTGTTCCTGGACGAGTTGCCTGAGTTCGATCGCGCAGTCTTAGAAGTCATGCGGCAGCCACTCGAAGAGGGCTGCGTTACGATTGCGCGCGCCCGAGCGACCGTGGACTATCCGGCGCGCTTCATGCTCGTCGCCTCGATGAACCCTTGTAGTTGTGGTGCCCATTGTTAACTGCTTCTCCTGAATAGGATAAGCCGTTTAAGGGCAGGGCTTTGGCGGTAGGGACATAGGCTAAACGAATCTCAATTTCGCGCTCCCCCACAATGATCTCGTCAACCACAGTGTCAACAATCGCGCGGCGCTCCTCAAAGCTCAAAGTATCCCAGCGGCTGTAGAGGGTTGAGGACTGGTTGACGACTTCGGCAATAGAGAGTTGGTCCATTCGTAGCGCATCAAGCTCACCCTGAAAAATCGGGATCTGATCTTTGAGCGCGCGGGCACGCTCTTCCTTCGGTTGGTTGCGCTCCCTGAATCCAGCAGGATCTAGGCCCCCAGCCATGTAGAGTTCGAGCAGGCGATCCATCTCGGCCTTGAGGCTCGCTAGCTCCTCATGGGTTGCCTGCAACAGGACTTGCTTCTCAGCAGTCCGTTCGTCGTTGACCTGGACTTGAGCCGCGATAGCATCTGGATCAAGAAAGAACGCTTTGAGTTGTTCGACAAAGATGAGTTCGAGGTCAGTCTCCGGGAGCTTGTTGAGGCAAGCCTTGCAGTAGTACTTCTTCATGTTCTTCGGCTTGTACATCTTTTGGCCGCACCGACAGATGGTCAAACCAGAGAACAGGTAGGTACGTGGCTTTCCTCGTGGCTTGTAGCGATCACTAATGATTGCGTTGACCCGCTCGTATGTCTCCTCATCGACAATGGCCGGGACATCGACGTAGACCCAGTCGGACTCCGGCTTCAACTCCCAGTGCTTCTTCTGCCCAAGTGAGCGGCTGTAGTTGACTCGATGTTTGCCTTTGGCCGTTGGCTCAGTCAGAAGGCGCTTCACCGTAGTCGAAGAAAACTTCTTGCCTCGCCGGGTGCGATACCCCATCTCATTGAGGCGACGTACCACCCCTTTAACGCGACGTTCTTCGAGGAAGACGTCAAACATGAGTTTGCGGATCGGAGCCTCGTCGGGGTTGAGAACGAAGCGACCATCAACTCGACTATAGCCGTACGGGGCGGCTCCACCGAGCGGTTTACCCAGCTTGGCCCGAATCGGCACGGAGGCTCTTACTCGCTCAGCTATCTCCTCACGCTCCCATTGCGCCATCCCTGCAATGAGCGTGTAGAAGAGGCGACCAGCCGGAGTTGAGGTATCAATCGACTCTTGGAGTGACACTAAATCAGCGTCGTGCTCGCGGAAATGATCAGCAAAGTCGAGCAGCTCCCGAGTATTGCGCGCTAGCCGAGCGAGCTTGGAGAACACGAGAGCCTCAATGCGTCCGGCCCGCACGTCTTCGAGCATTGCCTGACATTCGGGATGAGCCCAAACAGACTTTCCCGATACGCCGGTGAGGTCATACACCCGTACCGGCATCCAGCCCCTGACCTCGGCATACATCCGTGCGCGAGTTTCGTGGTGCTGCGGACTCTCACCTCTGGCCTGGTCTTCGGTCGAGACGCGAATCCATATTCCAACTGGCTTAGGGGTGCTCATGGTTAACCTCCCTTCTTCATCCGAGAAAGCGACTTGGCGATGATCTCGTTGAGACGCTCGCGCCGCTCCTCGACACTCTGTTGACTCAACTTGTCACTGTTAGTACTAGCCGAACCAGCCGCCTTCGTAGTCACGACATAGCCCGCGATTGTCCCCGTTGACACCGGACTATCCGAGAGCCAATCGAGGAACCCTTCTGGTGTGGTGATAAGCAAACGCTCAGAGTCCTCCCCTAACAGCGCCGTTTGCAGTCGCCTGCGAAGCTTCGCTTTGTTAGTTACGAGCGCCACGTAGTCGAAGTCTGCCGCGAGGCACTTGCGCGCGTTCTCTAGCTCATGCTCGAACTTGGTGGTAATCGAGATCTCGACCGCGATTCGCTCGCGTTTGCCTTTGGCAGTCCGCTCAATCACGAGATCGACCCGGCTCCCATCATCTAATTCTACTTCCAGATTCGCCAGATGACCACGCGCCTGGGCCGCTGAGCGAATGAGCGATTGGAGGTAGCGATGCTCTGGTCCACCTCGTCCCTCGGAAGTATCGACCTTTGGCGGGGGAGCCGTCTCGGGGGGCTTAGCGGGGGTGACTTTGGGTGGTGGTTTCTTTGCTGGCGGCTCGGTTAGAACCGGGGTCGATGCTACAGGTGGT
>JBCBEX010000145.1:0-5051 GCA_038528235.1 Bacteroidota bacterium
CACGTCGAACAGTTGGAGGGTAGTCTCGTCCGGCTCCTTTACTCCCCTGGCTGGGTGGATGGTGTGGCGGCAGGCGACATTCTCCGCCTACTCGATGACGATGGTCGTTTTGAGGTGGTCGAGCGCAGCGGAAACGTAGCGGTGGTCGTCTTCAGCGAGTATGCGATCGCGCCGCACCTAGACGCCATCGCGCAGGACGTTACCCGTCTGGGCGGACGTATCGACGGGGGGCTTGAGCGTAGCCTGGTCGCCACGATTCCAATCTCCGCGACCCTTGAGACTATCGAACGGGTCTTTGACAGATGGGTCGCAGAGCAACCTGACTTGGTCTGGTGGTACAACAACATCTACGACCCGGAGGACCCAGATCGCACGCTCGACTGGTGGCTGTGAGTCGGCATTGAAGCTGGGAAGGCTCAAAAACGCCGCTTATGCACGTGCTGGGGTAGGCGTTGGGGCCGTTCAGGCGTCCTCGGCGTGTGCTCGCTGGGCACTGATCGACGCGAGCCGGATGGTGAAGTCTGAGGGCAGCATCCCGTATGTCTCGCGGAACTGCTTGGCGAAATGGTCGGCGTCCCGATAGCCCACCGCATGGGCGACCTCGGCGACGGTCCCAGCCTCCTACGTCAGGAGTTGCGCGGCCCGCGCGAGCCGGAGTTGGAGCAGAAACACGCCAGGCGCGGTGTCAAGCACTACGGCAACCTCGTCACCTCCATGCGGATGAACGGGCTCGTGCCCCGTCCTGGCAGTCAGCCGTTGCCTCCGTGCTCTTCGTCCTGGCGCGGGTGCTGTCGGTTGCGGCAGCGCCTGCTCTGTTGAAGCCTCGTCTGCATGTTGGTTCGCGTGCCGTCTTCTAGAGCCCCGATGTGACACAGGCACAAGAGATGGAGACATCCAGACAACAGCGATATTGGTCGTCTGCCGGATACTAGGTAACGCTAAACCGGCCACGACTCTGCCGCCTGATTGAACCCACTTGCCCCGAAGCAGCCGAGCGCGCCATCGCTGCCATCGATGCCGAGACCCGGGACACACCATAATCTTCCGCCGCGTCCTCAACTACGTGCAGACTGCTTGAAGCCGAGCTAGACCGATGAACGACACGCCCACGCCGTTCGCACCGGACGCACTGCCGTCTGAACCGTCGAACGCCCCCGTCATCACCGCGCCGCCCTGGGACTGGCGGCCGAAGCTGCGCTGGTTCGCGGCGGAGTACCTCATCGTCGTGCTGGGCGTGCTCACCGCCGTCGGCCTCAACGCGTGGTGGCAGGGCCGCACCGACCGCGCCCAGGAGCAGGTCTACCTCCGCCAGCTTGACGCCGACCTCGATGAGAGCCTCCGTGTGTTCGCCCGCGAGGACTCGATCCAGGAGGCCGTTTCGACTCCAGCGCTGCTCACGGTGCTCGGGTCCTGGGGCTCGGGGACGCCGCTCCCCGCCGACTCTATCGTCCACCACTCGCGGCGGATTTTTACAGGGCGAGCGGTCCAGCCCACGACAGGCACGGCGGAGGCGCTCGTAGCCACGGGAGACCTGACGCTCATTCGCAACGACTCGCTGCGAAATGCGATCACGGCCTATCTCGGCGCTACAGAGACGCTCGTTGGGTTCCAGGCCCGCGTTGCGTCGCAGTACAACGACGCTATTGTTAGGTATATCCCTGCAGTAGGCGCCAATAGGGTCGCCGCAGTAGATCTCGAAACGGACTCGTTTCAACAGTCCATAAGCCAGTCTAAACTGCTCACCGACGACGGGTGGGTTCCGCCGTTTCCGCTCGACAGCTCCGCGTTCTACGCCAGCCAGGAGGCGTACGACGCGCTCTCGGAGATCGCCATCTATCTCCAGACCGGCTTCAACATCATGGTGGCCATGTCCCAGCAGACCCAAGACCTGCACGAGCGCGTCGAAGCCGAACTGAACCGATGAGCGATACCCCCACTCCGCCAGAGGCCGCTGGCGACCCCGTCCCTGCACCCGAGACGACGCCTAGGTCTGGGCCTCTGGCGCCAGAAGCTCCGGACCCGCGCCCGAGGCGGATCGGCTGGCAGCCGACGCTGCGCTGGTTCGGCGCGGAGTACCTGATCGTCGTGCTCGGCGTGCTCACCGCCGTCGGTCTCAACGCGTGGTGGGCCGACCGTGATGCGCGGACAAGGGAGCGGCTGGTCCTCGAAGACCTACGTGAGGACTTTCTGTTCAACAAGGCCGAGGTCCAGCGCATCCGGGGCCTCTCAGCCAGGTTTCTCACCCTGTACGAACACCTAGCGACGCTCTCGGATGACGCGATTGCGGGCATGCCCCCAGACTCCGTCTACACCTACACCGAGTCGCTCTTCATCAGCCACACGTACGATCCGGTTACGGCGTCGTTAGAGGCGCTGATCGCCTCGGGAGACTTGGGCTTGCTGCTAGATCGAGCACTTCGCGAGCGCCTGACCTCGTTTCTGCAAGTGCTCCGAGATAGCGATGAGGAGAAGCAGGCCGCGTTCGATCAGGTCGTCCAGATGCTAGAGAGGACGACTCGCCTCGGCGGTCCCTGGAGCCCCCCGGGGGCCCCATTCCCCGCGGAGCCCGCTGACCTGATCCGCCTTCGGAATGACGCCGACTACATGGCGCACGAACGCCGGCTCCGATGGGTGGCGTGGTACTACGCCGAGGTGGAGTTGCCGGAGGTTGAGGTCGCAATCGACTCGGTGTTGGTCAGCCTGGACGCCAACCTGGCGCGATAACGTCGCTGCGCAGCACCAGACTCCGGAGCGCCAGCGCGCCGGTCAGTCGAACCGCTCCGCCCAAGCGGCTTGTGCGTCCTCGATCTCGTCGTCGGTCGGGCCGCGGTCGTCTAGGACAAAGACGCGGAGGGCACACCGAGCGATGGCAAGGGCGCGTGTTGGCGCGACTTCGAGGCGGGAGAACTCCAGCGTGCCCATCGGCCCCGTCGTCTCGGTCTGTGGCGTGTGGCCGAGGGCGAGCCAGCCGTCGTGGAAGGCGAGGAGCGTGAACCGTCCGCCGCGTCGGTCGCGAATCGCGTGGACGAGTGCCTCAGCGGCAAGCGGATCGGTCGAGTACGGCAGGACCACACGAGTTTTGCCGTCCGCTCCGGTGTAGGCATACGCGCCATCTTCGGCAAACGCCTTGTCGTTCCAGACGACGGCCAGCCCGAGCGCGTGCTGCGCCACGAGCGCGTCGAGGACCGGCCCCGCAGCCAGCGCTTCGATGTCGGCGAGGGTGTCGAACGGGAGGTCCATGGCGACGGGAGGAAGGCGGGCGGATGCCTCAAGGTAGGCGCTCAGTGGTCGTCGTCGTGCTCCCGGTGTGGAACGGCCTTCCGGGTCGCGTAGGCCGAGGGCAGCGTCCCATACGTCTTGCGGAACTGCTTGGCGAAATGGTCGGCATCCTGGTAGCCCACGGCATACGCGACTTCGGCGACGGTCCCGGCCTCCTGCGTGAGAAGCTGCGCCGCGCGGGCGAGCCGAAGCTGGCGTAGAAACACGCCGGGGGCCGTGTCGAGCGCGGTGCGCAGCCGCCGTCCGAGTTGCCGCCGGCTCAGCCCCACCTCCGCCGCCAGCGCATCGACGCCGAACGAGGGATCGCCCAGACCGGCCTCGGCGGTATCCCGCACGCGTTCGAGGAACGCGGCCTCGGCTGAAGGCACCACGATCTCGCTTGGTCCCACGACGACCTCATCGGAGTAGCGAGCACGGAGCCGATGGCGCGTCGCGACGAAGTTGCTGAGGCGGGCGCGGAGTTCGTCGGGCGAGAACGGCTTCGTGAGGTAGTCGTCGGCCCCGGCTTCCAACCCGGCGAGCGTGCTCTGCTCGTCGGCCCACGCGGAGAGCAAGACAACGGGGATGTCGGCGAGCGCTGGGTCAGCGCGGAGGGCACGCGTCAGGGCTACGCCGTCGAGTTCGGGCATCATCACGTCGGAGAGGACGAGGTCGGGCCGGTAGGCCCGGGCAGTTTCCAGACCGACGGCTCCGTTCTCGGCTTCGATGACGCGGTAGCGCTCGGCGAGGTGGCTGCGGATGTAAGCGCGCAGTCCTGCGTGGTCCTCCACCACGAGCACGAGTGGGCGTCGGTCGTTGGAGGTCGCCACAGCCGGGGGATCGTCGCCTGGCGTCGCACTGACGGGTATGGGTAGGTCGAGCATCGCCGCATCGCCGTCGCCCGTCGCGAGGACCGTGGGCGCGGAGCGTTGCTCAGTACGCGGCACGGTGGGTACGCCAGCCTGGGCAGCGGCCTCGGCGTCAACATCGACGGCGCCCAGTGGAAGCCGGACGGTGAACCGGGTCCCGAACCCGACCGTGCTCTCGACGCCGATGGTGCCGCCGTGCAGCTCCACGAGCTCCTTGGCCAGGGCCAGCCCGATGCCGGTGCCGCCGTGCGTGCGCGTGGTGCTGCCGTCAGCTTGGCGGAAGCGGTCGAACACGTAGGGCAGCGCCGCCGCCGCGATGCCGGTCCCGGTATCCTCGACTGCCACGACCGCGTCGCCGTGTTCGGCACCGACGCTCACGCGGATCTTGCCCCCGCGCTCAGTGAACGCCAGGGCGTTAGCGACGAGGTTGGTCAGCACCGTCTCGATCTGCTGCCCGTCGAGGGGCATCGAGAGCGCAGTAACCTGGGCGTCGAACAGCAGCCCGAGGCCTTTGCGCTCGGCCGGTCCGGCAAACGTCGCAGCGACACCTCGTGCGAGTGCCACCACGTCGGTCTCCTCGCTGTTCAGGTCGAGCGCGCCCGCTTCGAGCTTGGCGAGGTCGAGGAGTTGATTGATGAGGTCAAGTAGCCGGCGAGCGCTCTGCTGCATGGACGGTAGCTGGCCGGCGAGCGGCTCCGGCATCGGCGTGTCGCTGGCAAGCGCGTCCTCGATGGGGCCGAGCAGGATCGTGAGCGGCGTGCGGAACTCGTGGCTGAGGTTGGCGAAGAGCCGCGTCTTGAGCCGGTCGAGTTCTTCGAGGCGCAGCGCCTGGGCTTCGACCTCGGCTTTGCTGGCGCGTAGCTCTTCCGTGCGTGCTGCAACGCGTACTTCGAGGTCGGTCGCGTAGGCGCGCAGTTCTTCCTC
>JBCBEX010000146.1:0-4968 GCA_038528235.1 Bacteroidota bacterium
CCGGCACGCAGCCCTTCTACCAGCGCGCGCCCGTCACCTCCACCCAGACCACCACCTCGACCCGCCCGAGACGCCTTCGCCCAGCGTCGCCACGTTCACCAGGTCGCCCGCCTGCCCGCTGAAGCGGTACACGTCGAACGCGCGTGCGCTCAGCGTGCCCGTCCGCTCGGTGTCGCGGCTGAGCGCCAGCGGCGTCGGGGCGAAGAGCCGCACGCGGTAGTCGCCGGTGTGGGTGGTGCGCACGCCGCCCGAGACGGCGTAGGTGCCGACCTCGACGACGTAGTCACCGTCGATGGGGAGCACGACGGGGCGCGTCTCGGCGAGGCGGGTCGAGGTGGTGGTCTGGGTGGAGGTGACGGGCGCGCGCTGGTAGAAGGGCTGCGTGCCGGGGCGACGCAGGAATGCCTGCGCCACGAGCCCACCGGACGGGTGGTCGAAGACGACGTTCTGGATGTCCTGCGCGCTCGCTGGGAACGTGTAGTACTGCCGGTCGCCCAGCACACTGACGGCCCCACGCAGTTCGGTGACCGCCTGCTGGAGCGTCACTGGCGTCGGCGCTTCGATCTCGGGGAGGCCGAGGATGAAGTCGCCGGAGACGGGCGTCTGCGCATTGCCCTCGACGCGAATCCGGTATACACCGTCAAAGGGTAGCGCGAACACCCGCGTCTCCGAGAACAGCGCCGTCTGCCCTGTCTGTCGCACGAACTGCCCGGCTGCCGTCTCCACGCGCGCGAAGATGCCGCCGCTGAGCGACGTCCCGAGGTGCGCGAGGTTGACGAGATCGCCGGCCTGGCCCTCGAAGGCGAAGAGGCGCGGCACCCCGGCCACGAGCGTGCGCGTCACCTCCTGGTCGATCTGGATGCCTTCGTAGCAGCCGAAGCTGACGGTGTAGGCACCAGGCTCGTTGCGGGTGCCGTCGACGGTCACGCGGTAGGTGCCCGAGGCGGGAAGCTGAAAGAAACCGGGGGCTGCATTGTTTGGCCCGAAGGCGCTGCTCACGACCTCAGCGCCGCTCGGGTCGAGCACCCGCACCGTGCCTTCGAGCGTGGACGCCTGCCCCGCCTCGATCTCGAGTTCGACGTAGTCGCTCGCCTGGCCGGAGAAGGTCCACACGTCCACCTCGCCGATGGGGTCGATGGTGCCAAGCGGGGCGGTGTCGCAGGCGAGCAGCCCGCCCCCGATGCGTCCGACGGGCGTCATGGGGATGAGCACGGTGCGCGACTGGCCGGCCGGGATGGTGGTGGTGCGGCTCCCGCGCGACGTGCCGTTGTTGGCGATGGCCCCGTAGTTCATCGGGACACCAGGCGGCGATGGGAGGCCGCCGGGGACGCCGCCAGCCGGGACGGTGGTGTTGCGCGGGCCGCCGACGGGCGGCGTGCCGCCGGGCCCAGACTGCGGCGTGCCAGTGATGGTGCCGCCGGTGCACGAGTCGGCGATGCTGTCGCAGAAGTCGTCGCAGAAGGGGTTGTCCTCGCAGAAGGTGTCCCAGTCGTCATCGTCCCAGGGGTCGCCGTCGCCGTCGAAGTCGCCGTAGGGCGGCTCAGGGTTGCCGTCGGGGTCTGTGTTGGGATCGGGCGGCGGCGGGGGTGGGAAGCCCATGTCGGTGCAGATACCGCGCATCCCAGCCGCGCAGAGGTCTACGTTGATGCCCGTGGCACCGCCGGAGGCACACCAACCCTCGGGGTTCTCGCACGGCTCCGGCGTGTCGTCGGGATCATTCGGGTCTTCGGGCGGGCTGACCGGGATGGGGTTGGGGAAGGCCGGGTTGGGGGCCACGTCGATGTTCCACCACGAGAAGTGCGTCACCTCGCCCCGCAGCGCGAAGCCCGTCGGCGAGGCCTCGGCCACCACGACCGTCCCCATCGCCTCCATCACCCACTGCGCCGACTGCTCGTTGAACGACCACAGCGGCAGTTCGTCGCCGAGCGCCACCTCGGTGCCGTCGAGGTGGCGTCCGACGTAGACCGGGATCTCGATGACGGCGCTCGTGCCCGGCGCGAGGTCGAGTTCCTCACCGTCCTGCGAGAAGACGTACTCGGCCGTGCCGTAGCTCACGATCAGCTCGGCAGGCCCCTCCGGCGTGACGCCCGCAAAGGGGCCCGGGAAGCCGCCGACCTCCATGCCGTCGGTGACGTCCACGGGCGTGATCTGTACGTCCACGGGGCCGGTGGCGGGCGTGCCGTCAGCGTGGACGAGGCCGTCCACAGGCAGCACCACCATCGCGCCCTCGTCGCCGTCGGCCCGGCCCCCGAGTTCGGCGGCGGGCAACCGTACCGCCGCGCCGCGCCGCACGAGCGTCGCCTCGATGGCAGGCGCTTCGCCGCTGGCGAGAATCGTCACGGCGAGTTGCTGGCTGGCGTAGCCGTCGAGGCGCACATCGACGGTGAGCGGGACACCGACGGGGAGGCCCGTGAGCGTGAACGCCCCCAGGAAGTCGGTCGCGGCGACGCTCTCGGTGCGGAGCACCCGCACGGTAGCGTCGGGCAACGGCAGGCCGTCGGGCCCAGTCACGAGGCCGGTCACCACGCCGTCCATCGCGGCGGGCGGTGGCGGCTCGGCGATGGTGACCGCGCGCGTAGCCGAGGCCATCGCCCCGAACTCCGTCGCGACCGTCAGGGTGACGGTGTAGGTCCCCGGCTCGGTGAAGAGGTGAGCGGCTTCCGCGCCGCCGCCGCGCTGTCCGTCACCAAAGGCCCAGGCATACGTCGCCAGCGTCCCACCCTCGGGCGGCGCTGAGGAGCCTGCGTCGAACTGCACGACCGCGCCTGCCTCCAACGTCCCTCCCACCTCAAAGGCCGCAGTCGGGGCCGGAGCCACGGCCAGCGCGGCGTCCGCCGTCACCACGTCGCCGTCGTCCAGGTCGAGGACGCGGGCGTCCGTCACGAAGCCCGCTTTTTCGATCACGAGGTCAGTCAGCACCGCTGCGCTCGACGCGGCACGCGGGTTCGGGGCCAACGTCGGGTCGCCGAGGCGCTGGCTCGCTTCGAACCGCAGCCGGGCGGGCCCCGCTAGTACGAACGACCGTCCCGGCGTGACATAGCCCTGCTCGAACTGGAGGCGGTAGATATACAGCCCCGCCGACAGCGTCCGATCGGTACTCACCCGGCGTCCCAGCACGTCGAAGACCTCGACGGTGGCCGCTTCGGGGCGGTTCTGCGGCACCGTGAACGGGACCACGACCGTGCGATTGCTCGCGGGCAGCGGGTTCGGGGCTATGGGGCCGACCCAATAGCTCGTCGGAACGGGCAGGTCGGGCTCGTTCGACACCGAGGACACGAGCAGGTCGTAGCGCCCTTCGGCGTCGGAGAAGGCCACGCCCAGCGTCAAGCCGTCTGGGTCCACGAGGGCGATGCGGGCACGTTCGAGTGGGCCGCCGCTGTCGTTGGTAACAACCCCCTGCACCTGGAAGGGCTGGGCATGCACCGACTGAACGGCGAGGATCGCGAAGAGGAGGCAGACGGAGGCAATACGCATGACGCTAGTCGAGTCAAAGGGGGCTAGAGAGGCTCATGACGTGTGTGCTCATAGGCAGTAGCACTGCCCTTCCAGCATCTCACCGCCTGCGGCTTCGCACTCGGACTCGGTGGCGGATACGAACTGGTTGCTGCGCCCCTCACACACAGAGGCGGAGGCCTGCTCGCGCGCGGAAGGCTCTTCTGTGAGGAAGAAGCAGCCGGTCAGGCTCAACGTGGCGAGGGCGGCGACGAGAAGCAGCGCATGTTTGAAGGCGTTCATAGCAATGATGGGTTGTGTGAGAAGTAGCGTGGGAGTCAGTTCGAGTAGCTGGTATAGCCCCCGCCGAAGTCGCGGAAGGAGATCACGACGCCACCGTTGCCGTCGGTGGTGACCCAGGAGCCATCGCTGGCGTAGGCGCTGCCGCCTTGCCCGCCGCCCCTGTTGAGCGCACCTCGCTGCTGCGCGATGGCGACCACGTTGCCGAGCGCGCCTTGGCCTTCAGGGCCGAAGTTGCCCCAAGCATCCATCCAGAAGCGCCCGGTGTGTACCTCACCCAACAGGTGCCGGAGCGAGGTCACGTCCTGCGGGTGGAGTTCGCGGCCGTTGATGAACGTGCCCGTGCCCGAAGCCGAGATGTTTGCTGGCATCGGACCAGGAAGCGGTAGGCCTGGCACCGTAAAGCCCGCAACGGGCCCGTTCTCGTGTCCCCACGCGCCGGACAGCGCATCGTAGAAGTAGCGGCCCTCAGGGATGCGCGTCTGCGCCTGGGCCTCGAGCGCCTGCAGGGTAGCCGTGGGTATCGGCTGCCCGTTGATGGTGATGACCCGCTTGGACTGCGCTGCGACCGGCGAGGCGACGAGGAGCACGGCGGCGATGGTAGCAGCGAGCACAAAGGAGAAAGCGCGTGCATGGGTCATGATCGAGAGAGGGTTGGTGCGGATCAACTTGGAAGTCCCCATCGTGCCTTGCTGCGATGCGATGGAGGGCGTCACCTTGCCAAGCAGGGTTGCTGCTCCAAGTGGACCATCCCCTGCGCTCTTTTTTTCAGCCGCCGCGCCTATAGGGCACCGCTGCACCCCAGGCCCCTGCGCACCGCGCCGCTCATGTCCGACGCCCTGCCTCCCTTCGATGACCTCACCGGCAGTTTCGACGACCTGCCGGACGACCTCGACGCACTGCTCCCAGCGGTCTATGGCGAACTGCGGCGGCTCGCGCACCACCAGCTACGCCGAGAGCGGGCCGACCACACGCTCTCGACCACTGCGCTCGTCCACGAAGCCTACCTCCGGCTGGCCGACGTGCCCGACCTCCGCCTCGAGAGCCGGGGCCGCTTCTTTGCGCTGGCCGCGCGCGTGATGCGGCACGTCCTCGTCAACTACGCCCACAAGCACCGCGCGCAGAAGCGCGGCGGCGGCGAGCGCGCCCTCCCGCTCGACGAGGCACTCGTGGTAGGCACGGCCCAGTCCGAATCCCTGCTGGCGCTCGACGAGGCGCTGCAACGCCTGCATGCGT
>JBCBEX010000147.1:0-4874 GCA_038528235.1 Bacteroidota bacterium
AGCGCTCTAGCCCCGCTTCAACCGTTTCGGCCTCGGCAATGTCATAGCGGCGACCTTCCACGCGGCGCAGAAGCCGGGAGAATGTGCCCCGGTCAGCGACAGAGTCATCCACTAGGAGGATCTGTAGCGTGGGCTGTGTGGTCCGGTCGTCCATGGCAAGAGGTGCGCGGCGGCAGACGGAGCCCTCAGGCAAACGAAGGCGGCGGATCGCCCGATTCTATGAACGCAAGGATGTGGCGAAGCTTGGTTCTCAACTCGGCCAGATCAACGGGCTTGGTTAGGTAACTTAGCACATTGAGTTGCTGGCAGTGCGATATATCCGTCGGATTTTGTGACGTGGTGAGAATGATGACGGGGAGATTGCGCAACTGCTCGTGAGCCCGCAGTTCTACGAGCACATCGCGCCCGTCTGTGCCTGGGAGATTGAGATCGAGCACCAGCAGCCGAGGCAACGGCTTCTTCGCCTCCAAGAGCGCGGCGAAATATGCGAGCACGTCGTCGCCGGTCGCGTAGTGGTGCAGCTCGCCCGTAAAACCGATAGCTCGAAGAGAGCGACGCACCGCCTCATAGTCCTCAGGACTGTCTTCGACATACACCAGCGGAGGATGCAGATCAGGCACGCCGCTTACTCCACGGGTTGTGGATGTTCCGACGTTCGGGTCATCCTCTCCCGTTCCGAAGGCAGAGCGGTTGGGCAGCACGTCTTGGGGACGAAGAGGTTCGAGCGTGAAGTACCATGGAGCAACGACGAGGTCAGTGACGATGTGAGGTGAGTGCATCGTGCAGGAAGAAACGAGTCGACAGTGGACGGGTGGCGTCGATTTCGCTCTCAGTGCTGTGGTACGGTACCGTCACTACGGTGCGACTGGGAACGAAAAAAAGAAGGTGGACCCTTCTCCAAAATCAGATGTGACCCAAACTACGCCACCATGGCGCTCCACGATCCTGCGGACGATCGTCAAGCCCGCACCCGAACCGCCACCGTACTTGTCGCGCCCGTGCAGCCGACGGAAAATGCCAAAGACTGCTTCGAAGTGCCGCGGCCGGATGCCGATGCCGTTGTCACGAACGAAGAGCAGGACGTGGTTCTCAGGCAGTCGCTCCAGTTCGTTCTTGCTCAGGCCTGCTGCGGGCACGCTCCCCACTTCGATGATCGGTGGCACAGACTCGTTGTACTTCAGTCCGTTGGAGATGAGGTTCGCAAACACGTCCACGATCCGCCCTGCGTCGCCGAGCACAACGGGCAAATCGCCCACTATATCGACGCGACCCTGCTTCTCGGACAGGCGCGCGTGAATGAGCTCCTTGCTCTCCTCCAATGCGCGTTCGATGGGTACCTCCTCGGCAACAAACTCCTGACGCCCCACGCGGGAGTATTCCAGCAACGAATCGATGAAGGTGTCCAGCCGCTGTCCCAGCCGTGCGATGGTGAGCAACTTGGCTCGGCCGTCCTCGCCCAGCTCGCTTGCATAGTCCTCGATCAGAAACTGAGCGTAGTTGGTGATGCCACGCAGGGGTTCTTTCAGGTCGTGGCTGGCGATGTAGGCAAAGGCGTCCAACTCCGCGTTGGAGCGGGTCAGGTCTGCGTTGAGCCGCGCTAGCTCCTCACCACGCTGGAGGATGACCCGGACGAGCACCCGCCGAAGTTCGCTCGCCATTTCGACGTCGGCGTCTGACCAGGCTATCGCCTTCCCCGTCACCCGCTCTTGCCATGCCTCGAAGCTGGCACGCGGGTGGAGCGTGAGCGTGCCATCTTCCTCGACGTGGGCCTGCTTCTGCTGGCCGCCCCACGTCACCGTCTGCGGCTCTTCCTTCCGGAACCAGACGACCGCGCTCGTCCAATCATCGGCGACGGAGACCGCGAGCATCCCTGCGCAGGCTTTTGCGATGGGAGCAAGACGTGCAGGCAACACGTCGCGCAGGCAGTCCGTCTGCACGAGCGTGCGGCCTGCTTCATGGTTGTGGTCGGCAATCCAGTCGAGCAGCGCGTAGACGTGCTCGCTCGAAGGCGTCTGACCGCGGAGGCACACTTCGTCTTCGAGGCAGACCGCGATGCCATCGGCGTCGAACAGGTCAAGCGCGGAGAAACGCCTTGGTTCTTCGCCATGCTCGTCTTCCGCCATGCCACACAGGACAGACGTGATGTGCTCGGCCTCGACCGTTCGCTCGACCAGCCTCGTCAGGTGCTGCCGCGCGTCGGCGGCCACGGAAGTAGCGAAGTGCTTGCGCCGGAGCGCAAACTGCATGGAG
Organism: Bacteroidota bacterium; assembly: GCA_038528235.1. Classification (GTDB taxonomy): domain Bacteria; phylum Bacteroidota; class Rhodothermia; order Rhodothermales; family Rubricoccaceae; genus JBCBEX01. The sequence continues at coordinate 2,251 of JBCBEX010000147.1, forward strand.
AAGACCTGACCGAGCAGGTCTGACGCCGCCCTGAGGCGATACGGGACGTAGCGAGGGGCGTAGTGGTGGCACGCGATGAGCCCCCACAGTCGTCCTTCATCCAGCACTGAAATCGACATGGAGGCAGCCACCCCCATGTTTTTCAAGTACTGGATGTGGATCGGCGAGACGCTGCGCAGCACGCATGCACTCTGGTCGAGCCGTTTTCCGGTGAGCGGGTTGAGCTCCGGGACAAGGGCCGCTGTCTCAGCCTCCACTGTGGGAATAAGACGAAGGGTGTTTTTCGCGTAGAGCGTGCGCGCTTGAGCAGGGATATCGGATGCGGGAAAGCGCAGACCTAGAAACGAGCCGATCCCCTCGCGTGCTGCTTCGGCAACCACCGCGCCGTTCCAGTCGCGGTCGAAGCGGTAGAGCATCACCCGGTCGAAGCCGGTGAGTCGCTTGACCTCAGTCACGATGGTGTCCTGCAAGGCCTCTACGGTAGCGGCCCTGTTGAGCGCACGGATGGCACGCTGCACCGGCTGCGGCTCGGGATACCAAATGGCGTCCTCGCTTGGCTCCAGTTCCAGGACGGTGCCTCCCTCCTGCCAGTGTCCGATGACATTGACCTGCACCCCACTGCGCGTCACGAGCGGGAGCGGATTCAGCTCGCTCCAGTCCTGATCGTCCCCGAGAACACGCAGCAGACGAATGCCATCCGCATCCACAAAGCACGCTGAGCAAGGCTCACTCAGCACGTCTTGGGATTCACGTCCGATGAATATGCCCACGTTCGCACTCACCTGGACGATTGCACCAGCACGGTCTACCACGAGTAGGGCGCCGTGCGCCTGCACCGTTCCAGGGATATGGATGGGTTCCCGATCACAGTTGGTGACGGTTACCTCTACGTCAGGAGCGATGTACGTACTGGCTTCCATTACGTCGTGGCGAAGACGGGGTGGTTCATCCACGTGTGCATGAGGGCGAACGTGGCGAAGGCCGCTTCGCAGATGGCAGCTTGCTGGTCAGGGTAGCGCTGGCCAAACGTGTCCAGGGCCCCCCGAAAGGAGCGCCACCGAGGACCTCGCTTTACTCCGTAGTTGTGGTAGTATGCGCCGCCCGTCCTCGGCGTGACGCCCAGTGACCGGACGAGGTGCCGTCCGATGATGCCCCCGCCCAGCGTAGCCCCTTCCAGCACGTAGCTGATCCCGATCGCCTCAGCCAAGGTGGAGGGCACGGGGATCTCGCAACGGGGCAGCGCGGCCAGGGCTGCGTCTGTCACGCCTAGATAGGCCAGATCTTTTCGTAGCCATGCCTCCTTGATGCCCAGCGCGGCGTTGGGAACACAGGCCTCGATGTGGGGCACCTGCGCCAGCGCTGCTTCGGTCGGGGCAACGTAGCCGTAGAGGCGCCTGAGGTGCTTGACGTACCGTTCCTTGGTCAGGTCGTGCGCGAGGAGGAGCGCCAAGGCCGGGCTCCGTTCTAGAGCCTGGTGAGGCACACGCGTCGCGGCCTTAAGCATCGCAGCCGTCACAGTGGGGAGGGGCTTTTGAGAAGGGACAACTCAACATAGACAGACGTTCAAAACGGCCACAATCAGGGATTTCCTGAATTCTCCCATCGTTTCTCCTACGTTTCGCCTGGCCGTCGCGTCCCCGTTCCTTCATCAACCTTCGCCCGAGTGGGGCGTACTGCGTTCCTCTGTCCGCTTCCCCCGCTTCTGCTCCATGCACGACCTCGTCACCTCTTCCCTGCCCGACATCCAGCAGTCGCCCGACCGCCGCGGCGTTGCCATTGAGCGGGTTGGCATCTCGAACCTGCGCTACCCCCTCTCCGTCCTCGATCGCGAGCACGGCTCGCAGCAGACGACGGCCACCCTCGCGCTCTCGGTGGCCCTGCCCGCCGAGATCAAGGGGACGCACATGAGCCGCTTCATCGAGGTCTTGTCATCCTACCAAGGCGTCCTCTCGACGCAGAGCCTCCCGGAGTTCCTGGCGCGGCTGCGTGAGCGCTTGAAGGCCCCCGTCGCGCAGATCGATGTCTCGTTCCCGCTCTTTCTCGGCCGGGCAGCCCCCGCCACCGGAAAGTCAGCGTTGATGGACTATACCTGTGCCCTTTCCGCTGAAGACGACGGCGCACATGTCGACATCGTGCAGCGTGTGGAGGTCCACGTCGCCAGCCTCTGCCCGTGCTCGAAGGAGATTTCCGACTACGGCGCTCACAACCAGCGGGGGCGAATCGACATTGCCGTCCGCACTGCCCGGGAGCCCGATGGGACGCCTTCTATGATCTGGTTCGAGGAGTTGATCGAGGTCGCAGAGCAATCTGCGTCGTCGCCCCTCTACCCGCTGCTCAAGCGCGAAGACGAGCGCCACGTGACGATGGCCGCGTACGATAACCCCGCGTTCGTCGAGGACATACTCCGCAACGTAGCCGTGCGCCTCCGCGAGGACGCGCGCATCTCCTGGTTCGACGTCGGCGTCACCAACTTCGAGTCGATTCACAACCACAATGCCTTCGCCCGGGTGTCTTGGGAGCGACCGGGAGCCTAGTGGCTCCCGTGAACTAGTCCTCAGACAAGCGCATAGTGGTAGGTTGTGGCTTCACCACCGCAATCTACCATGCCCGCCAAGTACCGCGTT
>JBCBEX010000148.1:0-4862 GCA_038528235.1 Bacteroidota bacterium
GGGCGGAACGCCTCCAGGCGGCGCTTGGCTTCCTTCTGAAACCAGAGCGACACGCGGTATTCATCGCGCCCAGGTGCCGGGATGGAGGGGACGGGCACGAACGTGCCGTGGTGCGCCATCGGCGGCTCGTCCACGGTGGGGCCAAAGACCAGGACCTCGTCACCCTGCGCTTCGAGGTGGGCAACGAGCCGGTTGAGTGTCAGCGAGACACCGTCCGGGATGTGGTTGTAGTTGCCCGTGAACAGCGCAATGCGGCGGGGGGGCGGGGCATCTGCATCGCCTCTGGGAGCGCCCTCGTGGGCATACAGAGGCACAGAGGCCGGGGGGCTAGGCTGCATGAGCGAGCGCCTCAGGTGTGGCGGTGGGGTTCGCGGGCGGTACTGGAAGCAGGGGAATCCTTCCGAAAGTGCGAGCCGGTCTACCACTCCACCAAATCGATGTTCTCGATTAACCGATTACTGACACAACGTACAAGCGATACACATAAACCCTTGAACCCAAGAGAGATGGGGGATTTACCGACGTTTCCCCCTAAAAAGCCCTTCCAGGGTACTTCCAGGCCCCTCAGCCACCCCGCGCAGGACGCTTAGCGGGCCACGAGCCAGGTCCGCGTCACGAGCAGGTCGTCGGTTTCGTAGCCACGAAAGGGGGCTGCGAGCGGCACCTCGTCCAGCACCGAGGCTGGCTCCCGGTCCGACTGCTCCTCGACGATCTCGAACCCGGCCTCGGCGAACGCGCGGCGGAAATCGTTCACCCGTAGCCGCGTCATCGGAATGACGGCGTTGTTGATGAGCCGCCACGTGCGGTCGGAGAAGCGGTAGAAGTGGAGCGGCGTGATGGAGTCGTCGCGGTAGTGAAACTGGTCGGCGAGGTCGATCTCGTGGCTCATCACGCCGCCAGGCACCAAGGTGCGACGGTTCTCACGCAGCACCGCCATCAACAGGGTCCACGGGAGGTACTCCAGCACCACCGTCGAGGCCACAAGGTCGACGCACGCGTCGGGCAAACCGGAGGTCTCGGCCCCGTGGACGTGGTAGTGGATGCCGAGCGGTTCGAGCAGCGCCTCCGCGGTATCGGCACGGGAGTCGTGGACCGCGCGCAGCTGCTCGATGCGTTCCGGCTGCGCGCCGGGGAGGTGCTGCGTGAGCACGCCGCGGTCCGCGTAGTCGAGGTAGTAGGCCATCAGGCACCGCAGCCGCGCGGGCTTCACGTGCCGCTCGATGTCGTAGGTATGTACGGCCTGCGTGCCGCACAGGAACGCCGAGATCGGCAGGTCCGGATACCACCCCGTGCCGATATCGACGAGCACCCGCGGCGCTGGACTGGGCTCGGTGGACGCGACGGCGTTGTGCGCGCGGTAGTAGTCGAGGTGGCGCACCGCCAGAGCGAGCTTGTCCTCGAAGGTCTCCGGCTCCAACTCCAGCGACTTCGTCACATAGGTCTGGAAGACCTCGTTGAGACGAGCACGCATCGGCGTCAGCCCGATGGCTTTCTGAAGCACGGCTTTGAGGACCCAGGAGGCCATAGAGCGAAGTGACGTGGAGGGGTGAACTGCGGGTTTCGTTCGGGATAGCCGGAGCGCCGCTCCTGGGCCCGTGTTACGTATTGCGTGGGTCCACGATACGCAACACGAAATACGCAACACATCACGGCTTGAACGATCTGTCGCCGTCAGAAAGTAGACGCCGCGCTACAGCATCTCCCGCAGAAAACGCCCCGTGTGGCTCTCCTCCACCTGCGCTACCGCCTCCGGCGTGCCCTCGGCCACGATGAAGCCGCCGTGCCGCCCCCCCTCAGGACCGAGATCAATCAGGTAGTCGCAGGCCTTGATCACGTCGAGGTTGTGCTCGATCAGCACCACCGTGTGGCCGTCGGCGACGAGCGCGTTGAAGGCATCGAGGAGCTTGCGGATGTCGTCGAAGTGCAGGCCGGTCGTAGGCTCGTCGAAGAGGTAGAGCGTGTGGCCGGTGTTGCGCTTGCCGAGGTGCGAGGCCAGCTTGACGCGCTGCGCCTCGCCGCCGGAGAGCGTGTTCGAGGGTTGCCCGAGCGTCAGATACCCGAGCCCTACGTCTTGGAGCACCTTCAGCTTGCGGTAGACCGTCTTCTGGTCGGCGAAGAACGCGACCGCCTCATCCACGGTGAGATTGAGGATGTCGTCGATGTTCTTGCCGTGCCAGCGCACTTCGAGCGTCTCCTTCTTGTAGCGCTTGCCGCCGCAGGCCTCGCACGGGAGGTAGAGGTCGGCGAGGAACTGCATCTCGATCTGCACGACGCCCTCGCCCTCGCACACCTCGCAGCGCCCGCCCGGGACGTTGAACGAGAAGGTGCCCGCCCGATAGCCGCGGATCTGCGCCTGGTGGGTGCCCGCGAGCAGGTCGCGGATGCCATCGAACGCGCCGATGTAGGTCACCGGGTTCGAGCGCGGCGTGCGGCCGATGGGCGTCTGGTCGATCAGCTCGATCTTGTCGATGAGGCCGTAGCCGCGCACCTCGTCGTGCGCGCCGATCTTCTCGGCAGGCTCGCCGCCCTTGAGCCGCTGGAGCGCCCGCGCGAGCGTCGCGTTGATGAGCGTGCTCTTGCCGCTGCCCGAGACGCCCGTGACGCAGGTGATCACGTCGAGCGGGATGGTCACGTCGAGGCGTTTGAGGTTGTTCTGCCGCGCGCCCTTGACTTCGATCACGCGCTCAGGATTGACGGGGCGCCGCTCGTTGGGCACGGGAATCGTCTTGCGCCCGGAGAGATACGCGCCGGTGAGCGAGGCCTCGTCCTTCAGCGCTTCCTCGAACGTGCCCTGGAAGACGAGGTCGCCGCCGAGCCGCCCCGAGCCGGGACCGATGTCGAGGAGTTGGTCGGCGCGGCGCATCATCTGCTCGTCGTGCTCTACCACCAGGACCGTGTTGCCGAGGTCGCGCAGGCCTTCGAGGATGGCGATGAGGCGGTCGTTGTCGCGCGGGTGCAGGCCGATGGTCGGCTCGTCGAGCACGTAGAGGCTGCCGACGAGGCTCGATCCGAGCGAGGTGGCGAGGTTGATGCGCTGGCTCTCGCCGCCGGAAAGCGTCGAGGCGAGGCGGTCGAGCGTGAGGTAGTCGAGCCCGACTTGCACCAGGTAGGTGAGCCGCTTGCGGATCTCTTCGAGCACACGCCCGGCGACCTGCCGCTCGAAGTCGGTCAGCGTGAGCGCTTCGAAATACGCGAGCGCATCGGCGGTCGTGAGCTCGGCGATCTCGCCGATGTGGTAGCGGGGTGCCGGGGTGTCGTCATCGCCGATTTTGACGTAGAGCGCCTCGGGGCGGAGGCGGTAGCCATTGCACTCGGGGCAGCGCGTGTAGCCGCGGAAGCGCGCGGCGAAGATGCGGTAGTGCATCTTGTACGACCGCTGCTGCAAGAAGCGGAAGAAGCCGCGGATGCCGATGTAGTCGCCGAAGCCGTCCCACACGGCCTTCTTGTGGCGGTCTGGGAGGTCCTTGTAGGGAATCGTGACCGGGATCGACTGGTGGGCCGCCATGCGGAGGAGATCGCGCTGGTGCTTGCTCCACTTGTCGGTGCGGAACGGCGCGACGGCCCCCTGCTTGAGCGAGAGGTGCGGGTTGGGGATGATGAGGTCCTCGTCCAACCCCGGCACGCGCCCGAAGCCCTGGCACACCTTGCACGCGCCGAGCGGGCTGTTGAAGCTGAAGAACTGCGGCGTCGGCTCGTCGAACACGCGCCCGTCGCGCTCGAAGTGCGCCGAGAAGTGGAGGAGTTCACCCGCGTCCTCTTTGGGCACCGTCACCGCGACGCAGCGGTCGTGGCCCTCGCGGAAGGCCTGCTCCACGGAGTCCGCGATGCGCTGCGTCGTCGCGTCGTCCTTCGGCTTCGTGGCGAGGCGATCCACGAGGACGAGGAGCCGCTTGACGGGCGTGCGCACCTTGGCGGGCTCCGTCTCGTTTAGGTCGAGGAGCGACGGCGCCTCGCCCTTGGCGGCCTGCTTCTCGGTCGGGAGCACCACGAGGCGGTAGAACCCGTTCGCCTTGAGCGCGCCCAGTTCCTCGACCTTCTTGCGGCCCTTGTGGCTCGGGAACGGGAAGCAGAGGTAGAACCGCGTCTTGGCAGGCAGGTCGCCCTGCAGCGCCTCGGCGACCGAGCGCGGGCTGTCCTTCGTGACGGGTTCGCCGGAGATAGGCGAGTAGGTCGTCCCGATGCGCGCGAAGAGGAGGCGGAGGTAGTCGTAGACCTCGGTCTGCGTGGCGACGGTCGAGCGCGGGTTCTTGGTGCTCGTGTGCTGCTCGATGGCGATGGCCGGCGCGAGCCCCGTGATCGAATCCACGTCGGGCTTGTCCATCCGTTCGAGGAACTGCCGCGCGTAGGCGCTCAGGCTCTCGACGTAGCGCCGCTGCCCCTCGGCGTAGATCGTGTCGAAGACCAGCGACGACTTCCCGCTCCCCGACGGCCCCGTCACGACGACGAGCTGCTTTTTCGGGATCGTGATATCGAGGTCTTTGAGGTTGTGCTGCCGCGCGCCTTTGATGACGAGCGCCTGCCCAGCGGAGCCGCCACGTGCCCCGCTGGGCGGCAGCGGCTGGCCGTTTGTTGTCTTCGACTTCGTTCTCTTCGAGGAGGACGAGGGTGCGGAGGCCGACTTCGTACGCGCGGACATCGGGCAGCGGGATCGCGAAAGCGAGGGGATGGCGGAGACTGTGACCAACGCCGCCGCCCGCGAAAGGTGCCGCGTTTTGCGAGACGGGGCGACGAGGAATCGGTGAGCCGGAGAGGGCGGCACCGCGAGACGGGACACCCGATCCGGGGACGCGCATGGACCCCAGCTTGGGAGCACGGCGGGCCTCGATGAGAAATCGTGCGACGGCGTGATACGCGCCCGCGTC
>JBCBEX010000149.1:0-4850 GCA_038528235.1 Bacteroidota bacterium
GTGTCCGAGGCCGACTCGATCGCCGAGCCCTGCTCCACGAACAGGTCGTCGCCGACCAAGATCACGCCATAGCCCGTGATGCTAGCGTCTTCGAGCACCAGGTCGCCCTCGACGTACCAGACCACAGGCGCCTCGGCGGTGCCCAACTGGATTTGCTCTTCGCTGATGCGGACGGTCCCGGTGGACTGCTGCGAGGCCACGTGCTGGTAGTTCTGGGCCTGGAACGAGGGGAGCTCCAGGGGATCCTGCTGCATCACGACCGGGAGGTCGGTCGGGTTGTAGCGCGGACGGAACACGCTGGCGTCGCCGCTGAAGGAGCCGGCGTAGTAGCCGAACCCATCGATGCGGGCCTGGGTGCCAGCCGCGATGCTGAGCTGACCCGACGTGTAGATGTTGGCGTTGCCGCCGGTGATCGAGGTGACCTTGATGTCGTTCTGGATGGCGATGTCACCGCCCGACGCGAGGGCGTAGCGCGTCAGCCAGAGCAGGTCGTGGTCGTTGGTGAGGGCGAGCACGTCGAGCGCGCGGTCCGTCGTCCCGCTCGGCACCCCGGCGATCCCCGACCGCGCCGACTCCACGAGCAGGGCTTCCACCTGCGCGGGCGTCGCGTTCTTGTTCTCGGCCAGGAACGCAGCCGCGGCCCCCGCCACGAACGGCGCCGCCATCGACGTACCGCTCATCAGCACGAGGTCGTCCGAGTCGTGGTCGAGCGACATGATGTCCACGCCCGGTGCCAGGATGTCGACCGTCGCGCCATAGTTGGAGAACGAAGCGAACTGGTTGGCTTGATCGTACGCCCCGACCACGATGGCTTCGTGGACGTGCGCCGGCGTCACCGTCGAGGCGTCGATGCCGGCGTTGCCCGCCGCGATTACGACCGTGACGTCGTTCTCGATGGCCGCGACCACGGCCTCGTCGAGCGCGTTGTACTCCGACGTGCCGACCTCGGCGCCGAGCGACATGTTGAGCACGACGGGGCGGCCGGGCTTCTGCAGCTTGTAGCTCACCACATGCTCCACCGCTGCGATGGCCTTCGAGAGGTCCACCGGCCCGCCGTCGTCGGTCTCCTGACCCGTGAGGACGCGCAGCGCGTGGACGTGGGTGCCCGGTGCCACGCCCCGGATGCCACGCTGGTTGGCGAGGCCCGCCGCGATGCCCGCGATGTGGGTGCCGTGGCCGTCGATGTCGGGCGCAGAGCCGTCGGTGTTCGAGGTGAAGTCGTACGCGCCCTTCAGCTTGACATCGTCCGTGGAGATGCCGGTGTCCATCACGAAGAGGTCCACCTTGTTGTGCGGCGCGTCGCTCTCGCCGGAGACGAGCGTTCCCCATGACACGGACTCGGTGCCGTTGGCCGACACCTCACGGATGCCGAACGGGTGCAGCTGCACCTCGATGTCAGGCTCGATCCACTCGATCTCGTCGTTGAGCGAGAGGTCGATGATGAGCTGGGCGACGATCTCCTCGCTCACCCACACGGAGAGGCCGTCGAAGACGTTGTCGTACTCGTAGCGGGAGATGACCTTGTAGGGGTCCATCTCGCCGTAGCGGGAGAGCACCTTGTAGGTGTCGGGGTCGGTGTAGCGGGAGATGACCTTGTAGGGGTCCATCTCGCCATAGCGGGAGAGCACCTTGTAGGTGTCGAGGCCGATGATGAGGCCGACGTACTCGCCGTCGCCGAGGTCATCCTCGCCGGTGCCCGAGTTGGCCGTCGGGGCTACGGAGCCCTTGCGGGAGCGGATCTCGGCCGCGACGCGCGGGGCCGCGTAGGTCGCCCGTTCGAGGAGGTGCCCGTGACGGAGCTTGGAGTCGGCCGGGATGGCCGGCGAGATCGACTCGGCCTCGATGTCAGGCAGGCCGGTGTCGCAACCGGAGACGAGGACGAATGCGAGGAGGAGGGCAACGCCTAGGAGCAGGCGTGCCGGGTGTGGAGTAGGAATCCGCTGGGTGAACATGAGCGCGTGGATCGGGGAGAATGGGAACGGGCACCCACCGACAAAGCGCTATCCAGGTACACGGCTTATCCCTCAAAACAGCCTGGAATGGGACAGAAAGCCACCTTGGTCGCGCGTATCGTTAACGGAACCGCGTGGGATCTCACTCTGAAACTGGCCCGTCTCAAACGGAGAACGAGCGCTGTCGGGCGGGGGGAGCCCGTATCGAAACCAGGCTAGGTAGCTCCGAAACGAAGGGGTACCTCGCCCGATCTCCTAGAGCATGTTCGGGACTCAATAGTTGAGGTCCGTCTCCTATTTCCCCATCGTCATTCCCGCGTACGCGGGAATCCATGCGGTGGCGGCTCTTCGCACAAATGCCGCATGGATTCCCGATCGGGGTCGGGAATGACGCTGTTCGTGAATGAAGTGCCCTGAGGTTGCCGATGCTGAGCGTTTGTGGGCCCTCAGGTCACTAACAGGCTCTAGGGACGATCCAGGCAGCTCGCCTCGTGCTCGACGGCGGAGAGCCAAGTGCGTAGCTATTTGCGACGACGCATACCAGCCAGAAGCCGCGCTCAGGCAACCTGCTCGGCCTGCATACACGGTGGGTCGAGCGCGGCGACCTTGGCGTAGACGGGGCAGTCGGGCGTGTGCGCGCCGGGGAGGTAGCCGAGGCTCATGAGAAACTCGCCCGTGATCTCGCCGCCGGTGAACTTGAACGTGCGCTTGAAGAGCTTGACCCACTCGGCCTTGGGTAGCGGGTGGTGGTGGTCGAGCCAGTCGGCAAACGAGCCGTGCTCGGCGCGGAGGCGCTGGAGCGTCCGCGCGTTCTCGATGGCGGCGTTGACCTTGAGCTTGTTGCGGACGATGCCCGCGTCGGCGAGCAGGCGCGCGCGGTCGTCCTCGCCGTAGGCCGCCACGGCGTCGATGTCGAAGCCGCTGTAAGCGCGGCGGAAGCCCTCGCGCTTCTTGAGGATGGTGAGCCACGACAGCCCCGCCTGGTTGATCTCCAGGAGGAGTCGCTCGAAGAGCACGCGGTCGTCGCGGCTCGGGACGCCGTACTCGTGATCGTGGTAGGGGCCGTGGAACGGGTGGCCGGGCGCGGCCTCGCAGTAAGTCATGGAGGGCTGGCGGGTTAGAGGAGAGGCAACGATCAGGCTCGTACTCCACGATGCCACATGTCTGTCAGTGGTCCTGCGTTGTCGTGTCCGCCTAGACGGCCTAGCTTGCGCCCATGCGTTGCTCCCTCGCTCTTGCCTTCCTTCTCTCTGTGTTGCCGGTCGCACTCGCGCAGCCGGTACCCTTGCCGGCTGAGGTGCGCGTGAGCGTGGCGCAGGGCGAGGCGGCCATGCTGCTCGTCTCGCTCTCGAATGTGCAAGGGACAGAATCAGACTACTGCCTCTCGTTCGCGCGGCCCGTGACCGATGAGCGGCTCTCAGAGGACGCGCTCAGCAGCGCGTGCGGAGCGCCGGGTGAGGTGTTGCTCGTGGTGGGAGAGGAAGCCAACGGAGGGCGTCCGTGGGACCCCTATGGCTTCGTCGCGCTACCCAATGGGAGACTGCTCACCTCGGAGAGCAGTCTCCGGGGCAGAACGTTTGAGATGACGACGGATCTGCAACAGGTACGAGAGTTTGAGCACCCGCGCGTTGAGGAAGTGACGACCTCTAGCTCCACGCGCGGAATCGCCTATCGCCCTGATGTCAGCACACTCTGGTGGCTCAACATCGAACGCTCCGCCTTCGAGGAGGAACGCGCGCTCCTCCTCGAAGGCACCTTAGAGGGTACACCTACCGGAGTCCGGGTCGAAGTACCCATCGCTCCAACCGGCCCAGATCCATTCGAGTCCGGCGCTCTAGTTGGCCTTGCCTACGCCCCCATCACTCATACCTTCTACTGGGTCGACACCCTCAACCGCACCCTCTGGGGTGCCGACACCCTCGGTACCCTCCGCCCTGGCTACCCTGTCCTGGTTTCGGCTTACCCTGGCCTCAACCTCGGCTTCGGCGTCGCCGCGCTTCCAGACCTTGCCACCTACACCCCAGGCGCTGGTCCCGACACGCTCTCGCACGACCCCGACGGCCCTCGCCTCGAATTTGCCGTCGGTACACCCGGCGAGGCTGGATACAACCGCCATGTCGTCGTCGGCCCGCGCGGCGAGAACCTGACGCCGGCGGCTGACGGGCGCACCCCGGAGCCGCTGGAGACGCCGCTCCTACTTCCCCTACCAGGACGAAGCAGCGGCGGGGTCTCAGGCGGCCTAGAGCGCAGCGCCACTGACCCCAACAGCGCAGTCTACTATGCCTGGAGCGACTTCGACGACGAGGGCATCGTGATGATTCGGCCTCACCCCGTGCCGCCGGGCTGGCTGACGGTCGAGCGCTGGCGTGGGAGTCTTGCACCGGACGAGCAGACCGAGATCGCGCTGTGGTTCCGGCCGGGCCGCCGCGCTGTGGGCACCTACCGCGCTGCGCTCCAGGTCTTCGACGCGGCCACGGAGGCCGTGGTGGAGGTGCCGCTGGTGCTGACGGTCACGCGCAGCACCGATGCCGAGGACGACGCGCCCGCACCCACCGAGGCGATGCTCTCGGTGTATCCGAACCCCACGGGCGGCACAGCGACGGTCACGCTCAGCGCTGAAACGGCTACAGACGCACGCGTCTTCGTGTACGACGTACTCGGACGCACGGTGGCCCGGCTGCACGACGGTGCCGCATCCGACCGGCTCAGGCTCACGCTCGACACGGCGGCGCTGCCAGCGGGCGTCTATGTTGTCCGCGCCGAAACCGATGACACCGTGCTTACCCGCCGTCTCACTGTCGTCCGCTAGCCCAACCAAGCTCGCTGTGCGTGCCGTCCTTGCCTTTGCAGTTCTTCTGTCCGTGGCGGGGTACGTGCGCGCGCAGCCGGTACCTTTGC
>JBCBEX010000150.1:0-4773 GCA_038528235.1 Bacteroidota bacterium
GTTGACGGTGGCGCTAGCGCCGGGCGGGATGATCCCGCTCGTCGGGTCCGCGGTGACCACGAGGCCGCTCGCGTCGAGGCTGAGCGCGCGCAGCAGCGGGACGGAGGGCGAGCCAACGTCGAAGTAGTCGGGGAAGGGCTGCCAGTCACCGGAGGCTCCAGAGCGGCTGAGGAAGCCGCGCCCGTCCGCCGAGCCGAGGCCCATGTCGTCGAGGCCGACGGGAAACGCCACGCCGTCGTAGCGGGCGGTGATGAACACCTCGTCCCCGGCGCTCAGGTCGAGGCTGCCCTCCATGGCCACCGTGACGAAGTCGGCGATGGGCTCGTTGAGGATCGTCCGCACCGCAGCGCGCAGCGTGCCGCCCGTGGGGTCGGCGGCGTCGGCCACGTCATAGACCTCGACGGTCAGCGTGAGTGGCGAGAACGACGAGTCGGGCTCCGGCGCGTCGGGGTCGTGCTCGATGTTGAACGTGGACGCGAACAGGCGCACGGCGTTGAGCGAGAAGGGGCGATCGGCGGTGAACCGCTGCGCAACGGAGAGCGGCTCCTCCGCGTCGCCCGTGCCGAGCAGGGCGTCGGGATAGCTGTCGCCCGTGTCGTAGAAGATCGAGTCCTGCACGAGGCCAGCAACCGAGCCGTCCGGGTTTTCGAGCGCGGCGCTGTAGAGCAGCCGACCGCCTCCGCTATTCGAGATCGTGAGCGGCAACGTCACTGCGTCGCCCGGGGCGAGCGTCGTGGCGAGGTCGCGCGGCGATACGTCCACGGCGGGGGCCGAAACGGCGCTGGCTTGCACATCAACCGCGAGATCACCCGCGTCGGTGCTGATCACGATGGAGCCGTCGAACCGGCCAGGCTGCCCGGGCGCGAACGTCACGGCGAAGGCCGTCTCGTTGCGCGGCTCGATCACGGCACCCACCTCGAGCCCGCGCAGAAACAGCGCCGGGTCGAAGCTGGAGATGCCTGTCACCGTAACTGGAGCCGTCCCTTCGTTGACGAGGAAGATCGTGCGACCGGAGATCGTGCCGACCAGCTCATCGACGAAGTTCACCGCGGAGGTGGTCAGCGTGGGGGTCCCCGCGCCGTCGACGGTGAGCGTGACCGGGACGGTCAGCACTACGCCCGTGACCGAGTCAAAGACCTGCACGACTTTGCTGAAGGTGCCAGCATTGAGGCGTGCCGTGTCGATGGTGAGCGCGAGGTCGATCGAGGCCCCTGGCGGGATCTCGCCGGACCCAGGCGTCGCCGAGAGCCAGCCGCTGCGCGTGCTCGACCCGTTGAGGGCACGGATCACGAACGGGCTGGCGAGCTCGCCTGTGGCGTCCTCCACAAGGGTCCACGAGCCCGTCTCACCCGTGCGGCTGTAGAGGCTGCGACCTGGCGCATCGTTCGCGCCGCTCAGGTCGACGCCGATGGGAAACGGTGTGCCCACGAGCGACACGATGAGGAAGAAGCTCTCGCCCGTCGCGAACGAGAAGTTCTGGTTGAACGGTACTTCAGCGAAGCCGTCGAATCCCGCGTTGAAGCCGGTGGAGATCGTGCCGAGGAGCGCGCCTGCGCGCGGGTCTTCCGGGTCGGGCGCTTCGTAGACCTCCACGGTGATGGACAAGTCGCTGGCCCCGCCTTCGCCCTCGTGGTCGAAGAGGCCGGTAGTGAGGGCGAGGCGCGCGCCGTCCAACGTGAACGGGGCGTCGGGTGTGAACCGCTGCGCGACGAAGAGGCGCTCGTCGACCTCGCCGGTGCCGAAGAAGGCGTCCGGGTAGTCATCGCCGTTGTCATAAAACAACGAGTCGGACGAGGACGCGCCCCCGCGGAGGGCCGCGCTCGGTGCACCAACGCCAGCAGAGCGTCCCATGAGGGCAGGTCCGTCAACCAGGATGCGATTGAGGGCACGGCGCGACGAGAACGCAGCATCAGTCATCCCTGAATAGAATGAGAACGGAGCCATGCGCGGGTCGCGTGCGTCGCGGACAGCGCCCGCCGGGTTGCCCGTCAGCGGGACGAGGGCAGAGTCCGCGATCACGACGCCGAAGCGCGCCACGTCTGCCGTCGGGTTCGACAGCGTCAGCGTTGCCGTGGCGCTCTCGCCCGCGGACAGCGTGCGTTCGATGGAGGAGGGGGAGGAGACAAGTTGGGCTGCAGCGCTCGGGAAGAGAAGTGCGAAAGAGAAGAGCAGACCTGTGAGGAGCCGTATGGGGAGAGGCATGGGACCAGCGGTCAGTGAGGTGATGATTGACGAGGGGCGGTTGCGCTGCAGCCACCCGATCTACCCGGAGCCGATGTCCTGTACCTAGGATCGAGTGGGCGGGGCCGTAACGATCCTGCATGGGGCACCTTGGCCGGATCGGCGCATACTGGTTCGTGGCCCGAGCACCCAGGCCGTTCCCACGCCGAAAACGGGCGACAGTACCTTCCCTCGCCCTATGCTTCCCATCTTTCTGAGCCCCATGCGTTTTTCTGCTCTGTCTCTCGCCCTGTTGTTGTTCGCCCTGCCCACGTGGGCGCAGCCTGCGCGGGACGCCGACCTGCCGCCGCTCACCGTCGAGACGCTCTTCACGACGCCGACCTTCTTCGGCGACCGCTTCCAGGGCGGACGCTGGGCCGAGGAAGGTCCGGTGCTGACCTACATCGAGAACGACCGCGCCGCTGGAGCGACGCATCTCATGCGCTACGACCTCGCGACGGGCGAGCGCACCATCATCGTGGACGGTAGCACGCTGCAGAAGCCCGACGGCGATGGGCTGATTCGGATCGAGGACTACGCCTACAGCGCTGACAAGTCGACGCTGCTGCTCTACACCGACTCCGAGCGCGTGTGGCGCCTCAACACGAAAGGCTACTACTACCTTCTCGACGTCGAATCCGGCGACCTCACCCCGGTCTCCGACCGCGACGCGGGCTTCCAGATGTTCGCCAAGCTCAGCCCCGACGGGAGCGCCGTCGCCTTCGTGCGCGACCGCAACCTCTTCCACGTCGATCTCGCGACGATGGCGGAGACGCAACTCACCGACGACGGGGCCGACGGCGGCATCATCAACGGCACATTCGACTGGGTCTACGAGGAGGAGTTCGGCCTACGCGATGGCTTCCGCTGGTCGCCCGACGGCCGCTACCTCGCCTTCTTCCAACTCGACGAGTCGGCAACGCGGCCCTTCACGATGATCGACAACCGCGAGTTTTACCCGACGACCTATACGTTCCGCTACCCGAAGGCGGGCGAGGTGAACAGCGAGGTCCGCATCGGCGTGATCGACACGCAAGGCGGCGCGGGCGACCCGGACCGTACGATGTTCTTCGACACCGACACGTGGTTCGAGGGCGGCGAGGCGACGGAGTACCTCGCGCTGATGGATTGGACGCCGCCCGACGCCGACGGCGCAAGCCAAGTCTGGATGGTGCGCCTCAACCGCGACCAGAACGACCTCGACCTGCTCTACGGCGACCCCGAGACCGGCGCGCTAACGACCGTCCTCGAAGAGCAGTCCGAGACGTGGCTCGACGTGGAAACCGGCTTCTCCGACCTCGACCTCGCCAAGATCACCTACCTCGACGGGGGCGAGCGCTTCGTCTGGCGCTCCGACCGCAGCGGCTTCAACCACCTCTACCTCTACGAGCGCGACGGAACGCTCCTCGATCAGATCACCGACGGAGAATGGGACGTGACGTCCTTCAACGGCCTCGACGAGGACGCCGGGCTCGTGTATGTCACCGGTACGAAGGACAGCCCGCGCGAGCGTCACCTCTACGCCATCACTTTACCAAAACAGGGTGGCCTGCCCGGTACCGACGACGCGGGCACGGTCACGAAGATCACGCGGCGTCCCGGCTGGCACTCGCTCAACCCGTCGAGCGACCTGCGCTACTACCTGGACACCTGGAGCGATGCCACGACACCCTCGCAGGTGACGCTACACGCGCTCAGCCCTGATAGTTCAGATGGAGACAATGCCGAGCCAGGCGAGCGCCTCGCGACGCTCGTGGACAACGCGGGCCTCGCCGAGCGCGTCGCGGGCTACAACCTCCCAGCGATGGAGTTCATGCAGGTGCCCGCTGCGGACGGCACGCCACTCGAGGCCTACATGATCAAGCCGTCCGACTTCGACTCCACGCAGGCGTACCCGCTGCTCTTTCACATCTACGGCGGCCCCGGCGCGCAGGAGGTGCGCGACTCGTGGGGCGGCGTCGAGCGCGTCTGGCACCAGATGCTCGTCGACGATCTCGACATCATCGTCGTGGGCGTCGACAACCGCGGGACGGGCGGCAAGGGCAAGGCGTTCAAGAGCGTCACCTACAAGCGCCTCGGCGTGCTTGAAGCGGAGGACCAGATCGCCGCGGCGAAGCACTTCTCGGCGCTGCCCTACATCGACGCGGAGCGGACCGGCATCTGGGGCTGGAGCTACGGCGGCTTCCTCGCGCTCAACGCGATGCTGATGGGCGACGGCCCGCAGACCTTCGAGGTCGGCATCGCGGGCGCGCCCGTGACGGATTGGCGCTACTACGACACGATCTACACCGAGCGCTACATGTCCACGCCGCAGAAGAACGACGCGGGCTACACCGAGGGCTCGCCCGTCACCTACGCCGCCAACCTCGATGACGAGCGGCAGGACCTGCTCATCGTCCACGGCGACTACGACGACAACGTACACGTCCAGAACACGATCGTGATGGTGGAGGCGCTGCAGTACGCGGGCAAGCAGTTCGACTTCATGCTCTACCCAGGCCAGGCGCACGGCGCCGGAACGACGGCTACAGCATGGCGCTCATTCCGACTGAC
>JBCBEX010000151.1:0-4757 GCA_038528235.1 Bacteroidota bacterium
TCTATATAGTGATCAGGAGTACGAGTGGCCCGAAATTTATGCTCCTGGTATGAGGTGGAGCTACGAGCCTAGGTGGTTTGAGCGTTTGCTTCGAATTGATAGGCAAGTAAAAGAAAACACGCTCAGATTCTTAGATCATGGCGACTATTCGGTGTGGCCTTTTGTTTCTCGTGAGAAGTATCAGGAAGCTTTGTTAAGACCTGTGCTTCTTTCTGGACGTGTGTAGCATCATTCAGAATCGCGGCCTACGATAAATTGGAACGCTTCTGACACGCTTCATTGGTCATGGCGGCTAGTCTACCGATGATGGTGTGGCCACAGCATCCAGCAAGCACTTCTAGATAGAGATATGCATGCTCGCCTGGTGAAGCGTCTGGAGGTCAGCGTACTCCTGCTATTCCAGGAACGTGCGTACGATCAAGGCGAAGAGTGTTGGGTTGATCAGGGGTCGGTAGTGTAGCGTTTCTTGTGGGTTAAGCCCAGTGCCGATCACTTAAGCGGGCGCGGTCGGCCCGCGGGGCCGTGCGCGCGGGTAGCCGCTCATCTTCAGCTTGACCGCCCGGGGATAGCATCGTTCGCTCTGTCGCCCGGGCAGGAGGAAGTACCTCAGGTCGGCCCGGAGCCGCCGCAGGTGCCCTGGGATAGCTCCCGGGCTGGCCACAGCGCACCACAACCACTCGTCACGGATCAGCCGTAGCGACGCCACAAAGCTCACGCGCACCGGCTCCACCTCCGCCTCCGCCGCCACGCGCTCCATCTCCAGGCGCACCAGGTTGTAGACGAGCAGGTGGCCCCAGAGCTCTTGCGTTACCGCCGCTACGCTCTTGCTGCGCAGCGCCTCCTGACGCACCAACAGGTCGGTCTTCACCTCGCCGTAGCCGAGCTCGAGCTCCCAGCGCTCGTGGAAGAGGTCGATGATCTCCGCGGCGGGGTAGCGCACCGGATCGAGCAACGAGGTAAGCAGCCGCTGCGGCGGATGCCCCGGCCTCTGGTAGTTGATCACACGGACGTGCCACTGCCGGGGTAATGCAGGGTTTTTGCGACGCGCGGCCGTTCTAACGCGTAGCTCTAGCAGCACGTCGCCCCTACCGAGTTCGGCGACGACCTCCGTAGTGGGCGCGGTTCTCGGGCGAGTCCGGCACGCGCAAGCTGGTGCCGTCGAGACCGTAGAGGCCGAGCCCACGCCAGCGGTGGGCCTCAGTACTTGCCCGCGCCTAGTGCTCGACTGTGCGTTCGAAGAGGTGCTCCAGGGGAGCGGCTCCCAAGCGCGTTCTGGCTTGGCAGACCGCACTCGGCGCGGCCGTTACCCCGCGGGACCCGGCAGGGCGAGGTCGAACTCGGTGATGGAGCGGTCACGGAAGAGGGCCATGTCAAGCACGAGCCAGAGGACCTGCTCCACGGGCAAGCGGCGTCGGCGAAGGGTCGCGGTGAGAGTCATGGGCAGAGTCAAGGAGAGAGAGGTCCTAAGTTGCGTTGGTCCCGGCCTCATGGAAAGGCCTCCTTCCCGTCTCTGCTCCCTTAAGTGATCGGCATTGGGGTTAAGCCAACGAGGTCCCACATGACCCACGACGACATCACCAAGGCCGTGGCGACGCTCTCCGAAGGCCTGGAGGAGGCGCTCACGTATACGGCGTTCCCGTCGAGCCACCACCGTCTCATCCGTACGACGAACGGCCTGGAGCGGGTCTTCCACGAGGTGAAGCGCCGCACGCGCGTCGTTGGGGTTTTCCCGAGTCAGGAGAGCGCCGAGACGCTGGCAACGGCGGTGCTGCTGCGCGTCTCGGAGGACTGGTGCGATCGCAAGTACCTGGACATGGCCCCGCTCCATGCTCTGTTTCACCAACCCACAAGATTCGCCACTTGACCTCGGAGTCCCTCCAAATCTTCGAGTAGAAGAGCCGCCTTCGCTCAAATCATCAGAGTTCTCGACCGTTTGAGGAGCCTAGCGTGAACACGGGGCTGCATAACACCCCCGTGCCGCAACTGAAAAACTGTTCAAACTGTTCGAGTAAGTTCATTGACAAACTATTTCTCCTTGACAACCTGCATCGTCGCTCGTACCTAACACGGCATCAACTTACTTACCAACTACGCTCAGGTGTCGCTGCTTCAACGCCTACGGCAGGGCTCTTTTCGTGAAGAGGCGGGCTACTCGCTCACCGAACTTCTCATCGCCATCGTCATCATCGGCATCCTGGCGCTGCTGGCCATCCCGCGCTTCATGGGCGTGACCTCGCGCGCAAAGATGGCTGAGGCCAAGACGATGCTCTCCACGCTGCATGCCTTCCAGCAGGCGCACTACTACGAGATGGACCGCTATGGCCCGTCGCTCGACGCGATCGGCTTCGAGCAGGTCCCACTCTTGGATGAGGGCGGCACGGCACGCTACGTGATCGCCATCGAAGCGGCAGACCGCGCGGCGTACGTCGCCACGGCTACGTCCACCGTAGACTTTGACAATGACGGCACGTTCAACGTGTGGGAGGTCACAGAGTCGGGCGTCATCACGCAGCGTATCGCGGATTAAGGCCGGTCGGCTTTGCATGGGCCTGCTTCGACCAAGTCTACTCAGACCCATGGGAGAGCTTGCGCCTACCGATGAGAGCGCGAGCACACAGTCTTCGCAGGGTGATTTAGAAGAAGCACTGAGCAGTCAGACGCTCTGGGCACGCCGCAATGCTCCAGCCGTGCTGGTCTCGTCGGCCCTCGTAGGCTTGACTGTAGGCACGTTGGCACCGCCGTCGGCGGCGCTGCCGATCCTCCTCGCGGTCCTTGCCCTCGCCGCGGCGTTTGACCTCCGGACGGGGCTGATCCCCAACGCGCTCACGCTAGCCGCCACGGCGTTCGCCCTCGTCGCGTGGCTGTCGCCACCTCTGGCACTAGGGCCGCCCGCTTCGGCCCTCACAGCGGCCTCGACGCTCGCGCTGCTGCGCCTGGGAAGTACGGTCTGGCTCGGCGCACCCGGCTTCGGCTGGGGGGACGTGAAGCTCGCAGTGCCTCTCGGTCTTGTCCTTGGATGGTCCGTGCTATGGGCGCTCTACCTCGCGGTTGTACTTGCGGCTCTCGTGGCTGTCTCAGGTCTTGCTATGGGGCGTCTTACCCGACGCAGCCTCATCCCCTTTGCGCCATTCATCCTGGGCGGTACCCTCCTTCACATCGCGCTTCCCTTCGGGGTCGTACTCGACTGGGTCGCCGCTCTGACGCTCTAGCAGACTGCTTCGTGCTCTGAGGTGCTCGGTGATCACGTAGCTTGCCCGCGAAGCGATACAGCCACGACACCTGAGTAGTCCATCTGTGCGTTCGCCAAGGACCAAGGACCAGGGACAAGCCACCGAATCCGGCAGCGGCCTGGTGACGGTTCTCGCCATGACGGCCGTCGTGACGACGCTCATCGGGATCGTCCTCGCGCTCTTCGTCACGCAGTACCGCTTCATTCAGCGCGACGTCCAGCGCACGGAGGCCCTCTACCTCGCAGAGGCGGCCGTCTACCAGGCGCTCACCCGCCTTCACACCGATCCAGACTGGCAGCCCGTAGGAGATAGCCTAGCTCCGATGCCGTTTCCGGCTACGCGTGGGGACGAGGAGCAGGCACGTGACCCGGCACCGCGCATTTGGGCGCGTCCGCTCGCCGGTTTCTGGCAGATCCGCGCTGACGCTCAGGTGGGCAGGGCCATTGCCTCACTTCGCACGCGTTTCGGAGAGGCCCCGACCCGTCATTTCGACCAGGCGCTCGCACTCGGGGACACGCTCTCTGCGCTGACGCTCACGGAGGAGGCTCGCATCGTGGGGGGCGTTCGGATGGGAGGTCAGGGTATACGCACGGCTCCGCTCCGAGGACGACCGTTTCGGGGATCAATCCAAGGTGGGGCAGTTCAGGTAAATGAGGACCCGCTTCCGCGCTTCGCCTCACGCCTGTTCGATGAGACGATAGATCGCCTAGACGGATATCTCACTGAGGCCCGACGCGTAGCAGGCGACCCGCCGACGGGCAGCCGCAACGAGGAGGGCACGCTCTTCCCGTGGCTTTCGGCGCTGGACCCCGGCGTGAGCGACATCGCAGCCGAGGGGCTGTTCACGGACTCGCTTCAGGTCTTGGTCGGTCGGGGAGGTGTAGCGCTCACGCCCGAGGACAGCCTCCTCCTGCGTCGCCCCATCTTCTTGCTTGTGAACGGCGACCTGACGCTGTCGGGGCCGCTACGCTTCGCGCTGGGTTCTACCCTCGCCGTCACGGGCGATCTCACGTTCGGCCCTGAGGTGGCGGGTGAGGAACTGCTCGCCTATGCCCGAACCATCGCCGGGAGCGGCGCGAAGCTGTCGGGCCAGCTACTCGCGCGTGATGGGGTGCGCCTCGATGGCCGGAGCCGCCTCGTGTACCCGTCGGTCGTCTACGTGGAGGGCCAGGACGGTGCCCAGGCGGACGCAGGCCGTACGCAATCGGAGAGCGTTGATACGGAGGAGGGCATACGGTCTGACGCACCGCAGGGCCTCGTGGTGGCGTCGGCGTCGGTGGACGGCACGCTGCTCTACCCCGCGCTAGGAGGTGTCGCGGCAGGACAAGGGGCGTCCGTGCAACTCGAAGAGGAAGCTCGCATCCGTGGCGCGGTCTATGCGAACACCCGCACGGAGACATCGGCCCGCCTGGACGGCACGCTGCTCACGCGTCAGCTCTTCTTCTACGAAGCCCCGGCGACCTACATCAACTGGCTCCGTGCAGGCACTCTGAACCGCCCAGCGCGGCCCGAATCATTCGTCCTGCC
>JBCBEX010000152.1:0-4561 GCA_038528235.1 Bacteroidota bacterium
CCAGCGCGAGAACTCACTCGGGTCGTCGATGAACGTCTCGTCAGGGCCGGTGAAGTTGAACTCCGGCTCGCCGCCCTCGAAGCCGACGAGCGTAAGCGGCGCGGTCGCCGCCGGGTTGGCGATCTTGCGCACGCCCCAGTCGGAGTTGAGGAAATTGGCCACGTTCAGCAGGTCGAAGCTGAGCTGGATGCGGTTCGGGACACCCGCCACCATCACGCCGATGTCCTGCAGGATGCGCAGGTCGACGTTCATGTACCACGGGTTGATGGCCCCGTTGCGCTCGGTGATCTGCCCGCGCTGCGTGCTCAGGTAGTCGTCCTGCTCGATGAAGGCGTTCAGGCGATTCCACTGATCAGCGGCCGAGGCCACCACGTTGCCGTTCCCGTCCACGATATCTACGAGGTTGATGTCGTTGGCGTCGCGCGGGACGTAGAGGAGGTCATTGCCCGCGAAGCCGTCGCCGTTGACGTCGCCCGAGTAGACGAACGAGTAGCGGTTGCCGCCCGCGTAGAGGTACTGGTTGCCCTTCGCCACGGTGGCGAACACGCCGAGTTGCGTCGTGAATAGGTCGCTCCACGGGAAGCGGACGGTGGCCGTGCCGACGAAGCGGTGCGGCTGGCCGGCCTGCGAGAAGCTGAGGCCGGGCTGGTTCGGGTCGCCCTGGACCGGGTTGCTCGAGAAGAGCACGCTCGCGATCTCCGTGGTGTTGAAGATGTTCTCCGCCTCGGTGTAGGCGTAGGCGATCGACGTGTTGACGTTGTCGCCGAAGGACTTCCGCAGCTGCGTGGTGAACGAGAAGCTGTAGCCTTCGTCGGTGTTGTCGATCACGTAGATGCCGGCACCGCCGTCGGGGTTGAGTTCCGCCCCGCCCTCCTGCGCGCCGAAGTACGGACGACCGCCGACGCTGGGGAGGTTGCGCAGCGGCGTGCGAAGGTCCGCGTTGCGGAGGAAGACGCCGTTGATGTCCTTCGAGTAGATCGCTTCGAGCGTGCCGAGGAAGCCAGCGCCGAGGTCGACGTCGAGGGCGAGGTTCGTGGTCCAGACCTGCGGGAAGGTGAAGTCCTCATCCATCGCGTTGAGGTCGAACGACTGCGTCGGAGTCGAGTCGTCGTTCAGGATGTCGAGGCCCTCGTCTTCGGCCTCGGGCACCGTGAACTCGCCCTCGGAGGGCAGGTTGGGGTTGGCTCCCGGGTTGGAGATCACGTTGCCGACCCATACGAAGGGCACGCGGCCCGTGAAGATGCCGGTGCCGCCGCGCACCTGCACGGAGCGGTCTTCGGTCTCCGACCAGTTGAAGCCAAAGCGCGGCGAGAAGAGCACCTTCGTGCCCGGCAGGCTCGCTTGGTCGACGACTTCGTCCTGGTCGTTCTCGTCGAGGGCGGTGAGGCCCGTCGAGAAGGGGTTGGCGGTGAGGTCGTTGTTGTAGAACGGCATGTCCACGCGGAGGCCGAACGTGAGGTTGAGGCGCGGCGAGACGAGGAACTCGTCCTGCACGTAGAAGGCCGCCTGGCCCACGTTGATGCGCTCGCCCTTGAAGACCTGCGACTCCGGCGTCACCATGCCGTTGAGGTCCACGCGGCAGGTCGTGCCCGCGTCGGCGAGTTGGAAGACGCCGCCCATGCCATCGTCGCTGCCGCAGAGCGGCAGGTTCGGATCGGTCACGTCGAGGAACTGGTCGACCGAGAAGAAGGTCGAGCCGTTCGGGATCTGGTCGCCCTCGAAGTCGAGGAAGTACGGCAGCTGGAAGAGGCCGTGGCGGAACAGGTTGAACGAGTTGAAGAACGAGAAGTACTCGAAGTTGCCGCCGAAGGTGAGGATGTGCCGCCCGGCGAAGACCGAGAAGTTGTTCGTCACCTGGACCACGTCCTGGTCGAGGATGTTGTGGATCGAGAACGGCTCGTGGCCCGCCGTGGTGTAGGTGATCCCGTCCTCGATGATCTCGATGGTGGGGAACGGCGTGGAGAGCGGCTCGCGGAAGTCGCGGAAGCGGTTGTAGCTCGCGAAGAACCGATTTGAGAACGTCGTCGCGCGGCTGTTGAGCTCGAAAGCGAACGAGTTCAGCTCGTTGTTGATGCGGTAGCCCGAGTTCTGGAACGGGAGGCTTGTCTGGTTCGGCCCGCGCCCAGCGTTGGCGAAGGAGATCGCCGCCGGGTTGACCGGGAGATCGCGGAACGAGTCGAGGTAGTTCCAGCGGAAGCTCGCGTTGTTGTTGGCGTTGATGTTCCAGTCGAGCTTGACGAGGAGCTTGTCGTTGTCGGTCGCGAGGAGGTAGTTGTCGAACGCGCCGGTGTCGTAGCCATAGGCATCCAGGAGGCGTGCGCTGATGGCGTTGAGGTCGGCGGCGGTCGCCCGGCTCTCCCCGAAGCCGACGGAGCCATCGGTGTCGGCGAGGAAGTTGGTGCCAGGGTCGTCGCGGCGCGAGAGCTCGCCGTTGACGAAGAAGAACAGCTTGTCCCGGAAGATGGGGCCGCCGAGGCTGATGCCGTACTGGTTGAAGCCGAGGTCGGGGTTGGCGAGGACTTCGTTGCCGCTGACCGTGTTGCCGATCAGGTTCTCGTCGCGGTAGAACGTGTAGACCGAGCCCTGGAGGCGGTTGGTGCCCGACTTCGTGACCTGGTTGATGCTTGCGCCGGTGAAGCCGCCCTCGCGCACGTCGAACGGCGCGATGGACACCTGGACCTGCTCGATGGCGTCGTAGGGGACGGGCTCAGCGCCAGCCTGGCCGCCTGGGGCGGGGTCGTCGAGGCCGAACGGGTTGTTGAAGTAGGAGCCGTCGAGGGTGACGTTGTTGTAGAGCCAGTTGCGGCCACCGAAGGAGAAGTTACCGTCGGAGCGCGGGTCGACGCGGGTGAGGTCGCGCGTGGAGCGGCTCACCGTCGGAAGCTGCGTCACGGCCTGCGGGTCGATGAACGTGGCTGCGCCAGTGCGGTCGCCGTTGAGTACGTCGTCGGCCATCGCCGTGACCTCCACGTCGCCGAGGGCCACGTCATCCGGGACGAGCGCGAAGTCGAGGCGGAGTGTCTGGCCGAGGCTCAGCGAGATGTTCTCCTCGACCTGCTGCTGGTAGCCGATGTAGGAGGCCGTGATGGTGTACGGCCCGCCCACACGCATGTTGGGGATGATGTAGGAGCCGCCGGTGCGGGTGGCCGCGCCGTAGGTAGTGCCGCTCGGGACGTGCACGGCGATGACGTTGGCGCCGGGAAGGGGCTCGCCGGTCTGGTCGAGGACAAAGCCGCTGAGGCCAGCCGTGGTGACGCCCTGCGCAAACGCAGGCGTGCCGGCTAGCACGAGGAGCATCAACGCACCAAGCGCGCCGATGATGGGTCGGGTAGACATGGGTGGGTCCGGGATGAGTGGGCGGAAGGCCACGCTGACCGGCGGGTGGTACACGCCGCGACGGTGGGAGGCGTCAGCGCACGGGCCACGTCAGAGGGGAAGGACGCAGCCCCGATCGCGTCGATGTTAACCAAGCATTACCCGCGCGTCCAACCCGCAGCGCCATCCTTAACATGGCGCGTCGATGAATTGGCGTTGGCTGCTTGGCCACGCGTTCAGGGTCACCCGTGCGTGACCTCGGCATTTCCCGCCGGTTGGCAGCGACCGTGGCCGCGCCAGGGACCGATGACGAAGGACCCATGGCAAACGACTAGGAATCCCCTACCCCTTCACCGCGCCGAGCGTGAGGCCGGAGATCAGGTAGCGGCTGAGCACCAGGAACAGCGCGATCACGGGGATCGACACGATCAGCGACCCGGCGGCGTAGAGGCCCCACTGCGCGCGGAGGTTGCCCTGGAAGAGCTTCAGCCCGACGGGCAGCGTGAACAGTTCCGTGTCCTGCAAGACCACCGCTGCCACGACGTACTCGTTCCACGCGGTCATGAACGAGAATAGCGCCGTGATGACGAGCGCAGGCGCGGCGAGCGGGAAGATCACCTTGTAGAACGCCTGCCACGGCCCCGCCCCGTCGATGCGGGCCGCCTCTTCGAGCGACGGCGGGATGGTGTCGTAGTAGCCCTTCATCTGCCACACGCAGAAGGGCAGCGCCGTCGCGGTGTAGATGATGATGAGGCCGAGGTACGAGTTGAGCAGGCCGAGCTTGATGAGCATCACGTAGAGCGGCAGCAGCAGCATCGTCGCGGGGAACATCTGCGTGATGAGGATGCCCGAGAGCGCCGCGTTGCGGCCGCGGAATTTGAAGCGGCTCAGCGCATAGCCCGCCGTCGAGGCGAGCGCCACCCCGGTGACGGTGACCACGGCCGCCACAATCAGCGAGTTGACGAGCCAGCGCACGAAGGGCGTCTCGCCGAGGAGCGTGCCGTAGTTCGCAAAGGTGGCGTCGTCAGGGATAATCGCGAGCGAGGTCGAGAGCAGCCGATCGCCAGGGCGCAGCGAGATCGTGAGGATCCGTAGCACCGGATACACCGCGACGAACGCGAAGAGCACGAGGACGGAGTAGGACAGGACTTTCTTGAGCATCGGCTCGGGGGTCGAAGGTCGAAGGTCGAAGGTCGAAGGTCGAAGGTCGAAGGTCGAAGGTCGAAGGTCGAAGGTCGAAGGTCGA
>JBCBEX010000153.1:0-4536 GCA_038528235.1 Bacteroidota bacterium
GCTCCCGCTCCTGCTCGGCCCGCTGGTCTACTTCTACACCCGCACTTCCGTCGACGCGAGCTACCTCTACACGCCCGCGCGCTTATTGCACGGCCTCCCTGCGCTCGTTCACCTGTCGCTGCTCGTACCGCTGCTCTTCGTCGGTGCCGACCTCCGGGCCGACTACGTGGCGCACTACACCGAGCGGAATCTCTACCGCAGCATGATTCCCGGAGTGCCGCTCGGGTTGATCGTGACGGTCGGCTACGTCCTCGGCGCGTTTGTCTGGATTCGCCGCTTTGAGGCGCACGTGACGCACGTGGCCTCGTTCGACGTCACCCAGCGGGTGCGGTGGCTGAAGTGGTTCACGGGCCTGATGGTGGTGCTGATGGCCTTGCTGAGCGTGTTCAGGCTGCGCGCGCCCTACCAGTTCTTGGGCGCGAGCGCCCTGACCACCTTCATGAGCGCCCTTACGCTGATCGCGCTGGTGCGCCCCACCGTATTCCACAGCATTCCTCCCGCGCTGCGCCTCACCGAGGAAGACACGCGCCCGGAGAAGTACGGTACCTCGCAACTCACAGAGATGCAGAAGGCGGCCCACCTGGAGACGCTCCTCCAGCACTTCGACACGGACCGGCCCTACCTCCGGACGGACCTCACGCTCCGAGAGGTCGCCGACCAGATCGAGATCCCCCAGCGGTACGTCTCGCAGATCATCAACGAGAAGCTCGACCAGCACTTCATGGATTTCGTCAACGGCTACCGGGTGGAGGCGGCCAAGACGATGTTGGTAGACGCTGCCTGGGCGCACCTGACGATCGACGGGATCGCGGGCGAGGCCGGCTTCAACTCGCGCTCCGCCTTCTACACCGCCTTCAAGAAGGCGACGGGGACGACGCCGGGGGCTTACCGGCGCACGGAGCAACGTGCGTGACCACCCTGCTCTGCGCAGTGACGCGGTCTGAAGGTGTGGACGTATGAACGTGTGAAGGAAGGTTCTCGCTTTCACACCTGCATACGTCCATACCCAAAGCCAACCTCGGCGGAGGCGCGTGCTCAAACAGGTGCGTCCGACTTTGGTCAACATTGGCGATTCTGGGCGTTTTTCGCGTCCTGCTGTCCGGATACAGGAATCGGGACATCCATCCATAGCTCTCTGGACAGTTCGGCATGGCGGGCTGGCCATCTTGGCTCCCGTCGCCGCACCAGGTTCGCCTTCGCCTGAGGTTGCCTGGTCGTCGAACACCCCGGACGCATGTCGGCGACCGGGCCCGCAATGAACCGAAAACCATACCTGACCATGACCCGACCCTTCGCACGCACCCTGCCCGCCTCGACCCCGCTCACTGGCGCTAGCCCTCTCAGCCTGGGCCTCCTCGCCGCGCTCTCGCTGCTACTCGCTGTTCCTGTGTTTGCACAGCCCGCTGCTCCAAACGCGGAGGCACGCGAGCGCATCAGCCGCCAGGTTGACGACACCCTCTTCCGCCTCGACCTCAGCGAGGAGCAGCGCTACGCCGTCGCTCCGATCCTAGAAGCCGACATGCTTGAGCGGCTAGCCGTGATGCAGGAGCACGGCATCAACCCGCAAAACCCTAGCGCCAACGGCCGTCCGAGCATGCGGACGATGCGCAAGCTGCGCGGCGACATCGAGGACGTTCGAGATCGCACGGAGTCGCTGCTCAAGGGCCACCTCACCGACGACCAGCTCAACGCTTGGAAGGAAATCGAAGAGGAGCGCCAGGCTGAGATGCGTGCCCGCTTCCGGAACTAGACGCCGCGCCCCATCCCGGTCGGGGCACCCGGCTACTCGCCGGAGACCCACCACCCCGGACGACGCCTCGGTGCTCCGACCCCAGCCTCTGCGCCTACCATGAACACGTTCGCTCGCTCCCTCGTCGTCTTCGCGGCCTTAGTTGGCGTCGCTGTCTCCATGATGACCGTGCTAGCTTTCCGCTCCTATGGAGAGCAGGAGCGCTGCGCCGCAGACGCCCCGGTCTTGGGGGGAGGAGGGCCTGGTTACGAGGTGCTCAACCTAGCCGGGCGCGACGTATGGGCGACGCGTGACTGGACGCCCGCGGCCTTCGAGGCGTTTTCGTTCCCCGCAACGTGGCTGCTCTGGCGCAAGAACGACCCGCGTGTCGGACTGGCCGACCGCGCGGAGTTCCTCCAGTCGCCTGGTTGCGAACGCGGCGCCTACAGCCACATGTCGGCCTTCGACCGGCGCTTCGTTCAGGTTGTCGAGTTGATCGACCTGCGCGAGCCTGGCGACGAGGGCGGCCTCATCCGACGCGTCGCGCTGGAGAAGTACCATGTGCTGCATTTCGACACCGGCCGGCTCGTGCGTGTCCTGCAGAGCCCGGCTGGCGAGCGCTTCATCGAGGTATCGCGAACGCTGATGCGGAGGGCGCACACGCCCAGCCTACCCCCGGGCTGGACGCTCACCACGCATCGGCTGAGCGAGCCATTGCGGGTCGAGTTGCTGGGCCGTGTGAGCGTGCTCCGGATGGACAACGAGGACGCCTTTCAGGGGCCGCTGACGGACGCTGTCCCGCTCGGTCTGGAGATAGCCACTCTCCGCCGCTCGCCCTGATGGCCTCCCTCATTGATCGCCCCACTCCATTCGCTCACCGACACGTCATGTCGACTATGGACCGCGCCCTGTTTTCCCAACCCCTCTGCGCTGCGCTGCTGGCGCTCGCCCTGGCTGTGATGCTAGGGGCTTGCTCCTTCGCACCGGAGCTACAGCAGACACAGGCCGAGGTCGAATTGCCCACGCAGTTTGACCTCGGCGAGGCCACCCAGCCAGACACGCTGCGGCCGATGCCGCGCTGGTGGTCGGCCTACAACGACCCCGTGCTCGACCGCCTCGTCGACACGACGCTCACGCGCAACCTCGACCTCCGCGCCGCCGCCGCGCGCCTCGTGGAGGTGCAGAACCAATACCGCATCGCCCGCGCACCGGAGCGTCCCAGCATCGGCATCGGCTTCGACGCCAACCGGTCGAACACGCCTGCGAACACGGGCTTTACGTCGGACCTGCCCGGCGTGCCGGAGCGCCTCGAAAACGACACGTACTCGCTCTACGGCTCGATCTCGTACGAGCGCGATCTGTGGGGCCGCATCCGGAGCCAGTCGAACGCGGCGGAGAGCGAGTTCTTCGCCACCGCGGAGGACCTTCGCTCGGTCCAGATCGCCGTCCTCGCTGAGACGATCGCAACCTACTTCGAACTGCTCGACCTGAAGGCACAACTCATGCTGACCGAGGCGAGCGTGCGCCTGCTACAAGAGCGCATAGACCTCACCGAGGAGCGCTACGACCGGGGCCTCGTCACATCATTCGAGCTGTATAGCCTGCGCCAGGAGTTCGAGAGCACGCGCACCAATGTGCCGCTGCTCGAAGCCAGCATCGCCGACGCGCACGGGCGGCTGAGCGTGGTGCTCGGCCTCTATCCCGACGAGGTAGCGGCGCTACTCGACGCTGAGCGCACGCCCGACCTCGTGCTGACCCCAATCCCCGCCGGGTTGCCGTCCGACCTCCTGCAAGCACGCCCTGACCTGGCGGCGGCCACGCATCGCCTCGAAGCAGCGCGGCAGAACATCGGCGCCGCCAAGGCGAGCCTCTTCCCGTCGATCTCGATGACGGCGACGGGCGGACTGCAGAGCGGTGAACTGAGCGCGCTTCTGAACACGAGCCAGTACTTCACCAACCTTACCACCTCGCTCTTCGCGCCCATTTTTCAGGGCGGCGCGCTGCGTGCCAACGTCGAAGTGACGAAGGCACAATACGAGCAGTTGGCGGCAAGCTATGAGAAGACGCTACGCACGGCCTTCAGCGAGGTCGGCGTGACGCTCGTGGGCTACGAGAAGCAGCAGGCGCGCTACGCGATGCTGCTGGAAGAACGCGCCGCCGCCGAGGCCTCGCTGCAGGCGCAGGAGGCCCGCTATCGCAGCGGCGTGGGCGACTACCTCGCCTACCTCGACGCCCGCCGCAACCTGCTCCGCGTGCAGACCTCGCTCGCTGGGGCCGAGCGTGCCGTTGCCGATGCCCGCCTCGCCGTCCACCGCGCCCTCGGCGGAGCGTGGATCGAACCCGACGAACCGAATCCTGATGCCTGATACCAGGCGCACCTCAACCTTTCTCAGATGTCATCCTGAACTTGGTTCAGAGCCGAAGGCCGGCGAAGCCAATCTCTGACGACTGATGTGCTACGGCGCTCTGCTGAGATGCTGAATCAAGTTCAGCATGACAAGAAGGGAAGAGCGATGCCAGGTTGGGCTTGCATTGACCTGGACCAACCCGACGCTTGAACTGGCGGCCACGCCTACTCCAACTCCATCGAATTCGTGCCATGCGTGCTCATCTGAAATCCATC
Source organism: Bacteroidota bacterium (assembly GCA_038528235.1). Taxonomy (GTDB): domain Bacteria; phylum Bacteroidota; class Rhodothermia; order Rhodothermales; family Rubricoccaceae; genus JBCBEX01. Next base: position 4,353 of record JBCBEX010000153.1, read on the forward strand.
CTGCCCGTCTTCGGCATCCTGGTCGCGGGCGTCGTCGCCACCGTCATGCTCGTGGCGCTGCGCCCCGAGCCCCCGCGCGAGGCGCGCCCCGTGCAAGCTCCGCTCGTCCAGACGCGCCCGCTCGAAGCACAGTCGGGCACCCTGCCGGTCTACGGCACCGGGACCGTCCAGCCCACCCGCGAGA
>JBCBEX010000154.1:0-4431 GCA_038528235.1 Bacteroidota bacterium
CAAAGCAGGCGCTCTACCAACTGAGCTATGGCCCCCCGAAGCTGTTGAAGCAAACCTTGCGGTGTGGGACTGGGAGGAGTTGAACCTCCGACCTCACGCTTATCAGGCGTGCGCTCTAACCACCTGAGCTACAGTCCCGCGTGCGACTCATGTCGCATGCTCGGCAGACCGAGCTGGGTCCTGAAGGCCAAGCAGCAAGCTTCGGGCGTCATTAACGAAAGAACGTAGCGCGGGGCGCTGTTCGCTGAAGAGAGAGAAGCATAGCGAGCCCTCGATCGGGCTGGACCGGCAAGCCGGTCCAGCAAAGAGCAAGCAACGTTGCTGTTAGAGGTAATCCAGCCGCACCTTCCGGTACGGCTACCTTGTTACGACTTAGCCCCAGTCAATTCCTTTGAGTTTCAACCTTGCGATCGTACTCCCCAGGTGGGATGCTTAACGCGTTAGCTTAGGCACTGCACCTGAAAGCGGTGCAGCACCGAGCATCCATCGTTTACGGCGTGGACTACCAGGGTATCTAATCCTGTTCGCTCCCCACGCTTTCGTGCCTCAGCGTCAGTACCTGTCCAGTTGCCCGCCTACGCATCAGGTGTTCCTCGTGATATCTACGCATTTCACCGCTACACCACGAATTCCGGCAACCTCTCCAGGACTCAAGACCTGCAGTATCAAAGGCAGTTCCACGGTTGAGCCGTGGGCTTTCACCTCTGACTTACAGGCCCGCCTGCGCACCCTTTACACCCAGTGATTCCGGACAACGCTTGGACCCTCCGTATTACCGCGGCTGCTGGCACGGAGTTAGCCGGTCCTTATTCGTACGGTACCGTCAGTCCTCTCAAAAGAGGGTTTCTTCCCGTATAAAAGCAGTTTACGCCCCGTAGGGGTGTCTTCCTGCACGCGGCATGGCTGCGTCAGAGTTTCCTCCATTGCGCAAGATTCCTCACTGCTGCCTCCCGTAGGAGTCTGGCCCGTGTCTCAGTGCCAGTGTGGCGGATCATCCTCTCAGACCCGCTACGGATCGTCGCCTTGGTGGGCTGTTACCCCACCAACTAGCTAATCCGACGCAGACCCATCCTCAGACACATAAAGCTTTAATCGTTGCCCCATGCGGAGCTACGACATTATGTGGTATTAGCCAGCGTTTCCACTGGTTATTCCTCACCTGAGGGTAGGTTGTCTACGCGTTACTCACCCGTGCGCCACTGTACTCGCCCCCGAAGGGACTTTCTCGTTCGACTTGCATGTGTTAAGCCTGCCGCCAGCGTTCGTCCTGAGCCAGGATCAAACTCTCCGTAGTAGAGAGTATTGCCTGCTCCCTCTCGGGATCAGAACAATGGGTTGAACGCTATCCTCTTTGCGGGTGGGTACCCGCAAAGCGAACTGCTCTACAAATTGCTCTGCAGAACCAGCATTCAGGTTTTGTTTTTTTGCTGTTGACTTTGCTCTCGGTCTAACTCACAACCACCGAAGTAGTGTGAGCCGACGAGGGCTCGCTATGCTTCCAATCTCTTCAAAGAACAAGGCCGAAGCGCCAGTGCATCTTGCAGCACTTTTGTTTCGAGCGCGTCCTGCCAACATACGGACATCAGCAGTGCCGCGTCAACCCCTTCACAAACTCTCAAACTTGGGAGCGTAGTCGCGGTGACTACAGGATCCAGGGCGGACTCCGCATCGGATACCGTGGTATCTATTTTTGCGGAGGACAGTCAACATACGAACTCTCAGGCAGGCGGTCAAGCTTTTCGGTCGGCTTCTGATTCGCTTCACGAAGTGCTTCGAGACACCCGCTAGTCGTTCGCAATCGACAAAGAACAGTCCTCCGAGCTTCAGCCTCGCTACTGCGAGTGTGGCACGCAGACCGCGCCGCCGTCTCTCGGAGGGCGGCCATGATACAGACCCTCCGACCGCGGGTTCAAGCCTTTTCGCGGCTTCAACCACGCTTGATCGAACCGTCTCCATTCGTTGACAATCGGACGATCACCATGTGTCAGGTTTATAGACATATGTCCACGAACCCGTCTTCGTGTGGAGGTTGTGTGGAGCCTTTTCTTCTCATACTGCCATGCCTTCCTGGCTCCCTTCAGAGCCCGAGGAGCGCGTAATTTTGGCTCCCACCAACCTACTCCCTCATGCGCGACCTCCTTGTTTCGCTCCGTCAGCGCCTCACTAGCGGTTGGCACTGGCTCCGTCCCGTACTGAGCCAGCGCCACTTTTGGCGCACGGCATTGTTCTTCGTCGGCGGCGTAGCGGTGTTCGGACTCCTCGTCAACTTTGTCGTCATGCCGTTCTACACTCGACAAGGCGTCCAGGTCGAGGTCCCCGACGTCCGGACGATGGCGCTTGCAGACGCCGAGGCCCTACTTCGAGGCCGCGATCTCGAACCGGCGATGCGCGCGCAGCCGTTCAACCCGAATATGGATCCGGACGAAGTCGTCGACCAAGACCCGAAGGGGGGGCGTGTGGTGAAGCCAGGACGTACCGTCTACGTGTACGTGAATCTCACTCCCTCAGAGCGCGTCCGTGTGCCCGATGTGTTGACGCTCTCCGAAGGACGCGCCCGCGTGGCCATCCGCGCAGCAGGACTACAGATCGAAGCCGTCCGAGAGGACGACACCCCATCCCCTTATGAGGGCACGATCGTCCGCCAGCAACCTAGCCCCGGCGCTGAGGTACTTATAGGAACAGGCGTGACGCTCTACACCAGCCCCGGTCCAGGCAACCGCACGGTGGTGGTGCCCGATGTCGTTGGCCTGCAGCCCGACGAAGCGCGACGCTTTCTCCAGGACGCAGGCCTGTTTGTGGACCAAAACCGCTCCGTGGCGGGCACGATCACATCGCAGCGCCCGGAGGCAGGGGCTGCCGTCCCGGAGGGCACCGAGGTCAGGCTCTCCGCCGTAGACGACGACGGCTAGCTCCCTTCACAGCCACGTCTAGACAGTAGCCTTCTGCTCACGGGCGTACATCGGGCGAGCGGGCGACTCTGCTGCCAGTCCTCGCTCGGCGAGCAGGAGCAGCAGCGCCAATGCGAGCGGAATCTGGAAGCGCTCAGCGTAGGTCTCGAACCGCTCGTCGGCGGCAACAGCCACCGCCGCGCGCTCCAACCGATCTGCTACCTGCGGTAGCTCGCTAGACGCACGCGCGATGCGGAAGTAGTCGCCGTCGCCCGCCAAATCGCGCAAGACGGCTTCTTCGAGCTGCGTCTGTACGGTGTTGCCGTCGCGATCGGTCTTGTAGCCCACGAGCCGCCCGCGGCGATAGAGCGGAATCGGCGCACCGTCTGTCTCCCCGATGCCCGCTGCGTAGACCTCTACGCCCGCCGCGTCCATCTGCGCCAGGCCATCGGCGAGACCGCCCTCGTGCTGCTCGCCGTCGGACACCACGAGCAGCGCACGTGGGCGTGGTGTGGCGGAGCCGTCCTCACTCGTCACGTCGAAGGCACGACGGGCCAGTCGAAGCATCCGACCATAGTCCGTCCCCGGCGTCGGGACGAGATCCGGGTTGGCCGCGTCGAGGAAAAGGCGAATCGCGCCGAAGTCCGAGGTCAGCGGGGCTTGTATAAAAGCATCCCCCGCAAAGACGATCAACCCTACGCGGGCCCCTTGCACCTCATCGAGCAACGCGCGCAGTTCGTACTTCGCCCGATCCAATCGACTCGGTGCCACGTCCTCGGCCAGCATCGACGCTGAGACATCGAGAGCCACGACCAGGTCGAGCGACTCCTCCTGCACCTCGCGGAGTTGTGTCCCATAGCGTGGCCCCGCCAGCGCGACAACCAGCAGAGCAAGCGCTGCGACGAGCAGGGCTGCCCGCCAACGCTGCCGCCGTGCCCGCTGCGCTGCCGTTGCTTCGGGGGTAGGCAACCCAGGCATGACTAGGTCCGCCCCGTCCGGCTTGACACCGAAGAACGCTCGCAGCGCCGACGCCCTCGTACGCGCAGCCCGCCAGAACAGGCCAACGGCCACCGGCACGGCGAGGAGCCACCAGAGCGCGTCGGGGTTGAGGAAGTCCATCGGGAGACGGGGAGACGGGGAGACGGGGAGACGGGGAAACTGCCTCTGATCGTCGTCTACGTCAAGCCCGCGCCGACACGTTCCACCGCCGTGCGTCCACCGCTTTGCTTACGCCGCTTCGCCTACGCCGCCAGGCGCGAGGGCGCCACGCCGTGGTGCTTCTTGAACGCCTTGCTGAACGCGGCGAGGTCGCTGAAGCCGACTTCATAGGCTACCTCCGTCACCGAGCGCTCGGACGTGCGCAGCAGCAACGCCGCTGCTTCGAGCCGCCGGTCGAGGAGGTAGCGGTACGGCGTCGTCCCGAAGACGCGCTTGAACGAGCGAATGAGGTGGTACTCCGAGAGCGCCGCTTCCCGCGCGATGTCGGCCACGGCAAGCGGCTCGGCGAAGCGAGCCTCGATCACGTCGCGAGCGAGGCGGACCC
>JBCBEX010000155.1:0-4391 GCA_038528235.1 Bacteroidota bacterium
AGGGCGGCGAAGAGCTCGGGCGAGCGCGCGCCCGCCACGCCGACGACGGTCTCCGCGAGCGGAGCCTCCGCGAGTGGGGCGGTCGCCAGCGGGGCCTCCGCGAGCGGGGCAGCTGCCAGACGAGAGGCGAGGCGCTCGGCGCGGGCCACGAGCGCGCCATAGGTGACGTGCGCCGGCCGCGCGCCCTGCTCGCTCAGGGTGGCCTGTTCACTGAGGGTGCCCTGTTGACTGAGCTCGCCCTGCTGACTGAGGGCGACGGCGTCGGGGCGGGCGGCGGCCTGCTCGGCGACGAGGCCCGCGGCCGTGCGCGTGAGTGGGTAGTCCCGCTCGGTCGCGTTCCACGCAGCCAGCCCGCTCAGCTCTGAACTCGATGCCGCCTCATCAACGAAGACACTACTCAGTTCGGAAGCGTCGTCCGAGAACGAAGAGATCGGGAGCAGAGCTACCGGACCTGTAGCGTCCGTAGCGAGCGCTTCAAGTAGAGCTTTATAGTGGCCTAGGAGGCGCTTTGCGGTCGAAGCTGTGTACAGGTCGGTGTCGTACTCGAGAGAGCCGTAGAGCTCCTCTTCCGACTCGCCGACGATAAAGGTGAGGTCGAACTTCGACGTGGTCGCCTCCGACACGTAGGGGGCGAAGGTCAGCTCCTCAGCGGTCGCTTCGTTCTGTGGGAGCAGAATCTGCCCGCCTCGGCAGAACTGGGCAAACATGATCTGGAAGAAGGCATGCCGACTCGTATCGCGCTCCGGCTTCACCTCTTCTACCACGCGCTCGAACGGCACCGTCCCGTACTGCTGCGCGCCCAGCATCGTCTCGCGCACCCGCGACACCACCTCGCCAAACTCCTCCGCCTGCCCTACGGCTGTTCTCAGCACCAGCGTGTTCACGAAGAACCCGACGAGCCCCGAAAGCGCCTCTTCTGGACGCCCCACGATGTCCGTCCCGACGACCACGTCCTCCTGTCCCGTGTAGCGCCCGACGAGCACCTTGAAGGCTGCCAGCAGCACCATGTACGGCGTCGCCTGATGCTGCTGCCCAAACGAGCGCACCCACGAGGACACGGCTTTGCTGAGCCGGAATCTTAGCAGCGCGCCTTGATAGCGAGGCACGGCCGGCCGCGTGAAGTCCGGTGCGAGTTCTACCGTCGGGGCTCCGGTGAGCCGCTCCCGCCAGTAGGTAAGCTCTTCTTCGAGCGCCGCTCCTTGGAGCCACCCGCGCTGCCAGAGCGCGTAGTCGGCATACTGCACGGGCAAGGCCGGGAGCACGCCATCGAGCGCCGTCCCGAGAGCGTCAACGGTGCGCTCGATGGCCGCCCCATAGAGTGTCCTCAGTTCTTCGACGAGCAGGTCGAGCGACCACCCGTCCGCCACAATGTGGTGCACGGTTAACATCAGCACGTGCTCTGACTGATCCAGACGCACTAGCGTCGCCCGCACCAGCTCCTCCTCGCGCAGCGAAAACGGACGGCTCCGCTCTTCTTTAACCAGTTGCCGCGCCACGGCCTCTGCTCCGTCCAGGCCACTCACGTCCACGACCGGCACGACCAGCGCAGCCTGCGCCTCCGCCGCCGCCGTGATCACCTGCTGCGGCACCCCCTCAGGCGCCACGAACCGCGTCCGCAGCGCCTCGTGACGACCCACCACATGACGCAGCGCGCCACGCAGCGCGTCCACCGAGAGTGGACCCGTCAGTTGCAGGGCTACTGGAATGTTGTAGGCTGGGCTCTCCGGCTCGATCTGGTGCAGGAACCACAACCGCTGCTGCGCAAACGACACCGGCACCTCCGACGGCCGCGCCTGCGGCTCCAGCGGCGGCCGCGACGGACCCGACGCCTGCAGCGTCTCGATGTGCGCGGCGAGCGCTTCCACCGTCGGCGCGTCGAACACCGCGCGCACGCTCAGTTCCACACCGAGGCGGCGGCGCAGGCGGGCCACGAGTTGCATGGCCATGAGCGAGTGGCCGCCGAGAGCGAAGAAGTCGTCGGTGCGGCCGACGCGGGGCCGTTCGAGGAGGCCGGCGAGGGTGTCGGCGAGGGAGTGCTCGAGGGGCGAACGCGGGGCCTCGTAAGCCTGGGCGGGCCCCTGGGAGAGCAAGACCGGCAGGGCACGGCGGTCGACCTTGCCGTTGGGGGTGAGCGGCAGCGCGTCGAGCACCACGATGGAACTCGGCACCATGTACGCTGGCAACCGAGACTTGAGCGTGGTCCGTACGGTGTTTACGAACGCGCTCTTGGCACGCCCCAACAGCGGGTTATTGCCGAACGTGCGCCAGTCAAACGCGTGCGCCTCGGTCTCTGCCTCCGGGCCAGAAGACGGTCGTCGCGCACCGTGCTCGGGTGCACGCGCGCCCTCCGGGTAAAACGTCACATCGACGCTATCAGCCTTACCTGATCGTGCCCACGCTATTTCTGCTTCGTATCCAGCGCGCTCGGCCAGCGCCCATATCTGTTCGGGGTCCATGCCGCCATCGTGCTCCTCGCACAAGCGGTTGAAGGCGCCCACGGTCAGGTTCTCATCGACCTCATTGAGCAGCCTGCTGCCCCGCACGTCTGCGGAGACGCGCGTATTCGGAATATGGACGACGCGGACGCGGCCCGCTGTGGTCTGCGCAGCCAGCCACTCGTCTAGCGTGCTGCCGTGCTGACGTACGTCCTCCCACGGGACTTCCTGTACGGGGACTTCCGGCGTTCTTTTGGTCTCGAGGATGACGTCGTAGCGGAAGCACGTCATCTCGTTGCGATGTCGGCCGCGCCGAAGCCGTACCGACACGTTTTCGATGCTGGGAATCTCTGCCTTGAGCGCCTCGACGAGCGCAGGGGCAATGAGAAGCTCCTCTTCGGCGGCCACCTTCTGGCGCACGCGCGCCTTGAGTTGGGCCACGGAGGTGCTGGCGCTTGCCTTGTAGCGTTCGACGGAGACGTGGAAGGCTTCCATCAACGGGAAGCTCCGGAGGTCACCGAGGAAGAAGCAGCCTCCCTCGCGAAGGAGCGGCGCCGCTTCGCGCAGCGTCTCGACGAGATACTGCACGCTCGGGAAGTACTGAACAACGGAGTTCAGCACGATGACATCGAACGACTCCGGATCCAGTCCACTCAGATCGTGCGCCGGTCGGTTTCGCACCTCGACGCGGTCCTTGAGTCCGTCGATGGAGGCGACACGGCGCTGGAGCCGACGCACGACGTTGGCCGAAATGTCCGTGCCCACATAGCGCTCGCACTCCGGTGCAATCCGGAAGAGCAGCAGCCCCGTTCCGCACCCAATCTCAAGCACCCGCTTGGGGTGTAGGCTGCGAATGCGGTCGACCGTCTCGCCGACCCACTCGCGCATCTCTACATCAGGAACGCGCTGCCCTGAATAGGAGCTCACCCACCCGACGGTATCGAAGAATCCGTCGTCTTCGGTTTCGTCCGTCGAGGTCTCCGTGGCTGGCTCGTAGGTGAGGTCCCACACCTCTTGCCACTGATCGAGTTGGCTGTCGGACCACTGGTCTGCGGATCCAGACGCCTCGCCCATCTCCTCTAGATCGCTCACGACATATCCGACGAGGTGAGCCTGCCGACCCGACCCCCGCACCACCGCCGCGCCACTCCGCACCCCGCTCACCCCCAACAACCCCCGCTCCACCTCTCCCAACTCCACACGGTACCCCCGCACCTTCACCTGACCGTCACCCCGACCCACGTACGCCAGCGAACGACCCTCCCACCGCACTCGGTCCCCCGTTCGGTACAACCGCGCTCCCGACGCCCCGCTCAGCCCGTCCGGCACGAACGCCGCCGCCGTCGCCCGCGCCCGGCCCCAGTACCCCCGCGCCAGACTCGCACCCCCCAGGTACAACTCCCCCACCACGCCCGACGGCACCAACCCTCCGCTCCCGTCCACCACGTACGCCTGCGTCCCCCACACCGGACGACCGATCTGCGCGCGCCCCCCCACCGTCCGCTCCGCCCACGTCGAGTACGTCGTGTCCTCCGACGGCCCGTAGAGGTCCCGCACCTGCACCACCTCCGTCTCCGCATACAGCCGCTCCACGAGCGCCTGGCTCAGCGCCTCCCCGGCCAGGTTCACCCCCCGCACGCTGCGCGGCAGCCCGCCCCCTTCCAGGAGCGCCTCCGCCGCCGACGGCACCGTGTTCACCAGCGCCACCCGGTGCCGCTCCGGCGCCGTGGCCAGCGCGAGCGCGTCGGCCAGGAGCACCACGCAGCCGCCCGTGGCCAGCGGCGTGAAGAGCTCGAAGACCGAGAGGTCGAAGCACACCGACGTGACGGCGGCCACGGGGCCAGCGACGGGCCCGGTGGCGGGGAAGGTGCCGGCGGCCCAGACTTGGAGGGCGGCAGCGGCGCCGTGGGTGAGGGCGACACCCTTGGGGCGGCCGGTGGAGCCGGAGGTGTAGAC
>JBCBEX010000156.1:0-4356 GCA_038528235.1 Bacteroidota bacterium
CTGCCGAGCACGACTGAGGCGATGCCCGAGCCGGAGTCGGAGGCGGTGCCGTCGAAGCGGTTGCCGCGGATCGAGCCCGTCACGCTCGGAGGCGTGGTGTCGTCGCCGCCACCCGTGTTCGGCGGGTCGCAGCCGTCGGAGCAGACCCAGAGATCGCTCTCGTTGCCCGCCACGTCCGTCGCGACGACGTAGCCCTTGCCCTGGTCACGTCGGTTCTGGAGCGTGACGGTGAAGTCCACGCTCGACGCGCCCGCCGAGAAGCTGTCTACGTCGAGGTCGAGGTTGGTCGCGTCGCGCAGCACGACTGAGGCGATGCCCGAGTCGCTGTCCGACGCCGTGCCCTCGTACTGGCTGCCCTGGATGGAGCCGCTGAGGTTCGGGGAGACCGTGTCTGGACCGCCGCCGCCCGTCGTCACCGTGACGCTACGGTTGGCCGTGTCGGTGGCGCCCTCGTTGTCCGTGACCGTCAGCGAGACGGAGTAGGTGCCGGCGCTGGCGTAGATGTGAATCGGGTCAGCCTGCGAGGAGCCGTTGCCGTCGCCGAAGTCCCAGTCCTGACTTACGATGGAGCCGTCGGGGTCGGAGCTGGTGTCTGTGAAGTCACAGGTGAGGTCGTTGCAGCTCACGGTGAAGCTGGCGTTCGGGTCCTGGTTGACCGGGCCGCCGCCGCCGTTGAAGATGGTCGGCCGGTAGGTCGCCATGAGGTCCTGCGCGCGCGCGGCCTGGCCCGAGGTGAACTCGAAGAGGCAGACATCGTCGCTGTAGTCCATGTAGTTGTTGATCGGGTCCGTGCCACCACCCGGGCAGGTGTCCCGGTTGCTGTTGCACTGGTTGCCGTAGAACGGCTCGGCCTCGGCCGGGGTGTCCGCGACCTCATCGCCGGCACCGGAGCAGCCGCCCTGGAACGTGTGGTAGAGCCCGACCCAGTGGCCGACCTCGTGTGTGCCCGTGTCGCCCTCGTTGAACTCACGCAGCGCACCGCCCGGCATCGACTCGAAGTCGACGACGACGCCGTGAAGCGGGTCGTCCTCGGGGTAGGAGAACGGGAACGTGGCGTAGCCGAGGATCGGGAAGATGAAGTTGACCGGCTTCCCCGTGTAGAAGTTGAGCGTTGTCTCTGGGCTGACGGCCAGCGCCTCCTTCATCTGGCGCTCCGTGGAGGAGCCCGCGCTGTGGCCGAACCATGCGTTGTTGGCCGTGCGGCTCACGCTGGCGAAGGTGAACTGGAAGCCGAGGGGTGCGAAGGCGTCGTTGAGCACGTCGATCTGCTCTTCGAGGACGCTGTTCGGCACGTCGCCGCGACCGCTGGTCTGGGTCACGATGTGGAAGGCGACGGGGATCGTCACGGTCGCCATCTTCTCAAACGTGCGCGGGGCGTAGCGCTGCACGAACTCGCTGACGCGGGCCTGGTCGGCGGCGGAGACGTGCGGGGTCGCGCAGCGGCGCCCGGTCTGGACGAGGACTTCGTTGGCCTGCTCGGGGTAGACGAGCACGGGGGCGGGACGGGCCGCTTCCTGAGCCTGGACGGGAATGGCCATAAGTGGGACCATGAGCGCTGCCGCTAGCAACGCGTGTGAGAATCGGCTGAGCATGTAAGGGGGGGTAGTGGTGAAAGGAGGGGAGAGCCGTCGCTATGTGAGGACGCGGTGTACACATAGCGCGACATCCGACAAGGCTGTAGGTGCAAGCCGGACACGAGGCGCATGCGTGGCAAAGATGAGGCCGGGGCACGACAAACGCAGGCGGTCGCACGAAAAACCTTGTGAAGAAGGAAGAAGCCGCTAAAGAAGGACGGCGCAGTGGCCGATCCGTCGCTTCGCTCGCGTCCCGTTTTCGAGCTCGTCGTTGTGACGGATGGCGGTTCGTGGGAGAGCGGCTGTTCGCTACGTCCCTAAGCAAAACGCCGGACCCGCCGCGATGGCGAGCCCGGCTGTTGAACCGAGAGCAGAACCGGGAACGCGAGCGCAAGCGCAGTGCTTGACGAGCCCGGTCCGATCAGTCGGCACGAAGCACCACGAGGCGCTTCGACTCCGAGTAGTCGCCTGCCTGGAGGTGGTAGACGTACACGCCTGCGGCAACTGCGCGGCCCTGCGCGTCCACGGCGTCCCACGTCACCGAATGCGCCCCGGCGGTGCGCTGGCCGTCGACGAGGCGCGCGACTTCGCGGCCCATGATGTCCAGCACGGTCAGCGTGACGGCGCGGTCCTCGGCGAGCGAGAAGTCGATGCGCGTCGAGGACGCGAACGGGTTCGGGTAGCTCTCGCCGAGCGCGAACGTGCCCGGCTCCACGCGCGAGGCGGCCAGGCCAGCACGCGCGCTCGTCTCTGAGTCGATGAAGAGCGTGCCCTCGTTGCCGTCCACGTCGGTGGCGATGACGGTGCCCGAGCCGGGCTCGCCCCGGTTGTCGAGGCGCACCTCGAAGCCGACAGACGAGGCGCCCGCGCTGAACGGATCGACAGTGAGGACGAGGTTCACGGCATCGTCGCCTAGCCGTACCGTCCGGATGCCGGAGCCGTCGTCCGAGGCGGTGCCCTCGAAGCGGTTGCCACGGATAGAGCCAGCCACGTCGGGGGCCGTCGTGTCGGGATCGCCGCCACCCGTGTTCGGCGGGTCGCAGCCGTCGGAGCAGACCCACAGTTCAGCCGTGTTGCCCGCCACGTCCGTCGCAACGACGAAGCCCTTGCCCTGATCCCCGCGCGTCTGGAGCGTGATTGTGAAGTCCACGCTCGATGCGCCCGAGGCAAAGCCGTCCACGTCGAGGTTGAGGTTGGTCGCCTCGGTGAGCTCGATGGCGGCGATGCCGGAGCCTGCGTCGGAGGCGGTGCCCTCGTACTGGGCGCCGCGGATCGCGCCGGAGAGCGCAGGCGGCGTGGTGTCGTCACCGCCGCCGGTACCGAGGAGGTTGATCGTGCGTTCCGACTCGTTGCCGGTCAAGTCCGTCGCGGCGACCGTGCCGTTGCCGTCGAGCGTCGGGTCGACGAGCGTGAGCGCGAAACCAACGGTGGCGTCGCCAGACGTGAACGGTTCGACGGTGAGCGTCACGTTGAAGGCACCCGGCTTGAGCGATACGGACGCGACGCCCGTGTCGTTGAGGCCGTTGTCGGCTGCCGTGCCGTTGAAAGTCGTGCCCGTCGTCGAGCCGGTGATGACCGGGGCGATGTTGTCCCGCGCCACCCCGCCGCTGAGGGCGTCGAGCGCGGCGTCGACCTGGATGCGCGGCGTCGTGACGCCGTTGCGGCCGTCGCGGATCGGCACGCCGGTGCTGGCGAGCGCGTTCAGGACTTCGTCCACCGAGGCCGTGGGCCTCTTGCCCTTCAGAAGCGCCCAAGCACCGGCCACGTGCGGGGCCGCCATCGACGTGCCCGCGTAGTTCTCAAAGCCACCACCAGGGACCGACGACTCGATCCACTGACCCGGGGCGAGCAGGTCGAGGAAGGTGTCGCTGTTCGAGAAGCTGGAGACGGCGTCGGTGCGCGTACCCAGCGAGCCGTCATCGGTCGAGCCCACACTGACGGCCGTCGAGATGCAACCCGGCGCAGCAATGCCGTTGCTGTTGCCCCCATTGCCCGAGGCCACCACCGTGGCAATGCCTGCGCTGCGCAGGTTGTCGATGATCGGCTTGGTCGGGTCGCTGTCGCAGGGCGCGGTGCTCGATCCACCGCCGAGGCTCATGTTCGCCGCGGCGACGTTGCGCTCCGTGCGCTGCGCGTAGACGAACTCAAGGCCGCTGATGATATCCGAGGTGAACGCGCCGACGCACGGCGAGGGGCTCGGGAAGCAGTCGAAGAAGCCGGTGAACTGCGTGAAGACTTGCACAGCGATGATGTCGGCATCGGGGGCCACGCCCGAGAAGCTGGGGCCGCTGCCTGCCACGATGCCCGCGACGTGCGTACCGTGGTCGCAGCCGGAGGTGCCGCGGGGGCAGTTCTGGCCGGCACCTGGACCGGTCTGCTGCGTCCGGCCGTTGGGGCACACCGACGTGCCGCCACCCGTGCCGGAGTAGCAGGCCTCGGCGACAACCTTGCCTTGGAGGAACGGGTGGCTGCCATCGACGCCCGTGTCGAGCACGGCGACGGCCTGGCCAGCACCGCGGTAACCGGACGACCACGCGTCCGGCGCGCCGACGAGCGCGGTACTCGTAGCCAGAGTCGGGCGGACGATTTCGTCTTCTTCGACGAAGCGGACGAGGGGGCTCGCTGCGAGGAAGCGGAGGCCCTCTGCGGTGACGCTCAGCGCGACGACGGGAACGGTCTCGAAGCGCTTGACGCGCTCGACGGTGACGCCGTTGGCTGCGAGCGGACGCCGCACCGGGTCGCGGCGTACGGCGAGGCGTGCACGCTGGCGCTGGACGTCGGC
>JBCBEX010000157.1:0-4126 GCA_038528235.1 Bacteroidota bacterium
GTGGTGCCCGACACCTTCACGACCGTCCGCGCGCCGTTCAGCCCGGCAACCTACCAGTCCGTCGAGGAGCAGCCTACCGTCCGAGTGACCCCGAGCGCGTTTCCCGGCCGACAGACGATCTACATCTTCTCTATCCTCGCCGCGGATCAGGTCGGCAACCCCAACCCCGACGACCTGACGCCGCTCCCGCGTGCGATCTACAACGAGTTCGACCCCGAGGACAGCGACGACCTCAACGACCGGCGCGAGTTTCTTCAGGAGGCTGTCTTTGGCGCCTCGCCGCTGCTGAACGAGGAGCGCTACATCGAGAACGCCGACGGGACGCTCGACGTGTCGGTGCCGTGGCTGGCGTTTAGTTTCTACGGCTTCCACGAACTGACCGCAAGCGCCGTGGACGACGCCCTGAGCGACTTCATCTCAACGCAGGCGGCGCAGTTTCAGCCGACGACGCTCTCGCCGGGCGAGATCCCAAACATCGCCACCAACATCGAGGGCGGTCTCGGCGTCTTCGGTGCCTACGCGCGCTCCGTGACCACTGTTGAGATTACGCGCGAGTAGAATTGCCATGGCATCGTTGTCCCCGTGTCTTGGCTGTCTGAGCTTGCTCGCGTTCGACACGCGCGGGCTCGCTGCGGGCGTCTACGTGGTGCGCGCTGAACAGCCCAGCGGCGCGACGACCACGCGGCTGACGGTGGTGCGATGAGGCGCACCGAACCGCTCGCAATCGCCTGCGCGCTGCTGCTCCTGGTGGGCGGCAGCGCGCAGGCGCAGGGCCTCCCCGTGGTCTGGGACTCGCTCGGCGCCGGGGCCGACCGCCGGGCTGGTAGCACGTTCACTGAGTCGGTTGCCCAACGCCCCGGCGCGCCAGGCGACACCCTCTGGATGACGGCTGGTGCAATTCTTTACCGCCTCCTCCCCGACCAACCGCTCTTCGGCCCCGCCTACAACGAGACCATCAACCCGGGGCCGAGTAACCTACTCTCGATCTCCCCCGAGGGCGTCTTCGCCACGACAGGGATGAGCTACTCCACCGACGGCGGCGTGACGTGGCTGCGCGCCGAGGAGGACACCGACGGCGACGGCCTCGGCGACGAGCCGCTGCGGGCGGGGGTGAACGACTTCTGCCAGACGGAGCACCCATTGCTGGGGGGCGTGCTCTTCGCCGCCGGGGTGGGCGGTGTGCTGTGGGCGAGCACGGACGGGGGGCAGGTGTGGAGCCGGCGTACAGACTGGGGAGGGACGGGCTTCCGGGACGCGTACAGCGTGACGGAGCTGCGAGCGGGCCCGCACGCGGGACGGGTGGTGGTGGGGCTTCTGGGGCGCCTCCGGTACTCGGACGACGGGGGCGTGACGTGGTCGGAGGGAAGCGGCGTGCCAGGACGTATCTGGGACGTGCTCACCGAAGGCCCTGATGGCACCGTCTACGCGGCTGGGTCCGGCACCGAAATCCTACTCGCTAGCCGTGATGGCGGTGCAAGCTGGACCGTGCGCTACACGTTTGGCGAGGGAGAGTTTTTGCCGACGCCGCAGGGCGTTCGACTCGCGGTAGCCAACAATGGAACGCTGTGGGCTGGGCTAACCGACTACACGAACACAACGGAGATCGACGAAGGGACGTTCGTCTACAGCGTGGACGAGGGCCAGTCGTGGACGGAGGCGGCTGAAGGCTTCGGGCGCTACGAGGTCAACGAACTCCTCATCGACGGGCGAGGGCGGTTGGTGGCGGCGACGGACGCGGGCGTGTGGCGCACGCGCGGGTCGGTGAGCGTGAGCGAGGAGAGCGCCACGCCGTCGGGAATGCCGAGCGGAGCGGTGCTGGACGCGCCCTACCCGAACCCGGCAGCAGGCACGATGACGATCCCGCTAGCGCTCTCCGAGGAGACCGCCATACGCGTGACGGTGATGGACGTGCTCGGGCGCGAGGTGGCCGTGGTGCACGCCGGGCTGCTCGCCGCAGGACGCCACACGCTCGCGTTCGACACGCGCGGGCTCGCCGCGGGCGTCTACGTGGTGCGCGCCGAATTCAACCGGCTGACTGCGTCCGCGCGGCTGACGGTGTCAAAATAGATGACCACTGTCATGCTGGTCGTGCAAGTAAGAAAAAATTAGGAGACACCACGTAGACGCCCGCGGCGAGCCCGCGCGTGTCGAACGCGAGCGTGTGGCGTCCTGCGGCGAGCAGCCCGGCGTGCACCACGGCCACCTCGCGCCCGAGCACGTCCATCACCGTCACGCGTATGGCGGTCTCCTCGGAGAGCGCTAGCGGGATCGTCATCGTGCCTGCTGCCGGGTTCGGGTAGGGCGCGTCCAGCACCGCTCCGCTCGGCATTCCCGACGGCGTGGCGCTCTCCTCGCTCACGCTCACCGACCCGCGCGTGCGCCACACGCCCGCGTCCGTCGCCGCCACCAACCGCCCTCGCCCGTCGATGAGGAGTTCGTTGACCTCGTAGCGCCCGAAGCCTTCAGCCGCCTCCGTCCACGACTGGCCCTCGTCCACGCTGTAGACGAACGTCCCTTCGTCGATCTCCGTTGTGTTCGTGTAGTCGGTTAGCCCAGCCCACAGCGTTCCATTGTTGGCTACCGCGAGTCGAACGCCCTGCGGCGTCGGCAAAAACTCTCCCTCGCCAAACGTGTAGCGCACGGTCCAGCTTGCACCGCCATCACGGCTAGCGAGTAGGATTTCGGTGCCGGACCCAGCCGCGTAGACGGTGCCATCAGGGCCTTCGGTGAGCACGTCCCAGATACGTCCTGGCACGCCGCTTCCCTCCGACCACGTCACGCCCCCGTCGTCCGAGTACCGGAGGCGCCCCAGAAGCCCCACCACCACCCGTCCCGCGTGCGGGCCCGCTCGCAGCTCCGTCACGCTGTACGCGTCCCGGAAGCCCGTCCCTCCCCAGTCTGTACGCCGGCTCCACACCTGCCCCCCGTCCGTGCTCGCCCACAGCACACCGCCCACCCCGGCGGCGAAGAGCACGCCCCCCAGCAATGGGTGCTCCGTCTGGCAGAAGTCGTTCACCCCCGCCCGCAGCGGCTCGTCGCCGAGGCCGTCGCCGTCGGTGTCCTCCTCGGCGCGCAGCCACGTCACGCCGCCGTCGGTGGAGTAGCTCATCCCTGTCGTGGCGAAGACGCCCTCGGGGGAGATCGAGAGTAGGTTACTCGGCCCCGGGTTGATGGTCTCGTTGTAGGCGGGGCCGAAGAGCGGTTGGTCGGGGAGGAGGCGGTAAAGAATTGCACCAGCCGTCATCCAGAGGGTGTCGCCTGGCGCGCCGGGGCGTTGGGCAACCGACTCAGTGAACGTGCTACCAGCCCGGCGGTCGGCCCCGGCGCCGAGCGAGTCCCAGACCACGGGGAGGCCCTGCGCCTGCGCGCTGCCGCCCACCAGGAGCAGCAGCGCGCAGGCGATTGCGAGCGGTTCGGTGCGCCTCATCGCACCACCGTCAGCCGCGTGGTCGTCGCGCCGCTGGGCTGTTCAGCGCGCACCACGTAGACGCCCGCAGCGAGCCCGCGCGTGTCGAACGCGAGCAAGCTCAGACAGCCAAGACACGGGGACAACGATGCCATGGCAATTCTACTCGCGCGTAATCTCAACAGTGGTCACGGAGCGCGCGTAGGCACCGAAGACGCCGAGACCGCCCTCGATGTTGGTGGCGATGTTTGGGATCTCGCCCGGCGAGAGCGTCGTCGGCTGAAACTGCGCCGCCTGCGTTGAGATGAAGTCGCTCAGGGCGTCGTCCACGGCGCTTGCGGTCAGTTCGTGGAAGCCGTAGAAACTAAACGCCAGCCACGGCACCGACACGTCGAGCGTCCCGTCGGCGTTCTCGATGTAGCGCTCCTCGTTCAGCAGCGGCGAGGCGCCAAAGACAGCCTCCTGAAGAAACTCGCGCCGGTCGTTGAGGTCGTCGCTGTCCTCGGGGTCGAACTCGTTGTAGATCGCACGCGGGAGCGGCGTCAGGTCGTCGGGGTTGGGGTTGCCGACCTGATCCGCGGCGAGGATAGAGAAGATGTAGATCGTCTGTCGGCCGGGAAACGCGCTCGGGGTCACTCGGACGGTAGGCTGCTCCTCGACGGACTGGTAGGTTGCCGGGCTGAACGGCGCGCGGACGGTCGTGAAGGTGTCGGGCACCAC
>JBCBEX010000158.1:0-3958 GCA_038528235.1 Bacteroidota bacterium
GCTCCTCGAACTGTCCCCCTCACGCGTGAGGGGGACAGCTTTGATCGCCGTTCAGGCGCATCAAAGCGGGGGGAGCCATTCCGGCTGAAACATCCCCGCCGCCCATCTCCAACACTCCGTCCCACCCGCATGGAACCGGCCCGCCCCACCGCTCCTGACCTCGCGCCCGTAGCTGGAAACGACGTGCCCCCCAACGGCGCGTCCGGCGACAGCATGTCTGGTGATGGTACCCCGGCTGGCACCGCTCCGAACGCGCCACCGGCGCTCGACGGCGGCACGTATGAGCTGCTTCGCGACCGCCTCGCGCAGCACGCGCGCACGCTCCAGGACCGCCTCCAGACGCTCGACGAGGCCCGCCGCTCGGTCTTCGGCAGCACCGACCTCGCGCTGATCGGCACGGCGGCCATCGGCACGCACCACAACGCGCTGGTGCGCGACCTCGTCGAAGTGCCAAGCCCCGACGGGCCACGCCTTCTGGCCGGCTGTCACGTGCACCTCGGCCTCAAGACTGAGACGACGCTCGACGACGTCTTCGCCGCCTACACCTTCGATACCGACGCAGCCATCTATCGGGAGGCGACGCTCGATGTGCTGAGTGACGAGCGCTTCCTAGAGGACTTCGCCAACCTCCACCGCTACTACAAGCAGGCGCGCTTTGCCCGCTTCGCCGAGCGTGGGCCTCACCTCTTCATGGTCTTCCAGGTCGGCCAGCGCGCCGACGACATCAAGGTCTTCAAGTGGCTGCGCGGCGACGACGGGCTGCAGTACGTCGACAACCGCTCCGAGCACGCCTTCGCCTACCCGACGCAGCAGGCCTTCCGCTGGCAGCGCACCACGCGCGACATGCACCGCGACGGCGCGCACCCACATATCTCCATCGAGGACCGCGTCTTCGTGGAGGCCGTCGGCGGCGACCTCACGGTGAAGGTGGAGGACAACACCGACAGCGGCCTCGGCGTCTACGCAGAGCCCGTCGACCACGCCGACCAGACGCTCGACGACGCCGAGGTGCACTACGCCACCGCGGGGCCGCTCATCCTCATGCGCATCCGGCCCTACCAGGAAGAGACGACGCGGCAGCTGCTCTTCAACGAGAAGACCCAGGCCGTCCATCGCCTCGACGCGCTCGCGCACGCCGCGGTGGCGCTGCCCGAGGACCACGGCATCGTCTTCCCGGACGGCTTCGCGCTCGCGGCGGGCGGCGTCAAACGCTTCGACGGCGTCCCATCGGCCACGCGCTTCGAGCGTCAGATCGCCGCGCCCAACGGCGAGGACTTCCTCTTCGTCTTCCACGACGTGGAGACGGGCGAGTACGTCCTGCTGTCGTACAACCTCATCACGCAGGAGGTCGCCACGCCGGTCCGCTGCGGCGGCTACGCGCTGCGCCCCGACGGCGAACTCGTCTACGTGCGCCCCGAGCCCGAACCGAGCAGGCACCACACGCTCCAGCGCTGGCGCTCGCCCTACCGCAGCCGCAACGCGGGCCCTCTTGTCGGCGAGGCACCCGGACAGCAAGACGCCTACCTCTTCAAGGTGGGCAACAAGGACGTCGTCCGCGCGCTCAGCGAGGGCTACGCGATCCTCAACCTTCTCGGGCGCGACGACGGCTACGTCGGCCTCTACGCCGACCTCGTCAAGGAGACGACGGGCCTGCTCGACGCGACGTTCTGGCTCGACCACGAGGAGGCGGGCAACGTGGCCGAGGTGCTGCGCGGCATCCGCGAGACAGCGCAGCGGGCGCTCGCCGAGTTCGACAAGGTGCGCCGCCTCCGCCAAACGGCGCGGGAGCGCACGCAGGCCGCCGCGGCCGAGACGCAGGCGCTGCTACAAACCGTGGAGCGGCGGACGTTCGAGTCCGTCGAACAGTTTGTCGACGCGCTTGCCGAGCTGCGGGCCGTGCGCGGGCGACTCATCGCGCTGCGCGAGGTGCGCTATGCCGACGTGGCGCTCGCCGAGTCGCTCGAAACCGAGGCCGCCGAGGCCTCGGAGCGGCTGGCGCGCCGGATGGTCGAGTTCCTCCTCCGCGACGACGCCCTCGCGCCGTACGAGGCGCAAGTCACGGAGACGGCCACCGCCATTGACGCGCTTGACACCGTCGCCGAGGCACGCGGCGTGGCCGAGCGGTTCGACACCGCCGCCAGTGCGCTCGACCTGCTCATCGAAACCGTCTCGAACCTCCAGATCGACGACGCGACGCAGACGACGCGCATCATCGACGCCGTTTCCGGGCTCTACGCGACGCTCAACGCCGAGCGTGCCCGCCTGAAGCGTCGCCGCGACCAGCTTGCCGAGACCGAGGGCGCGGCCGAGTTCGCCGCGCAACTCAAGCTCCTCGAACAGGCCGTCACGAGCTACCTCGACGTGGCCGAGACGCCCGAGGCGTGCGAGCAGTACCTCACCCGCGCGATGGTGCAGGTGTCGGAGTTGGAGAGCCGGTTCGCCGAGGCCGACCGCTTCATCGAGGTGCTGTCCGAGCGCCGCGAGGAGGTCTACGCCGCGTTCGAGCAGAAGCGGCTCGCGCTCGTGGAAGCGCGCAGCCAGCGCACCGCCGCGCTCGAACGCGCCGCCGAGCGCGTCCTCGACGGCGTCCGCAGCCGCCTCGACCGCTTCGATACGGTCGAGGAGATCAACGGCTACCTCGCCGCCGACCTCATGGTGGCGAAGGTGCGCGACACCGTCGAGCAACTCCGCGACCTCGGCGACGCAACCAAAGCCGACGGCCTCCAGACGGCGCTCAAGGCCGCACGTGAGCAGGCGATCAGGCAACTCAAGGACCGGAAGGACCTGTTCGTCGACGGCCAGCCGATCCTGCGCCTCGGCACACACCGCTTCGCCGTCAACACGCAGCCGCTCGACCTCACGACCGTCCTCCGCGACGAGCGCCTCCACCTGCACCTCACCGGCACCGGCTTCTTCGAGCCGCTCGACGATCCCGCCATCGAGGCCGCGCGTCCCCTCTGGATGCAGGAGGTAGTGTCTGAGACCGCCGACGTCTATCGCGCGGAGTACCTCGCCTACCTCGTCTACCAAGCATCGCTCGTCGGCCAGTCGGAAGTCCCGCCACCCACGGCACTGCTCGCTGAGTTCGATGAGAACGACGCAGACCCAGTACTCGCTGCCGTGCAGCGGTTCATGGCCCCGCGCTACGGCGAGGGCTACGTCAAGGGCGTCCACGACCACGACGCCGCGACGATCCTTCGCGCCCTTCTGCGCCTCCACGCCGACGCCGGGCTGCTGCGCTACGGCCCCACCGTCCGCGCCTGCGCGCTCGTCTGGTGGCACCGCTTCGCCGACGACGCGACCCGGACCCGCTTCGAGGCAAGGCTGCGCGGACTGGGCACCGTCCAGCGGCTGTTTGCCAACGAAAAACATGAGGGCGGCGAACACGACCTCGACGCCGCCACGGCTGCGCTGGCTAGGCCGCTCGTGGCGTTCGCCGCCGACACCGGACTGTTCGAGACCAGCGTCGCTGAGCAGGCTGCGGCCTACCTCGCCCGCGAACTCGCGCAGGACGACCCGCCGCGCTTCGCCGCCAGCCCCGAGGCCGTGGCGTTGCTCGACGGCTTCACGAAGGCGCTCGCCAAGCAGAAGGCGACGAAGGCGTTCGACGATGCGCTCGACCGCCTTGCCGACGACCCCACCGGACAAGTCGCGCTCCTCCGCGACGCCCTCGGGGCGTATGCCACCCAGCAGGGTGCCGCGTCCGACCTCGTCGACGAAGCCGCCGCGATCCGCCTGACCGATCTCCGCAAGAGCGTGGACGTGGGCGCGACCGAAACGCGCGTCGAGCTTACCTACCTGCGCGGAAGCCACGCGCGCGTGGACGATGGCACGTACCGCCTCGACTTCGCAGCCTTCCTCGACCGGCTCGGCACGTTCGCCACGGAGCGCGTGCCTGCGTTTGCCGCATTCGCGGCGCGCAAACACGAGCGCATCCAGGCGCGCAAGGCCGAGCTGC
>JBCBEX010000159.1:0-3943 GCA_038528235.1 Bacteroidota bacterium
CGAATCCGTCGCTACGCTGTCCGCCACCGCCTGCCCCACTGCTGTTGCCGCCGCCTGCGCCACGTCGGCCCCCGCCACCACCGCGATGCTCGTCGCGTCCGCCTCGCTGAGCCCCTGCGCTACGAGCTCATATCCAATGGCGTAGCGCACCGGGTTGAGCGTCCGCTGGTAGTGCTCCGCCCCCGCCTCGTCCGGGTCTATCGTCCCGTCGGCCTGCGTCGCCGCCGCAATCGCCGGGGCCACCGCGTCTTCGAGGATCGTCGCCACCGAGTCCTGGCTCGCCGCAGCCGTGGCGTCCGCCTGTGGCTGTGTCAAGAGTGTACCCCCGCTCCCGTCCGGGTAGTCAGTCGGGGCAAGCGCGTCAAGCGTCACTGTCGGTGTCAGGTCCACCACCGCGATCTCCGCGCTCAGCGTCGGGTCGAAGATGGGGAGTTGCCGCTTGAGCGTGGGTTCGAGGCGGCCGAGACCGCCCGGGAGGTTCCAGTGGAGCAGCTTGCCGTCGCCGTCGAGGGTGCCGACGAGTTCCATGCCGTCGCGGAGGTAGCGCTCGACGGCGTAGTGGGGGTCGCTGGTGCAGGCCTGGTTCTGGGCGCAGGGCGCGCCGAGGGTGCCGATCTGCTTGCGCACCCGCTGCCCTGCCGCGTCGTAGCGGTAGCGCAGCATCAGGTCCTCCGGCGTGCCGTCGAGGTCGATGTCCTCGTCGTAGAGACGCTGCGTCACCGGGAGGTTCTGGTCGTTGTAGGTCATCTCCTCTTCCATCGCTCCCCGCTGCGGGTCCGTGTTCGGACCAGAGAGGCCAAAAGCACGCCGGGCACTACCTCGGTGCGTGTAGACGTAGTCGCGGTTGTACACCGGGTCATCGGCGATGATGCCGCGCCCGTCGTCGATGACGCGTTTGAGGCGGTTCGTTCCGTTCTCGTAGACGTAGTCCAGCTTGTCTTTCCAGTGCTGCGTGCCGCCGTCGCCCGCATCCGGAGCCCAGCGTTCGAGACCCAGGATGTTACCGTTGGAGTCGTAGGCGAGCTTGCGTAGGGCAAAGAACTGGGTCTGCCAGGGGTCGAGGCCGTCGTTCGGATAGTCCGTCTCAGCGGAGGCAAGCCGTCCGAGCCAGTCATACGTGAAGACATAGGACCAGGCCGCGCTACCGGCCGCGTTGGTCCACGGCGAGGCCTGGCTCGTCCACGGCGTGAGATAGTCGATGCGCCGGATCGTGCCGTCCGCGCGGTAGTCAAGGTGCTGCGCGAAAGGCTGGTCGGTTGCCCCGTTCACATCGCCGAGGTCTACGAGTCGCCCCTGGGCATCGTAGGTGTAGGGGATCGCTGTAGCAAATGTGCCATCGGTGTTCTCACCCATACGCTTGTCCACGACGCGACCCGCCACGTCGTACTCAAACTCCGCCACGGCCCGCGCCTGGGTGGAAGCGGCCTCGTCGGGGTCATAGGCGTAGACCCGAAGGAGTTGCCCGTAAGCGTCGTAGACGAACCGCGAGACCAGCGTTTCCGATCCGATCTCTACCGTGCGCGAGAGGACCTGACCAGCAGCATCGTAGGCGTACGTGTAGACCGCAGTGGTTGGCGCGCCGTGCTGTTCCACCACGTGTCGCCGCGTCACCTGCCCCACGGCGTCATAGCTGAAGAATTCGAAGCGCCACGACCCGTCACTCTTGTAAGCCGTAGCCGCCACGCGTCCCGTCGTGTTCTCAAGGCTATTGACGAGCGCAAGCGCCGGGTTTGGTGCCCGGCTTTCGGCGAGGGGTGGGTTGCCATTGTAGGCATCCCTGAAACGATTCCACGGAAAGGCCGACAGGTTCGGAGCATCATCGTACTGGGTCTCGCTCAGACGTTTCCCTGACATGGATTCCAACGCATAGGTCTGCTCGGGATCGAGCGCCTCAAACGCGGTCCCGATGGGGCCAGCGCTAGTCCGGACAGGACGCCCCAACGCATCGTAGGTGAGCACCGTCACCTTGTCGTTGGTCTGGTCGGGGTTCTGTTGAAAGCGTAGCCGCCCAGCCCGGTCGTACTTGAAGAGCGCCGGGCGGTCCGTATCGGGCGTCGTTGTCTTCAGGAGCAGGCCTCGGTTGTCGTACGTGTGGGTAGTAACGAAGTCCTGCCGCTGCGCTACGCTGGAGTCGAAGTAGTTGGGATGGAAGACGCGCGTGAGGTTGCCGAACACATCGTACTCGAACTCGGTCTGCACCATCGTCGTCGTCGTGCTCCGCTCAAGGAGGGCCGTGGTCTCCATCCGCGCACAGCCGTCGTTCGTCTCACCCGCCATCGTGCGCACGGTGTACTGGCCCGGTGGCAAGATCACCACGCCCTCGCGGATCACCTGCTCTGGCGTACGCACGTCAGTAGGCCAGTACTGCTCTTGAAACACGATGCGCTGCTCTGAGCCATCAGGAGCCAGAATCTCCAGGCTACCCCGTGCATCACCGTCAATTTGGCCGCCTCCCGTCGCACCGATGTATTCGCCGTCTACGTCGAACTGAACGCGATACCAAAACGGCTCGTGATCGACGACAGTCAAGGGGCTCTCAACGATGTGGGAGTGAACCGTGCGCCGGTACAGATCACCTGGATCGATATCTAGATCTGCCTGGCGGCTTCCGCTGTTAGGTTCTGAGCAGCTTACGATTATTTCCTGGTTGCTGTCCGCCGCATGACTCGCCTCGGTTTGCAACGAATCCGGCTTCGCACCCAGGGTCCGACTGAGCACCTGGTGACCATCGGCATCAGTGTACGAGAACACCGTGCGTCCACCTGGGTCCACCGCCTCTTCGACCGCGACTTGTCGCCAACTGTCTTGCCCTGTTAACGTGAATTGCTGCGTCCCGTAGGCAAGCTGAACGACCTCTGTGCTCGTGCCCGGCTGCACGACGGTTCGCGGTCGCCTTGCGGTGTCGTTGTAGTACGAGGTCTCTGCGAAGGGACGCCCCCCGGCATCCGGCACGGACACGCCCCGTGCATCAGTGCCTCCGTCGTAGAAGCTCTGAGCTTCGGCAAGCACGGAACTGGGACTCACCCAAGCATTCAGCACATCGCTACCTCCATCGGTCTCAATGGGGAGGAATGCCCGGACGGGACTTCCCCACTCGTCGCGCTCGGTGAACGCCACGCGCTCCTCCGCACCCAGGTAGCTCCCCACAGCCACGACTGTTTGCTGTTGCTCCGTCCAGGCGTCTAGATAGGTGGTAGATACCAGCGGTTGCATGGCTGCCTGCCACTCCTCCTCGGTCCATGCTGCATCGAGCGGTAGCATCGCCGTCGCATCCACGCGGACACTCTGGCCCGATGCAGCCGTCGAAAACCCGACCTCCACGGTCGTGCTCGTGGTCGTACGGAACCGCACCCATTGCTGCCGCCAGTCGGAGCCTTGCCCCGACGCCTCTCTCACGATGCGGTGGTTCGCTCCGTCTGCTGCTTGGAGCCCGCTGCTGTAATCCAACACCTCGATGTCGTCACGCTGGCCGTTTCCAGCAAAGAGCGAGATGGCTCCACGGTCACCTCCGCCGCTGTACTGTCGCAACCAAGCCGATACAACATAGACCTGGTCCGGCTCGACCGCGACAGACTGAGCGAGATGTCCAGGTGTAGCGTCGTTCAAGACCACGTAGTTCGTGCCCAAGACGGCTCCATTCACCTTCTCGCTGAGCGAAGGACTTCCTCCACTGGTAGTCCACGTTGCTATCTGGCCTGACCCGTTGGAAGCGACCTCCTTAATCTCGAAGCTGGCGTTGCCAAGAAGATTGCCGAGCGCATAGGTGACCGTCTGCGTGTGGTTGTAGCTCGCGCTACCGTGCTCCTCAGCGAAGAGATAGCTCTGGCTTGCGACAACGCGTCCCAGCGCATCTCGGCTCTCTGCGAGTCGCCCTTGCGCATCGTACGCGAACTCTGTGGTCGAGCCCGAGGGATCGGTGGTGCGGATGGGCCGTCCGAAACCG
>JBCBEX010000160.1:0-3891 GCA_038528235.1 Bacteroidota bacterium
TTGCCGTCCACATCGGTGGCGATGATCGTGCCCGAGCCGGGCTCGCGCGGGTTCGAAAGACGCACGTCGAAGCCGACCGAAGAGGCACCCGCGGAGAAGTTGTCTACGTCTAGGACGAGGTTGACGGCGTCGCTGCCGAGCACGACTGAGGCGATGCCGGAGCCGGAGTCGGAGGCGGTGCCGTCGAAGCGGTTGCCGCGGATCGAGCCGGTGACGCTCGGCGGGGTCGTGTCGGGGTCGCCGCCGCCCGTGTTCGGCGGGTCGCAGCCGTCGGAGCAGACCCAGAGGTCGCTCTCGTTGCCCGCCACGTCGGTCGCGACCACGAAGCCCTTGCCCTGCTGGCCGCGGTTCTGCAGCGTCAGCGTGAAGTCCACACTCGCGTCGCCTGCCGAAAAGCTGTCCACGTCGATGTCGAGATTGGTCTCGTCGCGCAGGGTCACCGTGGCGATGCCTGTGTCGTTGGCACGGCTGTCGGAGGCCGTGCCTTCATAGCGACCGCCCTGGATGGAGCCGCTAAGCTGGGGCGCGGCCGTGTCCGGCTCCGAGCTGTCGGAGACGCTCACCGTGCGCGTGACATCATCGGTCGCGCCTTCGTTGTCCGTGACGGTCAGCGTCACCGAGTAGGTGCCGGAGGAGGCGTAGATGCGCGTCGGGTTTTGCTGCGACGACGAGGCGCCGTCGCCGAAGTCCCAGTCCCACGTGACGAGGGCGCCGTCGGAGTCAGTACTGGTGTCGGTGAAGTCACACGTCAGGTTGTTGCAGCTGAACGTGAAGCCCGCATCCGGCGGGGTGTTGACGCCACCGCCGCCCATCGCGAGGGTCGGCTTGAAGAGCGAGACCTGCTCCATGGCGCGTGCGGCCTGGCCCGGCGTGAACTCCTCCAGGCAGACGTCGTCGCTGTAGTTCATGAAGTTGCGCACGGGGTCCGTGCCGCCGCCCGAGCAGGTGTCGCGCGTGCTGTTGCAGTTGTTGCCGAAGAACGGCGTGGCCTCCGCCGGCGTGTCCGCAACCTCGTCGCCGCCGAAGCAGCCGCCCTGGAAGGTGTGGAACAGGCCGACGTAGTGCCCAACCTCGTGGACTGCGGTGTCGCCCTCGTTGTAGGCGGTGATGTCGCCGCCCGGCATCGAGCCGGTCGCGTTGACGCAGCCGTGCCAGAACGAGTCCTCCGGATAGGAGAACGGGAAGTAGCACCAGCCGAGGGCATCTATGTTGCCGACGAAGTAGAGGTTGAGCGTCCGCGCCGGGTCCACGGCAAGCGTCTGCTTCATGGAGCGCTCGGCGCTGTTGCCGAGGTCCATGTTGTTGTACCAGTTGTTGTTCGCGGTACGGGTGACATCCTGGAGCGTGAACGAGAAGCCGGTGCCCGCGAAGCCCTGGTTGAGCACGTCCATCTGCGCATCGACGGTGGCCTGCGACACGTCGCCTTGGCCCGACGTGTTGGTGATGATGTGCACCACCGTCGGGATCACGATGCCGGCGGCTTTCTCGATCCGCGGCCCGGAGAAGGCCTTCATCTGGGCCTCAACGCGGGCCATCGTTTCGGCGTCCACGTGGGGGGAGTTGCAGCGGGTCCGCCCGTCGTGCGTGTGGTCGCCTTCGAACGTCAGGATGGCTTCGGGAGCGCGAGCTTGTTGCGCATCAGCGGTGGGGGTGCCGAGCAGGAGACAGCAAGCTGCGAGAAGGGGAGGGAGGGCGCGGTCGAGCAGTGCACGGCGCGTGTGTGCAAGGCGGGACATGGAGGATGGGGGAAGGGGTAGAAAAGCCGTCGCTAGGCGGCACGAAACCGCTCAATGTACGCATCTTCTCTCCAATTCCCAGGGAGATACGACGCCTGGGGTCGTATCAAATCGTTCAAAACGTCCGAGGTCGACCGCCTGGCTCTTGCGAGAGGGGCCGTGGGCAGCCCGCTACCGCTTGAGCGGGGCGAGCACTTCGAGCAGCGTCTGCCGGGCAAACGGCTTCGCCAGCACGGCGTCGTAGCCAAGCCTCAGGTGGCGGTCGCGCTCCTCCGGCATGGCCGACGCGACGAGGGCCACCACGAAGGTGGCGTCGAACATCGGCGTGCTGCGAAGGCGTCGGATGGCGCTCTCGGCCTCTCCGAGGCTGCCGCTGAGATCGAGGAGCAGCGCGTCCACATGGGTACCGCTGAGGTACTCCGTGGCGTGCTCGAAGGCCGCGTCGAGCGACTCTACGGGTGCCGTCTCCCAGGCGTCGCGGAGGAAGAGGTCAAGCAGCGCCCGGGTGTCGGGGTCTGCTTCCACGAGGACGGCCGTGTGGCGGTCGTGCAGGGAGCCGCTCTCCGGTGGTGCGCACGTAGGCAGGGCGAACGTGAGAAGCGTGCCGCGCTGCGGTTCACTGCGGGCTGCCACCGTGCCGCCCATGGCCTCGGTGAGCAGCTGTGCCGCATAGAGGTCGAGCGCGTCGACGCCCAAGCCTTCGAGCGAACGCGCGGCGAAGATGCCGCGCTGGACGGCAGCCGAGAGCCCCGCTCCGGTGTCGGCCACTTGCACCGCGATCCGCTCGTCTTCCTCGCGTAGTGCTAGGCGGATCGCGCCTCGCTGCGTCGTCGAGAGGGCATAGCGCACGGCACCGAGTAGAGCCTGCGCAAAGTGCGCGCGGTGTCCCAGCGCCCACACGGGCTGGTCCGGAACGAAGAGAAAGAGGTCGAGGCCCCGCGCCTGGGTCATCGCTTCCAACTGAGGGCGTAGCCCCTGCAGCAAGGCATCGAGCCGGATGGGCGCTGGGGCGACCGGCGAGGCCAAGACCTCACGCGCGAAGGTCACCGTGGCCATCGTGTCGAGAAGCGCTTTGCCCGCCACGCGGAGCGGCTCGGCGGAGGGCGCCGAGGCAAACGTGTCGTCGAGGGCAGCTAGCATCGCGTGCACCTCGGTGCGGAGGCGTGCATGGCCAGCCGCTACGACGGCGTCCCGTTCAGCCTGTTCGGCGGATAGGGAGGGTGCGGGGAGGGCGTCGTCGATCGGACGGATCAGGGCGAGGCCTGCAACAGGCCAGCCGCGCGCGTCCCGAACGGCGCGGGCACGGACTTCGTGGGCCCCATCTGGAAGCGCGATCGGAGTCGACGTTGCGTCGCTCGGAGCAAGGAGCGCCAATGCTAGGGCGTCGGCCGTCGACTTGGGGAACAGGTCGTAGAGCGACAGACCCGCCAGGGACAACGCCACACCGTCCTCTTTGGGAACGAGCCCGCTAGGCATGGCACCACCGTAGGCGACGACCACGAGGTCGGGTCCGTAGGTGAGCGCGGCACCGCCGTCGAGGGCCGTCAAGGTGTCGAGGGCCGGTCCGCCGTTCGCGAGCGCATCGTAGGCCTGCCACGGCTGCGTCGCATCCTCGATTACGCAGGCGAAGCGGTCCGGCGCGTCGGTGAGCGGCGTGGCCGTCAGAATCAGGTGTCGACTCTCGCGCGCGGTGTCGTGCGCCAACTCAACCTGCGCGAAGCCGCCCGACTGCTGCGCGTCAAGAAGCGATTCCATCCAGTGCGCCCGCGCCGTAGACGGGATCCCCAGCGCGCGTGCCGAGCGTCCCGTCAGCCGGTCTTGAGGCACGTCCAGTGCTTGCGCGGCACGCTCGCCAGCCTGGACGAAGGCGAGGTCGCCGTCGACGATGTCCACGAGGGCGGTGAGGGAGGCGGCACGCGAGTCCGCGAGGGCAGCAGGTAGCATCGGCGCAGTCGAAGGCGACAGGGAGTGGTGCGCGCGAAGCGCAAAGACGATGCCGAGGCGAAGCGGGAGGCGTGAAGTGAGAAGCTCGAAGTAGGGAACGGTAGCGCGTGGCCCCTCGCCAAGAACGGCGCTGTGGTAAAGCGGGGCACCTTCGACCTTCGACCTTCGACCTTCGACCTTCGACCTTCGACCTTCGACCTTCGACCTTCGA
>JBCBEX010000161.1:0-3747 GCA_038528235.1 Bacteroidota bacterium
CGCCTGGTCGAGGCGCGCGAAGAACGCAGCGTCCATGGCCGGCGTCACCGGCGGAGGACCGCCAGCCCTTTCGGGGCCTGAAGCGCCGCGTCTCAATCCGTACCGCGCTCGTGTTCTCGCTCGTGCTCTTCGCCGTTGGGCTGCTCACGGCACAGCCGGCCGAGCCCGAGCCAAGCGCCGTGCCTGTCCGCATCGTCGATGACGCGGACCCGGCCGAGGCACTCTACGTGATCTATCCCGGCATCACCGTCGAAGAGGAGCGGGAAGAAGCCGGAGCGGAGTAGACGAGCGCGTGAGACTCCAGTATGCCCGTTGAGGCGCCGCTGACACGGATTTCATCGCCGTGTTCGGACCGATGTACAAGAGGGACACGTAGCTTCACGCTGCTTTCCCTAGCTTCATTCTTGCACTCGCATGTCCGTCCGCGTTCGTTTCGCACCCAGCCCCACTGGAAAACTCCACATCGGGGGGCTCCGCACGGCCCTCTACAACTGGCTCTTCGCTCGTCAGCGAGGCGGTACGTTCGTGCTGCGGATCGAGGACACCGACCGCTCTCGCTACGACGCCGATTCGGAGGAGGACATCATCGACAGCCTTCAGTGGGCCGGGTTGCAGTACGATGAGGGGCCCCGTGTCGACGGTCCGCACGGTCCCTACTACCAGTCGCAGCGCTCGGCGCTCTACCGGACCCACGTCGACCAACTGCTCGACGCGGGGCATGCGTACGTCGCGTTCGATCCCCCCGAGGCGCTCGATGCGCTCCGCGCTGACAACCAGAGCTATAACGCTGCGACGCGGGGCCGCATGGACAACGCCCTCACGCTCGGCGCGGACGAGGTGACACGTCGCGTCGAGAGCGGGGAGCCCTACGTTGTGCGCCTCAAGGTGGAGCCCGGAGGGCGGGTGCAATTCACCGACCTCATCCGTGGCGTCGTCGCCTTTGACACGAGCGAGATCGACGATCAGGTGCTCCTCAAGTCGGACGGCATGCCGACCTACCACCTCGCGAACGTCGTGGACGATCACCACATGCAGATCACGCATGTGATCCGCGGCGAGGAGTGGCTGCCAAGCGTCCCGAAGCACCTGTTGCTCTACCAGGCTTTCGGCTGGACGCCCCCGCAGATGGCCCACCTTCCGCTCATCCTGGCACCTTCCGGCGGCAAGCTCTCAAAGCGCAACGCCGAAACGCTGGGCATCCCAGTGTCCGTTGAGCAGTACCGCGCCGCGGGCTACGACGCCGACGCACTCGTCAACTTCTTAGCGCTGCTCGGCTGGAACCCAGGCACCGAGCAGGAACGCTTCACCCGCGGCGGGCTCGCCGAGGCCTTCGACTTCGACGGCGTGAGCAAGTCCGGCGCGAAGTTCGACCTCGACAAGCTCCGCTGGTTCAACGGCCAGGCCGTTCGGGACATGGCCGTTGAGGACCTGGCGGATGAAGCACGTCCTGCTCTGGCCCGAGCAGGTATTGACTACGACGACGCGACGCTGGACGAGGCCGCGCGGCTGATGCAGGACCGCGTGACGTTTCCTCACGAGATCGCCGAGGCGCGCTACTTCTTCGAGGACCCTACTGACTACGACGAGAAGGGGGTCAAAAAGCGCTGGAAAGCTGATGCCGCCGACTTGGTTGCGGCCTACGCCGACCGGCTAGAGACGCTCGACACCTTCGACGCAGAGACCGCCGAGCGTGAGCTGCGTTCGGTTACCGAGGCCCGCGAGATCGGTGCAGGACGGCTCATCCACCCGACGCGCCTCGCGATCAGCGGCGTGACATTCGGGCCAGGTCTGTTCGACTTGATGGTCGCCATCGGGCGCGAGGGCTGCGTACGCCGCATGAAGCGCGCCGTCGAGGTCCTTGGCTAAGGCAAGCTTGGGTTCGTTCAATCGTGGCCCCTCGTTCAGTCTATGCACAGCATGGCCCGCCTCGATGCTCGAAGCGGGCCGTGACGCGGGTGAGCGTTCGGAGTACTGTGCTAGTCAGAACTATTCAAACAAGCCTGAACGTAGCGTGCTACGTCGGCTAGACGGAAGTCACCGTCACCAGCCACCTCGGGGAGCGGGCGGAAAGTGCGACCAGGGCCTGTCAAAATCGAGTCGTGGCAGGCAAGGAGGGCCCCGCCGAAGACTTCCAGAAGGATCGCGGAGCCAACAGGGCCGAGGCGGTCGCCGCCGCCCAGCACACCCGCCTCGCGGAGCACGTAGAAGAAGAGCGGCGTTGCCGACTCCAACTCGCTGCGCATCGTGACATCGAGGCTGCTCCATCCTGGAATCTTGCCGAACTCCAAGTCGGCGGCCGGGTCGATCCGTTGCGTGCCATCTTGGTTGTAGGCGAACGCAAGCTGTTGCGCTACGGTCTGGCCGCTCGGTAGTCCAAAGACGTGCCCACGCCGGAGATTGCGGAACGCGAGCGATTGCTCATGGGCAGGCGCGCTCCCGACCACCTCAATGGGTAGGCGAATCAACTCCTTCGCGAGAAGGTGATCGAATGCCATGCAGCGTGCGAAGGGGATGGCTGAGTCCACATCGAGCAAATAGCTCCAGTCCACGGTCAACTCAGGGGGCACTGGCGCGAACCCCGTCGTTCCAAAACGCTCGTCGAAGAGCTGGATGCGTTGGTTTTCCCTGTTGACCGGATAGGTATCGCGGACCAGTGTATGCCCAAACCGGAAGGCGGCCACGCTGAATTCGGCCGGCATGGGGAGGTGCTGATCACCCGAGGGGGTGTAGAAGAAGGGGTAGGCATCTCCACGGCGGATGCGGTCGCGGACGTACGCAAAGACCGCGGGGTCGCAGATGCGTTCGAGAAAGTCGAAGACGACGAGGTGCTGGAAGTGGTAGCGCGCCTGCCGCTGCGCTTCTTCAAAGGCCTCCTGAGGAGACCGACTCGTAGAGCGATACTTGGTAAGGAGGCAGTTGTGGAAGCGAAGGAAGAGCAGATGCAGCTGAGCGATGAAGATGTTCTCGTCGTTGCGCGGGTCGCCGATGAGCGCTCGGCCCGTGAACGAGCCATCTTGCTCTTGCTCGAGGACACGCGGCAGGTCATCCTTGTTGACGAGGTTGCCCGTTCGAAGGCGACCAAAAATGGCGTCGTTGCCGTCGTCATAAAGGAACGGGCTCACCTCCGGACCGAATCCGTAGACGGAGTCGAGGTCGAGCGTCGGGGAGCGAAAGTTGGGGATGGTCTCGATCCTTGAGCGGGAGAGTGGGGAGTCGCTGAGCGCTGTGCCTCCGGCATCGAGCGTGATGTCGTGGTCGATGAACTGGGCAAAGAAGATGTAGGCAGCAGGGAGCGTGATCTCGTTGCTTGGGTGAGCGCCTCCGTCCATGATGCCTCCTTCGGCACCGAGCGCTGCTGCTGCGGCTTCAGAAACCGCGAGCGCCGTGTAATCAGGGCTGAGGCGCGTAAACGAGCCAATATTCTGGTGGGGACAGCCTCGCACGGCCATCATGCCATGCATCTGTGGGTAGGGCATAGGTCGAGAGTAGGTCAGGTTGAAGAGAGCCGACAGCCTGCGTTCCTACGCGTTTCTCCTGCACGCACATAGATCCTGGAGAGGTATGCTACTGGCGATTTGTACACAGGTAAAAAGTGGCGACAACACGAAAGAACAGCGTGTTGGAAATAGAGGACATGCTTGGCAAGAAAAGGTCATGTAAATAGGTGATTTCTAGAGCGTGTGGACATTTAAGAAGTCCAGCCGATTAGGCCGATACCCCCGGCAGCACCAACCCTGCTGCCATGCA
>JBCBEX010000162.1:0-3685 GCA_038528235.1 Bacteroidota bacterium
CGCGGCGGCTACCAGCTCGGCATCGAGGAGGCCACGCTGCCCAGCGTCGGCCTCGGCGTGCGCGCGCCCGGCTACGACGGCGTCCGCCTCGACTACGGCTTCAACCGCCTCGACCGCCTCGGCGCCGTCCACCGCGTCGGCTTCCTCGTCAGCTTCGACTGACCTCGATTTCCCCACCTTGTCATGCTGAACGCGTTTCAGCATCTCAACATCGCAGCTGAGATCCTGAAACGAGTTCAGGATGACAGGAAAGCAAGCTCTAGCCAACCGTGCCCGCTTTTCTCCACAGGGTTCGCCTCTACGCTTCCTTCTGCCTAGCTGTGCTGCTGCTCGCCTCCGGCTGTGACGCGATCTTCGGCTCGAAGGACGACCTCATCACCGACGAAATCCTCGAAGAAGGCCAGACCGACCCGACGCTCGTGGACGAGGTCGGCTACGTGCCGCTGACGCCGTTCTTCACGCAGGGCGTCAACGGGCCGTTCGAGAACCCGTCCGACGTCTACGTGGGCTACGACGAGTTCGTCTACGTGGCCGACGACCGCGGCCTGCACGTGCTCGACCTCGCGGGCCGTCCGCAGTTCCTCCTCGACCAGGTCGAGGGCCAGCCGCTGCGCGACATCACCGCCGTCACGCAAGGCCGCGACCTCGATGTGTTCATCGCCGCGCGCCGCGACACGACTGTCGCCGGGGCGACCTGCCCGTCCAGCGGGGGCGGCGAGCAGTGCGACCTCGCCGTGGTCTACCGCATCGGCGGCCTCACGACCGGCGCGCCCATCGTCAAGGCCAAGATCTGGCACCCGTTCAGCGACGCCAGCCGCGCCCTCTCCGGCCAGTTCGACGAGCCCGACGTCTACGACCGCCAGGACGGCGGCACCGTCGTGGGCACGTTCTCCGACGAGGACGCCGTCTTCACGGGCGTCGCCACGCTGGCCGACGGGCGGTTCTACATCACCCGGCGCGGCCCGGTCAACACGCTCACGCGCAACGGCACCGGCGACGGGCGGCCCAACCTCTCGTTCAGCCCGTTCAACGCGCTCCTGACCTTCAACGCCGAGGGCGACTACGAGCAGTTCATCTTCGCGCTCTCGCCCAGCCAGCCGGGCCTCTTGAGCGCCTACTACCCCTCGGACGTGCTCACTTTCCTCGGCCCGCCGCAGGATTTCGACGAGCCGCTCGACCGCAACTTCCTCATCGCGCAGTCGCCGGTGGAGGCCCCCGACAGCCCGCAGCAGCCGCTCCGCTACGGTGTCGTATCGATCCTGGTGGTGGAGACCTCGGACGGCATCGAGTACCGCGTGGACACCGAGCGCTTCGCTGCCGGGGCGGCCCCGGACACGCCCGGCGGGCTCTACGACGATTTCCAGTTCGGCGCGCCGACGAGCCTCGCCTTCGCGGCCGACGCGACGCGCTACCTCTTCGTGGCCGACGCGGCGCAGGACAGCCTGTTCGTCTTCAACGCCACAGGCGTGGAGGGTGTAGCTCCGCCTCCGGGGGAGACCGACCCGACGCCGATCCGTGTCTCCTTCGGCGGCACCGGCGGCGGCGCGCTCCAGTTCCGCAACCCGCAGGGCGTGGCCTACTACGACCGCATCGTCTACGTGGCCGACACCGGCAACGGCCGCATCAGCCGCTACCGCCTGAACACGGACTTCGAGTAGGGCGCCGCGTGGTTGGGGGCGACGACATGGTCCACTGAGGGGAGGGCTCCCAGTAGGTACCTCGTAATGCACTGTGCGCCAGGCGTGGAGGTCGTGCTCGACTCCCCCCGTCCTGCGTCGGCTCCGCGCAGTGCGCTCCGCTCCTCGGACTGTCCCCCTCACGCATGAGGGGGACAGCTTGTGCGCCGTTGCAGGCGTACAAGCGGGGGGAGCCGAGAGACCGAGCGGCTGATAGACGCCGCTGAGCGTCTGCACGCCTGCTTATCCCCAACTCACCGCACCACCGAGAAGCGCTGTGTCTCGGTCGCAGCACCGCCCACAGTGGCGTGTACTACGTAGACACCCGGAGCGAGCGCATCGGTATCGAGCGTGAGCGCGTGCCGCCCGGCTTGCTGCGGGCCTTCAGTGAGCACGGCGACCTCGCGTCCGAGTAGGTCCACCACCGTCACGCGCACCTCGGCGGGCTGCGCGAGCGTCAGCGGCACCGTCACGGCGTCCCGCGTGGGATTCGGATACGGCACCCCGAGCACCGTTGCCTCACCGGGCTTTGCCACCGGCGCGTCCTCCGACGAGACGACCACCGCCTCGCGCGTGCGCCACACCCCGCCCCACGTCGCCGCCACCAGCCGACCGCGCCCATCGATCAGCACGTCCTTGACTTGGTAGCGCCCGTCGTAGCCTGTTGCAGCCTCCGTCCAGGTCACGCCCTCGTCCGTGCTGTAGGCGAACGTTCCCCAGCGCCTGGCACTGTTCGCCTCGTCGATGGCACCGTGTAGCCCAAGCCACACCGTCTCATCCGGAGCCACAGCCACGTGACTCGTGAGCGCCCGGTCGATCTCCCAGTCGGCGGGGTTGAGCGTGTGGACGCGCTGCCACGAGGCTCCGCCGTCTCGGCTGCGGAAGATGGCGGTGTCAGCAGTGAGGTAGAGCGTACCATCCGGTCCCTCGGCGATCGACTGTGGCATGAGGAAGGGGAAGCCGGTGGCGTCGGTCCACGTCTGCCCGCCGTCGTCGGAGTAGCGCACGAACCCGATGAAGCCTGCCACAAGCCGCCCCGCCCACGGCGCGGTCATATCCTCGCCGCCGAGCAGGTCGTAGACGATCTCGACGGAGCGGAAGCCGGTGGAGCCGAAGTCGAAGAGGCGGGTCCAGGCGATGCCGTCGTCGGAGACCCAGACGCTGCCCCGGCTGTCGGCGCTGAGCACGACACCGTTGTTGGACGGGTGGCGCGTCTGGTGGATGTCATTAGCGAAGCCCATGTCCTCGGTGCCCTGGGCGTCCAGCCACCGTACGCCTCCATCGGTCGAGTAGACCAAGGGGGCCTCTGCGGATACGAGGTAGCCCTCCTCCGTGATTACAATGTCCCTGCCTGGGCCTGGATTGATGGTCTCGGAGATCTCAGGGCCGAAGGTGGCCTCGTCGGGGAGCAAGCGGAAGAGGTCGCCTCTGGAGGTAGCGAAGAGGGTGTCGCCGAAGAGTTCGGGGTAGACCGCCAAGCCGTCGGCCTTGGGGCGGACGGGATCGCCGCCGAGGGAGTCCCACTGGACGGTGAGCGGCTGCGCCTGTGCTCCTATGCCGAACACCAGCACGGCGCTGAGCAGGACCAGCCCGCTCAGCGCCACGTGAATCACATGATGGGTGCGTCTCCTCATCGCACGATCGAGAAGCGCTGCGTCTGTGCGGCGGCGTTGCCCACGGTGGCGTGTACTACGTAGACACCCGGAGCGAGCGCATCGGTGTCGAGCGTGAGCGCGTGCCGCCCGGCTTGCTGCGGGCCTTCGGTGAGCACGGCGACCTCGCGTCCGAGTAGGTCCACCACCGTCACGCGTACCTCGGCGGGCTGCGCGAGCGTGAGCGGCACCGTCACCGCGTCCTGCGTGGGATTCGGGTACGGCACGCCGAGCAGCGCGGTCTCACCGGGCTTTCCCGGCGGCGCGTCCTCCGAGGCTACAACCACCGCCTCGCGCGTGCGCCACACCCCGCCGAACGTCGCCGCCACCAGCCGACCGCGCCCGTCGATCAGCACG
>JBCBEX010000163.1:0-3617 GCA_038528235.1 Bacteroidota bacterium
TCGAGGGCGAGGCCTTCGCCTACTACGAGCGCGTCGACACCGCCGCCGACTCGCTCGGCGGGGCAGACGGATGGCAATCAATAGGGAACGCACAGCGGTGGGAGTCGAGACGGTGGCGGAGACTAGACCAACGTCTCGGCGTCCGGTTTCGTGCGAGACGTGCACCTAGGCGACACGGCGGAGGATAGACTCCAGCCGCTCATGATCGTCGCCGAGGAGGCGCGAGAGCGTACGCCCGGCGCTGCGGAGCGCGGCGACCGCCTCAGCGCCCTGGCCATAGGCACGGTGCAAGTGGCGCAGCACAGCCACAATGAGGTCGTCGGCGGGCACAGCCGGATCTGGGTGACGGGCGAGGCTGCGAAGAAAATCGAACGGTTCGCCGAGCGCGCAGACGGTGGCGTCGTGGCACGGGTAGACCATGTCGTGGAGGTCGGCAGGTCGTGGTGGGAGCGTCTGGTGAAGTCGGGCGGCCTGCTCACCTGGGCGTGGCGCCTCACGGTAGGCGAGGATGAGCGCGCGAAACGTCGTACGGATGAGTTCCTGAAGCTGCGGCATCTCGCGCTGGAGGGTGGCCCGGTCCATACCCAGTGCCATCGCTCTCCGACCTGGCTCCACGCTGCCCGTCTCCACGTGCGAGACGAGCGCATAAAGCACCGTGCCGTTCTGCGCGGGCACCTCCACCCAGCTCCCGAACGTTGGCGCCTGCCGCCCTCGGGCCACTTCCGCCACCACGTGTCGGGTGCTGGACTCAATGACTTCGGCGATGCTGTCCATGGGTTGGGTGGTAGTCTCTGGGTGCACTATGCTGGTGTGGCGAGCGCCCAACATACGCTTGTGCTCCACCTGCACTTTTCGAGCGCGTACACGGTAGCCCCTCGCCCTTTCGTTTCTAGTGCACACTCGCATGCCCTACCACTCATCCGTCCATCCCATGCGCTCCCTCGCGTACGCTTTCGTGCTTCTATGCGTCGCCACGCTCTCACTTGGAGCGGGCTGTTCGAGCCCGAGCTCCGAGTCGGCGTCGCTTCCGTTCGATGATGCTGGTGCAGCCTTGGATGCGGCTGAAGCTATTCCGGTCGCGAGAGCAGAGGCGCCGGCGACCCCGCCTCAGATGGAGCGGCAGCTCATCAAGACGGGGCGGCTCTCCCTTCGCGTGGACGACTACGACGAGGCCGTCGGTGCGCTGCGCGACACCGTCGCCCGATTCGACGCCTACCTCGCAGGCGAGCAGGAGCAACGCCGCACCTACCGTATCGAGAACACCGTCACCGTCCGCGTCCGCGCCGCTGAGTTCGACGCCATGGTGGCCGCCCTCGCTTCTATTGCACGCACCGTGGAGTCGCGTTCCATCGATGTGCAGGACGTAACCGAGGAGT
The DNA here is from genome assembly GCA_038528235.1 of Bacteroidota bacterium. Classification (GTDB taxonomy): domain Bacteria; phylum Bacteroidota; class Rhodothermia; order Rhodothermales; family Rubricoccaceae; genus JBCBEX01. The sequence goes on from JBCBEX010000163.1 coordinate 1,377, forward strand.
TCGTGGACGTGGAGGCGCGCCTCCGGTCGCGCCGCGCGGCCGAGGAACGCTACCTCGCCATCCTCCAGCAGGCCGACGACGTCAATGACGTGCTCGCCGTGCAGCGCCAACTCGATCAGGTGCGCGAGGAAATCGAGCGCGTCGAGGGCCGGCTGCGCTTCCTGCGCGACCGCGTCGGCTTCAGTACCCTCACGGTAACGCTTTTCGAGGAGACGGAGTACGCCCTCACCGAAGGCCCTGGCTTTTTCTCGCAAGTCGCAGACGCCATCGTCACGGGTTGGCGTGCCCTTCTCGACTTTGTGCTCGCTCTGCTGTCGGTGTGGCCGTTCGTCTTCCTGTTTGGGGGCATCGTCCTGCTCTACCGTCGCTGGCGACAGCGTCACCCGCGCCCGGCGAAGCGGCGTCGCTCGGCACGAGGTGCTTCGGAAAGCCTGCCAAGCGGTGACTAGCGCATTGGACCTGTCGGGCGCGCGAGGCTATCCTTCACCACCACCAACTCACTCCCTCACCCCTTCGGACCATGGTTCAATGGCGCGGACGCCGCAAGAGCGGTAACATCGTAGACGTACGTGGAGGGCAGCGCGGCCGTAGCCGAGGCGGTCGCCGCGGCGCCGTAGCGGGCGGCTCGCTCGGCTGCGGCACGCTGATCGTTGTGCTCATCGCCGTGCTCCTCGGTGCTGATTTGCAGTCGATCCTCGGCGTCGTCAGCGACACACAGCAACCGCAGGCCAACCAGTCGCAAGCTCCAAGCGCGCAACCGACCGATGACGCGGGCGAGTTCACCTCCGTGATCCTGGCCAGCACGGAGGACGTGTGGAACCAGCTCTTCCGGGCGAGCGGCTACCAGTACGCCGAGCCGCGCCTCGTGCTCTACACCGACCAGGTGCGCTCGGCCTGTGGGATCAATGGGGCGGCCACGGGTCCGTTCTACTGCCCCGCCGACCAGCAGGTCTACATCGACCTGAGCTTCCTGCGCGAACTCCAGCGCCTCGGTGCCCCAGGTGACTTTGCCTTCGCCTATGTGATCGCGCACGAAATCGGGCACCACGTGCAGACGCTCACGGGCGTTTCGCAGCAGGTCAGCCAAGCACAACGACGTTCGAGCCAAACCCGCGCCAATCAGCTCTCGGTGCTCCTCGAACTCCAAGCTGACTGCTATGCGGGCGTCTGGGCGCACTACGCCGACCAAGACGGCTACATCGACCCTGGCGACATCCAGGAGGGCTTGCAAGCCGCCGCGGCCATCGGCGACGACAGGCTCGCGCGCATGAGCGGTCGCCCGGTCCAACCAGACGGCTTCACCCACGGCACCTCAGCGCAGCGGATGCAGTGGTTTCGCACCGGCTATCAGACGGGCGACACCAACGCCTGCGACACGTTTCGATAGTGAGGGGCCAGAAGAAATCGCTCAACACGCGACGTCTAACCAAAAAGCAGGTCGCCACGCTTATCGCTTCCGAGGGCGAACACCATCCTGACTACACGGCACGCCTTGAGCATACGTACCGTACAGGATCGAAGAGCCAACCGCAGGTTTACAGCCTGCCTGGTAGCCGCATCCTTTATGTCCACGACGACATCGGTTCAACAAAGGGACGGGGCGACATCTATCCGGCAGAGTATTTCGCTCGGTTTGTCAGATGGGTCGAACGTGTGCGGAATCCATCGATCCCCAATGGATCGGTAGACCACTGGTATCACTTTTCACGGCACAAAGCTTCGATCCTGGGTCATGAGTCTGAACTCGTCAACGAGTTGGAGCAGCTTGTTGGGTGTGCCTTGGATGGATCGTACGGAAGCCTCGACGCAGTCTCTGCCTTCGCTGAAGCTCAGGGCTTTGAGGAAGTCATTGCCCACATTTACGACCACCTTGTCATCTACGCAGGCGTGGTCTTGATAGGTCGGGTACGGGGGAGCTGGCACCTCGAACAACGTTGGGGACGAACGTCGCCATTCGTCAAGGCCGCCGATGGTCGCGTCCTGATGCCTATCAACGTTGTCTGGGAAAATCTCGACGGCCTCGATCCGATAGACCTGCGACGCTCTGCTGCGAACGAAGTCAGACGTACCGCAGCAAAGCGTTTGTAGCGCCCGATCGAACAGCTGCACGCTCAGAATTCCGATGCTCTCTTACGGAGGCATCATCGCGGCCTTTAGACTACGACGGCTGTGTCCAGGCTCAGCACCGCGCCCGGATCACGTCGTACTTCGCGGGGCAGCCTCCCGACGCATTCCGCGTGC
>JBCBEX010000164.1:0-3566 GCA_038528235.1 Bacteroidota bacterium
CCGAAAGATGCGTCCACCGAAGACGTGACGGCCCGGCTCCAGCGGTTGGCCGAGAACCCCTACGCAGAGGTCGACTACCGCCGCCGCCCTAGCCTCGACGACCCTGAGTCGACGTCCAACAAGCAGGCGCTCTACAACGTCGATTTCACGCGGGAGATCATGCGCCAGCAGCGCTACACGCCCGCTGAAGGCAACTACAAGGTCGCGCTCCTCATCGATGTCGATGCGATGAACCAGGAATCGGCGAACGCCTTCCTGAAGCTCCTCGAAGAGCCGCCCCCTCGTACCGTGTTCGTCGGGACGTGCCAGCGTACCGATCGACTGCTGCCCACGATCCTCTCCCGGTGTCAACGGCTTCGCTTCGATCCGCTGCCGTTCGCGTCCATCGAACACGCGCTTCACACCAACCAGGGCCTGGACCCGCAGCGGGCCTCCTTCCTAGCTCGGCTCGCCGACGGCTCCTACACCCGTGCGCTGACGCTGAACGAGAGCACCGAGCTGGGCACCCAACGGGCGCTCGTCGTGCAGTTCATGCGCAAAGCCTACACCAACAATCCCGCCGATGTGCTTTCCGTCGCTGAGGAGGTGGGGCGGCTCGGCCGTGAACGTGTGAAGGGCTGGCTATCGCTACTGCTCACCTGGGTCCGTGACCTCGTGCTCGTGCAAGCTGTCGGGACGGACGCGCCGATCGTGAATGTGGACCAGCGCGAAGCCATCGAAAAGTTTGTCGCGTTCGTTCCGCACGCGCAGCTTGGTGCCATGACGACGCTGGTCGAGCAAGCCGCAGATCTCGCTGGCCGAAATGTGGCGCTGCCGCTCGTCCTGAACGTGTTGGCAGCAGCCCTCCGCGAGGCCATGCATGGGCGCGCGCGCGCCTCATTGTTTGCGCCGCTGACCGAGGTGCGAGCCGCTGGGTAGGGCAGTGGGTTTCAAGGACGGATGAAAGTGGGCCTAATCTGAAGCGCCTCCGGCTCATGATCGATGGGCGTGTCGTAGCACGGCCGATCCTGTCACGCGCTCTCACCCCCTGCGCCCGCTGTGCCATACTCCGCCGAAATCAGTCGCACCCAACCCGTCGCCTTTCTGCTGCTGGTCGACCAGTCGGCATCGATGCAGGACCCGTTCGGCGGAGCCGAGCAGCAGGGCGACGCGGCCCCGTCGAAAGCACGGGTGCTGGCCGACACGGTCAACCGCCTCTTGCAGAATCTCATCCTGCGCTGCGCAAAGGAAGACGGGGTCCGCGACTACTTTCACGTGGCCGTCATCGGCTATGGCGAACGGGTGGAAGCCTTGATCCGGTCGGACACCGCGGCTGACGTGGACCCGGCCTTGGTGCCGGTGTCGGCGCTGGCAGACCGTCCGCTGCGCCTCGAACCGCGCACCAAGACGATGCCCGACGGACGAGGCGGGACCGTCGAGCGCGTAGTGCAAACCCCAGTCTGGTTCGATCCCTACGCGAAAAACGGGACGCCGATGTGCCAAGCGCTTGACTATGCCACGCAGATCGCGCGCACCTGGATCGACGCGTACCCCCGCGCCTTTCCACCTGTGGTGCTCAACATCACGGACGGGGAGGCAACCGACGGCGACCCGCTCCGATACGCGCAGCGACTCCGCAGCTTCGGCTCGGACGACGGCGAGGTGCTTCTCCTGAACGTGCACCTTTCAGACTCCACGGAGCCCGCCGTCTCCTTCCCAGATGGCCTTGGCGGGCTGCCCGACGAGTTTGCGCGCACGCTCTACCAAATGTCGAGCACGCTGCCGTTCTCCATGCGCGCTGCCGCTGAAGCTGAGGGCATTCGCGTGACGCTGGACACGCGTGGGTTCGTTTTCAACGCCGACCCGACGGCCCTCGTTCGCTTCCTCGAAATCGGGACCCGCCCGAGCACTCTCCGATGAGCGACTGGGCGACCATCACGTCCCTCGTACTGCCGAAGCAGGGACATACCGATGCCGAGTGCGAGGACGCCGTGGCGGTGCGTGAGACCGGCACGGCGCTCCAGCTGGCGATGGCTGACGGTGCGACGGAAGCGGCGTATTCGCGCCGATGGGCTCAAGCACTGGTGGAGGCCGGAGTCGCGCTCGAAGCGAAGGCCAGGATCGCCGAGGCGGTAGATCGGGCGCGAGCGTCGTTCGAGGCCACGACCGCGCAGCAGAAAGCAGGGCTACCCTGGTATGCCGAGCAGAAGGCCCAGGAAGGCGCGTTCGCTACCCTACTGCGCCTGCGCGTCCGGCTGATGATCGACCGAAGCCTAGGTATTGGCGGTTCGTGGGAGGGCGAGGCTGTGGGCGACGTGACGCTCTTTCATCTCCAAGCGGGCGATCCGATTTGGATCTGGCCCAACGACGACCCCAGCAGCTTCGGCTCACGCCCCGCACTGGTCGCCAGCAATAGCGACCTCGATCCCGACACTATCGAACGATTTGCCGCTACATGGCGACCAGGCGACGTGCTACTCGTCACCACAGACGCGCTCGCGGCTTATTTGCTCGCCGAGGAAGCAGCGTTGCGGCGACTCGTACATACGAGCCAGAACGCCTGGAGCGATTTCGTCGACCACGCCCGAGCAGACGGCATGCGCAATGACGACATTGCGCTCGTGCGCATCGACCTGCACGGCCCGTGAGTTACCCCTCGCCCAGTGACTACCAGGAGGCGCTGCAGCTGGCCGACCTCGCGTTCACAGTCCCGCATCTCGCGCAGGGGGTTGTCGAAACGAACGCGCTTGGGCTGCCTCGGGCGATGACGGGAGCATTCGCGGTCGTCTTCCGCGTCGACACGTCCGTCGGTCCCAAAGCCGTACGCTGTTTTCTTCGAGACCAGCCGGACCGAGGTCGTCACTATGGCTTCCTTAAAGCAAAACTTGAAGCTCTGGAACTGCCTTACTTCGTCGATCTAGCGTGGTACGAGCAAGGAATCCGGGTCCGCGGCAAGACCTATCCGTTGCTGGTGATGGACTGGGTGGAGGGCGTAACACTCAGTCAGTACGTGGAGGCACACCGGACCGACGCACAGCGGCTTGCCGCGTTGTCGAGCGCGTGGCGCCGCATGCTGCAGGCGTTGGACGCTGCACAGGTTGCGCATGGCGACCTGCAGCACGGGAATGTCCTGGTCGAGGAAGACGATGCGGGGCGACCTCGGCTCCGACTGGTGGACTACGACGGGGTGCAGTTTCCAGACCAGAAAAGAAAGCACGCCCAGGAAGTAGGGCACCGACACTACCAGCACCCCGACCGCACGGAGCGGGACGTGGGTCCGCACCTCGACCGCTTCGCGGGGCTCGTCGTGGCGACGGCACTCTTGGCGCTGGTCTTCGACCCGAGCCTGTGGGAGCGCTACGCGACCGGCGAAAACATGCTCTTCTGTGCCGACGACTACTACGATCCGGAAAACTCGCCCCTCTTCGAGACCCTTTCGAAGGTACCCGGCGGGGACGCATCACGTCTTGCCCAAGCTCTCGCGACTGCCTGCTTGTTGCCTCCGAGCGCGACACCCTCCCTCGATGACGCGCTCGCGGGCGACATTCCTCACGGCGTGTCCTATCGCCGCGCCTATGGTGCTGAGC
>JBCBEX010000165.1:0-3504 GCA_038528235.1 Bacteroidota bacterium
GGCGAAGGATGAGCGCAGAAGGATGAATGCAGAGCGCAGAGGGATGAAAAGCGCCAAGACGCCCGTTGTCCTGTTGGGCCGGTTCTCTCACGGCCGCGTACACGTCCATCCATCGAATACGTCTAACTTGATTGAATCCATAAATCGCACCAGGGACACCGAGTGGGCGTTGACGCAGCCTAGCCCGACCGCGATCGCTGACTGAGGCACCGGAGGCGTGCATGGCCTCCCTTTCATCCTTCTGCCTTCACTCTTCTGCCTTCCCCATGTACCCTCGCATCAGCGACCTCACGCAGGACCTCTTCGGGTTCGAGTTTCCCATTCCGCTCTACTCGTTCGGGTTGATGGTTGCCGTAGCCATCCTCGTGGCGACTGAGCTGACGCGGCGCGAAGTGGAACGGCTCTATGCAGTCGGCCGGCTTCCGGCGACGACGATCTCGGAGAAGAACAAGAAGGGCCGCACCGTCACCCGCGACGTCAGCCCGGCAACCCTCGTGCTCATCTTGATGGTGCTCGCCGCGGCGTTTGGCATCGCCGGGTCCAAGCTCTTTCACCTGATCGACTACTGGGAGGAGTTCGTCCAGAACCCCGCCGAGATGCTCTTCAGTTCGTCGGGGCTGACGTTCTATGGCGGGCTGATCTGCGCCACGCTGGGCATGGCCTACTACCTCCGTCGCAAGGGCCAGCCGTTCTTCCAGTGGGCCGATGCCGCCGCGCCGGGCCTGATCCTCGCCTATGGCATCGGCCGCATCGGCTGCTACCTCGCCGGCGACGGCGACTGGGGGACCTGCTCGCGGCTCGAAGACAAGCCCGCGTTCTTGCCCGATTGGCTCTGGAGCGAGACGTTTCCCAACAACTACCTCGGTGTGGACGTCAAGGAGTTCGTGGTAAGCCGGGGCGCCGCCTGCGTCGAGGGCGCCGATGGCGTCTACCCGACGATGCTCTACGAGTTTGCGATGGGCGTGGTGCTCTTCGCGGTGCTGTGGGCGCTGCGCAAACACCCGTTCAAGGCAGGCTGGCTGTTCTCGCTCTACCTCGTCTTCAACGCTGCCGAGCGCTTCCTGATCGAGTTCATCCGCATCAACCCGGTCAACGCGGGCATCTTCTCGCAGTCGCAGCTCATCGCGATGGGACTGTTCGTGCTCGGCGTGATCGGCCTGTTCGTCTTCACCCGCCGCCGCGACCCCGCCACGCTCGACCCGGCACCCGTCACGACGGGGTGACCTCGTCGAAGAGCGCGGCCATGTCGCCTGCGAGCGCGCGTCGGTCGAAGTGAGCGCGGGCGTAGGCCTCGCCGCGCTGTCCGGCGCTTTCGAGCGCAGTGGCGTCGTCGAGGAGCGCTTCGAGCCGTACAGCGAAGACGTCGGGGTCGGCGAGCGAGACGTGCCAGCCACAGCGCTCGGTCTCCACGAGGTGCTTCGTCCAGCCTGCGTTCGTCACGACGACGGGCGTCCCAGCGGCGAGGCTGTCGAAGAGCTTCGCGGGCGCGTTCGTGCCGAGGACGGGCAGGTCGAGGAAGGGGACGAGCGTGAGGTCGGCGAGCTTGAAATAAGCGAGCGCACGGTGCCTGGCCTCGGGCGACAGCAGCCGGATGTTGGGTTGCCGCTCGGCTTGTGCCTGGATCGTCTCGGCGTGGAAGCCCGCGCCCATAAAGCAAAAAACGAGGTCGTCGCGGTGGGCGAGGTGCTGGAGCGCAGCGAGCGTCTCCGAAATCGCGTTGGCGCGGCCCAGTGTGCCCGCGTAGAGGACGACGCGCCGGTCGCCGAGGCGGTGCTCGTGCCGCAGCTGCTCGACCTCCTGGTCGGTGATCGCGTCGAGCAGGTGGAGGTCCGTGCCCTGCAGCACCGTCGTGGCGCGCGCCTCGGGGACGATGCGGCGAATGTGCGCGGTCATGTCGGGCGAGACGCCGACCACGTGCGCAGCCTCGCGGTAGAGTCGCCGTTCGAGCGCGTAGAGCGGCCGTGCGAGGAGCTTCGGTAGGGCGCCCATCTCGACGGGGAAGTCGGGCCACAGGTCGCGCACCTCGAAGACGAACGGCACGCCGAAGTGCCGCGCCACGCGCAGCGCCGCCCAGCCGACCGTCAGCGGTGTCGAGATACCGTAGACGAGGTCCGGTTTCGGCAGACGGCGGGCTAGGCGCTCGGCCTGCCAGGCGAAGCGGAGGTAGGCTGGGATGCGCCGCGCCGCGCCCATCGCGTTATCGTAGGGCACGTCGAGCGCGTGCAGTCGCGTGCTCGCAGGGGCATCCGGGAATGCGCCCGTCACCCGCCGATCAAGCCACAATCGCGACGTGACGAGGTCCGTTGTCACACGGCCTTGCCAGGCGTCCAGCATCGTGTAGAGCCGCCCGTGCGCCGCCGCGTCCGGTGTGCTATAGTGCTGGTAGAGACAAAGGACGTGGGATTGGCGATGAGGCATGGTCGATTCGATAGGAGCAAACCGAAAATCGTCAATCTCAAATCGTCAATCATCCATCGAAAACGTCCTCGTTACCGGGGCCGTAGACGCCCTCGCCGCGGAGGAGCGCGAGGGGCGTGCGCAGCAGGATGCGCGCGTCGAGCCAGGGCGAGCGGTGGCGGACGTACCACACGTCGAGGGCGGTGCGCTCCTGCCAGGTGAGCGCGTTGCGGCCGTGGATCTGTGCCCAGCCGGTGAGGCCCGGCCGGACGGCGAGGCGGAGTCGCTGCTCAGCGTCGTAGTGCGCGATCTCGCCGAAGAGCACCGGGCGCGGCCCAACGAGGCTCATCTCGCCGCGCAGCACGTTCCAGAGCTGCGGTAACTCGTCCACGCCCCAGCGCCGCATCCAGCCGCCGACGCGCGTGGCGACGAGATCCGGGCGGTGCGGGTCGTGCGTGCGCGTGCCCAGCGATCGAAACTTGAGGATCGAAAACGGCGCGCCGTCGCGGCCGGGGCGGGTCTGGCGAAAGAACACGGGGCCGCCGTCCTCTGCCTTCACTGCGGCGGCGAGCGCTAGCCCGAGCGGAGCGCCCACCACGAGCGCCGGCACCACGAGCGCAAGGTCACGGACGCGCTGCATCCGGTCGGTCCAATCCGCACTCATGCCGCCCCTATAGTCATACGACGAGCGTGGCGTCGAGGACGGCCGGGAGGTGCCGGGCGAGCGCGTCGGCCACCTGCGCCACGTCGTCCTCGGTCATGCGCGTGGTGAACGGCAAGGCCAGCGTGCGGGAGGCCACCGCCTCGGCGACGGGAAACACGCCCGGCGCGAAGCCGAACCGTTCGCGGTAGAGTGGCTGCAGGTGGATCGTCGGGAAGTAGGGCGCGCAGCCGATGCCGTCGGCGCGGAGGCGGGCCATGAGCGCATCGCGGGCCGTGGCTGCCGCGGCATCATCGAGGTCGTCCGCAGCAAGCTCGACTACGTAGACGAACCAGCTTCGCGCCCCGCGCACGGTCGTCGGCGTGCGAAGGAGCGGTTGGTCAGCGAGGGCGTCGCTATAGAGCGCGGCCACACGGGCGCGGGCGGCGAGCAGGTCCGGCGCCCGC
>JBCBEX010000166.1:0-3426 GCA_038528235.1 Bacteroidota bacterium
CGAGCTTGCCATTGGGCGTCTTCGGGAGCGCCTCCATCACCACGATGCGCGTCGGCACCAGGTAGCTCGGCAGCGACCGCGCCAAGGCGTCGCGCAGCTGCGCTTCAGCCTCCGCCAGCGCCTCGGGCGACGACAACGCCTCCGCAGCAACCTCAGCAGAGCGCAGCGACACATACCCGATCAACGCAGCCGTCCCGCCTGCGCCCGTACGCACTTCCACCGCCGCCTCGGCAACTCCTTCGACCGCACGTAGCGCCGCTTCCACTTCCCCAGGCTCCACCCGGAACCCCCGCAGCTTCACCTGCCGGTCGATGCGGCCTAGGAACTCCAGCGCACCGTCGCGCCGCCGCCGCACGCGGTCGCCCGTGCGGTAGAGCCGCCCGCCGCGTACCGCTCCAAATGGGTCGGGCAGGAAGCGTTCGGCCGTGAGAGCAGAACGACCCGCATAGCCACGGGCCACACCAGGGCCCCCGATGTAGAGCTCGCCGGGAACGCCTGGTGGCAGGAGTTCGAGGGTGGGGCTGAGGACGTACGCGGTAGTGTTGGCCAGGGGGAGGCCGATCGGCACGGCACGCAGCTCCGACGACGAGTCGACCTCGTGCCAGGTCGCGAACGTAGTCGTCTCCGTTGGCCCGTAGACATTGAGCAAGCGCTCGGGGCCATCATTCGCGAGGACGTCACGGATTCTTTGGTCGTCGGCGCGCTCACCGCCGGTCAGCACGTGTCGGAGCGTGCTGAACAATCCGGGCTGCTGAATGGAGTGCTGGTTGAAGAGCGCCGTCGTCAGGAACAGCGTGGAGATGCTGTGTGCTCGGAGCGCGTGCGCGAACTCCTCCGAGGAGAGCACCGACTCCTCCGACAGAATGTGCAAGCGTGCTCCCGTCAGGAGCGCTCCCCATACCTCGAAGGTGGCCGCGTCGAACGTTGTGCTGGACGCATGCGCGACGACATCGTCAGGCAACAGATCGATATAGTCCGTTTCACGCACCAGACGAGCCACGGCCTGGTGCGGTACCATGACACCTTTGGGACGCCCCGTCGACCCCGACGTGTAGGTCATGTAGGCCAAGTTGAGGGAGCTTCCCTTGGGTTGGGTCGAGTGCGAGGTCCCTGATTCAGCCACGCTGTCCACGTCCTCCATGAGCAGCCGGTGCACGGGCAGCTCCTCGGCGATTGCTTCGACCGAACCCGTCGTCAGTACGAGTTCAATCTGGGCGTCTTCCGCCATGAACGCCAAGCGCGACGCTGGATAGGTCGGGTCCAGGGGCACGTAGGCGGCCCCTGCTTTCGCAATCGCAAGCCAGGCCTCAATCGTGGCGACGCCGCGCTGCATGCAAACGCCGACCGGGGTCTCTAGCCCTACACCGAGAGACTCTAAGTGACATGCGAGACGGTCGGTGCGTAGGTCGAGCGCTTGGTAGCTCACCTGCGACCGCCCGTCGCTCACCGCGATCGCATCCGGGTACGTCGAGGCAACCTCCTTGAACAGCTCCCCAATGGTTTTGTCGTGCGGGTAGGGCTGTGTTGTGTCATTCCATGCATCGGTGCGGGCTGCTGCCGTTGACGAGGGCAGGAAGTGGGCGTCCCGCAGGAGCCGTTCGGGCTCTTTAACGGCGCCCGCCAACGTGGCCGCCCAGTTCTCTAGGAACTGCTCGGCCGTGCCGCTCCCGAAGAGATCGCGGTCGTAGTTGATCGAGAGGTGGACGCTGTCGCTGCCCGCTACGGCATCGAAGAGTAGATCGAACTTGGCAGACTCTGCCCGGCGCTCGACCGGCGCCGCGTCGGCGGAGTGCGCGCGTTCCGCGGTCTCGTCGTGAAGCGCACGCTGGTAGGAAAAGAGGACCTGCACCAGCGGGTGCCGGCTTGAATCCCGCCTCGGGTTGAGCACTCGGACCAGATGCTCGAAGGGGAGATGCTGGTGGTAGTCCGCTTCCAGCACCACCTGGCGAATGCGGCGCAACGTTTCGCGGAACGAGTCGCCGGGGGCCACCTGCATGCGCAGCACAACCGTGTTCACGAAGAAGCCGATCAGGCCCTCCAGCGCTGAGTGATTCCTGCCGGCCACAGGTGCACCCAGCGCGAAGTCACGCTGTCCGGACTGGAGAGACAAGAACCAGGCTAGCGCGCTCAGGATGACCACATAGGGGCTCGTGCGCTCTTGCTGAGCAAGCGCTTCGATGTCCTGCGCCAGGGATCGCTGGCATGTATGGCTGACTGAGGCGCCTCTGAACTTCTGAATGTGAGGCCGAGGGTAGTCCGTAGGCAGTTCGAGCTCGGGTAGCGCCTCAAGTTGCTCGGTCCAGTAGTCCACGGACGTGTCGAGAAGCTCTCCCGTGAGCCAGCTTTTCTGCCAGGCTGCATAGTCGGCGTACTGGACAGGCAGCGCGGGTAGTTCGCCGAGCAGCGCTTCGCTGCCTCGCGAGCGCGCCGTGGCATAGAGCGCCGACAGCTCCTGTGCGAGCACCTCCAGCGACCACGCGTCGGCCGCGATGTGGTGCAGCGTGAGCAGGAGCACGTGCTGGGACGGGCGGACCCGCAGCAAGCACGCGCGGATCATGAGGTCCCGCGACAGATCAAAGGGTTGGGACCGTTCTGCCTCCGAAGCCCGCGCTACTGCGTCGTCCGTCTCCGGAAGCGAGCTCAGGTCGGCCAGGGGCAGGTGCACGGTGACGTCTTGCAGCACGCGCAGCCTCGGGGTCCCTTTGACCTCTTCGAATACGGTCCGCAGCACCTCGTGACGCTGGACGACCGTTTCGAGGCACTGCCGGAGTAGCTCGCAGTCGATCTCTCCGTCCAGTTCGAGCTCGTACGGCATGTTGTAGGCCGGACTTGCGGGATCCATCTGGTAGACGAACCAGAGCCGTTGCTGTCCAAACGAGAGATCTGGCTCTCCGCCACGCTCCATAGGTACGAGTGGCGGCAACTGGTCGCCTCTCTCGTCGCGCTGTGCCGTACGCACCTGGGCTGCGAACCCAGCAAGTGTCGGCGCCTCGAAGAGCGCGCGCACGCCCACCGACACCCCGTAGAGCTCACGCACCCGCGACAGCACCTGCATCGCCAAGAGTGAGTGCCCTCCCAACTCGAAGAACGACGCCGACCGGCTCGGCACCTCGCGCCCCAGCACCGCCTCCCACACCCCGGCCATCTCCGCTTCGAGCCCCGCCGTCGGCGCGCGCCCGGCCACGGCCACGGCGGCCGGCGTCGGTAGCGCTCGGCGGTCGAGCTTGCCATTGGGCGTCTTCGGGAGCGCCTCCATCACCACGATGCGCGTCGGCACCAGGTAGCTCGGCAGCGACTCTCCCATTGCCTCGCGCACACCTGCTTCGGTGAGCGTGACGCCAGTTTGAGCCACGACATATCCGACGAGGTGAGCCTGCCGACCCGACCCCCGCACCACCGCCGCGCCACTCCGCACCCCGCTCACCC
>JBCBEX010000167.1:0-3408 GCA_038528235.1 Bacteroidota bacterium
AGACGACCACGCTCACGCTCGCGCTCGACCGCAGCGAGGAAGTGCGCGTGGCGGTGTACGACCTGCTGGGCCGGGAGGTGGCGCGGCTCTTCGAGGGCGCGGGCGCGGCGGGGTCGCTGCTGACGCTGACGTTCGACGGGGCGGGCCTGTCGAGCGGGACGTACGTGGTGCGGGTGGTGGGCGAGACGTTCGCTGAGACGCGCCGCCTCACGCTCGTCCGATAGCCAGCGGCGACCAACACCAGACCGCTCTGGGGCTGGGCTCGGCACGAGTCCAGTCCCTTTTTTGTGCCCCCTTTTTTTCCGCTGAGCAAGCAACGCAACGGGCTGTCTTGCCGTAGCCGCATGCCTGCGTGCTTCTTCGTGCCCCTGCCCTCGCTGCTTTGCTAGTTGCGGCATCGCCCTTTTTCCCCAGTTCCAGGCCCATGTCGCCCTGCCGCGCCGCTGTCCGCGTTGTTGCCGCCATAGCCATTGGACTCGCCGTCTGGATCGCTGGAGCCCCCCCATTGCACGCGCAGCCGGCGGCCGTCCCGTGCGAGAACGGGCAGGCTGGTCCCTATGCGTGCGACCGCGTCGACCTGCTCGCGGAGATGGACCTCGTGGCGCTCGGGTCGTCCTATGCGCAGGGCGACCTGACGAATTGGTGGTGGGGCAACGACATCTGGGGCTGGACTGACCCGGAGACTGGCACCGAGTACGCCCTCGTCGGCACGTGGGAAGGCGTCTCCTTCGTGGACCTGTCTACCCCGACGGCCCCGGTCCTCGTAGGCATGCTGCCCACCGCAGCCCAGCGGGGCGACCTCCGCACCATCGGCAACCTCTGGCGCGACATCAAGACGCGCGGGACCTATGCCTACATCGTCAGCGAGGTGCCAGGGCACGGCGTGCAAGTCTTTGACCTGAGGCGGCTCCGCAGCATCACCGAGGCGCCGGTCGAGTTCGAGCCGGACGCGCGCTACACCGGCATCGGCAGCGCCCACAACATCGTGGCGAGCGACGACCTCGACGTGGTGATCGCCGTCGGCCACGACACCAACAACCTGGAGTGCCTGACCGGGCTCTACCTCATCGACGTGACGACGCCGACAGCACCGCGCTACTCGGGCTGCTTCGGCGCCGACGGCTACACCCACGACGCGCAGTGCATCGTCTACGACGGCCCCGACTCGGACTATCAGGGGCGCACGGTCTGCTTCAGTTCCAACACGATCATGCTGTCGATCAGCGACATCACCGAGCCCGCGCGCACACGCGCACTCAGCACGGCGATCTACCCAACGGTGGTCTTCACCCACCAGGGCTGGCTGACCGAGGACCGGCGCTTTTTCTTCATGAACGACGAGGGCGACGACGGCGCCACCGACATCGGGGGCACCCGCACCATCGTGATGAACGTGGAAGACCTCGACGCCCCCTTCTACGTCGGTGCCTACATCGCGCCGACCACCACGATCGACCACAACCACTACATCGCCGGCGACCTGCTCTTTCAGGCGAACTATGAGAGCGGCTTCCGCCTCCACCGGATCAACCCCGACGACCCGGCGGCGCTCACCCTGGTTGGCTTCTTCGACACCTACCCGGAGAGCGACAGCTTTGGCTCCAACGGCGCGTGGAGCGTCTACCCGTTTTTCGAGAGCGGCATCGTGATCGTCAGCGACCAGCAACGTGGGCTGTTCGTGCTCCAACCCGAAGCCACGGCGGTGGCGAGCGAGAGCGCGCCCGACGGCGCCGTCGCGAGGCTGAGCGCGGCATATCCGAACCCGTTTGGCGATCGGACCACGCTCACGCTCACCCTCGACAGCCCCGAACACGTCCGCGCCGAGGTCTACGACCTGCTCGGCCGCCGCGTCGCCACCCTGCTCAACAGCACGACCGACGGCGCCCTGCTCACCGTCGACGGTGCTGGGCTCCCGAGCGGCGTCTATGTGGTGCGCGTCGTTGGCGAGACGTTTGCCGAGACACGCCGCCTGACCCTCGCGCGCTAACCTCTTCGTTTCACCCCAACCCGCTTTTCGATGCGTACGCCCTTGCTACTGTGCCTGCTGGCGCTTCTCTCCACGCCCGTCCTCGCCCAGGAGGCCGTCACCGCCGCGTGCGCCGACGGGCGCGCTGCTGACTTTGCGTGCTCCGACGTGGACCTGGTCGCCAACCTCACCCGCGAGGACCTTGACTTCGGCACGTCGACCTTCTTCCCCACCCCGAACGATGTCTGGGGCTGGACCGACCCCGAGACCGGCATCGAGTACGGGCTCGTGGGGACCTCGCAGGGCACGGTCTTCGTGAGCCTCGCCACCCCGACGGTGCCGCAGATCATCGGGCGGCTGCCCACCGAGACGACGAGCACCCTCTGGCGCGACATCAAGACCCTCGGCAACTACGCCTACATCGTCAGCGAAGCCGAAGACCACGGCATGCAGGTCTTCGACCTGACCCGGCTGCGCGACGTCACCTCGCCGCCCGTCGTGTTCGGGGCCGACGCGGTCTACCGGGGCACCGGCAGCGTCCACAACATCGTCATCGATGAGGCGATTCCCTACGCCTTCTTGGTGGGCGCCGACCAGGACGGCTTTGCCTGCAACGGCGGCGGCCTCCACATCGTCGACCTCAGCGACCCGCTCGCCCCCACGTTGGCCGGGTGCTTCGACGACGACGGCTACACGCACGACGCCCAGTGCGTCCGCTACGACGGCCCCGACACCGACTACACCGGCGACGCCGTCTGCTTCTCCTCCAACGGTGCGTTCGGCGACAACGACATCCTCTCCATCAGCAACGTCAGCGACGTGGAGAACCCCGTGGCCCTCAGCCGCACGGCCTACCCCTTCCCAGGCTACGCGCACCAGGGCTGGCTCACCGAGGACCAGCGCTACTTCCTCATGAACGACGAGTTCGACGAGGGCAACCGCAACTACCCCGGCGCAGGGCGCAGCGGACGCACGCGCACGCTCATCTTCGACGTGGGCGACCTCGACGACCCCGTCTACGTCGGCGCCTACCTGAGCGTGCTCTCCACCTCTGACCACAACCTCTACATCCGCGGCAACTACGTCTACCAGTCGAACTACGAGAGCGGCCTGCGCATCTACGAGCTCACCGACCTCGCCAACGCCGAGCTTACCCTCGTCGGCTCTTTCGACACCTTCCCGTCGGGCAACCGTGTGTCCTACGGGGGCCAGTGGAGCAACTACCCGTTCTTCGAGAGCGGCCTCGTCATCGCCAACGACCAGTCCAACGGCCTCTTCGTGCTCCGCTCGCCCGTCATCACGACCGCCGAGGAGCCCACGCCCGAGGAAGCGGTCCGTGGACTCAGCGCTGCCTACCCGAACCCCTTCCAGAAGACGACCACGCTCACGCTCGCGCTCGACCGCAGCGAGGAAGTGCGCGTGGCGGTGTACGACCTGCTGGG
>JBCBEX010000168.1:0-2965 GCA_038528235.1 Bacteroidota bacterium
GCCGACATGGGCCTCACGGAGCACCTCGCCATGACGCCCGCCGCGAGCGTGTGCGGCCTCTACTTCGCCCACCCAGACGCCGCCTACTTCAACCTCGGCGTGCTCGGTCCCGACCAGATCGCCGACTACGCCCGCCGCAAAGGCGTGCCCGTCGCCGAGGTGGAGCGCTGGCTCGCGCCGAACCTCGCTTACGAGCCAGAAGCACCCGCGATCTCGGGCGACGGCGTGGCCGAAGGGGAGGCCGTCGTCCGGAGCGCATCGTAGGTCAGTGCCTACACCCCATCGAGCTGAGCACGGGCCTGCTCGGAACGGGGGTGGTCCGGGCCGAACTGTGTCTCGTGGATTGAGACGCTCGCGCGAGCGATGGCAGCGGCCTCGTCGGTGAGCCCTGCCTGGATCAACCGGCGGGTGTATCGGAAGTGGGCTTGCGCGCTGTAGATGTTGTCGCTGCGCCCGAAGAACCCATCATAGCGCTCGACGGCCTCCGTGAAACGCGCCTGCGTCTGCTCAAAGCCGTCGCGGTCTAGCGTGGCGAGGGCCTGCTCCAACAAGAACGAGGTGGCCCCGTGATGGTCTGCGCCGTGGATGGCCCGCATTAGCGGGAGGCCTTCGTCGATGACCGCGCGCGCCTCGCCGAAGCGCTGGGCCCTGTTGAGGGCTTTAGCGTAGTGGAGCAACCAGAACGGCAGGCGAGGGTCCCGCGCGTTCACCGAAGCACGTGCCTGCGCCACCGCCGTGCCGAGGTCGTCCACGGCACCGGGCTGTTCCTGCTCGACCCTGTAGACGTGGCGCGCGACGGCACAGTCGAGCGTGTTGGGGTGGGTGGGGCCGAGGGCCTGCTCGTAGATCGAGGCGGCCCGCTGCACGGCCGCCTCCGCCTCGGCGTGCTTCATGTTGGTGCCCAGCGTCAGCGCAAGTAGGTAGCTGGACACGCCGACGTGCGGGTGGGTCGCCCCGTGCACCTCCTCGTTGAGGGTCACCACTTCGCGCAGCATGCGCTCGGCGTCGAGGGGGCGTCCGTGGTCGCGGAGCAGCATAGCATACTGCCCCAGAGAGATCGCGAGGTAGGCCGTGTGCCCCCGCTCGCGGAACGCAGCGGTCGACTGGAGGAAATGCGCCTCCGCCTCGCGCGCCTCCCCGCGTCGGTTGAGCGCGATCCCGAGTTCGTGGTGGAGGTCGGCCGTGTCGGGCGACCCGACCTCGCGTAGCGCTTCGAGCGATTGGCGGTTGAGCGCGATCGACTCCAACTCACGCTCCTCGCCGCCGAGGAGGACGAGGACGTTTGCCAGCCCGCGCGCCGTGTTCGCGTAGGCCAGCGGCGTGTCGCGGAGGCCGGGCAGGGCGAGGCGGAAGAGCGAATCGGCCTCGTGCCACCGGCCGATGCCGGAGTAGGCGTTGCCGAGGACGGTGTGGATGCGGTCTTGCACCGTCGGCTGGTCGACCAGCGAGTCGGCCGCCGCGAGCACAGCTCCGTCGAGCAGGTCGCCCATGCGAAGCGTGTCGCGGCGGTTGGTCTGAAAGGGATTGGCCGACGAGAGCACGTAGTCCATGAACGTGAGCGCTTCCTCGGCGCGGGCCGCCTGCTCGGCGGCGCGGTTGCGCTCAGCGGTGAGGCGGGAGATGTAGACGCCCGTCAGCGCCACGACGGCGACCACAAAGGCCGCCGTCATCGCCACGCCGACGCGGTGCCGGGCGACGTACTTCCGCAGCCGGTATGCCACCGAGGGCGGGCGCGCCTCGATGGGCTGGCCCATACGATGGCGGCGGAGGTCGTCGGCGAGCGCCATCGCTGAGTCGTAGCGGTCGGCGGGGTCCTTGGCAAGCGCCTTGAGGCAGATCGCGTCGAGGTCGCCGCGCAGCCGGGCAGGGTCGGTCGGAGGCACATGATCCGGGCTGCTCTGCCGTGCGCTCGGCGGGGGCGGCTCGGCCGTCAAGATGGCCTGCTCGAATTGCGCCTCGGTCGACCCATCGTACGGTAGCTGGCCCGTGAGGAGCTCGTAGAGAATCACACCCAGGGCGTAGACATCGGAGGCCGTCGTCGTGGGTTGACCGCTGACCTGCTCCGGAGCGGCATAGGCCCGCGTCATCGGGCTGGGCCCATAGAGCGTGAGCGGCTCGGCCTCGTCGTGCTCTAGGAGCTTCGCGATGCCGAAGTCGAGCAGCTTAACCGTGGGCTTCGCGCCGGACTGCCCCTGGGGTGCCTCGGTGACGAGGATGTTCGACGGCTTGAGGTCGCGGTGGACGATGAGGCGGCGGTGGGCATAGTGGACGGCCTCGCAGACCTGCTCGACGAGATCGAGGCGCGCCTCGACCGACAGCATCCGCGTCTCGGCGAAGCGCGTGATCCGCTCGCCCTCGACGTGGTCCATCGCGAAGTAGGGCCGTCCGGCGGCGTCGGTGCCCGCGTCGAGGAGGCGGGCGATGCCCGGGTGCTGGAGGGCAGCCAGGATGCGGCGCTCGGCCTCGAAGCGGCGCGCGACGCCTGGCACGTCGAGGCCAACGCGGATGCGTTTCAGGGCGACCTGGCGCTCGAAGAGGCCGTCGGCGCGCTCCACGAGGAAGACCTCGCCCATGCCGCCGCGCCCGAGCAGCCGCAGCGGACGGTAGGGCCCGACGCGGTCCGGCAGCGCCTCCTCGCCATTGGGCTCGCCGTCGGAAACGCCGTCGTAGAAAGAGGGCATCACGACGGCGGCGGCTGGAGCCTCCAGAAAGTCGTCCGCCTCGTCGGCGTGTGCGAGTAGGTCCTCAACTTCGGCGCGGAGCGCGTCGTCATCTTCACATAGGTCGTCGAGAAGCGCTGGCCGGTCGGCGGGGTCGGCATCGAGCGCTGCGCCGAGGATGGTCTGGAGGCGCTCCCAGCGGTGGGCGTCGGGGGGCATGGGCGATGCTAAGGTCGGTGCCGACCCCGCCGACCGGCCAGCGCTTCTCGACGACCTATGTGAAGATGACGACGCGCTCCGCGCCG
>JBCBEX010000169.1:0-2748 GCA_038528235.1 Bacteroidota bacterium
CGAAACCATCGACGGCGAGGACACCATCGTCGTGCGCATCGACGACATGGGCGCGTGCGCCGAGGAAATGGGCATGTCTGGGCAGCCCGGCATGGACGACGGCGAACTGGAGAGCGGCACGATGTACATCGACCGCGACGACTACGTCCTCCGCCGCATGGTCATGGATGGCACGATCAACGCCGACGGCCGCTCTGCCGAGTTCAGCACCACCATGACGATGTCGGACTACCGCACGACGGATGGCCTGCTCCACCCCTGGCTCACCGAGATGGTCATGACGGGCATGGACGCGATGATGGGCGGCGAGGACGGCGGGGACCTCCAGTCGCAGATCGCCGAAATGCGCGCTCAGATGGAAGAGATTCCGGAGTCGATGCGCAGCATGATCGAGGACCAGATCAAGATGCTGGAAGACTCGATGCAGGGCGACGGCATGACTGTGACGATGACCGTGACGGACGTGACCGTCAACCAGGGCCCGCCGACCGAGTAGACCCCACGCTTCTTCGAAAAGCAGCGAGGCCGCCCCTACCGGACGGCCTCGCTTTGTCTTTTCGTCGCTGCGTTTTCCCGTGACTGCGTTCCACGCTGGAGGCAGAGACGTTGGCTAGCGGACGACGGTCACGCGCTGCGTCTCCCGCACCGCCTCGCTTACGATTTCGACGACGTAGACGCCGCCTGCCAGCCCTGTCGCATCGAAGCGCGCCTCGACGGTCGCGTCGGCCGCGGGTGTGCCGTCGTAGAGCGTCTGCACGGGACGCCCGAGGAGGTCATACACCACGACGCGCACGGGCACGGAGCGCGGCACGGCGAAGGCCACCGTTGCCTCCGTGCGGATCGGGTTGGGATAGGTGTCGGTGAGCCACAGCGCGCCCACCACGCCGACCTCGACCTCGACCTCGGGCAGGACCTCGAAGCGCCCGTCGAAGTCGAGCTGACGGAGGCGGAACGTGTAGGTGCCCGGCGCGAGGTCGGGGAGGCGGAACGCATAGGCCTGCGCCTCGCTCGTGGTGCCGGCGCCCGCCACGAAGTCGAGCGTCTCGAACTCGGCCGCGCCCGAGGCCCGCGCCTCGATCTCGAAGCCGCTGTTGTTCGTCTCCGACGCCGTCGCCCACTGCAGCACCACGTCGGCGCCATCAACTTGAGCATCGAAGGCCGTCAGTTCGACCGGGATGACCTGCGACCAGCCGAAGTCTTCGAGGAAGTTGAGCGCCAAGCCAGGGTCGTGGATGGCGCGCCCCGCCGTGAGCGCGTGCTTCATGAGCTCGTCGGGGTAGTCCGGCGTGTTGAAGTGCGAGTAGGTCGAGCCGGGCGCATAGGTAGCCGGGGTGTAGAGTTGCTGCCGCCCGCCCGTCACACTGTCGATGAAGAGGTTTGCGTTGCCGCTCACCGTGCCGCCCGTCAGGATGGTGGCAAGATTGGACGAGGGGTTGGCGTAGGGTGGGTTTGCCAGGATGGACGCGTTGCCACCGTCCTCCACGAACAGGTCGAAGCCGTAGGGAAAGCCGCCGTTGTTGATGCAGCCCTGCCCCCCAGTGAAACTCGAGCAGCGCCCGGTGCCTGTGCCGTCGCTGATGCCTGCCGATCCTGCGAAGCCAAGCCCGTGTCCGATTTCGTGCAACACCACCGTCACGAAGTCCTGCTCGCCAGCAGGCGTATTGCCGTCGGTCCCGAAGTACCAATCCAGAAAGATGTTGGGCGTGCTGAAGATCGTGGTCATCTCCGCCGTGGTCCCGTTGAGGTCGGTACTTGCCAGGGCGTTGGCGAGGGCGATCTGGTAGAAGACGTTGGCCTGCGGAGCCCCCGAGAAGTCGCGGACGAAGGCGTTGGCCGCCGAGCCACCAAGCGCTCCGAACGGTAGCTGGTTCGACCAGCAGGCATCCACGACAACATCTACGGGCGTGTCAACCTGACTGTCCCAGATGGTGGTTGCGAAGACGAAGGCGTTTTGCGCTGCCGCAGGCCACGCGCGGCAAGCAAGACCAAAGGCGAAGTCTCCCGCGCCCAGGAAGTTGACCGTGACGGTGCCCGACTGGCTCGTTCGGAACGCGCGAGCCGGCGGCGGCGGGATAGAGGCCGCGCCGGTGTAGGGCAAGGCGGGTGTCCAGTGGTCTGGCCCGTCTGGGACGTACACGTCGCCTGCTACGTCAGCGAGCGCCTCGTCGTCTGGAGCGTGGGAGTGCATCTCGCCACCGTGAGAGTGCATCCCGCCGTGCCGATGCGCTTGCGCGTGGGCTTCGGGAAGCGTGAAGGCGGCGAGCAGTAGGGCGGCTAGGAACGAAACAAAGCGCATGAGAGAGGACGGCTAGGCGGGAAGGCAGGACACGCAACATCTGCATGTCCCGCAACATACCGTCCGGCCCCGTTGCGCACAACGGGGGTTTGCCCGAGTGCGCAGCGCCCTGTGTGCTGACTAGCGCACTACCGTAACGCGCTGTGTCTCGCGGAAGCGCTCGCCTGCGATCTCGATGACGTAGGTGCCGCTCGCCAGGCCGTGCCCGTTCACTTGCACCTCGACGGGCGTGTTAGCCGTCGGCGTGCCCTCGTAGACGGTCTGCACGGCGCGCCCAAGCAAGTCGTAGAGCACGGCGCGCACGGGCTCGGCCTCCCGCACGGCGAAGGCCAGCGTGGCGGTGCCCGCGAAGGGGTTCGGGTAGGCGTTCGCCGCCCAGTGCGTGCCGACGACCTCGACGGTCACCTCGACCTCGGGGAAGACCTCGAAGCCACCGTCGAAGTCGACCTGGC
>JBCBEX010000170.1:0-2607 GCA_038528235.1 Bacteroidota bacterium
GGATCGCCGAGCGTGATGTTCTCCTCGATGGAGCCTGAGAAGAGGAACACGTCCTGCAAGACCAGGCCGATGCGGTGGCGGAGGTCGGCGAGGCGGAGCGTCTGGATCGGGATGCCATCGACCAAGATTTCCCCGCGCTGTGGTTCATAAAAGCGCAGGAGCAAGTTGATAATGGTCGACTTGCCGGAGCCCGTCGCACCGACGAGCGCTACTACCTCGCCGGGCTCAGCGGTGAACGACACGTCGCGGAGCACCCAGTTGGGCTCGTCGGAGTCGGGGAGGTTCGTGTAGGCAAACCACACGCCCCGGAACTCGATGCGGCCGACGCCCTCGCCCAGCATCGCGGGCTCCTCCGGCTCACGAATCGCGGTGTCCGTGTCGAGCAAGTCAAACACGCGCTCGGAGGCGGCCATCGCGCTCTGGAGCATGTTATACTGGTCCGAGAGGTTGCGGATGGGCTCGAAGAACTGCCGCACGTATTGGATGAACGCGATCAGCACGCCGACGGTGACGGCCTCGCGCATGGCCTCGGTCCCGCCGTACCAGATCACGAGCCCGAGCGCCGTTGAGGCGATGAGATCCACGACGGGCCAGAAGACCGCGAAGTAGAGGACCGTCTTGACGTGGGCGTTGCGGTGGTCGTCGTTGATGGCGGTGAAGCGCCGCTGCTCCTCGGTCTCGCGGCCGAAGATCTGGACGACCTTCATGCCGGTGACGTGCTCTTGGAGGAAGCTGTTGAGCCGCCCGACCTGCTTGCGCGTCTCACGGTAGGCCACGCGCACCTTCGCGCGGAAGGTCATCGTCGCCCAGAGCATGATGGGCATCATCGTGAGCGCGATGAGGGCCAACTCCCAGTTGAGCGCGAACATGAAGCTCGCGATGAAGACGAGCCGGAAGAGGTCGCCGAGCATCGTCACGACGCCGGCGGAGAGGAGCGTGGCGAGCGCCTCGATGTCGTTGGTCGTCCGCGTGATGAGCCGCCCGAGCGGCGTCGTATCGAAGAAGCCGAGGCGCTGCTGCTGGACGTGCCGGAAGACGGTCGTGCGGAGGTCGTAGAGCGCGTGCTGGCCGATCCACTGCGTGAGGTAGCCCATGCCGAAGCGGAGCAGGCCCTCGCCGACGAGCACGGCCGCGAGGATAAGCACGATCGTCCGCAGCCCGTCGATGTCGCCCACCACGATGTGGTCGTCGATGGCGACCTGGACGAGCTTGGGCATCAGCGGCCCGAGGAACGCCACCGCGAACGTGCCGAGGAGCGCAAGCGCGACCCACCCTTTATAGGGCAGTAGGAACGTCAGGATGCGCTTGAAGAGGCGACCGTCGAGCGCGTTGCCGTCGTCTTTCTTGGGAGCGTCCTTCTTGGAGCTGTCGTCGGAAGCCGCGCCGTTTGTCTGAGCCACGTGGACTGAGGGGGTCGAAGGTCATAGGTCGCAGGTCGCAGGCTGGCGTCGCGGGCGCATCCGCACCAATCAGGAGCGAAGGCCTACGACAGCGGATCACCGATCCGCGCTCGACCTGCGACGTCACGCTGGAGGCGTGAGCACGTAGGTTCTCAACTCCTCCGCCGCCGCTGTGTTCGGAAAGACGGTGCGGGCTTCGTCCACGAGCGGCTGGGGGTCGGCATAGCGGGCTGAGAAATGCGTCAGCAGGAGGTGCTGCGCCCCGGCCTGTTTCGCGATCGTTGCAGCCTGTCGAGCGGTCGAGTGGCCTACTTCTTCAGCGCGCTGCGCCTCGTCCTCGGTGAAGGTCGCCTCATGGATGAGCAGGTCGACGCCCTCGGCCAGCCGGCGGCCAGCCGTGCACGGCATCGTGTCCAAGACATAGGCAAACGACACGCCCGGCCGGTCGGGGCCGACGACGTCCTCCGGCTGCACCGTGCGCCCGTTGATGGTGACGGGCTTGCCGTTCTTCACCGCTTCGAAGTGCCAGTTCTCGGCGAACCCAAGCGCCAGCGCCTTTTCGCCGTCCACCTTGCCTGGGCGCACTTTCTCCTGGAATCGATACCCTGCCGCGAAGACCCGGTGTTCGAGAGGCCGCGCCTCGACGTAGTAGGCTGGCGCGTCGAAGACAACGGCGTGGCCGAAGCCGGGGGCCAGGCCGACGTGGCGGAGGGGGTAGGGCAGCTGGTGCGCCTGGAGGCCAGGGATCACATCGAGGATGTCTGGCAAGCCTTCCGGAGCAACAATCGTGAGGGCATCCTCGCGACCTAGCAGCGCCATCGTGGTGAGAAGGCCGAAGAGCCCGTAGAGGTGGTCGCCGTGGAAGTGCGTCAGGAAGAGCGCGTCGAGGCGCGAGCGCTTGAGCCCCGCTCGGAGCAACTGAAACTGGGTGCCCTCGCCGCAGTCGAAGAGCAGCATCTCGCCCTCGCGGCGAAGCGCGGTCGCCGAGAGGTTCCGGTCGCGCGTGGGGATGGCCGATGCGGTGCCGAGCGGGATGACCTCGGTGGAAATGGGCACAGGGCGAGACCCGGACGGTGGGAAGTGGGGCAGAGGACCGTGCGGACGGGGCCGCGACAGCCGCCTCGTTGGATGTCGCCTGCGTGCGCGGGGTTTCGAGGCACGTCGGAGGCGCTGTCCTGAAATTCTCAATACGGCCTGCGCTTGGCTC
>JBCBEX010000171.1:0-2314 GCA_038528235.1 Bacteroidota bacterium
AGCGTCCTCCACCACTTCGATCCAAAAGCCTTGCCACGGCGTCACGACCCCCGGATTACCCATGCCCGAGAGCGAGTAGGGCGTGTAGCCCCCGGCCCCACTGTTCGCTGAGGGGTCCCAGACTTGGACGGCGTCGGAGACAGCGAGAGCTGTGCCGCTGGGGTCGGAGGCGACGGAAACGCCACCGAGGTCAAAGTCCGAGTCGAAGGGGTTGCCAGCGAGGTAGAAACCATCGTTGGTGGCACGTTGCGGGAATTGCACCGTCTGGTCAGCTATGAGTACCGACGTAGGCGAGCCGGTAACGGCGACAGGAAGTGCCTGAACGAGACCGAGCACCTGCTCATCAAGCGGGTCCGGTGCCTCGCCGAAGAAGTACCAGAAGAATCCGGCTCCCGGCGTGAGCGTGGTGGTTGCCCCAGCGGGAGCGTTGTACCCATCGTTGCCGCCGGGCGCTTGGTCGCCGCCGTACACGGTGTAGAGGTTCGGCGGGTCGGTATCGTCAGTGGCGATGCCGCGCACGAGGTTGATCGCGGCTAGATCGTTGACCGTCAGCCCAGTGCCCGGCACCGAAAGCATCCGCCAACCTTCAGCGCTGGAGGACTCCTCACAAGGATCTCCTGTACCGGCGCATCCGCTCTCCGAGAAGGTATCCGAGTACGGGCTACCGCTGCTGCCGTCGGCCACGGGGTTGTCCGCATTCACTCCGTTGGTCGAAGCCTCGAAATACACTTCTAGCGTGCATGCCGTCCCCAAACTACAGAGAGCTAAAAGATCGATCCCTGCACTAGACTCGGCCCACTGCTGGTCATTCCCACCCAGGTTGGTGTCGAATGGCAGATTGATCTGGCTGAAGCTTCCAGGGGTATCGCCGGCGTTGTACACTCGATAGAACAAGGTGGCGCCGGTGATATCGGTCCCGTTGTCCTTGAAGGTCTTGATCTCGGCTCCATTCAGCAGAAAAGTTGCCCCAGGCGCAAAAGGCCCGAAGGACTGTACGCCGAAGACCAGTTCTCCGAAGCCATAATCATTGACGGGAAAAAAGCTGTTTCCTCCCCCCTCATTGACGATAACGCGGGATTCGAAAATTCCTCCTCCTGCGTAAGAAGGAGCGGCCAGGAGCAAGGCAGTGAGTGCGAGGAAGAAGCGGACTCGCATAGGTGAGGGTCGGGTTTAGACTGTGTTGAGACGTTAAGGTGAACGCGAGCAGCGCTACTCGGCGTGCTGCTGACGGAGGCGGCGCGCGGCGTAGCCCGCACCCGCAAGCGCGAGCAGGCCGAGACCGCCGTCGATCGGCACCTCGGGGGGGTTCGGCGTGGCATCGGTCGGCGTCTCCTCGAACGCCTCCGGGGCCGGGGCCGCAGACGGCGCAGCCCAGTCGGGTAAGCTCTGCGCTGTGGCAGCGGTGGGAAGCGCGAGCAGGATCGCCGCGGCGAGCGCGGCGTGGCGGAACGTGTGCATGGCAAGTAAAAGCGTCGGAAAGGCGTGGCAGAGCGCGGAAGGTAGACGATGGCTACCAAACGCTTTCGACCTGCGCATTAAACCGCCGCAATCCCTCGCTCAATTCACGAGGCCTTGACCGCACCCGCGACGCGGTAGCCACCAAGTTCCAGCCCTGATCTGGAAATGCTACACACCTGACCTCGGACCTAGACGCGGAAGTCCGCTTTCAGGACCCGGATGTCCGCGGCGGGGCTCCGCCCGTCCGCCCAGGCTTGACGGCCTTGAGCTTGGCGAGACCTGGGGGGAGTGGCGGGCGCTTGCCCGGCCCTTTGGGCTTCGCCCCGCCAGGAGGCTTCGCCCGCCGCGCGGCGACCTGCGCGCCTGCCGCATCAAACACGTGCACCGGCTTGGGCGCGTCCTCGGTATAGTACTTCTCATCGCGGATGAGCTCGGCTTGCAACCCTGCGCGCTTGAATACGCCCTTGGCGTGCTCGATCATCTGCGGGTTGCCGCACGCATAGCCGACGACGCCAGCCGGGACGATACCATGGCGCCCAGTCCAGGCATCGAGGTGCTTGCGGAGCACGTCGCCGACGCGCCCGCGCTCGCCCGTCCAGCTTGGGTGGTTCCACGGGCGACTGACGATGGGGACATAGGCTAACCAGTCGGTCACGGCCGCGAGGTCGGCGAGGTCGGCCGCATAGGGCGCGAGTTCGGCCGGGTCGCTCGCGCCGTGAAGGAGGAGGTAGCGGCTCGCGTCGGCCTCGGCGAGCACGCCCGTGTCGAGGGCATGCTGCTGCGCACGGATCATGCTGATGAACGGCGCCGCCCCCGTCACCGTCGCTACCATCGCGTGCGCCCGCTTCGACGGCTC
>JBCBEX010000172.1:0-2308 GCA_038528235.1 Bacteroidota bacterium
AACTCGACACGAACAGGCTGGCCTCGGGCATCTACGTGGCCGTGCTCACGACGGAAGCAAGCCAGCAAACGCGCCGCTTCACGGTGCTCGGCTGAGCCCTCAGCATCGCCAGACCGCCTTCACCCCACACACCTCCACCGTGATGTCCTTCCGGCACTTCCCCCTCGTTCTAGCTGTCTGCGCTGGACCCCTCTACGGACAGGCCAAGCAGCCCTCGACGCAGGCCGTGACGCCGACTTCGGTAACCACCGACTGCCAGGTCGGCGTCGCCGAGGCGGAGTTGGTGGTGAGCGATGTGCGCGCCAAGCTCTACAACATGGGCAGCCTCTTCTGGCGAGACTTTAACGACCCTGCCTACCATGTTCCAAAGGGGAGTGGCGTGGACGCCTTTTACGTGTTCGGCTTTCAAATGAGCGGGCTCGTGAGCACCGATCTCCGAGTCTCCGCGAATCGATACGGCCCCTTCCAATTCACCCCCGGCCCCCTCGACGAGGCGGGCAACGCTCCCGCCGACTGCGCCGCCTTCGACCGCATCTGGACCGTCACCGACCAGGACCTCCAACGCTACGACGCCACTGGCATCGCCTCGGACAACCTGCGCGACTGGCCTGCCAATCTCGGCGCTGAGGTGATCGACGGTGACGGCAACCCCGACAACTACGACCTCGCCGCGGGCGACCGGCCTCGCCTCTTCGGCACGCAGACCGCCTTCTGGGTCATGAACGATGTAGGCCTGGAACGCTCTCCATCTCAGAGTGAGCCCTTGAGCATCGAGGTCCAGGTCACGGCGTGGGCCATCGCGAGCGACGACCCCACGTTCGACCAAGCCACGTTCTATCGCTACCGCGTGGTCAACCGCAATCCGACCGCGATCAATGACGCGATCGTTTCCTTCTTCCTGGACGGAAATCTAGGGTTCGACTGGAGCGATGACCTCTCTGGAAGCGACTCAGCGCGCAACCTTGTCTACATCTATAACGCCTTCAACGAAGACCCCAACGGACACGGCTCACCCACACCAGCAATGGGGATGCGTTTCCTGGATATACAGGCAGGCTCCGCAACAACCGACTACAACGGAGGCTGTGACGACAGATGCGACCCGCAATCTCCAGAGGAACACCGCTACTACCAGACAAGCCGCTGGAGAGACGGATCCCCGCTTACCTACGGCGATATCGGATATGGAGGCACGACCCCGACACCTTTCATCTATCCGAGCGAGCCAGGCACCTACTGGAGCATGCCTTGCCTCGACCCCAACTGCGAAGTCTCTCTCACCTCCAAGCTGCGCCGCTTGACCTTCTCCACCGTCGCGTTCGACCTCGCCGCCGGAGCGTCGCGCGACGTGACGTTTGCGCTGCCCTTCGCCTTCGGGACGCAGAACTACGGCCCCGTCGGCAACCCCACGGGCTCCGTCCAGGCGGTGAAGCTGGCCAGCGACCGCATCCAGGCAGCCTTCGACGACGGCTCGCTCTTCGCGCCCGTCCCGCGCCCGCTCACGTTGGAGGCACCGACACTGCTCACCCCGGCTGACGGCTCGCTCTTCCGACTCGACGAGAACGAGACGCTGCCCACGCTACGCTGGGTGCCGGTGCCCGGAGCCGAGGGCTATCAGGTCGCCATCGAGATCGACCAGGGGAGCGAGGTGGTCAAACGCACCACGTACACCACCGAGGCCGAACTCGTCTTCGACGATATCGTCCCGGACAACACCGTCTTCGCCTACCGCTGGTCCGTCGAGCCCGACGGACGCCTTCCCGACGGTACCCGCACGGCGGGCGAGCGCTCCGAGACCCGCGCCTTCAGCCTCTACCGCTTCGTCCCCGGCATCGCGGACAACGGCGTGGGCCTCGTCGAGGTCGCGAGCGCATCGGGCACCGACCCGTGCGCAGACACCCCGAACGACGCGGGCTGCGCGGGCGACTTCGACGGCAACACCGTCTGGCACGACCCCGACGCTACCGGCGACTACTACATCTCCTCGGGCGGCAACACTGGCCTGCTCGGCGAACTGGTTCTCAACCGCGCCCTCGTGCAAGAAGACGAGGTCGAACTCCGCTTCACCGCCGCCTGCGCCGAACCCGGCGCCTGCCTCGCGACCTACCTCTCCTCCCGCGACGGCGAGATCCTCAGCGTTCCGTTCGAGGCCTGGTACCTCAGCGACACCCCCGACGACCCCGCCGACGACGTCCGCATGATCCCGTACTTCCGCGAGAGCGGCGACACGCCCATCACCGACTTCGCGGACACGTTCACCAGCACCGACAACTGGGCGGACGGTCCCGGCGCGCCTATCACCGAGCGC
>JBCBEX010000173.1:0-2229 GCA_038528235.1 Bacteroidota bacterium
GGCCTTCCTGATGCCGGCGACAGCTTGCTCGACCTCCGTGTGCGCGACCATTGCCGCTCGTGGTTTGGTGAGCAGGTGGACGAATGGACGCCGCTTCGGACGTATCGCATCGAGCACGCCCAACCCGCGCAGGTCCCCCCCGCTCTATCGCCCCCGACCCGCCCAATCCGCCTCGGGGACGGGCTCTATGTTGCTGGCGACCATCGCACGAACGCGTCCATCAACGGGGCCATGCGCGCGGGTCGCCTCGCGGCCGAGGCCGTTCTCGCTGATCTCGGTGTACCGCTCTTGGACGAGGCCGTGCGCGCTTAGCTCAGCGGCAGCACGAGCGCGAGCAGGCACGTGATGAGGAAGCTCGTAACGCCGAGAACCACAAGGAGTGGCGACCACGACTTCAGCGTCTCGGCTTCGGTGAGCACGCCCATCTTGGCAAAGATCCAGAAGCCACTGTCGTTCATCCATGACCCGACCAGAGACCCGCCGCCAATCGCCATCGCAAGGTAGATGGGATGAAACGGGAGCGCATGGGGGTCGATCATCGCGCCTAGCATCCCTGCCGTGATGATCATCGCCGACGTGCTGGAGCCCTGGGCAAACTTGAGGAGACTCGCAATCCCGAACGCGAGGAGCAGTACGCCTAGCCCTGCCGCGGACACATCGCCAAAGAGCGCTTGGATCGCGCCGCCGAGTTCAGCAGCGCGCAGCATCGCACCGAAAGCGCCACCTGCAGCCGTGATGAGAATGATGACGCCCCCGCTCATCAGCGCACTCTCGATCACCTTGCCGAGTAGCTTTGCCGACGGTTGTTGCTGACGCTGGTACGTCCACACCGCAAGCGCCGCGCTGAGGAGCAAGGCAAAGTTTGGATTTCCAAGCAGATTCGTCCACTGAAACACCTGCGCGATGCCGAGCCCATTCGCGGCGGCGGCAAGGATCGCCGTCGTGAGTTCAGGATCGCGGAGCGGCGCGTCGGGGATCGCAAGCTGCGCGAGCACCTTGACCACAGAGTTGACCGTGATGAGCAGGATCGGCAGGGCAATCGGTGCGAGCGATAGCGCCATGCCTGGCAAGGCGGCCTCGTCGGGCGCGTCTTCAATAGCCTCGTCGCCTTCGTAGGGTCGCAGCGGAATCGGCATGCTTCGGTCGAGCCATGTCGCGAACACCAACCCGGCGGTAGCGCTGGGCAGCCCAACCGCAAGTCCGACAAGGATCATCACGCCGAGATCGATGCCAAAGCGGTTGGCCATGAACAGTGGCCCAGGCGTCGGCGGGACGAGCGTGTGCGTGATGGCCGCGCCCGCTGCGATCGCGACGAGGTAGCGCAAGTAGTGCCGGCCCGTTGTCCGTGCCAACGATCGGGCGAGCGGGACGAGCAGGTAGAACGCCGTGTCGAAAAAAACCGGGATGGAAAGCGTGAAGCCGCTGCCTGCCATGGCGGCGCTGGAGCGCTTCTCGCCGAGCGCGTTCAGGAAGCCGTTGGCAATGCGGTCTGCGGCCCCGCTTCGCATCATCGCCGCGCCGATGATCGCCGCGAGCGCGATTACGATGCCGATGCTCGCCGCGGTGCTCCCGAACGCGGCCGCCACGCGCTCTACCTTGAGCGCCATCGGACCGGGCGCCAGGAGACTCACGACCAGCGCCGCTGTGATGAGCGCGAGGAAGGCGTTCAGTCGCAGCCCGATAATGAGGCCCAACACGACCACGAGGCCGATCAATAGGATGAGGAAGGGCGACATCGGGGACCTGGCTGGTGGGCGCGCGTTGCTGCACGATACGCCGCCCGCTCCACTTCCCCGCGATCCACCCAGATGAAGGCCCTGCTCCTGCTGCACCTCCTCGCTACGTTGACGATGTTTGGTGCCATTTGGATTGTACAGGTGGTCCACTATCCCCTGTTCTCAGGTGTGGGCGTGGAGCGCTGGGCAGCGTACGAGGCGGCGCACCAGACGCGGATCACCTGGGTCGTCGGCCCTGCCATGCTGCTCGAACTGGGAACCGCGGTGGCGCTCGTGTGGATGCGTCCGACAGGGCTGCCGCTCTGGATGCTTTGGGGCGGCCTCGTTCTCGTCGGCGTAATCTGGGCATCGACGGCGTTTGTGCAGGTGCCACTGCACAACATCCTCATGGTCGGCTTCGACGGGGACGCGCACGCCCGGCTCGTAGGCACCAACTGGATCCGCACGGTGGCCTGGACGCTCCGCACAGGCCTCGTGCTATGGATGACAGCGC
>JBCBEX010000174.1:0-2181 GCA_038528235.1 Bacteroidota bacterium
GCAGGCGGCCCACCAGAGCCTAGTTGTCCACCGCGACCTGAAGCCGTCGAACGTGTTCGTGACGGAAAACGCGGAGGGCACTCCGTCCGTGAAGCTGCTCGACTTCGGCATTGCCCGGCTGCTGGAAGACGACCCGGATGCGGCGCTCACCCGCACCGGCGACCGGCTGCTCACGCCGGAGTACGCCGCGCCGGAGCAAGTGCGGGGCGAGGCCGTCACGACCGCCACGGACGTCTACGCGTTGGGCGTGCTGCTCTATGAACTCCTCGCGGGGACGCGGCCCTTCAACCTGCCGGGCCGGCTGCTCCACGAGGTGGCCCGGGTGATTGTAGAGGAGGAGCCCGAGCGCCCCAGCACCGCCGTCACGCGTGCCGACGCGGCTGTCCTGGCTGCGCCGAGGCAGACGATGCAACGGCGCCTCTCGGGCGACCTCGACCAGATCTGTCTCAAGGCTCTGCGCAAGGCCCCCGGTGAGCGGTATGCGACCGCTGAGGCGTTTGCGCGGGACATCACGCGGCATGTCGAGGGGCGTCCCGTGGAGGCGCAGGCGCCAACGGCGGGGTACCGGCTGGCGCGCTACGTGCGCCGCAACCGCGTCGCGCTGGGCGTTGCGGCGGCGTTTGTGGCACTCGTGTTGATCTACGCCCTCACGGCGACGCTTCAGGCGCAGCGCGTGGCCGACGAGCGCGACATCGCGCGCGAGGAGCAGGCCAAAGCTGAAGAGATCACCAGCTTGCTCATCGGCCTCTTCGAGCAGCAACCGGGCGAAACCGTCGTGCAGCGCCGCGACTCGCTCACCGCCTACGACCTCCTCGACCGAGGGGTCGCTCACGCGGGCAACCTGACGGACCAGCCCGCGGTGCAGGCACGGCTCCTCGGCACCATCGCCAACATCTTCCTCGTGATGGGTGACTACCCGCGCGCCGAGCAGGTCTACGGAATGGCCGCGGACTCGCTGCGGACCAACGCGAGCGCATCGCACCCGGACTACCCAGAGTGGCTCAAGGGATACGGGGCCGCCCTGCGCATCCAGGGCAAGCGTGAGGAGGCGATCGCCTACTTCCGCGAAGGGATCGAGCGGGTCGAGGCGCAGCCAGCGCCAGATCTCGGACTGCTCGCAGACCTGCTCAACTTCCTCTCGCTCACGCTCGAACAGCTGGGGCGCTACGATGAGGCTGAGCCGCTCGCTCGCCGCGTGGTGGCTCTCGAAGAGCAGGGCATCCGCGACGAAACCCCCGAGGCCTACCGCGCCCGCGCTTACGGCAACCTCGTGGTGGTGCTGGTTCGGCAGGAGCGCTACGCCGAAGCCATCACGTGGGCAGAGCAGGCGCTCGCCATCCGCCGGGCGTATGCAGCAGCAGACCCCGCCAACGTCGACTTCGCCTGGAGCCTCGCCAACATTGCAGCCCTCCATATGCTGCAGGGGAATCCGGAGGCCGCCCTCGCCCCGGCACAAGAAGCAGCCGCAGCGGTGAGCGCGAACCTCGGCGCCGATCACCCCATCGCCCTCGCGTTCCAGTCCGACTTCGCCAACGTCCGGCTGCAGCTCGGCGGCGACGACTTGCTCGCGACGGACCTCCGCGCGATCCTCGCCGCTCAGGGCGGACGCCCCGACGCAGATCCAGCCGCGCTCGCCCAGACGCGGTACGTGCTCGGACGTGCACTTCAACTAGGTGCCGACCACCGTGAAGCCGTGAGCCACTTGCAAGAGGCCTATGCCACGCGCCAAACGCTGCTCGGCCCCGACCATCCCGTGACCGCGAAGACGGGAAGCACGCTCGGGGTGTCGCTCACGGCGACCGGCCAGCTTGCCGAGGCGGCGCGTCTCCTCGTTCATGCCGACAGCGTGTTCACGGCGGCAGCCGACACCACGCGCGATCGGTGCACCGCACTCGACCGACTCGCGGCACTCCGTACGGCCCAGGGCGACGACGCGGCGCGTGCAGAGGCGCAGGCGCGCTATGACCGTCTCGGTTGCACGGACGTCGAAGCTCGCTGACGGAGCACATCGCCGAAGAGGTTGCGCCGTCGGTAGCGCCACCGCTTCAGGAAGCACGAGCAGCCGCCGTGGTGCGCAGCCCCGCATCGCAGCATCCCTCATCGCACCACGGTGAGCCGGGTCGTGGCCTCCTCGTCGCCAGCGCGCAGCCGGACGAAGTACGACCCCGCCGCGAGCCGGTC
>JBCBEX010000175.1:0-2128 GCA_038528235.1 Bacteroidota bacterium
GCGACCAGTGCCCCACTGCAGTCGATCCAGAGCACGTTGCGGCGCCAGGTCATCGGGCGGGTTGGGTGCGCGTCGCCACGCCGCGCAGGATGAAGGCAAGCAGCCAGAACCCGACCAGGCCGGTCCATGGGTCGTCCAGCACGTGCACATCGGTCACGAGCTGGACGAGGCTGAGCACCGCGAGGACGGCCCCGAGCGCGAAGGCGACGTAGGCGACGCCTCGCATCCACCGAGCCTGCGACGACGCTGCCATCGTTCTCTACGCTTCGGCAGCCGCCGCTTCGCGCACGGTGCCGGACGCCTCTTCGTTGACGAAGGTGAGCCAGCCGTGCGGGTTGTCCGTGTCGCGCAGGGCGCTGAAGTAGGCGTCTTGGATCTGCTTCGTGATCGGGCCGCGCGAGCCGGAGCCAATCTGGTAGCGGTCGACGGAGCGGATCGGCGTGACCTCAGCGGCGGTGCCCGTGAAGAAGAGCTCGTCGGCCACGTAGAGCGCCTCGCGGGGGATGCTCGCCTCCTTGATCTCGTAGCCCATCGACTCGGCGAGCGTGATGACCGTGTTGCGCGTGATGCCGGGCAGGATCGAGAGGCCGGTCGGGGCGGTGTGGAGCACGCCGTCTTTGATGACAAACAGGTTCTCGCCCGAGCCCTCGGCGAGGTAGCCATCGACGGAGAGCGCGATGCCTTCGGTGAAGCCGTTGAGCACAGCCTCCATCTTGATGAGCGACGCGTTGAGGTAGTTGCCGCCGGCCTTGGCGAGGCTCGGCGTGGTGTTCGGCGCGTTGCGGTTCCACGTCGAGACCTGCACGTCGACGCCCTGCTCGATGGCCTCGTCGCCGAGGTACTTGCCCCAGTCCCACACGGCGATGAACGTCTCGACGTAGTTCTTGAGCGGGTTGACGCCCATGCTGCCCATGCCGCGGTAGATCACCGGGCGGATGTAGCAGCTCTCCAGCCCACTCGCGTGGATCGTGTCGACGACGGCCTGGTTCAGCGCGGCGAGGTCATAGCCCGAGTCCATGCGGTGGATCTTCGCCGAGTCGATGAGCCGTTGCATGTGCTCGGGGAGGCGGAAGACGGCCGGGCCGCGCGCGGTGTCGTAGGCGCGGATGCCCTCAAAGACCGACGAGCCGTAGTGGACGACGTGCGAGAGGACGTGGATGGTGGCGTCTTCGTAGGCGACGAGGTCGCCGTTGAACCAGATCTTCGGGTGCGACATGACAGCAGAGCGTACGGGCGGAATGGAACGGCGGAAAGGGGCACCCCGAACCGGGTGCGGGGCAGCCAGGATCCGCGTAGACGTTGGGCTCCCAAAATACCGCGCCGTAGCTTATCACCAGAAGCGCTTCCGGCGAAGAATGCCGCGCAGGATATAGCCGCGGCGGCGCGGTCAGTAAGGCGGTGTGGGTCCTAGAAATAGACGCTTAGGCCGAGCCGTGCCCCGTTGCTTCGGAGGGCAACGCCGTACAGGTCAACGTCTCCGCCAGCGCTCGATTGGTGCTCGTAGGTCCCGACGAGGATGCTGTTGTACTCCCCGGTCAGCCCGATAGCCTCGTGCACGCGCCATTCCACGCCGAGCACACCCGCCAAGCCGATGTCGAGGGAGACGCGTTCTGCCTCGTTGCCTCGCTCGTCGGAGAAGTCTTGGTAGCGGAACCCGGCAGTTGGGCCAAGGCCGTAGTAGAGGTGTACCTGGGTGCGCGACCGGCTGTAGGCCAGGAACAAGTAGTTCACAAAGACGGCGAGGGCCTGCCGGTCCTGCGCGTCCGACCCCGAAAGTTCGCCCTGGACGCCTAAGCTGAACCGACGTGCTGAGGTAGCACTGCGATGCCGTTTCAGCGCTACGGTGGAGTTCAGCCCGCTCAGGTCAAGGTTGGGACCGATCTGGAAGAGCAGCGCGCGGTCACCGGCCTCGAAATCCGGCGAGGCAGACGGCGCGTCTTGCGACCAGGCCGACGAAGCGAGCAGAAGCGAAGCGAAGAGGACAAGGCAGAAAGGGCGCATGGAGCACGAGGCTGGCTGGGTGAAACGAAGCGCCCAACCTACCAGCCTACCCGGGTATATGCAAGCCAGCGTGTTGTGTGTGGATCGCCTACGAGAACACCGTCCAGACGATGATGACCGCCAGGAT
>JBCBEX010000176.1:0-2096 GCA_038528235.1 Bacteroidota bacterium
CTGCGACCTGCGACCTGCGACCTGCGACCTGCGACCTGCGACCTGCGACCTGCGACACTCTCACACGCGCTTCGTCGCACCGGGCCTGGCGGCGTAGTAGCTTGGACGCGCTCCTCTTCTCATGCCCGTCCCTCCATGAAACCGCCGTCCGCGCTGCATCGGTTGCTCTCGCCGGAGACGGTCGTGCTCGGGCTCGCCGTGGCTGGCAAGGCCGCCGCCATCGACGCGCTGGTGGACCGGCTCGACGGGCTGGACGGCGTGGACGACCTCGACCGGCTACGCGCCGACGTGTTTGCGCGCGAGGCTACGCTCTCCACGGGCGTCGGCGCTGGCCTCGCGCTGCCGCACGCGGGCACGACGGCCGTGTCGAAGAGCCTGGCGGCTTTCGCCGTCCTGGCCGCACCCCTCGACTGGGACGCTATCGACGAGCAGCCGGTCGAGATCGTGCTGCTGCTGGCTGGCCCGGCCTCGGAGCGGAGCCAGCACCTCACCCTCCTGAGCCGCATCATGCGCCTGATGAACCGCCCCGGCTTCGCTACCTCCCTCCGCACCGCCGACACGCCCGACGCCGTCCTCGACCGCATCCGCCGCGCCGAGCAAGGACGGGTCTGAGAGGGCAGAGGGATGAAGGATGAAAGACGAACACGGTGACCATCGAAACATGATAGGGGAGGACGCAACGCGCGCTCCCGTTTTCCCTTTTTCTTTCTGCCTTCTCCCTTCTGACTTCCCATGAGCTTCCAGACGATTAAAGGCACCTTCGACATCCTACCGGACGGCGCGACGACCGCCGGGGCGCACGCCTATGGCTCGGCCGCGTGGCGGCACGTCGAGGGCGTCGTGCGCGACGTGATGGCGCGCTTCCACGTCCGCGAGATCCGCACGCCCATCTTCGAGCCGACGGCGCTCGTGGCGCGCGGCGTCGGCGGCTCGACCGACATCGTGCAGAAGGAGATGTTCGCCTTCACGCGCGGCGACACGGACTACGTGCTCCGCCCCGAGGTCACCGCGCCCGTCATGCGGTCGTACCTCCAGCACCACCTCCAGCAGAAGGGCGGCACGCAGCGCCTGTTCTACATCGGCCCGTGCTTCCGTGCCGAGGAGCCGCAGAAGGGCCGCTACCGCCAGTTTCACCAGTTCGGCGTCGAGTTCATCGGCAGCCCGTCGCCGCTGGCCGACGCGGAGTGCATCGCGCTGATGCTGGCCGTCTACGACGCGCTCGGCATCACGGGCCACATCCTGCGCCTCAACACGCTCGGCGACCCAGCTGCGCGGCGCGCCTACGTGGATGCGCTGCGGCAGTACCTCGAACCGCACGCCGCCGACCTCACGGAGACGAGCCAGCAGCGGCTGCAGACGAACCCGCTCCGCATCCTCGACACGAAGGACGAGCGCGAGCAGGCGATCCTCGCCGCCGCGCCGCGTCTGCCCGAGATGGTGTCCGACGAGAGCAAGGCGCACTACGCCGAGGTGAAGGCCCGCCTCGACGACCTCGGCATCGCGTACGTGGAGGACCCGGCACTCGTGCGCGGGCTCGACTACTACACCGAGACGGCGTTCGAACTCGTCTCTGGCGACCTCGGAGCGCAGAGTGCCCTCGGAGGGGGTGGCCGCTACGACGGCCTCGCCGAAGCCGTCGGCAGTAGCCAGACGGTCCCGGCCGTTGGCTTCGCGTCGGGCTTCGAGCGCCTCTTCCTCGCCCTCGACGCGCAGGGTATCGCCCTCCCGGAGTCGGATCCGCTGACGGCGTTCCTGGTCGCCCTCGGCGACGAGGCGCAGGCCTGGGCCTTCCAGACCGCTTATGCGCTTCGCGACCGGGGCGTCCGCACGGCGCTCGACCTCAAAGGCCGCTCGATGAAGGCGCAGATGAAGGAGGCCAACCGCCAGGCCGCCCGCTACGCCGTAATCGTCGGGAAGGACGAACTCGACCAGGGCGTCGTCCAACTGCGCGACCTCGCCGCCAGCGACCAGCGCGAAGTCGCCGCCGCCGACCTCGCCGACGTGCTCGCAGCCGCGCAAGGCGAAGGATGAGCGCAGAAGGATGAATGCAGAGCGCAGAGGGATGAAAAGCGCCAAGACGCCCGTTGTCCTGTTGG
>JBCBEX010000177.1:0-2074 GCA_038528235.1 Bacteroidota bacterium
CGCCATGCCTTCGGTCCGCGCTTCGGCCTCGACGAGCCAGGGCTGGCGACCCTCGCAGTGCTCATCCTCCGTGGCCCGCAGACGACCGGCGAGATCCGCAGCCGAGTGGGCCGTATGTACGACTTCGCCTCGACGGACGCGGTGCAGGAGGTGCTCGACCGCATGAGTGACCGGCCGGAACCACTCGTCACGCTGCTGCCACGCCAGGCGGGGCAGTCCGCCGACCGCTGGGCGCACCTGCTCGCGGGCGAGCCCGACCTGAGTGCCTACGAGACGCCAGACGGTGCCGTGGTGTCAGGCGAAGAGGCTGCGCTGGACGCTGAGACGCGCGCGTCGCTCACCGAGCGCGTAGACACGCTGGAAGCTGAAGTCGCTGAGTTGCGTGCGTCGCTGGCTGCACTGCGTGAGGCACTGGGCGGGTAGCGGTCGAAGGTCGAAGGTCGAAGGTCGAAAAGGTGCAGGAGTAGTGCGTTGGTGGCCAAGCTCAATCGCGGCCTCTCTGCTTCTTTGCTCCTCCGGTTTCTGGGCTCGTCTGGTTGTGACAGAAAGGTGTCACCAGTGTGCTCTACCTTGGTGTCGTATCCACCCCACCTTGTGGACCGAACCCCTTGAGGACACCCATGATGACGCCTGTTTCTCTTGCTCAAAAGCCTGTCGTGCCCGCTCCGCTCGGGCCGTCCAACGACGAACTGGCCGCCGTGCTCGGCGCGATGGCCGAACTCCTCGTCCGCATCGAGGAGCCCAACCCGTACCGCGTGCGTGCCTACCTGAACGCCGCCGAATCGCTCCGTGCCGAAGACGAGCCCGTCGTCGTGCGCTACGTCGAGGGCGGCGCGAAGGCGCTCGAAGCGCTCGACGGCGTGGGGCTCAACCTCGCCGCGCACCTCGCCGACTACATCGAGACGGGCCGCATCCGGCTCTACGACCGCCTCATGGAAGTTGCCGACCCGGAGGCCCTCTTCCGTAGCGTGCCGAGTATCGGGCCCGACCTCGCCAGGCGGCTCGTCGATGACCTCGGCCTCGCATCGCTTGCCGCGCTCGAACGCGCCCTGCTCGACGGCCGCGTGGAGGCGCTCGACGGCATCGGTCCGCGAACGGTGGAAGGACTCCGGCTCCAACTGAACACGATCCTGCACCGAGCGCAGCGGCTCCGGGCCCGGCGCGTCCGGCGACAGATGCTCGCCCAGCGCGTCATGCGGTGGCGGGCCGCCCAGCGTGGCCCCCTGCCCAGCGATCCCACGCCAGTCGATCCAACTCCGGCTCCCACAGCCCAGACCGAGGGGGACGGGCACACGCTGCGCATCGTCGAGCGCCCCGCGCTACGTCGTGTCGCGTGAGTCATACCGCGATGTGGGACAGACTCACCAGGTCTGGGCGGCCGTAGATTGCAGCCATGCAGACCTCCGCTCAGACCTGGATCGACACCCTCGGCCTCCTTCCACACCCGGAAGGGGGCTTCTTTCGTGAGACCTACCGCGCCGAGCATCCCGTCACGGGCGCGCACGGCCTGCCGCGCGCAGCATCGACCGCGATCTACTTCCTGCTCCGCGCCGGTGACGTATCGCACCTCCACCGCATCACCGCGGACGAGGGCTGGCACCTCTATGCAGGCGGGCCGCTCACCATACACACGCTGACCGAGGACGGGGCCTACGAAGCATTGCACCTGGGCCTAGATCTGGACGCAGGGCAGTGCCCGCAGCACGTGGTCCCCGGCGGCGTCTGGTTTGGCGCCACGGTCGCTGAGAGTGCAGACTACGCGCTGGTCGGGTGCACCGTCGCGCCCGGCTTCGACTTCGCGGACTTCGAGCTTGCCGAGCGCGAGGGGATGCTGGAGGCGTTTCCCCAGCACCGCGCGCTCATCGAACGATTGACGTAAGCCGAAGACAGTGGCTCAGCCACCCGGACGCACGAGAGCCACCGGCTCGACCTTCATCGTGGCCGTCTGCGGCATGTCGGCGGGGGCCTGCGAGCCTGGATAGGGGCCGAGGCCAAGCAGCGTGAAGCGGTTCCCACGGGCTTCCACCCAGAGATGCGTACCCTCCCGGCTCGTTGGCTGGACGCCGCCAGGAAT
>JBCBEX010000178.1:0-2028 GCA_038528235.1 Bacteroidota bacterium
TATAGAGCGCCTCGAAGCCGCCCTCCGACACGTCGTGCTCGCCGAGTGCATCGAGGCGGGTGAGGTGATGATGAAGCACCAGCACGCGGAATGCGTCGGGAGGCTGCCCCGCGAAGTACGACGTGATCCGGGCGCGGTGCTGAGCCTGGACGAGGCCTCCCTTGACCGTCTTTCCGTGCGCCGAGTTGAGTCCAAGCACGGCGAGCGGCGGCAGCCCTGGTCGCGTGGCTTCGAACGTGGGGGCGAGGTCGTCGGTGATGTAGTGCTGGTACTTCCGCACCGGGCGATAGACGCGCTCGATGGGATTGTGCCACCAAGCCGTCACGTCGTGGTTGCCGGGGACCACGAGCACCGGAGCCGAGAATCGGTCGAGGAAGGCGCGGGCGGCCACGAATTGCCACGCACGCGCCCGCTGCGTCAGGTCGCCCGAGACTACGACCAGGTCCATCTTCGCGTCGTTTACCTCGTCGACGAGCGCGTCAACGATGGTCGGGCTGTCGATGCGCCCGAAGTGGACGTCAGAGAGGTGGGCGATCCGATAGGCAGCGGGCTCAGGCATGGCGTAGACACGCGAACGCGCCGCCTACGATCCGCAGACGGCGCGTGAAGAGGAGGCCAGCGCGACTAGTTTGCGACGGACAGCTGTACGGGTACGGCCACCGTGCCCCAGCGCAGGTGCAGGTCGGCTGAGCCGTCGCCCACGTTCACGAACGAGTACGTCAACTGCTCGACGTGGTCCAGCGAGGCGGGTGCCACCTCGACGCGCAGCTGGTCCTGGCTGTCGTCGTAGTTGTAGGCCCCCCATTGATCGGCGGTCTTGTTGAAGATCACCGTCCACGAGTCCTCCGTGGGAATGGTGAAGAGCGCGTAGGTGCCCGCGGGCAATTCCTCGCCCTCGACCATCAGCGGCCCCGAGGTGCTGATGACGGTGGCCTCATTGGCCCCAGAGCGCCAGACTTTGCCATAGGCTTCGAGCGCTTCGCCTTCGGGGCCGAAGAGCGTGCGGTCCTTCACGCTGGGGCGACCGTAGAGGACGGTCACATCTGTCGTGCCGATGGTCTGCATGACCATCGCGTTGGGACTGACGCGCGCTTCGTCACTGGCGCGCGCGGGCATGTCTTGGGCGAACGAAGGTGCTGCAACGAGCAGCAGGAGAGAAAAGAGAGCTAGGAGGCGCATGGCGGTTGGGGCGGTGCCCCGGTTGAGTAGGGTGAAGTGAATCAGGCGGGAGATGTACTAGAGGAGCATCGTCATGGGCTGTTCGAGGTAGCCCTTGACGGTGTTGAGGAACTGCGCGCCCGTGGCCCCGTCGATGGCGCGGTGGTCGCAGGAGAGCGTCACCTTCATGCGCTTGCCAGCGGCGAGTTCGCCGTCCTGGACCACGGGCACGTCGCGGATGCCGCCGATGGCGAGAATGGCCGCGTTCGGGGGGTTGATGATCGCGGTGAACTCCTCGATGCCGAACATGCCGAGGTTCGAGGTGGTGAAGGTCGAGCCTTCCCAGTCCTGCGGCTGGAGCGTGCGGTCGCGTGCCTTGCCCGCGAGCTCGCGCGTGTCGGCAGCGATCTCCGAGAGGCCCTTCCGGTCGGCGTGGCGCACGACCGGTGTGAGCAGCCCTTCGTCGATGGCGACCGCGATGGCGACGTGGACCTCCTTGTGGTAGCGCATCACGCCCTCGTCTTCGAGGTAGGACGCGTTCATCGCAGGGTGCTGCTTAAGCGCGAGTGCGCACGCCTTCGTGACGAGGTCGTTGAACGACACCTTCGCCTTGCCCTGCGCCTGCCCGAGGTCGTTGAGGCGCTTGCGGAAGGCCATCGCCACCGCCATGTCCACGTCGATGGTGAGGTAGAAGTGCGGCGCGGTGAACTTGCTCTGGGCGAGACGGCGCGCGATGGTCTTGCGCATCTGCGAGAGCTTCTGGTCCTCGGCCCCGGCCGTCGGCGCGGGGGCCGCAACGGGTGCAGGTGCGCTCACTGGCTGGGCGACGGGCTGCGCCACCGGCTGGGCGACGGGCGCCGCCTTCGCTGC
>JBCBEX010000179.1:0-1949 GCA_038528235.1 Bacteroidota bacterium
ACGCAGGAGCTCTCTGGGGAGGTCGAGGTGACGGTCACCCAGGCCGAGCCGCTGCGCGTGACGGCGACGCCGAACCCCTCGGCGGCCGGACGAGGCTTTGTCCTAAACATGACCGTGCAACGGGCCGCTCCCATCCGCATCGTCCTCTACGACGTGCTGGGCCGCGCGCTTCAGACATGGGAGGAAGAGCCCGACGCCTCGGGGGCGCTCCACGTACGCGTCGCGGGCCTGAGCGCAGGAGCCTACTGGGCGCGGGTGACGGCCGGCGACCACGCCCTCACGCAGCGCGTCGTCGTTGTTCGATAGCGGCGCGTCACCGACTTTGCCCCACTTTGGGGAGGGCGGCTGCGCACACGAGCGCGGACGCTGGCACGCGGCGCTCCGCCGGGCCGCCCTCCCCCTCGGTACCATAACCCCATGCCTCGCTCCATCCGTGTCGTCCTCGCCGACGACCACCCCGTCTTCCTCAACGGCCTCGCCACGTTTCTGCGCGAGCAGGACGACCTCGTCCTCGCCGGCACGGCCACCGACGGGCGGGCCGCGCTCGACCTCACGCGCCGCGAGCGCCCCGACGTGCTCGTGCTCGACCTCGAGATGCCGGAGATGACGGGCATCGCCGTGGCGGAGGCGCTCCAGGGCGAGGCGACGCAGGTGCTTATCCTGAGCGCCTACCAGGACCAGGACTACATCTTCGGCGCGCTGGAGCACGGCGCGGCGGGCTACCTCATCAAGCGCGAGCCGCTCAGCACCATCCTCGACGCAATCCGGGGCGTGGCGGGCGGCGAGACGGGCTGGCTGAGCCGCCGCATTGCCGACCTCGTCCGGCGCGGGCGCTGGCGGCGGCGCAGCGAGCCGCACCTCCTCGCCCCGCTCTCCCCGCGCGAGCGCGAGGTGGCGGTGGAGGTCGCACGCGGGCGCTCCAACGCGGAGATCGCCGAGGCGCTCTTCATCAGCCTGAGCACCGTCAAGAAGCACGTCAACGCCGTCTTCGAGAAGCTCGACCTGCCGACGCGCCCGCGCGTGGTGGCGTGGATGTGGGAGCACGGCCTCGTCGAGCCGGAGACGACTACCCCGCCCTCCTGACACCCTCTTGCAGGGCGTGGCTTGCAGGGCGTGGGACGATCTTAGGGACGGTGGTGGGTCCCTCGTCCCATGCTCTGCATCCTTTTCGCCCTACCCGGTCCGGCCGTCCGAGGTCAATACGCCAGCGTGCGGTCGATGGCGGCGTAAAGGGAGCGCCGCGCGGTGTAGAGCCCTTCGAGCGGCTTCGCGAACGGGATCGGCCAATCCTCCGCGGCCACCCGCGCTGGCGGGGCGTCGAGGTACCCGAACGCCTCCTCCGCGAGTTGGGCGGCGACCTCCGCCCCGAAACCGCCCGTGCGCTGCGCCTCGTGGAGCACAAGCAGCCGGTTCGTCTTGCGCAGCGAGTCGAGCACGGTGGCGCGGTCCCACGGGACGAGCGTGCGCAGGTCGATCACCTCGATCTCCGCGCCCTCCTCGGCGGCC
Organism: Bacteroidota bacterium; assembly: GCA_038528235.1. Taxonomy (GTDB): domain Bacteria; phylum Bacteroidota; class Rhodothermia; order Rhodothermales; family Rubricoccaceae; genus JBCBEX01. Next base: position 1,507 of record JBCBEX010000179.1, read on the forward strand.
CACTGCGCGGCCTCGTCCTCGGCCCACCGGACGCCCACGCCCCACGTCACGATGGTCAGGTCCGTGCCCGACCGGGCAATGCGCGCCTCCCCGAGCGGGACGGCCGCGTCGCCGTCGGGGACGAGCCCTTTGAGCGAGCGGTAGAGCAGCTTGTGCTCGAAGAAGAGCACCGGGTTGGGCTCGGCGATGGCAGCACGCAGCAGCCCTTTCGCGTCGGCGGGCGTCGCGGGAACGACGACCTTGAGGCCGGGCGTGTGGCAGAACCAGGCCTCTGGGCTCTGTGAGTGGAACGGCCCCGCCCCGATGCCACCGCCGAACGGCGCGCGGATGGTCACGTTGACCGGCGCGCCCCAGCGGTAGTGCGTCGTGGCGAGGTTGTTGACGATCTGGTTGAAGCCGCACGTGATGAAGTCGGCGTACTGCATCTCCACGACGGGCTTGTA
>JBCBEX010000180.1:0-1919 GCA_038528235.1 Bacteroidota bacterium
CTCGGAGGGCCTGGAAGTTGAGCGGAGCGCCGGGTGGGTTCGCCGGGTCGCGACGCACGAGCCACAATGGGAGCTCGGTCACCAGGCATAAGGGCGCAGCCTTGCGCTCGGCATCATACCCTGCGATCCGGGCGAGCTCCATAGACGACAGAAAGAACTTAGCCGCGGTCTCGGCGTCGCCTTCACGCAGGAAATACGCCTGCATCGCCGTGCCCTCTGGCGTCGACCAGAAGCCTGGGCCGAAATACCGAAAGCCTTTGTCGCCCGAACGGTCTTGGTCGTGCGGCTCTAGTCGGGCAACGGCCTTAGTCGCTTCAAGATGGCCACGCTGAAGGGCGGCAAGACGCTCGGGGAACGCCTCGGCCCAATGACGCTCGATCAGCAGGAGCGAACCCTCGGAGAAGGCCATACCATGGAGGCTAGCGTGGAGGGCGATGGGCGCGTAGCCAAAGAGAAAACGGCTGACGGCGCGGTTCTCCGAACGCATGACCGGGTAGCCGAACTCGATATCGCGTCCCGGTTTCTCGCGAAGTCGGTAGCGAAGAAAGGCGCGGAGGTCGGGCCACGCTCGGATCCACGGCTGGTTGAAGGCTTCAGCGTCGGGGTTGACGTGCGGGACCATCTTGAACGTGAACCGCTCGAACAGTTCGGCAAAGCCGCCATCCGATGCTCCCCAATCACGCGCCGCCAACGATTCGATGATGAACGTGCGCAGGGTCTCGGGGCCGACCGGCTCGTCGGCGTGCGCTCCTGCCACCAGAGTGACGGTGCGGGGACCGTACCCCAGTGTCACTCCGGCTATCGGGCGCCCAGCCTCGCTATGGCCAATCACCTCAAACGTAGCCAGGTCGGGATTGGCCGAACAGGCCTGCTCTAACTCATTGAAGACCTGCTCGCTGGTGCGAAAGTGCAGGTCGCTGAGATCGAGATCGGCAAGGCGCATGGGATCTAGGCTTTGGCGTCCGGGCCTCCCTGTCGCCCGTTGGCTCGCCGCAGCGCTTCGGCGAGCAACTCGGGGGGATAGCCGCTTAGCAGTTGGCTCAACATTTCGACGGTGCGCTCCTCGTCCTGCTCGAACCGGACGATGCCTTCGTCTCGCGCCCTGACCAGCACGGCATGGTAGTCTTCGAGCAATCGGGTCAAGCCCGTGATGCAGCGAAGAAGCTGGCCTTCGGTGAGCAGCGCGTCTTCCAACGGAAACTCGATCACGGGACGCACTTCGCCGTCAGAAGCGTCGTACTCGAACTGGATCAGCTTGGTGCGCCACTGAATCATCGCGCACGCCTGCAGGAACGGCCCGGCGTCTTCCACCGGAACGACGTACGCCTTGGGTGCCGCGACGAAGAAATACCGCCCCTCCTCGGCGATCTGGATGATGAGCCGCAGCAAATCCTCGCCGCCCGGGTTGCGATACCGCTCCAGCCCGTTATACCCCGTCATGATCGACGTGTCGCTGTGGCGGGTGTACTTCATCCCGCGTGCGTCGAGAAAGCTTGCGATGTCGTCGAGGGAAGTGGCCATGAATCGGCGTTGGTCAGTGGTCGAAAAAAAGGGTTGGTGTCCGCTTTGGGACGAATCCGCGCCACGTACGACCCGTCGTTGGCTTACCCGAATCAACGAAGCGCTTGGGGCTCATCCCTCCAGTACGCCCAGATCTTTCCCTACGCGCTCGAAGGCATCCATCGCCCGGTCGAGATGCGCCCTCGTGTGCCCTGCCGAAATTTGTACGCGGATCCGCGCCTCGCCCTTCGGCACGACGGGGTACGAGAAGCCGATCACGTAGATGCCCTCGTCGAGGAGCGCGTCCGCCATGCGCTGCGCCAGGACGGCGTCGTAGAGCATGATCGTTTGGAAGAGACGGCTGAACTGCGCGAAACGCTCGCAACCAACACCGCGCACTTTCGGCAGGGCATGACTGC
>JBCBEX010000181.1:0-1778 GCA_038528235.1 Bacteroidota bacterium
ATCCTCGAATTCCAGAACGTGCAGAAATCGGGGACTCTCTCAGAGAACTGGCTCGTCGAGTCGAGCAGCCAGCAAGCAAGAACATCACGGTTGTCGAGTTGAGCAAGCGTGATGGGAATGCGCACCGGCTCGGCTACTGAACCACTTACTTCTGGCAAGGAGACCAGCACAGCATCGGCGGTTGAGATGCCGCTGCCTTCGAGATTGATGATGACCGGCGATGCCACGTTGGGCGCGTTGTGCGTAAGAGCAGCGCTGCCTGTCCATCTAGTCGCTGAGAGTGGCGTGAATTGCACGAAGAGCGCATCGAGCTCTCCAGCTTGGATGGTGGCAGACGTAGCTCCACTCACCTCGAACACCTCTTCACCATCCAGAATGGTAAGGTCGACGATGAGCGGCGCCGTCCCGTCGTTGAATATTTGCAGGCTTGACGCCGACGTTCTTCCAACTTCGGTATCGACAAATCCTAGCTCTGAGTCGACGCGCAGCAACGGGCTGTTCCCATTGTCACCCACCGTGAAAGAAATGCTCCGTTCGTTGTTCGATGTATTCGTGTCCTCTGGGCTAGAAGCACGGAGAATCCAATAGCGTGGGCCGAGATCATCCCGGAACGCCGTGCTGGACGCCTGGAAAGAGGAAGGATCACAGCCTTGCCCATCGAACGCATTGGCGAGAACCACGAAGGATCCTATCGACCGGTCGTCATCGTCCAGCGTCTCGTCGAGCGACTCCCACACCTGGAAGTTGGCGTCTCGTCCAACTTTATCGCTCCAGCAGAGGAGGAGTGTGGTCCGAACAAGTTCGTCCGGCGCATAGGTTGTTTGGTCTCCGATAATGGAGAAGCTTACTAGTTCGAGATCGGTACCCGTGCTTCCTCCCGTGACTTCAACCGTAAAAGAGCGCTCGTTGTCGTTCTCGTTCGACTCCGCTACCTCGTTGTTGGCATCTACCTCGACGATGATCTCGTAGGTGCCCGGCGAGAGGCCGTCCGGGATACGTGCGTTGCCGATGTACTCCCGCTCACGGTTGGCGGGCCAGAGTACGCCTGTTGGATTGGCAAGCTGGCCCGCCTCGATGCGCTCGCCGTCATCGACCAGGAAGTACTTCATGTCGAACGGCACCGAGCGTACCGACTGTTGGAAGTCATCGGGGTCGTTGAGTTCGGCCACCACGAAGTCGAAGATTAGAAGCGTACCGGCTCTGACAGAGGTTGGAGACTCAATGGACTTCACCACCAAATTCGGCAGGTCTGAAGCCTCCACTTCGACGGTGAAGGAGCGCGCGTTGTCGTTCTCGTTCGACTCCGTCACCTCATCGTCGGTATCTATTTCAATGACGATTTCGTAGGTCCCAGCCTCCAGATCTACTGGAATGCGTGCGTTTCCGATATACTCCCGCTCACGGTCGGCAGACCAGAGCACACCTGGTACATTGAAGAGGTCACCGATCTTGATGCGCTGCCCGCCGTCGATCAGGAAGTACTCCACGTCGAAGGGCACCGTCCGCACCGACTTCTCGAAGTCGTCAGGGTTATTCAACTCCGCTACGACGAAGTCGAAGATGAGTAGAGTCCCGGCTTGAACAGAAGCGGGGGGCGTAACGGACTGCACGACGAGGTTCGGCAGGTCCGAGCCGCCACCAACCCCACCGGCACGCTGTGGCCCGCTGACCGCGAGCGGGAGTACAGCGGGCGGGCTGACATCCCGAGCGACCTCTCGCCGGGCACCTACGAGATCATCGTCGAGGTAGACACGGACGATGAGGTGACGGAGTCGAAC
>JBCBEX010000182.1:0-1568 GCA_038528235.1 Bacteroidota bacterium
GGGCTGACGGCGCGCGGCTGATGCGGGTGCTCGACAACCTGCTCTCCAACGCGCTGCGCCACACGCCCGCAGGCGGCACCGTCCGTCTCAGCGTGGAAGCCTCCGACAGCGTCGTGTCTCTGCACATCGCGGACACCGGCGAGGGCATCCCACCCGAACAGTTGGCGACCGTCTTCGAGCGCTACTACCGCGGCACGTCGGCCCGCACGCGAGACGCTGCGGGTGCGTCCGGCAGCGGCCTCGGCCTCGCGATCAGCCGCGCCATCGCCCACGCCCACGGCGGCGACCTCACGGCGACAAGCGGCTCCGGCGCAGGTGCCACGTTCACGCTGACGCTACTGACTGGACGTCGCCCTCATGTCTAGCGACGCTTCACCGTGTTGCCTGCATAGCGATCATGGGTAGAGACGCCTCGTCGAGGCGCCTCTACGGGACCACGGCATCTCTGGGACCACGGCATCTCTGGGACCACGGCATCTCTACGGGAGGGCATCGTGACAGCCCACGAAAAACGCCCCCGACCACGAGGGCCGGGGGCGTGAACCGGAGCGGACCAGGATGCTGACGCTCGTCACCTCGTCAGCGTGGGCGGCCAGCCGAGCCGTTTAACTGGCAAGCCCGTTGTGAACGGGTCCGTTCCGGATGCGTGGCCCTACGGGGCCGTTTCGACCAAAGATGCAGGCGATCTTGATTTTTATAACCTAACTGCCCCCTGCTACCACAAAGGACCGGGTCACCACCGACCTGGACGTGGTCAAACGGCACACGTAGACCCCAGCCACCAAATCGTCCGTCTGCACCGTGCGGGTATGGTACCCTCGGCCAAGCGCGCCTTCGTGCACGGTCGCCACGCGGCGTCCGAGAAGATCGTAAATCGCCAGTACCACCGGCTCAGGCTCTGCAAGCTCTACGCTGAGCGTGGCAACACCGCGCGCGGGATTGGGATACGGCGGGGCCAGGAGCGGCCGCGCCGGGTCTGCGCTGCCTGTCTCCGTAGCCGTGCCCACGTTGGGATCGCGGAGTAGGAGCCGGTCGACCTGCCCACGATTACCGATGAACAGATCGAGGCGCTCGTCGCCGTCAAAGTCAGCCACTTCGAGGGCGAGGCCGTCCGTGGTCGGCAAGGTGGGCAGGAGCGCGTCGGTGGCGTCGGTGAACACGCCGGTGCCATCGTTGGTGTAGAGCCGTACCGGCACCGCCTGTCCGACGCCGTGGGTGATGAGGTCGAGGTCGTCGTCGCCGTCTACATCGAGGAACTTCGCGTCGAGGTTGGTCGCGGTCGAGGCCGGGAGGTTGGCCGCCGTCACGTCGGTGAACACGCCGGTGCCGTCGTTGAGCCAGAGGCGGTCCTGCGGGTCGCGCTGGAAGAGGAAGAACACGTTCGAGAGGTAGACATCGAGGTCATCGTCCCCGTCCACGTCCGCGAAGGTCGCCTTGCGCGTCTCGACTGGCGTCGAGGCCGGCAGGTTCGTTGCCGTCACATCGGTGAACACGCCGGTACCATCGTTGAGCAGCAGCGCGTTGTCGTTCTCGTTGCCGACGAAGAGGTCGAGATCGTCGTCCCCGTC
>JBCBEX010000183.1:0-1419 GCA_038528235.1 Bacteroidota bacterium
CTTCGAGCCGAGCCTGCTTCTCATCGAAAACCGTGGTACGTGCGCGCGGCCCAACCTCCGCTCGGTGCCGCTGCCGTTCCCCATCGACAACCCCATCTCGACGACCGGCTACAACGCGCCCGCCAAAGGCGACCTCGACGGCGATGGCGACCTCGACTTGCTGGTGGGCGTTCTCGGCGGCGCATTCAACGCCAACCGCTCCACCATCGACAACCTGCTCTACTACGAGCACACCGACGACGGCTACCGCCTCCAGACCGAGCGCTTCCTGTCCATGCTCGACGTCGGCGCGGAGAGCACCCCGGCGCTAGGTGACCTCGACGGCGACGGCGACCTCGACCTCCTGATCGCCAACAAGCTCGACCCTGACAGCACCGAGACGTCGCGCGTGGTTCACTTCGAGAACGTTGGCCGCCCCGGCGCTCCGGCGTTTCAGCTAGCCGACACCCTTGCCCTGCCAGTCGGCTACCACTACGCTCCGGCGCTGGGCGACCTCGACGGCGACGGCGACCTCGACCTCGTACTCGGCACCTGGAAAAACCGCCTCCTCCTCTACCGCAACGACCCCACCGCTGGCGAGGGCGCGGAGCGGTTCGTGCTTGCCACGGACGCCATCGCACAGATCGACCGCGGCAGCAACACCGTCCCCGCTTTGGCCGACCTCGACGACGACGGCGACCTCGACCTCGTCGTGGGCGAGTCGTCGGGCGAGCTGAACCTGCTCCGGAACGAGGGGACGCCCGAATCGCCTCGGTTCGTGGCTGTGGATGAGGCGTTTGGGGACTTCGACGCGGGCCGCCGCAGCGCGCCGACGTTCGCCGACCTCGACGGCGACGGCGACCTCGACCTCGTCGTGGGCAGCGAGGCTGACGGCTTCCAGATCCTGCGCAACGAAGGCGCTGGCGCTGCGCCCCAGTTCGCGCCGGCTGGCACTCTCGACGTGCTCACCCCCGACCTCGCCACGCCTGCCTTTGCCGACCTCGACGGCGACGGCGATCTGGATCTCCTCACAGGCGGAAGTAGCGGGGGCCTCGTGTTTTTCGAGCGACGTTGACCGGGGACGCTGGCTCGGCTCGCTCCCAGGGGTCCGCCCCTTCCAGATGTTGCGCACATGAGCACGGTCGCGCACCTGAGCAGCGAAATCCAGCGCACGATCCACCCGCCAATGCAAAAGGCCCTGCAAACGTGGCGTTCACAGGGCCTCTCGGTGGGCTCTACTGGATTCGGGTTCTGCTACTCGGCTGCGTTCCGTTGCAGCCATGATGCCCCCCTCGGGCCATATTGCCTGTTTTCGGTTCTCGGCTGCATAGTACAACTGCACCCCACCCCGTATTTTGTTGTACCTATGTTGTACCCATACCCGTGAACTCTGTGCGTCGGCCCACCGTCAAGCTCGTTCTGCGCAAGTCAAAGCAACGT
>JBCBEX010000184.1:0-1363 GCA_038528235.1 Bacteroidota bacterium
TCGATGCCTCTGAGGTGCGATTGAGGCCGGAATCTTGCCGTGCGTCTCGTCCTTGCGGTAGCGCCTTTCGATGCCTCTGAGGTGCGATTGAGGCCGCGCACTACGCCGCCGTCCGCGACGCCTGCGACCTTTCGATGCCTCTGAGGTGCGATTGAGGCTGCGCAATCGGGTTCGAATGCACTTCGAGGATCTGCTTTCGATGCCTCTGAGGTGCGATTGAGGCCAGTAGGCGCTAGTGCAGGCTGAGCGGCGTCACCATCTTTCGATGCCTCTGAGGTGCGATTGAGGCACTTCAAGCGCGGTCGGGTTGCCAAGCTCGAACTGCCTTTCGATGCCTCTGAGGTGCGATTGAGGCTTTACGGCGTCATCAGCTTGCAGCGGATCAAAGAGGCCTTTCGATGCCTCTGAGGTGCGATTGAGGCGGAGGAGTACGAGCGTATTCCCCGGAAGACGACCATCTTTCGATGCCTCTGAGGTGCGATTGAGGCGCGTGCGTTTGCCCGGGCCTCGTCGGCTGAGATGAACTTTCGATGCCTCTGAGGTGCGATTGAGGCTAGCTGCGGTTGCGCCGGTGTCGTCGATCTGAAGCAGCTTTCGATGCCTCTGAGGTGCGATTGAGGCCAAGAACTGAGCTCCGGTGATGGTGTAGCCGTACGTCTTTCGATGCCTCTGAGGTGCGATTGAGGCACCCCAAGTGGAAGCACGAGACGTTCGTGATGATAACTTTCGATGCCTCTGAGGTGCGATTGAGGCTGCCCCAACCTTTCGACTTCATCGCTGCGTTGCTTACTTTCGATGCCTCTGAGGTGCGATTGAGGCCATGCAGAGGGGTGCACCGTCCACCGATGCGGGGTTACTTTCGATGCCTCTGAGGTGCGATTGAGGCGCGTCGAGCGGGTACTTGAGGAGGACGCGCTCGCCACCTTTCGATGCCTCTGAGGTGCGAGTGAGGCTACGGCGTGCACGCTCGATAGGGTCGCCGTTCTCGACTTTCGATGCCTCTGAGGTGCGATTGAGGCCGTTTCGCTAGATACGCGACTGCGAGGGGCAGACGACTTTCGATGCCTCTGAGGTGCGATTGAGGCCTGGCGGCACGCGTGCTCGTCGCGCTCGATGTAGCTCCTTTCGATGCCTCTGAGGTGCGATTGAGGCTCCATTCCGGGCCGATGGGCTCAATGGTGAGTTCGTCTTTCGATGCCTCTGAGGTGCGATTGAGGCCAGTGGCACTTGGGGAAACAGCTTCATTGTCTACCTCTTTCGATGCCTCTGAGGTGCGATTGAGGCCGTCGAGGGCATCGAGGATGAAGCGCATAGAAGCCTTGGAGTGAACCCGGTTCGGTGGACAAGTGAAAGACTGTCCACC
>JBCBEX010000185.1:0-1216 GCA_038528235.1 Bacteroidota bacterium
TCGCTGCCCCTGAGGTGCGATTGAGGCCGGACTCTTGCCGTGCGTCTCGTCCTTGCGGTAGCGCCTTTCGATGCCTCAATCGCACCTCAGAGGCATCGAAAGCTTGGGTGCGGCGGTAGAAGCCGACGTTGATGCCGACGGGCCTCAATCGCACCTCAGAGGCATCGAAAGTCGGCTGCGAGCATGTAGAGCCCGATGGCAGCGCTCCAGCCTCAATCGCACCTCAGAGGCATCGAAAGTACATTGGCCCATGTCTCACTTAGCGCCTTCTCCCCAGCCTCAATCGCACCTCAGAGGCATCGAAAGATGTGGATTGAAATAGGAGCTGTGCGGCGCAGCGTTGCCTCAATCGCACCTCAGAGGCATCGAAAGTTTTGGTCACGACGAGCGTGTCCACGCGGAGGCGCTCGCCTCAATCGCACCTCAGAGGCATCGAAAGGCGAGCCCCTGCGTCTCGTTGTGCAGGCTGAGGCGGGGCCTCAATCGCACCTCAGAGGCATCGAAAGTTGCACGGAGGACTAAACCATGTGCGGCCCGTGCCAAGGCCTCAATCGCACCTCAGAGGCATCGAAAGTCGGCACGGTCGACGCGCTGTTTCGGCGCAGGGGCGAGCCTCAATCGCACCTCAGAGGCATCGAAAGCCGAGGTGCTGGCCGCGTACGAGTCGGCAACCGAGCGCCTCAATCGCACCTCAGAGGCATCGAAAGGAGCAGCGCGAGCGCATCCTCCGCAGCCACGCCAAGGCCTCAATCGCACCTCAGAGGCATCGAAAGGAGTGGGGCACGATGAATTAGCGGATCAATGGTTCGGCCTCAATCGCACCTCAGAGGCATCGAAAGTTCGAGCGCGATCGCATCTTCGCGGGCGTCAGCTTCGCCTCAATCGCACCTCAGAGGCATCGAAAGGAAAGACGGTTGGGTCAAGATTGCGGAGGGGCAGTAGCCTCAATCGCACCTCAGAGGCATCGAAAGAAGATGAACGCTTCGCCATCGCCCCGGTTGTAGCGGGGCCTCAATCGCACCTCAGAGGCATCGAAAGGATGCCCGAAGCTACGGGTTCGTTCCGGTGGATTGAGCCTCAATCGCACCTCAGAGGCATCGAAAGGGGTTGGACGGCTTGCCGTCGATGTCGAGCACCCAAGCCTCAATCGCACCTCAGAGGCATCGAAAGGACGCGGTCGCGCTGCTCTCGCAGGCCCAGGAGAATGCCTCAATCG
>JBCBEX010000186.1:0-1196 GCA_038528235.1 Bacteroidota bacterium
GTGGACAGCAGCTTCCAGCCACCGTTTGTGGCGGGCAATGTGCTTTCGTCCGAACTCAGGGCGAACGCGTTGCGCCAGGAGCCGTCCCACTGGACGTCGACGAGGAGGTCGACGAGGCCGGGTCCAGCGGGCACTTGGCGGACGGCCCCGTATCGCAACGCGTTCGCCCTGAGTTCGGACGAAAGCACATTGCCCGCCACAAACGGTGGCTGGAAGCTGCTGTCCACCGGGGCTCCTGCTTGCTTGGACAGCAACACGCGCATGCGCTGATCCACGCTCGTGTTGGGGACGACCACGGTCCCCTTGCGCTCCGGCGGCTGGCAGGCCGTCATCCCGATGAGGGACCACACCAAACAGAGCGCGAGTGCCAGGGATTTGTATTTCATGGCAGTGGCTGGTCCAACGTAGCCGTGCGGGCTGCACGTATTCCTCGTCCAAAGGCGCGGTTACGCGCCGGGTAATTCGCTCGAAGCCTGCTCGAGACGTACAGATTCTGAAAGGAGAACCCGAAGTTGCCGCCTCGTGAACCGCTACCTTCGGCGGTTGCGGGGTCGGGCCAGTCGGGGTTTGTTGCCGTTGCGAGGACCGGGTCGACCTCGCCGTCCCCGTGGCTTCCCTGGAACTGGCGCCCCTTGGTGCTGCCCATCGAAACCAGGGTGTCGAAGAGACTGCCACTCAGTTCCATGACGCCGTAGTACGATGCGCCTGAGGCTTCTCGGTCTCCGCCGCCGTTGCGGGCGAATACGCCCACTCGCAGTGGTCCCCCGCCCCCTTCTCCACCCATGAACGTGATGACGCCATACGTGGCGTTGCCGTTCACACGCTCCTGCCCGTCTTCCTGCTCTGCTAGGCTTCCGTCCTCACCAAGAATCTGGCTGGCCTTCTGGATGCGCGGTGTGCCCCACGCATACTCACCGGGAACGGGTGGCTGGTCCCCCCGTGCAGCCTTCTCGTACTCCAACTCCGTTATGGGGCGGAGTCCCGCCCAGTCTAAATAGGCCGCTCCGTCTGCCCAGTTCAAGAAGTTGCACGCTCGGTCCGGCGCACGTGCGACCACCTGGTCACCGTCCTCCGCGATGCTGCCTCGGTAGTCGTTGTAGCGTCGGTCTGTGTAGATGCTTCGCACGGCGCGCTGCTCGGGCGTGAGCAGCGTCAGGAAGGCCGCGTACTGCCCCTGCGTCAACTCGTACTTCCCC
>JBCBEX010000187.1:0-1177 GCA_038528235.1 Bacteroidota bacterium
TCACGCTCGTGGCGGTCACGCTCGTGGCGGTCACGCTCGTGGCGGTCACGCTCGTGGCGGTCACGCTCGTGGCGGTCGTGCTCGCGCTGGATCCGGTCGCGCCGGATGCGCTCGGCCAGGACCCGTTCGCGCGTGGGCACCTGCAGGGCGATGTAGGCCACCCCGACCAGTCCGAGCGTGGCGACGGCCGACCGCCCGATCCACGACGGGATCGCCCAGAGGCTCAGCGAGACGGCCACGGCGATGGCAGCGATGGCCATCCCTTTGGCACGCCTCGGCATCCCCAAGCCGTCCCGGTAGCCCTGCACCAGCGGCCCGATGGTAGGCAGACCGAGCACCCAGCGCTCCAGGCGCGGACTCGACCGGGCGAAGCACGCCGCCGCACCGATGAAGAATACCGTCGTGGGAAGCCCAGGCACCACCACGCCCAGCGCTCCTAGTCCGACGCACGACAGGCCAACGACGAGCCACCCTCCGCGCACCATGCGGCTGGAAGATGTCGGCGAAGCGTCCTCGTGGACAGACATGCGTGCAAGGGGCAAGACAGAGGAAGGGCTCTACGCTTTGGGCTAAGATCTGGATTCGGTAGGAAAGGTGGAGGGTGTTGCCTCGGGAAAATTCCCCACCGTGAGGAGATCGTCGAGGTAAACACGTACTTATGACCAGACCTCTCCCTACCCACAAGTGCCATGCGTACAGCTACTTATATTCTATTCGTTATCCTGTGCTTTGCATGCGCTCCAGCTTCCGCTGCGCAGGACGGATGCACGACCACGTGGACCCGCGCCAGCGGCGGCGCGTGGGGCGACGCCTCGAACTGGTCCAGCGGCGTACCCACGACCGCCGACCGCGCGTGCGTCCTCCTCGCCGGGACCTACACGATCACCTCGAACCGCATCGATGCGCTGTCGCTGCGCTTCGGTGGCGACGCGGGCACGCAGACGCTCGTGCTCACTGGCCCCGTCACGCTGACCGAGCCGAGCACCCTAGGGGCCAACGCGGTGGTAGACTGGCAAAACGGCTACCTGGAGGCGGGGACGCTCGTCAACGACGGCCTCCTCCGCTTCACCGGCGCCAACGCCAGCCGCGGCGCGCGCGGTGCCACCGCCGTGCTCCGCAACCAAGGCACCACCACCTGGGAGGGCTCGGGCATCCTCTACGTCTACGACGGCGCCCG
>JBCBEX010000188.1:0-1142 GCA_038528235.1 Bacteroidota bacterium
GCTCGGAATCAGGTTGGTCACCTCGTAGGGCCGCTGGCCGGCGAGGAGCTCGTAGAGCACCACACCGAGCGCGTAGACATCCGTCGCCGTCGTCACGGCCTCGCCGCGAACCTGCTCCGGGGCCGCGTAGGCCGGCGTCATCATCCGCTGCCCCGTCTGCGTGACCGCGCCGAGCGAGGGGCGTGGGCCGTCGAGCAGCTTGGCGATGCCGAAGTCGAGCAGCTTGGCCGAGGGCTGGCCCTCGGCGTTGGTCGTGACGAGGATGTTCGACGGCTTGAGGTCGCGGTGGACGACGAGGTTCTGGTGCGCATACTGGACCGCGTCGCACACCTGGAGAAAAAGCTCCAGGCGCGCCTCGATGTCGAGGTCGTGCTGGTCGCAGTAGGTCGTGATTGGCTGGCCGTCCACGACTTCGAGCGCGAAGTAGGGGCGGCCCCGCTCGGTCACGCCGCCGTCGAGTAGGCGCGCGATGTGGCGGTGCTGGAGGCGGGCGAGCACCTGGCGCTCGGCGAGGAACCGCCGGATTTGCTCGCTGGACGGCGGGCCCGGCAGCAGCTTCAGCGCCACCTGCTGCTCGAACTGCGCGTTCGCGTCGTCTACGGCGCGCTCGGCGAGCCAGACGGTGCCCATGCCGCCGCGCCCCAATTCGCGCACGAGGCGATACGGCCCCACTCGCTCTTCGCTCGGGGCGGCCCGCCACCCCGAGGCCAGCGGTTCGAGGTCGTCCTGCAGGGCGTCGAGCGGTCCAGCCTGCTCATCGGCGGCGAGCAGCGCCTCCACCTCGCGGCGCAGCGTAGGGTCCGGGGCTGCTGCGGCTAGGAACGTGGTGCGCTCCTCCGGGCTGTGCTCCAGCGCAGCCTCGAAGAGGGTCTGGATTTCGGTCCAGCGTTCGGGCGTCATGGCATCGTGGGCATCAGTCGGCAAGGGCCTGGTTGAGCCACGCGCGGGCCACGCGCCACTCGCGCTTCACGGTCATCGGCGACACGTCGAGCGCCTCGGCCGTCTCCTCGATGGAGAGCCCGCCGAAGAAGCGGCACTCGACCACCTGGCTCTGGCGCGGGCTGAACGCATGCAGGCGTTGCAGCGCCTCGTCGAGCGCCAGCAGGGATTCGGACTGGGCCGTGCCTACCACGAGTGCCTCG
>JBCBEX010000189.1:0-1098 GCA_038528235.1 Bacteroidota bacterium
TCCACGGTGGCCGCCGAGACCGCGCACAGTCTGGCCTCAATCGCACCTCAGAGGCATCGAAAGTCGTGCAGAAGATGCTCTACGCCCTCGTGGAGGAACGCCTCAATCGCACCTCAGAGGCATCGAAAGGCGTAGGCAGGCGCATTGCACGGCGCCTTGGAGCGGCCTCAATCGCACCTCAGAGGCATCGAAAGGTAATCAGCGAGCTCCTCCAGCACGGCCACGGCAGCGGCCTCAATCGCACCTCAGAGGCATCGAAAGGAAGCGAAGCCACACCTCCTTCGGCTGGCCGTCGCCGCCTCAATCGCACCTCAGAGGCATCGAAAGCACGCCTGGCCGCTGTCCTAGGTGCTCGTCAGCAGGGCCTCAATCGCACCTCAGAGGCATCGAAAGGTGTGGGCGTGTGCGCGCCGTGCTAGGCTGCTGCTGGCCTCAATCGCACCTCAGAGGCATCGAAAGCGTGCGCCGACCTCTACTACCTCCGCCTCTACCGCGGCCTCAATCGCACCTCAGAGGCATCGAAAGTCTCCACGTGCGTGACCTGGTAGCGGTGCATGTGAGGCCTCAATCGCACCTCAGAGGCATCGAAAGATGCCGGAGCAGATCACGACAGCCGCGATCCCGGCTGCCTCAATCGCACCTCAGAGGCATCGAAAGCGCGACGCGTTCACGCGCGAAGGGCTCCGCTACGAGCCTCAATCGCACCTCAGAGACATCGAAAGGACCCCTGATGCCCAGGAAGCCACCGCGCCGACGCAGCCTCAATCGCACCTCAGAGGCATCGAAAGGAGGCCGCGCAGGCCGCCCAGTAGGGCGGCTATGGGGCCTCAATCGCACCTCAGAGGCATCGAAAGTTCCAGAGCCAGAGTGGACCGATGTTGACGCCCACGGCCTCAATCGCACCTCAGAGGCATCGAAAGGAGTGGACCGCGTTTGCAGGGAGCGACGACCGAGCCGCCTCAATCGCACCTCAGAGGCATCGGAAGGTCGTGGGCGAGGCCGTAGCCGACCAGATTCCGCTTGCCTCAATCGCACCTCAGAGGCATCGAAAGATGGTGACGCCGCTCAGCCTGCACTAGCGCCTACTGGCCTCAATCG
>JBCBEX010000190.1:0-976 GCA_038528235.1 Bacteroidota bacterium
GTCGGCGGCGTGCCGGTGCTCTACGACGGCAGCCCCGGCCACCCCGACCTCGGCGCGCTGTGGCGGCTCGCGGGCACGCTCCCGATCCACCACTTCGGCACGAGCGCACCCTACCTCACAGCGTGCATGAAGCAAGACCTCCGTCCCGGTGACCTCGCTGACCTGACGGTGCTCCGCTCGCTCGGCTCGACCGGCGCGCCGCTCCCTGCCGAGGCGTTCGACTGGGTCTACGACGCCGTCTCGAAGGACATGTGGCTCTGCTCGATGTCCGGCGGGACCGACGTATGTACGGCGTTCGTGGGCGGCTGCCCCGGCAAGCCCGTCCACCGAGGCCGCATCCAGGGCCGCGCACTCGGCGTCGCGCTCGCGTCGTGGAGCGACGACGGCGAGCCGGTGGAGGAGGGCCTGGGCGAGATGGTCGTCACGGAGCCGATGCCCTCCATGCCCGTGTTCTTCTGGGGGGACGCGGACGACGCGCGCTACCGGGCGGCGTATTTCGAGACGTACCCGGGTGTCTGGCGGCACGGCGACTTCATCGAGCTGTTCGACGACGGTAGCCTCGTCATCCACGGGCGCTCCGACGCGACGCTCAACCGCCGCGGCGTCCGCATCGGCACGGCCGAGCTCTACGCGGTCCTCGACGGCCTCGACTTTCTCCGCGACAGCCTCGTACTCAATCTCGAACGGCCCGATGGCACCGACGTGATGCCGCTCTTCATCGTCATGGTCGAGGGCGAGACGCTGACCGACGAGCGCATCGCCGAGATCAAGGCGACGCTGCGCCAGGAGTGCTCGCCGCGCCACGTCCCGGATGTGGTGATCGCTGTGCCCGACGTGCCCTACACGCTCAGCGGAAAGAAGATGGAAGTGCCCGTCAAAAAGCTGCTGCTCGGTCTGGACACAGGTACGGCCCTCAACAAAGATGCGACGCGCAATCCCGCTGCCGTCGAGCATTTTGCTTCGATGGCCGAGGCAT
>JBCBEX010000191.1:0-947 GCA_038528235.1 Bacteroidota bacterium
GCGGGCATGAGCAGCAGAGGTTGGTTGCTACTCATATCGGCTTTCCCGCGACCGACTCAAATGTCAACGCTCCCTAGGCCATACTCCGGCTACCCAAAGCGGTCCCCCTCACGAATGAGGAGGACCACCTCGCTGTTAACGTGTGGGCCATGCTAGGCCAGCGCAGCCTGTGCCGCCGCGAGGCGCGCGATGGGGATGCGGAACGGCGAGCACGAGACGTAGTCGAGGCCGACGGTGTGGCAGAACGCCACCGAGGCCGGGTCACCACCGTGCTCGCCACAGAGGCCCACCTTGAGACCGGCCTTCGTGGCGCGGCCGGATGTGGTCGCCATCGAGATGAGTTGGCCGACGCCTTCCTGGTCGAGCGTCTGGAACGGGTCGGCGGGCAGCACCTTGCGGTCGAGGTAGGCGGGGATGAACGTCCCGGCGTCGTCGCGGCTGTAGCCGTAGGTCATCTGCGTGAGATCGTTCGTGCCGAACGAGAAGAAGTCGGCCTCGGCGGCGATGGCCCCTGCCGTGAGCGCCGCGCGCGGGATCTCGATCATCGTACCGACGAGGTAGGCAACCTCCGCTCCACGCTCGGCGAAGACCTCCGCCGCCACGCGCTCCACGACGGCGCGCTGGTTGGCCAGCTCGGCGACGGTTCCGACGAGCGGCACCATCACCTCGGGCCTCACGTCGACGCCCTCGGCCTGCACCTCCACGGCAGCCTCGAAGATCGCGCGGGCCTGCATCGCCGTGATGGCCGGGTTCGTGATCCCGAGGCGGCAGCCGCGGTGACCGAGCATCGGGTTGACCTCGGCGAGCCGCGCCACAGCGGCTTGCACCTGCTCGACGGGCACGCCGAGGCGGTCGGCGGTCTCCTGCTCGCTCTCGGGCGTGTGCGGGACGAACTCGTGCAGCGGCGGATCGAGAAGGCGCACCGTAACGGGGAAGCCGTCCATCGC
>JBCBEX010000192.1:0-941 GCA_038528235.1 Bacteroidota bacterium
ACCTGGCAAGGCTTCTTTGTCGAGAACACAGACGGCTCGAACACGGTCGATGTAGCTGTAGCTGATACCGATTCAGAGGGGGGCGCCTTCTATGGGCGACACGCCTCACTCGAACGGCGTCGGCTCGGCTTCAAGGTGAGCGGCCGGGACGCTGCGAACAACGTGGGCACCCTAGATGTCGCAACGGTCCTGCAGTGGGTGCCGGGGGCTCAGGACGGCGCCGACGCGTTCGATGGGTCCAAGCTCAACCCGCTCGGAGGCGCCTTTGGAACCTTGGCGTTTGTCGGCGAGCGCGCGGGCGAATCTATCCTGCGTGCCGTGGACTCCCGACCATTGGAAGCCACAGACTTCGAGGTCGAGCTCGACTTCACCACCAACATCTCAGGCGCGTTCACGCTGTCTTGGCCGCTGCTCGACAACGTGCCCGCATCGTGGCGTCTCGAACTGGAAGACCGGCTGACAGGCACCGTCGTGAACTTGCGCAGCGATTCGGTCTATGCCTTCGCGAGCGGGCCCGTCGGCGTGCGCGCCCTTTCGCCGGAGCAGTTCAGCCAGGCAAAGCCGACGCTGCCCGCTTCGCTGCGCGCTACGCCATCGTGGCTACAGGATAACGCGCGCGGTCAGGCGCCCCGCTTCGTCCTGCGCGTGGCCGATGGCAGCGTTGCGGACAGCGACGACGAGTTGCCACGCGGCTACACCTTGAGCGAGGTCTACCCGAATCCCTTCAGCCCCAGTGCGGAGTTCACGCTCACGATCGCCGATGCCCAGACGGTCCGGGCCGAGGTCTTCGATGCGTTGGGCCGACGCGTCGCCGTGCTCACGGACGGCGTGCAGCCTCCAGGCACCCACCGCATTGAAGTCCACGGCCGAGGGTGGGCGAGCGGTCTCTACGTGATCCGCGTGACCGGCGAGCAGTTCGTCGAGACCCGCCGCGTGACGCT
>JBCBEX010000193.1:0-852 GCA_038528235.1 Bacteroidota bacterium
GGCCGCGTTGACATTAGGCGAGTAGCAACAGCGTCGACACCACATGCACGAACGCTAGGTAGTTGCGGCCCGTCTGCTCATAGCGCGTCCCCACTCGACGATACCGCTTCAGCCGACCGATCAGCCGTTCCACTTGGTTACGCTCTCGATAGAGCTCGCGATCAAAGGCTGGCTTCAGCGAACGCGCTCCACTTGGCTTGATCACCGCCTCGATCCCTCGCGCTGCCAACGCCCCCCGGATCGCGTCCGAGTCGTAGGCGGCGTCGGCCAGCAACGCCTCGGCAGTCAGTCCTTCGATCAGCGGCAGCGCAGCACGTCCATCTGGACTCTGTCCTGGGGCGAGTGCGAAGCGAACCGGATTGCCCAGCGCGTCGCAGGCCACGTGTAGCTTGGTCGAGAGCCCCCCGCGACTGCGGCCCAAGGCTTCGCGCTGAGCCGCTAGCTCGCTGCTAGCCCCCTTTTACGTCCTCGGGAGGCGTCCTGGTGGGCACGCAGAATGGTCGAGTCGACCATGAGCCATTCGAGGTCGGGGTCCTGCACGGCCTCGAAGAGTCGCTGCCAGACGCCCTTCTTGCTCCAGCGGTTGAAGCGAACGAAGACGCTGTTCCACTTGCCGAAGCGGGCGGGGAGGTCGCGCCAACGTCCGCCGTTGTTGGCAACAAAGAGGACGGCTTCGAGGAAGAGGCGGTTGTCTCGGGCAGTGCGTCCCCGGTCGCCGTGCTTACCTGGGAGCAGAGGGGCGAGGCGTGCAAACTGTTGATCGGTGAGGGTGTGAGCGGGCATGAGCAGCAGAGGTTGGTTGCTACTCATATCGGCTTTCCCGCGACCGACTCAAATGTCAACGCTCCCTAG
>JBCBEX010000194.1:0-750 GCA_038528235.1 Bacteroidota bacterium
GCGCAGCTGGAACGCAGCGAAGAGCGCAAGGGCCGTGAGCGCCGCCGAGCCGATTGCGAAGCCCTTGCGCTCTTCGCTGCGTTCCAGCTGCGCGCCGACAGCCTCCTGCTCGCCTCCGGCGCGGAGAAGGTCAACCTCGCGCTGACGAACACCGAGGTCCTCATCGGTCTGCTGATCGGCGGCATCCTCCCGTTCCTGTTCGCCGCTCTCACGATGGAGGCGGTCGGCAACGCCGCCCAGGCGATGGTCGAGGAGGTCCGCCGTCAGTTCCGCGAGATCCCCGGGATCATGGAGGGCACCGGCAAGCCGGACGCCGCCCGCTGCGTCGCGATCTCGACCGAGGGTTCGCTCAAGCAGATGGTCGGCCACGGCGATGATGCCGGGGACGACCATCTGCTTGAGCGAACCCTCGGTCGAGATCGCGACGCAGCGGGCGGCGTCCGGCTTGCCGGTGCCCTCCATGATCCCGGGGATCTCGCGGAACTGACGGCGGACCTCCTCGACCATCGCCTGGGCGGCGTTGCCGACCGCCTCCATCGTGAGAGCGGCGAACAGGAACGGGAGGATGCCGCCGATCAGCAGACCGATGAGGACCTCGGTGTTCGTCAGCGCGAGGTTGACCTTCTCCGCGCCGGAGGCGAGCAGGAGGCTGTCGGCGCGCAGCTGGAACGCAGCGAAGAGCGCAAGGGCTTCGCAATCGGCTCGGCGGCGCTCACGGCCCTTGCGCTCTTCGCTGCGTTCCAGCTGCGC
>JBCBEX010000196.1:0-704 GCA_038528235.1 Bacteroidota bacterium
TCGCCTCCCCCCGCTCCTTCGCCGATCCGACGCGGTCCTCCGCTTCCTCTGGTCAGCTACGTCCTGCCGTGCGGCTTCTCTTCGTCACGCACTCGTTTCCCCCGCGTGACCGCCCGCTCTCCAACGTGGGCGGCATGCAGCGCGTGGCGGTGGACCTCCACCGCGCGATGAGCGAGCATCCGCGCGTGATCCTCGCCACCGAGGCGATCTACACGTCGTGGACCTGGACGGCAGCCCGGACGACGCTTTTCCTGCCGAAGCTGCTCGCCTCGCTCCCGCGCCGCATCCGCCGCGAGCAGATCGACGTGGTCGTCTTCTCGTCGATGGTGACGGCGTCGCTGGCTCCGCTGCTCTGCCGCACGGCGGCCGGTCGCCGGGCGAAGTACGTCGCCATTGCCCACGGGCACGATGTCACCATGGCGTTCCCGCCCTACCAGCGCTGGCTGCGCCGCGTCTTTGGTGCGCTCGACGCCGTGCTGCCCGTCAGCCAGGCGACGGCCGAGGCGTGTGAAGAGCGCGGTGCCGATGCGGACCAGATCGAAGTCTGCCCGAACGGCATCCGCCTCGACCGCTTCGGCAGCCTGCCCGACCGCGCCGCCGCGCGCCAGCAACTCCTCGACGCCTACGGCCTCCCCGGCGACGCCTTTCTGCTCGCGAGAGTCGGTCGTCAGGTCAAGCGCAAGGGCACCGCGTGGTTCGTGGAG
>JBCBEX010000197.1:0-677 GCA_038528235.1 Bacteroidota bacterium
TTCATCTCCCACGAGATAAAGAACGGCGTCCAGTCGATGTAGTCGCGCAGGACCGCGAGGTCGATGTCGCGGACGACGTGCACGCCGGGCTCGTTGGGCGCGACGATCTCGGTGGCGTCCCAGTCGATCTCCTGGCGGTTGGCCTGGGCTGCTTCGAGCGAGAGCAGGGTCGTCTTGCGCTGGCGGGCGGCGTGTTGCTCACGCGTGGCTTCCAGTTCGGCGGCGTTCTCGGCGACGAACGCGTCGGTCTGCGACGGCGTGACGAGTTGGTTCACGACGGGCACGCTGCGGCTCGCGTCGAGGACGTGGACGATGGGGCCGTGGTACTGCGGCGCGATCTTGACGGCGGTGTGCACTTTCGAGGTCGTCGCGCCGCCGATGAGGAGCGGTTTGTCGAAGCCCTGGCGCTCCATCTCCTTGGCGACGTAGACCATCTCGTCGAGCGACGGCGTGATGAGGCCCGAGAGGCCGATCACGTCCACGTCGTGCTCCTTCGCGGCGTCGAGGATCTTCTGCGCGGGGACCATCACGCCGAGGTCGATCACCTCGAAGTTGTTGCAGCCGAGCACGACCCCGACGATGTTCTTGCCGATGTCGTGGACGTCGTCGGCGAACTCTTCGGGCAGGGCAAGATGTTCCTCCCGCAGGTCGTCAAGTCGGCGCGCGTGATGAAAAAG
>JBCBEX010000199.1:0-653 GCA_038528235.1 Bacteroidota bacterium
CCCGCTTCTGTGTGCCGCTGCCCGTCTGTGCCGAGCGCCACCAACCGCCACACGTAGACCCCGCTTGCGAGCCCCGCGCCTGTTACCGCCGCCGTGTGCCGCCCCGCCGCCTGTTCGGTGCGCACCTCATGCACCACGCGGCCGAGCAGGTCGTACACCGCGAACGTGACCGTGGCGTCAGCGGGCAGGTCGTAGACCACCTCGGCGGCGTGGGCGAAGGGGTTGGGGTAGGCTCCCGCGACAGCGAACGCCTCGGGCGCGGCGACCTCGACGCGGACGGTCTTGGTCCAGGTCTGGCCCTCGGGCGTCGCGAGCGCGAACGTCATGGCCCCGGGCTCGCCGACGGGGGCGGTGTCGGCCACATCGAAGGCGAAGCGGGCGAGGGCGTCGGTGCCGGGCGCGAGAGCGTCGAGGGTGACGGCGGCGGGCGTGACGGCGAGCCAGGCGGGGGCGTCGGCGAGGGTGACGGTGAAGGCGGCCGGCTGGGCGCGCTCGTTGTCAGCATGGGCGACTTCGAGTTCGAGCGTGTGGCCGGTAGAGGCGAAGGGAAGCGCGTGCGGCGCAGCCTCCTGTGCGAGCGCGGGGAGTATGAGCGAGGCGACGAAGACGCAAAGGGCAAGCAGCTTCACGATTAGGCAGATGCTAGAGATTGA
>JBCBEX010000200.1:0-653 GCA_038528235.1 Bacteroidota bacterium
CGTCGCGAGGCCCTTGATCTTTCCGCGGAAGACGCGGCGGCGCTTGATGCGCTTGGGCATGTAAGCCATCACGCACCTCCCTGATCGCCGGAGCCTTGACCGCCGCCGCGCGGTCCGCGACCGCCGCCGCCGCGAGGACCGCCCCGGGGGCCACCTCGGCCACCGCGACGCCCGCGGCGCGGGCCACCCGGGCCACCGCGGTCGTACCGACCGCCGGCCGCAGAAGTGACGCGATAGTTGATCTTCTCGCCGCGCTCGATGTCGCCCTTGTAGATCCAGACCTTGACGCCGACGACGCCGTAGGTGGTCTTGGCGAGAGCGGTGCCGTACTCGACGTTCGACTGCAGCGTCGAGAGGGGCACGCGGCCCTCCCGCTCGGTGAGCTGGCGGGCCATGTCTGCGCCGCCGAGGCGGCCGTTGATCATGACCTTCACGCCGAGGGCACCGGCCTGCATCGTGGACTGCACCGCCTTCTTGACCGCGCGCCGGAAGGCCATGCGGCGCTTCAGCTGCTCGGCGATCACCTCGGCCACGAGCCCCGCGGAGAGCTCCGGGCGCTTGATCTCGTGGATCGTGAGGTGGACCGTCGTCTCGGCGATCTTCTGGAGGTCGTTCTTGAGCTGATCGATCCGGACGCCCTTGCGGCCGACGAG
>JBCBEX010000201.1:0-637 GCA_038528235.1 Bacteroidota bacterium
CCGCCTCGGCGTGGCGATCCGCAACTTCGGCCTCGACGGGCGGCCCTCCGGCGAGGTGAGCTACCTCGACCTCCAGAACGGCGAGCCCGTCACGGTCACCGGCGACGAGTTCGCGCGCGTCACGCCCCCGACGACGTTCCTGCTCGGCGTGAGCACGTCGAGGACGCTCTCGCGGGCGTACTTCACCGTGACGCCGTAGCTGAAGAGGTCGGTGAGCGCCTGCGATACGGTGAGCCCCACGCCAAGGTCGAGCAAGCGGAACGTGCGCCCGGTGCCATCGGGCCCCTACACGCTCGGGCTCTCGCTGCAAGCCTTCGACTCCGGCGAACTCGTCGAGCGGACCGAGGTGTCGGGGCCCGATGGCACCGGGCGCACGTTCCGCTTGCTCGACCTTGGCGTGGGGCTCACCGTATCGCAGGCGCTCACCGACCTCTTCAGCTACGGCGTCACGGTGAAGTACGCCCGCGAGAGCGTCCTCGACGTGCTCACGCCGAGCAGGAACGTCGTCGGGGGCGTGACGCGCGCGAACTCGTCGCCGGTGACCGTGACGGGCTCGCCGTTCTGGAGGTCGAGGTAGCTCACCTCGCCGGAGGGCCGCCCGTCGAGGCCGAAGTTGCGGATCGCCACGCCGAGGCGG
>JBCBEX010000202.1:0-636 GCA_038528235.1 Bacteroidota bacterium
GTCGGCGATGAGGTCGTCGGGGTGCTCCAGGCCGACGGAGAGGCGCAGCAGGCCGGGCGGGGCGAGGGAGTCCGGCCCCTCCACCGAGGCGCGGTGCTCGACGAGGCTCTCCGGCCCCCCGAGGCTCGTCGCCTGCGTGAACAGCTGCAACCCGTTCGCCACTGCGCGAGCTTTCGCTTCGCCGCCCCGCACCACGAACGAGAGCATGCCCCCGAAGTCGTCCATCTGCTTCGCTGCGGTCGCGTGTCCAGGGTCGTTGGGAAGCCCGGGATAGTGCACGCGCTCCACCGACGGGTGCACGTCGAGAATGCGCTCGCGCTTGCCCACTTTCTGGACGTGCACCCGTCGGTGGAGCGCGTGCACTATCCCGGGCTTCCCAACGACCCTGGACACGCGACCGCAGCGAAGCAGATGGACGACTTCGGGGGCATGCTCTCGTTCGTGGTGCGGGGCGGCGAAGCGAAAGCTCGCGCAGTGGCGAACGGGTTGCAGCTGTTCACGCAGGCGACGAGCCTCGGGGGGCCGGAGAGCCTCGTCGAGCACCGCGCCTCGGTGGAGGGGCCGGACTCCCTCGCCCCGCCCGGCCTGCTGCGCCTCTCCGTCGGCCTGGAGCACCCCGACGACCTCATCGCCGAC
>JBCBEX010000203.1:0-621 GCA_038528235.1 Bacteroidota bacterium
GCCGTCGCCGACGAGGCCGGAGCGGGACCGCTCGCGCTCGTCGCCAGCCACGGGCAAACCGTCTTCCACCATGATGGCGTGCCCGAATTGCGTGGCGTAACGCTCCAGCTCGGGGACGGCGACGCGGTCGCCGAGGCCGCGGGCTGCGCGGCGGCGACCGATTTCCGCACCCGTGACTGCGCCGCGGGAGGGGAGGGTGCGCCGCTCGTCGCCCTCGTCGACGACGTCCTCTTCTCCGCGGCGCCGCGGCCGCTCGCCGTCCTCAACCTCGGCGGCATCGCGAACTGGACGGTCCTCGGGGAGGGCGCGGCCCCGCTCGCGTTCGACACAGGACCTGCGGCGGCGCTCCTCGACGGCCTCGCCCGCGCGCGCCTGGGCGCGGACTATGACGAGGACGGGCGCGCCGCCGCCGCCGGTGCGCCCGATCCGGCGGCGGTCGCCGTCGCCCTCGACCACCCCTTCTTCGGGCGCCCGGCGCCGAAGAGCACCGGCCGCGACACCTTCGGCCCCGCCTACGTCGAGGCCGTGGGGGCCGCCGTTGCCCACCTCGCGCCCCCCGACGCCCTCGCGACCGCCGTCCACGCGGTCGCCCGGCACGCGGCGGACGGCCTGGCGGCCGCG
>JBCBEX010000204.1:0-594 GCA_038528235.1 Bacteroidota bacterium
CCGACGACGAGGTGACGGAGTCGAACGAGAACGACAACGCGCGCTCCTTCACCGTCGAAGTGGAGGGCGGCGGTGGCGGCTCAGACCTGCCCAACCTCGTCGTGCAGTCCATCGACGCGCCCGCCTCTGTCGAGGCGGGGACGGAGCTCCGGTTTGACTTCGTGGTGGCCGAACTCAACGACCCCGATGACTTTCGGCAGCTGGTGTCCTCAGTCCCCTTTGAGATGGAATACTTCCTGATCGACGGGAACGACCGAATCAAAGTGGGTGACCGCACCAACCCCACGGGAACGCTATGGCCTTTCAGCCGCGAGCGGGAGTACAGTGGGCGGGCCGACATCCCGAGCGGCCTCTCGCCAGGCACCTACGAGATCGTCGTCGAGGTGGACACCGACGACGAGGTGGCAGAGTCGAACGAGAACGACAACGCGCGCTCCTTCACCGTGCGTGTCGAGGGGGGCGGCTCGGACCTGCCGAACCTCGTCGTGCAGTCCATCGATGCCCCGGCGTCCGTCGAGGCGGGGTCGCAATTGAGCTTCGACTTCGTCGTAGCGGAGGTAAACAACGCGCCGAACTTCAACGAAGACGTGCGGA
>JBCBEX010000205.1:0-585 GCA_038528235.1 Bacteroidota bacterium
CAGCGGTTAGCCGCTTCTTCACGCGTTTGATCATGGCCGATGTCGCTCTGGGGTGACATCGGCCTTGTCTTTGCCCAACAGCGGGGCACGTGTCCGTCTCGCTCCTACGCGCTTCAGGCGATTTCGGATGTCGCGCTCTTTGGACACCGCGTGAAGAAGCGGCTAACCGCTGGGGAAGGGCTAGCGAACGACGAGCAGGCGCTCCGTGAACGTCCGGCCCTCAGCGTCGAGGCGTGCGAGGTAGATGCCGCTCGGCAGCGCGCTCGCGTCGAAGGCGGCGCTGTGGTAGCCGGCTTCCATCGTCCCATCTACCAACTCCGCGACGGCGCGACCCGTCACGTCGTACACCGTGAGGCGCACGGCGGTCGCCTGCGGCAGCGCGTACTCGACGGTTGTGGTTGCAGCGAACGGGTTCGGGTAGTTGCCCAAGAGGGCGACCTCCGACGGGACGCCTGTGCGGCTCATCATCGCGATACCCGGGTTGCGAGCATTCTCACTGTCGATGAAGAGCGTGCCCTCGTTGCCGTCCACATCGGTGGCGATGATCGAACCCGCGCGAGCCCGGCTCGGGCACGATCATCGCCA
>JBCBEX010000206.1:0-577 GCA_038528235.1 Bacteroidota bacterium
CTCGTCCGTATCGCTGCTGTCAGCTTGCAACTCGGCGTCCGCCTCGGGTACGTCGAAGAAGGTGGCTTCGCGAAGGGCACGGATACGGTTCTGTGCATATCCCACCATCACGAGGGTGTCGCTGCGCTCAGCAACCGGGCTTGCCATGGCTTGCTGGATGAACGCCTCGAATTGTCGTATCGCTGGCGTCGAATCAGCGTAGTACTCGTCGTAGAGCACAGCGAGGTGAAACGTCGTAGAGAGGCGACCTGGGCTCAAGTAGAGCACGACCTGGTCGGTTTCTATGGCGGCGCGGTACTCGTCCTCGAAGCGCTGGGCATCGGCGAGGTGTTCGAGGATGTCGGCGAGCGGCTGGCGGCCGGTGAGGGTCGCGGCGAGCGTCAGCCAGCGCTCGGCCTCGTCGTAGGCTTCGAGTTGCTTGTGCGCGAGGCCCAAGTAAAACGCAGTCCGTGCGTTGGTCGAATCCGCCGCGTACGATGCGTCAAGCGCAGTAAGCGCGGGGCGCGGCGCACCGTCGAGGTATCGGTTCATGCCGAGCCCGCGCCATGTCGATGCTGACGAATCACCGAGTGCAAGC
>JBCBEX010000207.1:0-573 GCA_038528235.1 Bacteroidota bacterium
CGGCAGAGCGAAAGGTCGGGGAGGCGGAGGGTCGGGCCGAGGGCGGCGTGTGGGACAGGAGTCTCAGACGAGGCAAGGGCGGGCACGGATTCGGCCCTGGACGCGGCGGCGGCGAAAGTACGATATTGCCCCGCGCCTTCAGGCTTATGCGTCCGCCGTTTCGGCAGACTGGGCCTCAGCGCAACGAGCGTGCCGCACGCGCCCCTACAGCCGAGTTGGCACGCGACGTGCCCTGCACCGTTCCGAGGGCCCGCCTTCTGCCCGTGCGTTTCGCCCCGTTTTAACCGCTGCCCACCCACACGCCCGCGCCTTTGGAGCTTGTTTCGGAATAGCCTCGATCTCACCACTTGTCATGCTGAACTTGATTCAGCATCTCGCCGGAGACGTTGAGATCCTGAACCGAGTTCAGGATGACACGAAAGGCGATATCGAGTCAGGACGTTCCGATCTCCGACCTGCAAACAGATTTATGCGGCTCCTATTCGCGGCCCTCGCGCTTCTTCTGACAGCGGCTCCGTCCTTCGCGCAGACGCCCGACCGCTACGCGCAGTTCAAGGTGCTCGGCCTCGCTCC
>JBCBEX010000208.1:0-572 GCA_038528235.1 Bacteroidota bacterium
GCGCTTTTCTGCGAGGTTCCGGAGCCTGCGGCCCCCTTTAAAAACTCGATCTCGAGCGTCTGGCGTCCGACAAGCCGCTCGAGCGCGGCGATCCGGGCCTAATAGGCGGTGAGCAGCTCTGCCGCCGCCTCGTCTTCGTCGAAAGCGCCCGCCTCTGCCTTCTCGACCCAGACGCGGAACAGGTTCCGCGAAAGGTCGTGGCGGCGCGAAAGGGCATGAAGGGTCTCGCCAGCATGATACTCGGCGACAACCTCGCGCTTGAACTCGGTGCTGTGGCTGCGGTGGCGTCTCGGCATCGGCTTTCTTCCTCGGAAAGCCCGGCCCCGGTCAATTAGAGCCTACCCAATCTGTCCACCCCCAGGGGCGCACTCCAACTTTTCTGGGGAAATTTGGATCGGGATTGACAGGCGCGGCGCTCGTCGTCCATCGGGCTCGAACCGATGGCGCCACAATGGACAACCGCCGAGGTGCCGCCGCACCTGCTCGATGCATCGCCGGCGACGCGAAGGGCTCAGTAGTTTCCCCGCGCCGCCTCCTTGAGAACGAGCTTGTCGAGCGTCAAGTCGGAGACC
>JBCBEX010000209.1:0-567 GCA_038528235.1 Bacteroidota bacterium
GCGATCCACTTCAACTCGGACCGCGCCCAGGGGCCGTTCGTGGTCGTCAACTGCGCCGCGATCCCGTCGGAGCTGATGGAGAGCGAATTTTTCGGTCACGAGAAGGGCTCGTTCACCGGCGCGCACGCCCGCAAGATTGGCAAGTTCGAGGAGGCTGACGGCGGCACCATCTTCCTCGACGAGATTGGCGAGCTCGACCTCGGCTTACAGGCGAAGCTGCTGCGGGCGCTCCAGAACCGCGAGATCACCCGCGTCGGCGGCTCGGGCCTCATCAAGTTCGACGCCCGCGTCATCTCGGCGACCAACAAGGACATCCTCGCCATGATCCGGGAGAACACCTTCCGCGAGGACCTCTACTACCGACTTTTCCAGTTCCCGGTCGTGCTGCCGCCGCTGCGCGAGCGCGAGCAGGACGTGCTCGTCCTCGCCCATCACTTCCTCACGGCGTACAAGGAGGACCACCAGCAATTCCGCGACAAGCTGCTCTCGTCCGAGGCCACGCGCGCCATTGCGGCCTACAACTGGCCCGGCAACGTACGCGAACTCAAGAACGTGGTCGAGCGCGCC
>JBCBEX010000210.1:0-562 GCA_038528235.1 Bacteroidota bacterium
GCAGCGATGGCTTCGAGCTTGGCGAAGAACTCTTTGTTGCCCCACTGCGCGGAGATTTCGCCCCACGCGTCGAACTCAGCCCTGATCAAGCCATCGCCTTTAACGCTATGGTCCTCGACGGTGATGACACCTTCGCGCGTGCTGTCTTCGACGCGTGGGGCGAAATCTCCGCGCAGTGGGGCAACAAAGAGTTCTTCGCCAAGCTCGAAGCCATCGCTGCGTTCAACGCGCAGCGTCCAGACGACAAGAAAATCGTCTTCATCGGCACGGACAAGCCAACCGAACTCGACTTCGCGGAACAAATGCTTGGGCAGCTCGATCCATCCGTGGACGCCAACTTCTCAAGCCTTGCCAATGTGCGGGCGATCAACGGTCTCCTCCTGGACGAGGCGATGACGCGCCCGGACAATTCCAGCCGTTACAGCCACATCGTTCCCAGCATGGCGATCGTCGCCGATCTTCCGGGTGCTGAGGATGAGGTGATCTACGCCCTGTGGGGATTGTTCCACGGCTGGAATTGTCCGGGCGCGTCATCGCCTCGTCCAGGAGGAGACCGTTGATC
>JBCBEX010000211.1:0-553 GCA_038528235.1 Bacteroidota bacterium
CTTGCGGGGCTTGTGGATGCTGGGCACCCGCTCGAACTCGAAGTCGCCGTCGGCCTCGTCGAACTGTTTGCTCGGGATCTGCTTGCTCGACTTCTTCTTGAAGCGGCTCGGCTTCGCGCCTGGTCAGACTACCTGTCTTCAGGGGGATCGCGGGGCCCTCCTTCTGGGTCTTGGCCTTGATCATTGGCTTGTGCTTCATGTTCAGCGTGGACACCTTGCGCCGCGCCTGGCTCTTGCCGTTCTCCTCCTCCTGCTGCATTTCGCGCATGCTTGTCACGCCTACACCTGCTCGCCCCGGATGTTGCCGTACTCGTCCTTGTAGCGGCTGGCCAGCTTGCGCGCCTTGCGCTCCAGGTACTCGTCGTCGAAGATGGTCTCGTTCAGGCGCCGGTTGATCGTCTCGCGGTCGACCTCGGCCCCGCCCTTGGGGGCCCCCGAGAGCCGCTCGTTCTCGGCGCGCAGCAGGATGAACTGCGAGATGATCTCGTTCAGCTTGGCCTGGGTGTTCGCGTAAATGAGCACCTCGGCCTGGGTCTTCTCGAGCCCGCCCGAG
>JBCBEX010000212.1:0-548 GCA_038528235.1 Bacteroidota bacterium
GCGGACGCCGAGGGCGAGCTTCGACGTATCGAAGCGAAGGTGCAAGCCCAGCGTGCAGAGCGCGATGCCGTCGCCGAGCGCCTCCACGCAATCCCTACCCGTCCGTTTGTGCCCTACCTCAACGCTCTCGTCCGAGTCCGCCCGTGATCACCGATTACAACCTCGACGCCTACGACTTCGACTTGCCCGACGACCTCATCGCGCAAGAGCCTGCTCGGCAGCGCGATCAGAGTCGCTTGCTTGTGGTCGACACGTCGGAAAACAGCGGAGCCCCCGACGCGCTCTCTGATACCGTCTTTTCTGCACTCCCGACTTACCTGCGCGAAGAAGCGACAAAGCCGCCGACACGATCCCGAGATCCGACTACGAGCTTTTTAACTGCAGCAACTTTAATATACGCTAGTGGAGCTGGAATTACCGCGGCTGCTGGCACCAGACTTGCCCTCCACTTGATCCTCGTCGAAGGATTTAAATTACGCCCATTCCGATTACGGAGCCTCGTCAGAGTCCCGCATCGTTATTGATCGTCACTACCTCCCCGTGCCGGG
>JBCBEX010000213.1:0-546 GCA_038528235.1 Bacteroidota bacterium
GCCATAGGCGCGGTTTGCGGCCCTGAAATAGGCGGGCTGCCGCGTCCTGAAAGAGCCGCCGCGCAGCATTCGCCGGCTGCAAATGCCGGTTTCAATCGCTTCGTGTGTGAAGATGTCGTCAGGATAGCCGCCAGGCACATGGCAATCCTGGACCCACTCGCGAAGATTGCCAATCATGCCCTTGAGGCCCCACGGGTTCTCGTACGATGAGGCGGCAGGCGCTGCTCGCGTCGGTGTCATCAGGTCCTGGCGGAAGCTGTTGCCCCACCACCAAAGCGTATCCGTGCCGGCTCGGGCGGCGTATTCCCACTCCGCTTCACTCGGAAGACGATATCTTCGTCCTGCTCCGTTTGAGGCGGTCAGCCAGCGAACATAGGTTTGGGCATCGCTCCAACTCACGTCGTAGACAGGCAGGGCGGCAGTCTCCTCGGGACTGATGCTGCCATGATTGTCCGGCACCCGGGCGGGACATGCGCCGGCGGCAACGCATGCGTTCCAATTCGCGTAGGTGACCTCCGTTTGGCCGAGTGCGAAGGATGGCACAGC
>JBCBEX010000214.1:0-542 GCA_038528235.1 Bacteroidota bacterium
CGATTGAGGCATTCTCCTGGGCCTGCGAGAGCAGCGCGACCGCGTCCTTTCGATGCCTCTGAGGTGCGATTGAGGCTCGTCTATAAGGCTGGCACGCTGTACGCCCCGACCTACTTTCGATGCCTCTGAGGTGCGATTGAGGCCAGACATCGGATTCGGTGTTGGTTGGTTCAGGAGGAGCTTTCGATGCCTCTGAGGTGCGATTGAGGCTGCGGCGGACTAGACGGCAAGCCCAACTATTACTCACTTTCGATGCCTCTGAGGTGCGATTGAGGCTCAACGACATCGAACACGTCTGCGCCGCTCTCATAGCTTTCGATGCCTCTGAGGTGCGATTGAGGCTTGAAATCGTAACGAGCCCAGCTAGGGCGCGGCGCTGCTTTCGATGCCTCTGAGGTGCGATTGAGGCCTGCGCTAGGACGGATTGCCACACGGGTTCGGGCAGCTTTCGATGCCTCTGAGGTGCGATTGAGGCATTCTCCTGGGCCTGCGAGAGCAGCGCGACCGCGTCCTTTCGATGCCTCTGAGGTGCGATTGAGGCT
>JBCBEX010000215.1:0-535 GCA_038528235.1 Bacteroidota bacterium
GCCGAAGCCGTTGACGACGTTCACGACACCCGGGGGCAGCAGGTCGCCGATCAGGTCCATCAGCACCATGATCGAGGCCGGCGTCTGCTCGGCGGGCTTCAGCACCACAGCGTTGCCGGCGGCCAGCGCCGGCGCCAACTTCCACACCGCCATCAAGATGGGGAAGTTCCAGGGGATGATCTGGGCCACGACGCCGAGGGGTTCTGGTACGTTGACACAGACGGTGGTGGCGTCCAATTCGCTCATGCTCCCCTCTTCGGCGCGGATGACGCCGGCGAAGTAGCGGAGCATGAGCGAATTGGACGCCACCACCGTCTGTGTCAACGTACCAGAACCCCTCGGCGTCGTGGCCCAGATCATCCCCTGGAACTTCCCCATCTTGATGGCGGCCTGGAAGTTGGCGCCGGCGCTGGCCGCCGGCAACGCTGTGGTGCTGAAGCCCGCCGAGCAGACGCCGGCCTCGATCATGGTGCTGATGGACCTGATCGGCGACCTGCTGCCCCCGGGTGTCGTGAACGTCGTCAACGGCTTCGGC
>JBCBEX010000216.1:0-533 GCA_038528235.1 Bacteroidota bacterium
GCCCGATGCAATTGTCACCATCGATGATCGCGGATCCATCCTCAGCTTCAGTCCAGCGGCCGAGCGCATGTTCGGCTACGCCGAGGACGAGCTGATCGGAGAGAACGTCAGCGTGCTGATGCCCGCGCCGCATCGGGCGAAGCATGACGACTACATGGCCCGCTACATGAGGACGGGCGAGAAACGGATCATCGGCATCGGGCGCGAGGTCCGCGGGCTGCGCAAGAGCGGCGAGCGCTTCGCCGCAGAGCTTGCCGTGGGTGAACTGAAGAAAGATGGCCAGCTCTGCGGCGAAGCGCTCGCCGCTCTTGCGCAGCCCGCGGACCTCGCGCCCGATGCCGATGATCCGTTTCTCGCCCGTCCTCATGTAGCGGGCCATGTAGTCGTCATGCTTCGCCCGATGCGGCGCGGGCATCAGCACGCTGACGTTCTCTCCGATCAGCTCGTCCTCGGCGTAGCCGAACATGCGCTCGGCCGCTGGACTGAAGCTGAGGATGGATCCGCGATCATCGATGGTGACAATTGCATCGGGC
>JBCBEX010000217.1:0-530 GCA_038528235.1 Bacteroidota bacterium
GAGAGCATCCGCCACCCCTCCCCGCCCGACGACTTCGAGGTTGCGGGAATAGGGTCGGTCACAGTATCGGAGGCGTCGTCGGGCGGGGAGGGGTGGCGGATGCTCTCGGCCCCCGGCTCCGGCCTCACCGTCGCCGACCTCGCCGCCGTCAACCTCCTGCGCGGCATCGCCGCCGCCGACACCGACCCCGCCAACCTCTACACCGCTTACGGCGGCAACCAGACCCCCGGCGGCAACGACGGCTTCACGGCCCCCGCCGAGACCGACGCCCTCGTCCCCGGCGCAGGCTTCTGGTGGTACTTCTTCGACAGCGCCAGCCCGCCCACGCTCAGCGGCAGCGGCCTCGGAACCATTCAGACGCTCCCTGTCAACGTTGCGGCGACGGTGACGCCGCTCGCGGCCGACCAGGACGTCACCTTCGGGGCGCGCACCGTCTCCGACGACGCGTTCTACCTCGCCGGCAACCCCTTCGCCAGTGACTTCTCGCTCGCGGGCGTCTCGGTGACGACGGGGCAGACCGTTCAGGACGT
>JBCBEX010000218.1:0-521 GCA_038528235.1 Bacteroidota bacterium
TCCCACTGGCGACTACTACATCTCGTCAGGTGGTACCAACGGCCTGCTCGGCGAGCTAGTTCTCAACCGCGCCATCGTACAGGAGGACGAGGTCGAGTTGCGCTTCACCGCCGCCTGCGCTGAGCCGGGCGCCTGCCTCGCGACCTACCTCTCCTCCGGCGATGGCGAGATCCTCAGCGTTCCGTTCGAAGCCTGGTACCTCGGCACCACCCCCGACGACCCCGCCGACGACGTCCGCATGATCCCGTACTTCCGCGAGAGCGGCGAGGCTCCCGTCACGGACTTCGCGGACACGTTCACCAGCACCGACAACTGGGCTGAGGGACCAGGCTTCGAACGGAACGCTGAGGATCTCGCCATCGCCGGAGGAGAGGTAGGTCGCGAGGCAGGCGCCCGGCTCAGCGCAGGCGGCGGTGAAGCGCAACTCGACCTCGTCCTCCTGTACGATGGCGCGGTTGAGAACTAGCTCGCCGAGCAGGCCGTTGGTACCACCTGACGAGATGTAGTAGTCGCCAGTGGGA
>JBCBEX010000219.1:0-518 GCA_038528235.1 Bacteroidota bacterium
CCCAGCCGTCGTAGATGAAGCGAGTTTCGGGGGCGAGCTCCTGGATGGAATCGAGCTTGGCCAAGCAGAGCGACGTCCTGGTCGAGGGCGCGATGCGCACCTTCGCTTTGACCCGGCGCTACTCATCCGAGCGCGCCAAGCTCGATTCCATCCAGGAGCTCGCCCCCGAAACTCGCTTCATCTACGACGGCTGGGGCAGCGGCTGGTACCACGACTTCGACTACGTGCTCTCGTATCGCAAAGACCGTGACGAATTCGTGTTGGGCCATCCCGACCACGAACAGGACATCATCGACACTTTGGCCCGGCCGAACCTGACTGGTATCGGCGAAAAGGAACGTGAGCCGCGTGCCGTCGGCGAGCACCAGGGCCACTTCGAGATCGAGGATGGCGTCGTTGCTCGGATCACCATCTGCACTGGCGCTCCAGGCTCCGGGGAGATTCACGCGGAGGCGAGGATCGGTGGGGATCGAATTCAACGACGACTACGCGGTCGAGATCGCCTATCACGGGGTGAC
>JBCBEX010000220.1:0-518 GCA_038528235.1 Bacteroidota bacterium
CGAGCTGTTCGGCCCGGCGGGGCGCTGGAGCCCCGAGGTCACGCTGCACCTCAAGCGCAGCCTGCCGGAGCCGGAGCCCGCGGTCGTCGAGGTGCCGGTCACCTTCGAGAGCGACGTGCGCCTCGAAGGCACACTGGTGCTGCCCGAGGGCGAAGGGCCGTTCCCGTGCCTCGTGCGCATCCACGGTCGCGGCTGCTCGACGCGTGGGCGACATCGGCGGCAGGGGCGGGTCTTTGCGCGCTACGGCTACGCGACGTTCGCCTACGACCAGCGCGGCGCAGGCAAGAGCGAGGGCGACTGCGGGACGCGCACCTTCGACGAGCTGGTACGGGACGCCGAGGCCGCGTACTCGGCCGCGCTCTCCGATCCTCGGATCGCGCCGGAGCGCATCGGCCTCATCGGCGGATCGGCGGGCGCGTGGACCGCGCAGGCGCTCACCGAGCGGTTGATCGACGACGAGGAGCGCCCGGATCCGGCCTTCCTCGTCACCTGGATCGACGTGCTCGCGCCGATCCAGG
>JBCBEX010000221.1:0-517 GCA_038528235.1 Bacteroidota bacterium
GCGCGGCTGACGGTGTCAAAATAGATGACCACTGTCATGCTGGTCGTGCAAGTAAGAAAAAATTAGGAGACACCACGAGTGGGTGAGTTTGAAATAGGTATGGTACGACACTACCCAAGGTTAGGAGATGTGACGCTGTAGTTAGGGAAAAGGTGCTTTGCCACACGATTAACGGAGCAGGGAAATAGCGGATTTCCGCGATAGGTTCATGTTAGATACAGTTAGTACGCTTGGAAAACAGGCGTTTGCTGTGCGATCGTACCCCGCTCTGGACGAAGGTCAAGAGATCCTGATCGACGTGTGGATGCCGGTTTCCTAACCCAGACTCCTCATCGGAACCATGGCATCGTCTTTGACGAGAGGCATTCTGTCTCTCTTGGTAGTCCTGTGTGCATGTGATACGATAGTATTGGCACAGTGTAATCAGAACATAAATCCCAATGAAATTGCGCTGTTAATTCAGGATAATGTGCGAATGAAAATCACAGTGACGGATGAGTCGGGAAATACATACCAA
>JBCBEX010000222.1:0-514 GCA_038528235.1 Bacteroidota bacterium
TGTCGGTCGGCCCCTCTCGGAGGGTCGGAACAACGTCAACGCCGCGAAGCGCTGACGGGTTAGTGTACTTGACTTGGACAAATCTACCTTGTGGTCACCAGCAGACAGGTCGGCTTAGGAAGGCCTTGCTGCCGCCGCCGCGGACGATACCGCGATTGCGCAACCACCGATGTTCCCACACTCGGGACATCAGTAGATCTGATGATTGTATCTCTCTGAACGATGTGAATGATCATCCGATTTGATCGTTCAGCCGCGCGGCTGTGCCATCCAATCGGATGATCATTCACATCGTTCAGAGAGATACAATCATCAGATCTACTGATGTCCCGAGTGTGGGAACATCGGTGGTTGCGCAATCGCGGTATCGTCCGCGGCGGCGGCAGCAAGGCCTTCCTAAGCCGACCTGTCTGCTGGTGACCACAAGGTAGATTTGTCCAAGTCAAGTACACTAACCCGTCAGCGCTTCGCGGCGTTGACGTTGTTCCGACCCTCCGAGAGGGGCCGACCGACA
>JBCBEX010000223.1:0-505 GCA_038528235.1 Bacteroidota bacterium
GTAGTGTCGGGCGCGGTGGCGCTGCGTGGAGGCTCGGAGGAGCGGCTCGACGTCGATGTGTCGGGTCTGCCGGCGGGAACGTACGTGGTGCGCGTGGCGGGTGAGAGCTTTGCAGAGACGCGTCGGCTGACGGTGGTGCGCTAGCGCGGCGTCGTCTGAGTGAGGCCGAGTGAAGCAGAGCGGGGGCGTGTCCTGGGCGGGCGCGTCCCCGCGCTCGTTCAGGCCTCCGCGTACCGAACTAGCGTGCTGTGCATAAATCAGACACCCTGCACTTCTATTGACATAGGTCTTAAACTGCCCGATGCTCAAGCCAGCACGATGCGAGGGCTTTCGACTTGGATTTGCCCGCCAGCGTGCTTGCCTATCGGTTCTTTTGTCCCGACCTACCGCCATGCACACGTTCCGCCACGCCGCGCTCGCCGCGGCGCTCCTGCTCGCGCTTCCCACCGCTGCCACAGCGCAGAGCTTACCCGACTGGGCTGCGCCGTCTGCGGCCCCGGCCCCG
>JBCBEX010000224.1:0-503 GCA_038528235.1 Bacteroidota bacterium
GCCACCACAACGGCATCATCTGGAACCTGGGCGAGGAGACGACGAACACCGCCGGTCAGCTGCGCGACCACTCGGAATACCTGAAGGCCGTCGATCCCTACGACCACCCGGTGGCGCTGCACACCTATCCCACCCAACACCACAAGTACGAGGATTTCGAGGGCGAGCCAACG
Organism: Bacteroidota bacterium; assembly: GCA_038528235.1. GTDB lineage: Bacteria > Bacteroidota > Rhodothermia > Rhodothermales > Rubricoccaceae > JBCBEX01. The sequence continues at coordinate 174 of JBCBEX010000224.1, forward strand.
CTGGACGCGCTGTCCTTCCAGACCTCCGGCGACACCCAGGTCCCCGACCTCGACCGCTACCTTGGCGGCGCCGAGAGCGCCGGGCGTCCGGTCGTGGCCTTCCTCGACGAGCCCGGCAACGCCACCATCGGCATGGCGGCGGAGGGCGATCCGGGCTGGCAGCAGAACCACGAAAACCTGCGCGAGACGCTGTGGCGCTTCTACACCGAGGGCGGCTCTGGCGCGGAATGGTACTTCGGCTACCAGACCGACAACGGCCAGGGCGGCGATCTGCTCGCGGAGGATTTCTCCACCCGCGAAAGCGCCTATCAGTGGGCCGAGGCCGCACGT
>JBCBEX010000225.1:0-502 GCA_038528235.1 Bacteroidota bacterium
AGCTCGTGTTCGACGAGGACAACATCATCTTCGTCGTCGCAGGCATTCTCGGACTCGCGGGCATCATCTTCGGCACCGTGACTGGCTTCATGAAGACCAACGCTCGCGAGAAGACCCGCCGCGAGATCGCCGCCTACATCGCCGAGGGATCCATGACGCCCGAGCAAGGCGAAAAGCTACTCAAGGCCGGCAAGGAGAACTCGTGATGCTCCTCGAACTCGCGCAGATCCATCACAACGACATGGTACTCATCATCGCCATTTCCGTCGGAGGAGGGATCGCGATCCTCGCAGTCGTGCTCGGCATCACGCACAACATCCTGATCAGCGCGAACCGTGAGAAGTCGCGACGTGAGATCGCCGCCTACATCGCCGAGGGATCTATGACCCCCGAAGAGGGCGAACGCCTGCTCAATGCCGGCCGATCTGAGGGGCGCAAGTGCTGATGCTCGTAGACATCGAGTCAGCGATCGCTTCGAACATGGAGATCATCGTTAAGGGCG